>NZ_MQMG01000001.1 GCF_001908025.1 Geobacillus proteiniphilus
TTGGACGTTCGCATTTTGATTTCAATCCTCACCCGGCTTGGTAGCCGGGTGCAACTGCCTGGCGATCATTGCTTTAATCCGCTTCGCTTCGTTTCAATCCTCACCCGGCTTGGTAGCCGGGTGCAACCATATGCGCCGACAACAGCTTGGACGTTCGCATTTTGTTTCAATCCTCACCCGGCTTGGTAGCCGGGTGCAACTAGAATTTTCCTGCAAGTTTGGGAAGACTTGTTTGTTTCAATCCTCACCCGGCTTGGTAGCCGGGTGCAACGAATGATACCAAACTCAAAGATAGAAAAACTTGTGTTTCAATCCTCACCCGGCTTGGTAGCCGGGTGCAACTGGACAAGCGGGGTGAAATAGTGAACAGACAAAAGTTTCAATCCTCACCCGGCTTGGTAGCCGGGTGCAACAATCGAGGTGACAGGCATGGGACATGACGAACGAGTTTCAATCCTCACCCGGCTTGGTAGCCGGGTGCAACTATCTATCATCGAAAGTGTGGATATTGGTGCGGTGTTTCAATCCTCACCCGGCTTGGTAGCCGGGTGCAACGTTTTTATAGATGATGCACCGGACGGTGAAAGCAAAGTTTCAATCCTCACCCGGCTTGGTAGCCGGGTGCAACTTGATAAAGATTTTAATTGTACGATTATCGAAGATGTTTCAATCCTCACCCGGCTTGGTAGCCGGGTGCAACGAATGATACCAAACTCAAAGATAGAAAAACTTGTGTTTCAATCCTCACCCGGCTTGGTAGCCGGGTGCAACAGCGACCATCGAGTTTAATTTGAGGAAACGGGAGGTTTCAATCCTCACCCGGCTTGGTAGCCGGGTGCAACCTTTTTCACCAACGGCGGCCGTAATGATGAACATCGTGTTTCAATCCTCACCCGGCTTGGTAGCCGGGTGCAACTCACCCGTGCTGGGGATAGTGTGTTTTTGCTTTATGTTTCAATCCTCACCCGGCTTGGTAGCCGGGTGCAACCTGATCGGTGTCATCCCATGCACCCCACCAACTAGTTTCAATCCTCACCCGGCTTGGTAGCCGGGTGCAACCTCCATCCCTTTTTCAAACCATTCATTCCATTCGGTTTCAATCCTCACCCGGCTTGGTAGCCGGGTGCAACGGTGTGTCGCCGCCTTCGATTGGCCCCATATTCAGTTTCAATCCTCACCCGGCTTGGTAGCCGGGTGCAACCCTAGTACTTTCACTTTCTTTCCAACTGTTTCTTTGTTTCAATCCTCACCCGGCTTGGTAGCCGGGTGCAACTAAAGCGTTGTACTCGTACGCGTCAAAAGCCTTCGTGTTTCAATCCTCACCCGGCTTGGTAGCCGGGTGCAACTCGATAATGTTATCGATCAGTGGCATTTCCACTTTGTTTCAATCCTCACCCGGCTTGGTAGCCGGGTGCAACTATCTATCATCGAAAGTGTGGATATTGGTGCGGTGTTTCAATCCTCACCCGGCTTGGTAGCCGGGTGCAACCAATTCGCCCCAAATCTTAGGGATCGCATACGTTGTTTCAATCCTCACCCGGCTTGGTAGCCGGGTGCAACGCACGGCCACTTCATTCCAATTCCGGCGCCGGCTATGTTTCAATCCTCACCCGGCTTGGTAGCCGGGTGCAACATGTCCTTTTCAAGACGCGACATGATGTCCTCTGGTTTCAATCCTCACCCGGCTTGGTAGCCGGGTGCAACTTTGATGGTCTTTATCCAGCATGCGGAAGACTTGGTTTCAATCCTCACCCGGCTTGGTAGCCGGGTGCAACTCACAGCAGCCGTGTTGATACAAAGTTGCTCAAAGCGTTTCAATCCTCACCCGGCTTGGTAGCCGGGTGCAACCGTGCGATCTTCCATATATGGCCGAGCGATTCATGGTTTCAATCCTCACCCGGCTTGGTAGCCGGGTGCAACCAAAAACTCCCCAGCGCGTATGACTTCGATACACTCGTTTCAATCCTCACCCGGCTTGGTAGCCGGGTGCAACGCGACGGGGGGTGTGGGGGAGCTCCCCCACCATGTTTCAATCCTCACCCGGCTTGGTAGCCGGGTGCAACTATTGACCTGCTTGTCCGTTTGCGAGATCAGTATGTTTCAATCCTCACCCGGCTTGGTAGCCGGGTGCAACGCCCGCGTTTAGATATCTTGTGTTGAGCAGATTTCAAGACATAAAAACGCGAACTTACACATTCCGCTTGGATCAAAGTTACAATGATCACTGATCCATTTTCCATCTTCGGCTTTATAACCAGCTTTTCCGCTCATCGCGATCCCCCCTATTTTTCAGCATCGCTTTATGTTCGCGTATCATTCTCTTCTTGCCGCACATATCATCGGCATTTTGTCATCTTTGTCATCACAAAATGATGGGATCATTATAATCAACGTAATAATCTTTTCCATAGACACGAACCGCCTTTGACCGGCTGCCGTACAATGTATATATCCGCAAACTATCTTTTTCCAAGTCAATGACACGCAACAATTGATGCTCCATTTCTTCCAGCTGCGCTTGACTGACGCTACATTCGAACACTGATTTTTGCACCCGCTGTCCAAAATTTTGGCAAATGGTCGCCACTTTCCGCAACCGTTTTTGACCGCTTGGTTCTAATGTTTCTACATCGTATGTCACTAAAATATCCAATAATGATCACCTCATGACAAATGGAGTGTACTCGGCAATATCCCCCCGTAAATGCCGGGCTAATAATCGGGCATGTACGTGAGGCAACAAACCTAGCGGAACTTTTTGATTGATAATGGGGTGCTGGATTTCTTCTTGTTTCCGTTTTTGGTAAGCAGCCAAAAAGGTTTTTCTCCCCTTTTCATTCAAAAATACAGCTCCACCCGGGCGCATGTCAAAATCGCTTTTATCCAGTTGCCTCCGGTTGATTAATGTCAGAACAAATCGATCAGCCAAGTAAGGCCGGAATTCTTCAACAAGATCCAAACCTAATGATGGCTTCCCAGGCCGCAACGCATGCAAATAACCGATTTGCGGATCAAGCCCCACCCCCTCCAATGCCGAGATGCAGTCTTGTGTTAAAATGCTGTAAGCAAATGATAAACAAGCATTGACCGGATCCCGAGGAGGCCTCCGAGACCGTAAGGTAAAGGCAAAAAATCCGTCCTCATCTGACCGTATGAGCGATGCGAACGCTTCAAAGTAGACAGATGAGGCGTATCCCTCGACTCCCCGCAGTTCATCCAATGTCGATTGTTTTCCAATATTACGTAAACTTTGGTCTAGTTGCTTTACAGATTGCTCCAACCTCGCTCGCTGCTCTGGATAATCACGCATCGCCCGTTGCAGCACGCTTTTGCTGTTGCGAATTTTACCGGATACAAAACGTGAAGCGATATGGAGCATCCTTTTCTCATCTTCCAATAGTTGATGTTGTGCTCTTCGAAGCAATACATTTCCATTTGTTCTGCCAGTGGCTCGGGCCAAAAAACGGCCATATGCATCATACCAAATGACAGAAACGCCTTGGTTGACACATTTGCCAAGCAAATACGGGCTGATCGAAACATGTCCAAACATAACAATGGCACCAATATGGTGGATAGGGACTTGCAATGTCTTTGCCCCTTCCACCTCAACGACAATCGTTTCATGATCAAGCCGTATATACGACTGTTGCGTTTGAACGTATAGCGTATTCAACAATACTTTAATCATGATCGTTCTCCTCGCTTATCCAAGCGGCTACGTTCGCAGGAACCTGTGGCATGCAAACGTCCTGCAACGAGCAATCACGGCATCGCGCATCATTGACGGGTGGCGGCAATCGGTCGTTTTGCAACATTTCTCTTACATTTTGTATCGTTTCTTCCACAAGTCGCCGCAAAGGTTTGGTCACGTCTACTTCCAACCGTCTTCTTGACTGATAATAGTATAAGGCCCCCTTTGCCACCGGTCGATCGAACATTTCTTCTAGGCAGAGAGCTTGAGCCGCCAACTGCACCATATCCGCCTCTTTCGTTTTTCGTTTTCCGGCTTTGTATTCCACTGGATATGGCGTTCCATCAGGAAGAAATTCTACACAATCTGCTTTTCCTATAATCCCTAAACGTTCCGACCAGATTGGCAAAGCACGCTCTACTCTTCTGTCTCCCAACTGTTCTCCTTCCGGTGTATCTACCCGTTCATGCACCCGATTCCCTCTCAGTGTAAAAACATTCTCCTCAAAAGTCTGTTCGAGATGAATCAATGCACATTGACGTGGGCAGTACACATAATGTTGCAAAGCCGATAGCATAATCCACTCATCTTCAGTCCACTGCATAAAACCAACCCTTTCGCCAACGTTTTATACAAGGCGCGTCACGGTGACCCCAGGAAACCCTTCAAGAAAAACGTCTTTTTGCCCCTCATCTGCCGGTCCAAGCAAAACATAATCATTGAATGACCTTGGCGCTTCCTGTTGGCGCCGCTCCACTTTCACTAATTCAAACAGTTTGTGGGCTGGAGCTGACCCTTTCGCATTTTCATGACTAAAAATATACAGTGCTCTCACATTCATTTCTCCCCGAGCCGCAGAATGGTCAAATGCAAATAAATGGACGAGCGCATCCCAAAAATCAGTTAAATCTTCCGCAGTAACCCCTGTTTTTTCTCCTAAAAATGGATTGTAGAATCCATGCAATCGATACAAGCCGTATGGAATTAACGGCTTTCTTCCCATCTCCGTTTGTTTTCTGCGGCGATCCGATTCTTTGGTGATCGCGGAGCGTGTGATGGTCAAATCCCATGGAAATACCGGGTCAATTGAGCGAGAAAATGTCAGCTGCATCGGCCCGCGCACTTGACCAGCATTCAGCCCTGTTGACATCACAGCCCCGAACATGCGGACATCATAATACTTTCGACACAAAGCCTTTTGCGCATTTTGGCGTGTTTGTTCATCAATTTTCATATTATTTGCCGCCTGTGCCAAACGTTTCGCCATATTTCGCAATGGCTTTTCCAGCTGTTTTTTAAGACCGGCCTCATCCAATCCTTCCGTTAATTTTTCACGAATATCCTTCTCTTTGACATCCTCGCCAGTGTAGATCACCCGATTGTCTTCCAGCACCAATCCTTTTTCCTCAAGCTGTGAAAGCCAATTCATCAATTCTTCGTTTTCACTTTCTTCTTCATTCAGCTCGATCGTCGCCAGCTTCACTCCAATGTCTTGATATGCCTGAAAAATGATTGTGTTTAAAGCTGTTTGGCTTTGAATAAAAATCGGTTTGCCTAATACCATCGCGGCGTAATCGCGAATTTTCCGCTTGATAGCAACGTCGGTCACAATGCCGTGCATCGTTTCCGGATCGACACGCGGCATGTTGCCCGCATCTGGATCCCCATTTGGATTCCCATCTTTGACATCAAAAAGCAACACAAATTCATGACGTTTTGTCGGATCGATATAGCGCTCCATCATTGGCTTTCCCCCGTTCCATTTGTTTGATTGCTTTGATGGCGACTGCGGAACTCAGCGCGTTGATGATAAAAACCAAGCGCGAACTCTGCCTGTTCTCTTAAATTGAAAATCGTCGGAAAACCACCAGCTTCATCCAGCTGTTTCATCACTTCTTCAAGCAAACGGCCAAGCTCAACAGACACTTTCGGCAGATGAGCTGTTGTCGAAAGCCTCAGCAATGAACCAAATGTCGATGCTGGAGCCGTAGAAGCCGCGCCATAAAATCGATCAACGATTGTGCTTCCAATTCGGTATCCTGAAGCGCGCCGTTGAATTTCTTCCAATACGGCCAATAATCGCCCACAAATATAGGATGGCTGCAAGTAATGGTTGTTTAACGACTGCATCGTATTTGCTTCCTCCTTTCCATATGTGAGAGCGAGTTTTAACAAGCTGGCTGATGAATGGTATCTCCACGTTTCCTTCGGATCACTCAATACTTTCGAAGAGCGGAAACGTTGAAGCGCTAACGGCAGCAATTCAGCAGGCGGAAAAGCTCCTTGATAAATCGTGCGCAAACATTGCCGCACCAGCCCTGGTGACATATCAACAGCTCGAATCAAAGATGCCAGCGGCAATAAATGGCCTTTTTCCCCAGTCGGTTGAACGATGCGTACAGCCGCCGCATATCTCTCCAGATGCATCAGCAATTGAGAAATCGATGTATGAATCCATTCACGAATGACTAATCTCGCTTTATTGGCTGAAAGGACAGCCATGTGAAAGAATGTCTTGTCTAAATGAAGCGCCTGCTCGCGCCCCGTTTTCGGAAGAGCAAGCAATTCCTCCAACTGCTTTAGCTCAGGGGGAGGTGTTAAGTTGTTTGTCCCGTCTTCAAAAGATCCTGATTCAAGTATAGAAGCGAGCACACTCTCGTCGATTTGAATTTCTCCTCGTTCCCCTTCATTCATGGAATCATTGATCCAATATACAGCCATTTGAGCTTGCAAATCGTCTCTCTTTTTTTTGTCTCTATATAACTCTGCATGATGTTTATCTTCCCGCAACAAGTAATTGAAAACGTCTACAGTCAACGTTGCGCACTGAAAACATATAGGCGCATTATTCGTCTGGTCTTTGCCCATCGATTCAAAGGCTTTTTCATTAAAGCTTGTTAGTCCGCGCCGTTGGCCAAATAATGAAATCGCACTTGGAAAAATGCGCACATAAGGAGCGTAGTTTCTGCAAATCGCACAATTGTTTTTATCGTTAGACGCCAGCTCTTGTTCTAAATGTTGAACCCAAAACTGCTGGATTTTCGGATGCTCGCAAATCAGCGATTCTTCATTTACTTGAAATGTAACAATATCTCTTGGCCTGATCGATGAAAAAAACTGCTCTTTCAAAGAGCTTTGAAGAAAGTCAAGAACTCTTTTTAGCTCTGCCATATTTGTGTGATCATAGGCCTCTTCTATGAGTCGCACATATTCCTGATGCGCAAGCTGTGCTTCACGAATCTTTTTTGGTTCGTTATTTTCTGGAACTCCCAACACATATCGCGCATCGTCCACTAATAAATATGGTTTCACGTTGTTCTCGGACAATTGTCCCGATCTCTGTCGAATAGGAGCTTCAATCATGCGATACTCCCCTTTTTCAAATGGGCCTTTTAAATAAGGGGTCGCTCCGCTTAAATCGATAATCCAATTAATCAGTTTTTTTTCATAGCAAAGAGGAGGCATTTTCTTTTTCCTCTGCAACTGATCCGCCAACTCAATCAACTCGTAAAGCATCTTGGCCCTCCAATACATATAACTGTTGATATCTTTCTTTTGGAATATGCATCCAGCCGTTTTCTACTTTTGCCTCAAAAAAGATGGGCTTTGCGAATCCAGCCACCGTTCGCGTCCCTGTTTCATCATGACGGAGAAACTCCATTTCTTTTCTGGAATTGTCTTCGATAAAAGCGAGATCGAACAACATTGTGCCGATATCCATATCAATAGGCTGCACGACATCCTTTTCGTTTATAGGTGAAAAATTGGCAGCAAATTCCCTTGTTCCTAAATATGGCGTATGATGATACTGCCCCCTTTCAACCCTGCGGTTAAACTGGTCACGATATTTGGCGACTGGATCCACTGCTCGTCCTGTTAAAACGATATCCGCAACAACCCAATAAGCAACGTTTTTTAAAATCAAGCTCGTTCGTTGAGCACGATCGTTTTCAATCAAAATTGGTTTTTTACCTTGTTTGTTTTTAAGTTCGTTACGCAAAATCGCCTGCTGACCCCCTAAACTTAAAATCCCGATTTGTCGAATCTCGTAGCGAAATTCCGGCTTCCAAAAGATCGCTTCCAATACCCCCCGCGCTGCGCTCGGCGTCATCACCGGATAACTGATGCGCTCGACTTTAAATTCTGGTCTTGTAAAACAAGCATACTCCCCCCACACCTTCACCTGCACTTTCGCTCGACGTTGCATTTCATGTCTCCTTTCCATCGCCGTTTCTATCCAATCAGACTGAGTGGATCGTAAACTTCTTCTTTAATTCCTATCCGTTCATCATAGTCACCAAGCCACTCATAGACATTGTCCGCTACCTCCCGCAGCCACCCGTCCTTTTCTTGCTTTTCCGCCTCAAAACGATATAACTGGATCATATACGGTTGCAAACGGCGAAACGAATAGCGGGACGGAGAAGATTCCCACATTCGCAAGTATTCCGACGCCTCTGCATATGGAACGATGACGGAAACCGTATCCTGATCAATAAGGCGATATTTTTCGGCAACTAATGGATAATCAAGTGTTTCCCGATCTTTTTGGATGTTTTTCGAATCCACATCCACCGAGGCGAATAAACGACGAAAATATTCCCGAAATATATTGGGATCATGCAAATCATTAGGATGGCGTTGAGCCAATAAGAACCGTGCTGTTTCCATCGCTGTTCGATATGGTCCTTTTGGACTTGGCATGTCTTCTGTTTCAAAAATAATCACGTTTCCTTTATCCATTTTTCCTTCGCGATTGCAGCGTCCTGCTGCTTGTACAATCCGGTCAAGCGGCCCCATTTGGCGCATGACAATCGGAAAATCCAAATCAACCCCTGCTTCCACCACTTGGGTGCTGATGAGGCGGACAGGTTGATTTTTCTTTAGACGTTCACGAACTTCCTCTAAAATTCGGCGGCGATGTGCGCCGCAAAGAAGGGTGGAAAGATGGAATACACCCTCGTCCTCTTGAAGAAGTTCAACGCACTCTTTCGCCTCTTTCCTCGTGTTAAAGACAACCAATAATTGCTTATGTTGGCGAATGAAACGGACAAGCTGCAGCAACGAAACGGGTGATTTCCATATCTCATAGTCCACTCGTTGCATTTGTCGAAAATGACGATTCACGGTCGGAAGCGGCAACATTTCTTTGACCTCTATTTCGGAAAATACATCCAAAAATCGGCTTTCCTCAAAAAACGGCTGAGTGGCGCTCGATAAGACAACGGTTGTCTGACAATGACGCACCAACATGGCCAATGCATCTAATGTCGGCTTTAGCAGTTCTGTCGGGAGCGTTTGAACCTCATCGAGAATTACGACGCTGCGCGACAAGTTATGCAGTTTGCGCACCTTGCTTGGACGATTGCTGAACAGGCTGTCAAACAGCTGCACGGTTGTCGTGACAATGAGGGGAGCGTCCCAATTTTCCGCAGCGAGGCGTTGTTGGATGAGCCGTTCATCCGCTTCTTCCTTCTCATCATCCACCTCAATTTGGCTGTGGTGCTCCAACACCGCATCGTTCCCGAAAATGCCGCGGTATACATCCGCCGTCTGCTCGATAATGCTTGTATACGGAATGGCGACAATAACGCGGTCAAGTCCATGTTCCACCGCATGTTTCAATGCAAAAGCTAAACTGCTTCTCGTCTTCCCCCCTCCGGTCGGCACAGTCAACCGATATACTCCCTGCGGTCTGGAGGCGGCGCAGACGCATTCCTCATACACTTCCCTTCTCATCCGATTCACCGCTGTATCATCCGTGCGGCTTGTTAATTGTTCCTGATCGGCGGTAAATCGATTCCATAAATCCGTTATCGAAGCCACAGGCGTTCGGAGCGAAGAAAGCTCCAGCTGGAAGTGGCGCTCTGTATCTAAATAATCAGCGTCAACAAGCGCGGAAAAGATCAAGCGAATCCACATCTCCCTTTCCGTTTCAGAAAACGAACAAACGTTTTCCACACTTTGCATGCATGGAAATACGAATTCCTTTAGGAACGATTCGGCTTGGTTTAAGACTTCCCGAAAATGTTGTTCTTTTAAGCTCTGTTCAAGGGTAGATGATAAATAGTGAGACGAATGCAAACCCGCATGATGGCCGGCGATCGGCAGCGAAAACCATTGCCAGGCATATCGATTGCGCATTTTTCCCCAATACACTTGGTACATCAACGCCGCTCCCCAAATCGCATGAGGGACGCTTTGGCCCATTTCCCCATCTGCTTGCTTTTTCAAATATTCTTGAAAAAGAGGATGGAATTTTCCCAAGTCATGCAAAAGGCCGCATAAATAAGCCACTCTTCCCCCTTGAAAGGGAGCGGCGAATGATTGAGCCATTTCCGCTACGCTTAACAAATGTTCGTCCAACCGATGCCATTCCTGTCCATTTTCCCGCGGCGTATGGGCATAAACATCGTTCATTTTCAGTTCAACCCCACCAGACGTTTTCTCTCAGACCATTTGTCCTATGTTTTGTATATTTCGACCAATATCTTCATAATCCTTCTAAATCACACATCTTTTTTAAATTTTTCCCATCTTTCATTTGCACATAGGTCGAAACGTGTCAATCTTGACAGCACTTTATGATGATCCACACACTCCTTAATTTCCACATCCACGTAAAAAAAAAAGCCTCTCCGGCTTTTTTTAGCAATGTTCCATCAACTTTTTGCAACAACGCCTTCTTTTTCGTCTATCCTGTCTCTCACTCTCCCCGCCACTCACCGCTTCCGCGCGACGAAAAACAACCGTTCCGCAGTCTCGGTCGGGGGCGCATCGGTGAAATCGGCGGTCACCTCGAGCACCTCAAAGCCAGCGGAATCGAGCCATCGCTCATAGACAGCGCGCTCGAACGTGCGCTGTTCATGCCATTCGTCATAGCGCTCGTACCACTCGCCGCGGCGAACGAAAAACGTCAGTTCATGCCCGACGCTGTGCGGCCAGTCAAGCGGATGGCACGTCCATATGTAGCTGAGGTCGTCGTCCTGGTCCGCAAACACGGCGTCGCGAAACAGGACGTCCATTTTGTAGACCGAATGGACATCAAACAAAAGCAGCCCGCCGCCGCCAAGGGCGCGGGAGACGGCGGCGAACGTCCGCTTCACATCCTCTTCATCCGTTAAATAGTTGAGAGCATCGCAAAACATGAAGGCGCCATCCAGATCAGAAAACCCGTCGAGCTCCGCCATGTTTTGCTCGAAAAACAGCACCTCCACTCCCGCCGCTTCGGCTTTCGCCTGGGCGACGGCGAGCATATGCTCGGACACGTCGACGCCGGATACTTGCCATCCCGCCTTGGCAAGGCGGATGGCAAGCTCTCCCGTCCCGCAGCCGATGTCAATGACCCGTCTCCCCGGCCGTTTGGCGTATTGGGCGAATGCCCGTTCAACAAACGATTGCCATGCGTCATACGGCGCCTCAGCCATGAGCGCATCATACCAGTCGGCGAAGCGGCCGTACGTCATGGCTGCAGCACAGCCGCGACGTCTTCCGTCGGGGCGTCCCCCCAGAGCCGTTCGAGGTTGTAATACTCGCGCTCCTCTTTGGCAAAAACATGCACAACGATGTCGCCCAAGTCGACAAGCACCCATTTCGCCTCATGGAATCCTTCAACCCGCTTCACCACTAGGCCGTGTTCTTCCGCTTGGTCTTGAATTTCGCGGGCGATGGCCTGCACTTGTTTGTCCGAATTGCCATGGCAAATGACAAAATAATCGGCGACAAGCGAAATGCCTTTCATGTTCAAGACGACAATTTGTTCCGCCTTTTTATCATCCGCCGCGCGGACGACAAGCTGCAACGCCTCTTGTTCCGTCACCGTTTTGCTTCCCCCTTCACTTCACGCATGAGTGAATTGTACGCATGAATCGTATCTGGATAAATGAGCTGGCGCTTCTCAAGCAAAAACGCGATCGTATTTTTCACCGCCTGCAAAAGCGCCCGGTTGAGGTCTTCTTCCGCCAAGCGACGTACGTCGTCGACGCCGGGGAAGCGGCGCCCTGGTTCAATATAGTCGGCCAAATAAATAATTTTTTCAAGCAGCGTCATTCCCGCCCGCCCGGACGTATGGTAGCGAATGGCATCCAGCACCTCTAGATCGTCGATGCCGACTTCTGTCTGCACCAAATAGGCGCCAACGGGCGCATGCCATAGCTCGCTGTTGTAAGCAAGCAAATCGTTGGGCATATTTTGCGCCAAAATGATTTGTTTCATTTCCTCGACCGGACGGAATTTGGCATAGTCGTGGAAAATCGCCGCCAGTTCCGCCTTTTTCGCGTCGGCGCCGTATTGCTTGGCCAGCTTAACGGCAGTATCGACAACGCCAAGCGTATGCTCGTAGCGCTGCTCTGTCAGCTGTTGTTTCACGATCAGTAACGCCTGTTCTCGCTCCATATAGCCCCTTCTCCTCAATATAAAGTCTAACGCCTTCCGGCACAAGATAACGAATCGTCTGCCCGTTTCGCACCCGCTCGCGGATGAGCGAGGAAGAAACGGCAAACTGCGGCGCCTCAACTTCGATGACCGGATACGGCGTTTCCATTGAAAACCCCGGCCGCTTGACGCCAACAAACGTCACCAACTCGATGAGCTCATCGATGCGGTGCCAATGGGGCAAATATTCGACCATATCGGCGCCGATGATGAAATAAAACTCGTCATTGGGATGCATCGCGACAAGCTGCCGGATCGTATCGTACGTATACGAAGGCCCTTCGCGCTCAAGCTCGATCGTCTCAATATGAAAGCGCGGATGGCCCGCCACTGCCAACTCGAGCATGCGCAGCCGGTCTTCGCTTTTGGTCACTTGTTCGTGCTGCTTATGGGGAGGAAGGCGGTTGGGCAGAAACCAGATTTCTGACAACCGAAGGGCGTCAAGCACTTCATTCGCCATGAGCAAATGACCGTAATGAGGCGGATCAAACGTGCCGCCGAAAATCCCGATTTTTCCCATCTTCTTTCCTCCCGCCGCCTGCCGTGGCCGCTCTCGTTGTCAGTCAGGCAGAACGATTTGTTTATGCTCCTTCGATTCTTTGTATAAGACGATCGTGTTGCCGATCACTTGCACGACTTTCGCCCCCGTTCCGGCCGCGAGCTGCTCGGCGACGGTATAGCGGTTTTCCTCACAGTTTTGCAAAACGCTTACCTTCAGCAACTCGCGCGCTTCGAGCGCCGCCGCAATTTGTTCGGTCATCGCTTCCGTCACACCGCCTTTGCCGACTTGGAAAATCGGTTTCAAATGGTGAGCTTGAGCGCGCAAAAATCGTTTTTGTTTTCCCGTTAGCATATCTTACCTCCTCAACGCTTCGATGACAAGCTGTTTCATCCGGTTGACATCCGGCCATTGGCCGGTCCATTTTTCAAACGCCAGCGCCCCTTGATATACGAGCATGCCGACGCCGTTTTGCACACGGGCGCCGCGCGCTTTCGCTTCTTTCAGCCATTTCGTTTCCAGTGGGTTGTAAATAATATCGGAAACGATCACCCCTGGACGCAACCGTTCAAGAGAAAGCGGCTGCGCCTCGACACGCGGATGCATGCCGACAGAAGTGGTATTGATAATAATATCGTATTCGGCCAACCGCGTTTCGGCCTCGGCGAGTGAAAAATACACCGAGCGGCGTTCGTTCCCTTCGCCGACGAGCCTCGCCGCTTTTTCCACCGTCCGGTTGGCAATATCGATGCGCTCGGCTGCCGTCAACAGCAACGAAAAGTAAATGCCGCGCGCCCCACCGCCAGCGCCGATCACCAAAATCCGCTTGCCGTCCAAGGCGATGTTCATTTCCTCTTCCAACGCTTGGACATAACCGGGCCCGTCTGTATTATAGCCGACGAGCCGGCCGTCGTTGTTGACGATCGTATTGACTGCCCCGATGCGGCGCGCATGTTCGTCCACTTCGTCCAAAAACGGAATGACCGCCAGTTTGTGCGGAATCGTCACGTTCACCCCGGCGATGCCGAGCGCCCGCACGCCGGCGATCGCCGCGCCGACTTGCCCCGGTTCGACGGAAAACAAATGATAGCGCGCCGGAATGCCCAAACGGGCGAACGCATCGTTATGCATGAGCGGCGACAGCGAGTGCTCGACGGGAAACCCAATCAACCCGTATACCTTTTCCACGTTTCTCCCCCTCCCGCTTTCCATTAAATCAACGATTGACGGATAAATACGTCGACCCCTTTTGGAGCATGGACGACGAGCTGAGCACCCGGGTCGTTGCACGTCACCCAGCCGAGTCCGGAAAAGACGATGTCCGTCTTCCGCTCTTTGACCGACAGCGAGCGCGGCACAAGCGGCGGAAATTCAGCGGCATAGCGTTTGTTTGGCGGCGACAGCAAATCGCCAAGCTGATTGGCATAAAGGGAGTCGGCTTTTTCCAACTTCGTCCGATGAACCGTCAACTCATTGGCCATGTAGCAGACGAACGAGCGGCGCCCGCCTTTGATGTAATCGAGGCGGGCCAAGCCTCCGAAAAAGAGCGTCTGCCCTTCGTTGAGCTGATAAACACGCGGATGGATTTCCCGCTTCGGCGTAATGATCTTCAAATCGCGTGCATCAACAAAGTGCGCCATTTGGTGATGGTTGATGATCCCCGGCGTATCATACAGCGTCGCTCCACCCTCAAGCGGAATTTCGATCATATCGAGTGTCGTTCCCGGGAAATATGACGTGGTAATCACATTCCCTTTGCCGGTCGCCTCTTCAATGATCCGATTGATGAACGTCGACTTGCCGACATTCGTGCAGCCGACGACGTAGACATCACCGCCCTCACGGTAACGGTTGATCGCTTCCATCACCTTCGCCATGCCAATTCCTTTCGCCGCGCTGACAAGGCAGACGTCAACCGGACGCAGCCCGAGCTCTTCAGCCATGCGGCGCATCCAGCGCAGCAGCTTCGGATATTTGACCGACCTTGGCAATAAATCCGCCTTGTTGCCGACAAGCAAAATCGGATTCTCGGCCGCAAACCGCGGCAAACCAGGAATCCAGCTGCCGTTGAAATCAAAAATGTCGACGATGTTGACGACAAGCGCCTTCGATTCCCCGATGCGGTGCAGCATGTTTAAAAAGTCGCTGTCATCAAGCGGCACGTCTTGCACTTCGTTGTAATGTTTCAAGCGGAAGCAGCGCTGGCAAATGATTTCTTCCTCGTCTTTTTCGAGCACGCTTTTCGGCGCATAGCCCGCCTTTTTCGGATCGTCAAACTGAATGGCCGCTCCGCAGCCGATGCAACGCAGTTGTCGCTCCACGATCATTCCTCCCAGTAAATCATCCCTTTTTTGCGCATAACGTTTAAAATTTTCCGCTCTACTTTTCGATTGAAGCGCGTCCATAATCCGTCCGTCTGGGCGACCGGGACGACTAAAATCGTGTTGAGTCCAAGCCGGTTGCCCCCAAGCACATCGGTCAGCAACTGGTCGCCGATGACGACGACTTCCTCTTTCTTAAGCTCCATCATCTTTAATGCCTGCAAAAACGCGCGTGTCAGCGGTTTGCGCGCTTCAAAGATGAACGGGATGCCAAGCGGCTTAGCAAACGACTGCACGCGTTGTTTATTATTATTCGATACGATGACGACCTTAATGCCCGCCTGCTTCATCGCATCAAACCATGCGGCCAGCTCCGGGGTGGCGCTCGGCCGATTCCATTCGACGAGCGTGTTGTCCAGATCGGTGATAATCCCTTTGACCCCTTTTTTCTTCAGCTCATCGGGGGTAATGTCGATAACACGCTTGGCAAACTGGCTTGGCAAAAAGTAGTGAAGCATGCCGGACACCCGCCTTTCCATTTGCTTTTCCCATCATAGCGAATTTTATCGTTTGTTTCAAAACAAAGTTTGCCAATGATAAATAGAAAAAATTTTCGACAAATTTTGCACCTCTCCATCTTGTGGATAACTGTTGCCCACATTATACACAAGCTGGTTATCGCACTTTCACCACTTTATAAACATGTTTTCCACATGTTATCCACCATTTTCTGTGGATAATGGAACGGTTGTTCTCTTTCACAAATCATGGTACAGTGTAAGTAACCTACCATTATATGTATGACATGCTTGTCATATTCCATCCAAAAAAAGGAGGACACCCCCGATGAAACATCTGTCCGACGAGCTGTTGATCGAGTCGTACTTCAAGGCGAAAGAGCTCAACCTCAGCCCGGAATTCATCGAGTTGATTGAAAAAGAAATCCAGCGCCGTTCATTGACCCATAAAATTAAGCTGTCCTCATAAACGAAGGCCTTCGGGCTTTTTTTGTTTCCGAAAGCCTTAGCGTTCGTGCGCCTGGCACCAATAGCCGAGCCGCTCGCCGACTTTGATCGGCATGGGCGCAACAATGCGCGGGTCAGGTGCGAAGCTTCCTCGTTCAAACAGCAAGACGACCGTTGAACCGAACGAAAAATACGCCATTTCCTCTCCTTTGACAAGTTGCTCACCCTCATGGGTCAATTCGATGCTGTTGACGAACATGGCGCCGATTTTCACGATTGCCAAGCGCTTGCCGCCGGCTGTGACCTCGGTGATGAGGCGGTAATTTTTCTCCAGCGGCCGACGCCCATATTTTAAGCCGAGACGGTTGACCGGATACGACTTGCGGCCGAGCGCCCACTGCTTTTCGATCACCCCAGATATTGGGCTGTGGATTCGATGATAATGGCTCGGGCTTAAATACAGAATAAAAAAGAACCCGTTCACATATGGCTGAGCCGCTTCGACGCTGCCGAGCATTTCCGCAATGGAATACGGCTTTCCCTTGACAATCATTTCACAGTTTTCTCGAATCGTGCCCATGTCTTCAATGACAGCGTCGACCGGGCTGACGACCGTATGCTCATCAGCGTCGACCGGCCTCACCCCGGCCTTCAGCCGGCGGACGAACAGCTGCTGCAACGTCTTATAATTTTTTAGGCTTTTTTCCATTTCGTCTTGGTTAATATGATAAATTTTTGCATACGATGATATCAATAGCCCGCTGAGGCGCGATTTGGCAAACGAAGCGAGCAGCTTTGAAGAAAGCGAGTGATTGGTCAGCTCGATGAACAAACGATAAAGCCATTTTCGCAAGCACGTTCCCTCCAGTAGCGCAACATCGCCATTCGTTACTACCTTCCATATTACCGCCAAAATGAGTATAATGGTAGTAGAATTTTCTTTTGGCGTTTTCTGTTGGAAAAGGAGTGGGGAAACTTGTTCTTATCGGACTATTTAGATTATACGTTAAAAAAGCTGAAAGCAAACGTGGCAAACATTTTGACGATGACAAACTTGTCGCTTGGCGGCTTTTCCGTCCTGGCTACACTGAAAGGGCAGCTTCATATGAGCGTGCTGCTCGTTTTTTTAGCAGCGTTTGTCGATCGCTTTGACGGCGCTGTGGCGCGCAAGCTGAACATTGAATCCGAACTTGGCAAGCAACTCGATTCGATGAGCGACATCGTCTCCTTCGGCGTCGCTCCCGCCTTGCTGATGTACCAAGGCTTGTTCCACGAGTTCGGCGCGCCCGGCGCGGTATTCACCGTTTTGTACATCGCTTGCGGCGCCTTCCGCCTCGCCCGCTTTAACATCACAGAAAACAACGGCTACTTCGCGGGGCTGCCGATCACGGCCGCCGGGGTGCTGATGACGCTCGGCTATTTGGCCATCCCGTACTTCCCGCCGCAGTCGTTTATGTTTTTGGCGCTCATTTTATCGTTTTTAATGGTCGGCACGTTTAAGCTAAAAAAAATATGACGATCACCGGAGCTGCCCTTTCCGTCAGCCTAATGGAGCGGGCGGCTTTTTGCGTCTCATGTCACACCTTTTTCCCTTTTCAACCTCCTATATTCAGTATATGATAAATATGGTTTCTTTATAAAAACGCCCAATGGCGTAGATCGTTCGTATGGAAAAAGCGGGGGGATTCATTTGGACAAAACATCGGTCATCGGCATCATTCTTGGCGTCATTGCCGTCGGGTTGGGCATGTACTTTAAGGGCGTTTCGCCTGCTGTATTGATCAATCCGGCAGCTATCCTCATCATTCTCGTCGGGACGGCGGCAGCGGTCGTCATCGCCTTTCCGACGCAGGAAATTAAAAAAGTGCCAAAGCTGCTCAAAGTCATTTTCACGGAATCGGCGACGCCAACGGTCGAACAACTGATTCCGCTGTTTGTCGATTGGGCGAATATCGCCCGCCGCGAAGGGCTGCTGGCGCTCGAGGCGAAATTGGACGACATTGATGACCCGTTTTTGCGCAACGGGCTCAGCATGGCGATCGATGGGCAAACGCAAGAGTTCATCCGCGATGTGATGACAGAGGAAATCGCCGCCATGGAAGAACGCCACGAAGCGAATGCCGCGATTTTTTCCCAAGCGGGCACGTATGCGCCGACGCTCGGGGTGCTTGGCGCCGTCATCGGCCTGATTGCCGCGCTTGGCAATATGGAAAACATCGCCGAGCTCGGCAAGGCCATCAGCGCGGCTTTTGTCGCCACGATGCTCGGCATTTTCACCGGCTATGTGCTTTGGCATCCGTTTGCCAACAAACTGCGGCGGAAATCGAAGGAAGAGGCGCGCGTGCGCTACATTATGATTGAAGGGGTGCTGTCCATTTTGGAAGGACAAGCCCCGCGCATGATCGAACAAAAACTCGCTTCATACTTGCCGGAAAGCGAGCGGCGCCAATTAGTGACGCAACAAGAAGGAGAAACGGCCAATGGCTAAGAAAAAAAAGAGCGGGCATGACGAACACATGAGCGAATCGTGGCTGATTCCGTACGCGGATTTGCTGACGCTGCTGCTCGCCTTGTTCATCGTCTTGTTTGCGAGCAGCCAAATTGACCAAAAGAAGTTTCAAGAAATTGCGCGCGCCTTTAGCACCGCCTTTGCCGGCGGAACAGGCGTCCTTGACTTTCAAAGCCCGATCGAGCCGATCACTCCACCGGCCCAAGACGAAGAAGGATGGCATCAAGCAAAGCAGCCTTCTCCAGCCGTAAGCGGAAAGGAAAAAGAAGAATTAGGGCAAATCAAAGCGAAAATCGACAGCTACATCCGCGACAACAAGCTGACGGGAAAACTGCAGACTTCCTTGACAGACGAAGGGCTCGCCATTACGATTGTAGATGATATTTTATTCGACTCCGGCAGCGCCGAAGTGCGCATGAAAGACCGGCGTCTGGCGGCGGAAATCTCCGCTTTGCTCGTCATGAACCCGCCGCGCAATGTCATTATCAGCGGCCATACGGACAACGTGCCGATCCATAACGAGAAATTTGCTTCCAACTGGGAGCTAAGCGTCATGCGCGCCGTCAATTTCACGAAAGTGCTGCTTGAAAACAAGCAGCTCGACCCACGCTATTTCAGCGCCAAAGGGTATGGCGAATACAAGCCGATCGCCTCCAACGCCACCGCTGCCGGGCGGATGAAAAACCGGCGTGTCGAAATTTTGATTTTGCCGCACACCGACGTCAACGATTCGTCCACATCCACTCAGTGACCGCCGCGCCTTCAGCGGGCGGTTTTTCTTTAGCCGCCGTCTTGCCAAAACGCCCTTGCCCATGTCCAAACGGAAAAACCGGCGGTTCGCCGGTTTTTCCCCCTTCATCCGTGAAGACCCTTGCCCGAAAAAAATCAAAGCTTGATCGTCCATTTAATGACCCCAGCTTTAGCAAGCGCCTCAATCAAAATGACAACGACCGGCCCGACGAACAACCCGATAAAGCCAAGCAGCTGAAATCCCAGATAGACGCTGACGAGCGCGGCGAGCGGGGAAATGCCCAAATTGGTGGAAAACACTTTCGGCTCGATGATCCGGCGCACGACGGTAATGACGACAAACAACACGATCAGACCGATGCCGAGCACATTGTTTCCATTTATGATGCTGATGCCCCCCCACGGAACAAGCACCGAGCCGGTCCCTAAAATCGGCAAAATATCCACAATGACAATGACAAGCGCCATCAGCGCGGCATAATCGACACCGAGCAGCAGCAAACCGGCTAACGCAAGAAAGAACGTAATCAAACTAAGCAAAAACTGCGCTTTTAAAAAACCGATCCCCGCTTTGCTCAGTTGGGCGACGACCATCCCAAGCCGCTGTTCGGTCCGTTCGGACAAGTAGCGGCGCATGCCGTGCTTCAGCCGCGGCAAATCGAGGCAGATGAGAAACAGCGCGATCAAATACACTAAAAAATGAATCAAAAACGCCGGAATGGCGGCAATATAATGGACAAGCGACTGCGTCAAATTGGTCGCAAACGACAAAAGCATTTGCTCGACGGTATTTACGCCACGTTCAAGCGAATCGATGATTTCCTGTGGAATGGAGCTGGAATACGACTGCCACGTTTGAATGAGGCGGTCGAGCACTTTCGTCGTTTCGCTTAAGAAGTAAGGCAGTTTTTGCGAGAGCGCCATCACTTGCTGTACAAAAATAACGACTAGAAAGTAAAGGGAAAGCCCCAGAATGATGATAAACAATGAAAAAATCGCCGTGACGGCGTGCGCGCGCTTCAGCTTATAGTTTTCTTGCAATCGGCGGATGGACGGCTCGAGCAAAAGCGCAGTCGCAAGTGCGAAGAGAAGCGGCACGCTGTATGGCACAAGCCATAGCCCCACAGCGAATAGCAACGCAATCATAATCCAACGTTTCACGTTCGTCCCTCATTTTTCATAAAAATTTAGCCAAAAGATGGTTCATGTATAAATATAGCCGACAGCATGCGGACGGGCAACTATTTTATGCGCTCGTTTTCATCTGCAGCGCGACGCCGCCATTGCCAAACGATGTAAATCACCGCCACCGCCACCGCCGCTGCGATAGCCGGTCGGACATATGGCGCCGCCATCTCGTCAATTTGCCGCCATCGTTGGCCAAGCTGCTCTCCCAACCAAATAAACAAGATGGACCACGGGATGATAGCCAACACCGTGTAAATCGTAAACGGCAACCACTTCATCCGAGCGATGCCGGCCGGGATCGAAATCGCATGGCGGACGACGGGAATAAACCGGGCGCTGAAAATGACGCCGGGGCCAAATTTCGCAAACCAGCGTTCCGCCACATCCAAATGTTTTTTCTGGATCAATACATATTTCCCATACTGATCTAGAAACGGTCGTCCACCATAGTAGCCCATCCAATACAAAAACAGTTGCGCCACCGTGCCGCCTACTGTTCCGGCTGCCACGGCCCCAGCAAATGAGACATCCCCCCGTGCTACCAAATAACCGGCATAAGCCAACACGATCTCGCTCGGGATAACTTCCACCATCAAGGCGAGAGCGATGCCGGCATAGCCTAAACTGGTCAAAAATGAAAACATGGATTGAATGACTTCGTGCACCGTTTTTCCCCCTTGTCTTTCGCTTCCTTGTCCATTTTTTCATTATACTATACGTTCCTTGCAAACAAAATGGAAAAGCGGGTCGCTGCACCAGCAACCCGCTTTTGTTATGACCGCCGTTTTTCTTTTTCCTGCCGATAAAACTCGTGAAACATTTTCATTAATGCCCGTTTTTCAATGCGCGAGACGTAGCTTCTTGAGATGCCGAGCTCTTTAGCGATTTCACGCTGCGTTTTTTCCCGCTGCCGGCCGAGGCCAAAGCGATTGATGATCACCTCTTTTTCCCGCTCATCAAGCACGCTGATATATTGTTTGACTTGTTCGAGCTCCATGTTCAAGTGGATTTCATCGACGATGTCTTGGCCTTCGGCTTTTAAAATATCAAGCAGGCTGATTTCGTTTCCTTCTTTGTCCTGGCCGATTGGCTCATGCAGTGAAACGTCTTTGCGCGTTTTTTTTAATGAACGCAGGTGCATCAGGATTTCGTTTTTAATGTCATTAGTGTGCGGAAATAAATGTAAATCAAAACAAAATAATTTCAATATCATCTTTGTCAAGTACACGAATTTCTTTGATCGCTTTGCGCACTATTGCTTGCTTTGTCTCAAAGCTTAATTCATCTTTATGCCGCATGAAAAAGTCTATCGCTTCACGTAATATATGCTCGCTAGGTTTTGTATCTTGCAGTGCCCTTAATTGTTGTTCCAACTGAGCGTATTGCTCTGTTAAATCCTTCTCCCGCTGTTGCAGACGACGGATTTCCTCTTTGATTTCCTCTAAGTCAATATCGTCGGATATTGTCACAAGGTTTAACAGGCGTTTACGCCCTTTCCTGGCCCGTTCAATTTCTTTCGCCAGCCTGTCGAGCTCTGCTTTTTCAAAGTTGCCATCTGTTCTCTCAGGCTGGAAATCGTGTAACCGATCGGGATTGTTGAATATGTCCATTAAATGAGACCATACAACTTTTTCAATTTCGTCCGCTCTAACAGTCATCCCGCAGCCCCTGTACTTAGCGCCTGCTGTGTTCTTTATGTCCGTATACTCGCGATAATACTTCCCCCAATTCTTCGTATATCGCCCTGTCATCGTATTGCCGCACTGGGCGCAACGCAATAAGCCGGACAGCAAGTATTTATGCTTGGTCGTTTTAGCATATCGGCGCCTGGACTGTTCTAACAGGATTTGCGCTCTCCTGAACTGTTCCTCCGTAACGATCGCAGGCACATCGACATAAATCCATTCCTCTTTTGGGCGCAACGTCATGGGCACTTTCTGATCCTTGCGATACCGGTTTGCAATCATTCCCTCCGTATTCCACTTGTTTTGCGGCCTTTTCCCCATATACGTTTCATTCATCAGGATTTGCCGCACCACTTGACGATGCCAGACTGTTTTACCTGTTTTCGTTGGCACTTTTTTCTCCGTCAGGTAATGAGCAATCCCATTGATCCCTTTAAAACGATCCTGGCCGATAAAACTGTCGAAAATAAATCGGACAATTTCTGCTTCTTCTTCGTTTATCACAAGTTGGCCCGTTTGTTTATCATAATCGTAGCCATAAATCTTATCATCTTTGACAATCTTGCCTTCTTTCGCTTTTCGTAACCTGCCTGCCATTGTTCGCTCTCTGATCTTAGCCTTTTCGAACTCGGCGATAGCTCCCCTGAGTGAAAAAAACAGCTTGCCTTCAGGCGTATTTTCGTACTCTCCGTTCACAAAAATGAGTTCAACGTTATTTTTGCGCAGCTCATCGTCAATGAGCAACTGATGCATAAGATTTCGCGCTAAGCGATCGGGATCATAAACGATAACGGCCTCAATAAGCCCTTTCCTTACATCATCCCGCAGCTTTTCAAGCCCTGGGCGCTCTAAAAATTCCCCGGAGTAGCCTTCATCCGTATATATCAGCACTTGGTCTGTTCCTGCTTTTTTCTTGGCCTCATCAATCTGGTGAGCGATCGAATACCCCTTTTGAGCTGATTCCTCCGTCGATACTCTTGCGTAGATCGCCTTCATCTTTTTGGGCTAGCTCCCTTCTTAACATGTATATCTTTATTAAATAATGATAGCAGTCCTTAATTGCCTTGTCAGTATGCTCCCCATATATGATGCGGACGCGCATACGCATACCCCCTCTTGCTGAAGGATATGCGCTTATCGTTTGTACAAATGACCAAACAAAAAAACAGATAACATGTCCACACATGCTACCTGTTGTCAGGTCTGATTTCATGTATATGCTCCTTTGTTGCTATTCTTTCGTTAATTATTGCTTTCATCAAATGTTTCGTCTCCCCTAAAAATTCGCCGATAAACAGACCAGTTAGTAAGCACGTTGCAAACATGCCTTCCATTACATCGGGGAATAAATACGGAACAATGATATAGCTCAGTGCAATGCCACATAAGGCCATAACTAGGCTTAGCCAAAAATCCAGTTGTTTAAATAGTTTCAGCATATGCATGCCGCCCTCCCTCTAATCGAGCAGCTATTTTTTCAAACGCCTGCAAAATATCACTGGCATCAATCTTCTCACGCCCGGCCTCCTGCTTAATGATCGTGGTGTACGAATATATGAATGACGCCAGCATTTCTTTCTGTTCATCTGAAAATTCTATATCACACAGCTTCTTAGTATCATCGACAACACGTCCAAGCAGGTCAATGATCGAATCGTAACAAGCAAGCTGTCTTTTTGCCTCAAAAAAACTATAATTTCGTTTCAATGCCTTTTTGATTTCTTTGCGCATTATCCCCATGTGAATCAATAACATGCCTACTTCCGTATTTGTCAATTGAATCTTCATGATTTCTCCCCTTTTTTTATTTCGTCGAGATATTCTTGTAACTTGCGACGTTCAGACTCTGTCAGCTCATTAGGACGCATCATAAAAAAGGAGTTTCGTCCGATCCTAATGCGCCTATCAGCAAACTGCTTTACTCGTTCCCAGTGCATACAGGCGGACGGAAGTAAAATATAGCCCATGCGATTTACGATGTCTTGCGCGATTTCAAGCTGTTTGAAAAAATAGAATTTCTGTGTGATTTTCGCGAACTTCACAACCGGTATCGACGGAAAATGATACAACAATGTACGCGGATCTTTATCTTTATAGTGCTCCGGCACCAGTGAGTAGTTCACGGGCAGCCCTCCTTACGGTTTGACGCGATTTCTCATGTATTTCCTCAAGAGTCCTGAAAAATTCGTTCCCTTCTCGTTCGGTAGACGGCAACGGAAACCCTAGCACCATTGTGTCTGTGTCATATAGTCCGAGTTTAAATATTTTCTTCGCCTTCCACATCGGCAAAAACTGTTTATGCATAAATTCACCTGTCTGATAATCCGTAAAATGGATTGCAAAACCGCGGTCGCCAATCTTTCGGACATTAATCAAAACCTCGACGATCTGCCGGATGCGACTGTCCACGTTGTTGATTGACGGCGAGCAATATATTTGTACGCTCTTCATTTTTCGCGTAAACATCATAACTTCTGTGGCGATCGTCGCGCCGTATTTTGACCATTTGCGATTTGAAAACGCCATTTGCGCTTCATCCCAGCAACAAATGCTTCCCTGTGCTTCGGCCACTTTGTACCAATCAGTGTAATGCTCAAGAGGCATCGAGTCCTTAAGACCGTAGTTCGAAAACAACTGAATATCTCCGCCAAGCGCACGTACCTTCTCGCGCCAGTGATGCGCTAGAATGGACATTATTAGCGTCTTACCGGCCCCTAATGGCCCCTGAATGAAGAAATGATGAGCCATTAACGCTTGCCCCCCCTCTCCGCCCCGTTTGGAGCGACAATGACCGGCTTTGGCGGTTTCGGAATAAGCGCTTCGATCGTGTCGATATAGTATTGCGGATCAGCGACAAGCACTTTTCCTTGCATGATAAAGTTGATAATTTCACGATACGGATCGCTTTTTCCGTGTAAATATTCATTTTTCGATAGGCTTTCAAGTAATAAAATAGCCTTGATCTGCCATTCCTGCAGCTCTTGCGCTTTTGTCGTCATTTCTTCGAGGACTTGTTTGACGTCCGATATGTGCTGCACTTGTGGAAACAAGTCATCGGAAATGACGTTTTGTAGCTTTTCGGCATTGCTTTGCATCATGATCCTCCCCCACAGCTGGAAATGCCAACGATAATAAATGCAAAGAACACTAATCCAAATAAAAGGATTTTCGTCATATCAAGCTGGTTCGGTTCCGGAGGACGATATGAAGTAATTTGCCGAAGAACAATACTTTTTTCCAGTTCCGCCAATCGTTGAGTTTCCTGCACCGACCGCGACGGCGCGCGATAGAAAAAGTGTCGTCCCTCAGGTCCAGTCGTAATCTCACAGTCATGTATTGGCACTTTATATTTGCCTGTCACATACACTGCCCCGTCGCGAATGTCATCAATACGCTGTATATCACTCGTTTTTTGTTCATGGTCAAACACAATCAGGATGTCGTTTGTTTCTGGAAAAAACTCGTCCTTTTCCTTTTTCTTTAGCAATCCCATTAGATTACCGCCCTTCTCTGTTGTTTCTTCAAGGTTTTTCTATTTGAAAACTGAACGATTTTCCACCCTAAAAAGGCAACAACACCAATGCCGGACGCCGCCCCAGCGCCAAGCGTAAACATATAGAAAAATGCATCTACCACCACTTTACACCCTCTTTCAAACTATAATAGAGACGCATGACTGATCGGAAAATCAGCAGCGATCCTAAGATCACAACGGATGCCAACGCTGACGACACGACAAGTTGCCAAGCTGTCGGCATATCGCCAAACACGGCGAGATATTTGCCGACATTTAAACCCTGAGCGGTTATTTGCCCAACTGCGCGTAGCTTTTCTATGCCCATATCTAAAAATGTGATAGGAGGATTAAAGATTTTATCAATGAAACCATGTATCGAATCTTTAATGTTCATAGTGAATTACTCCCCTCCTACCCGAATGGACGATAGCAATTTAATCGCCGCAACGGCGGTAAACATCCATAGAATGAAAAGCAATATATACGCGATCGGCTCAAGTTTCAATGGCTGCATCGCGGTGAAAATTTTTCCGAGCATGTCTGAATAGCCATTTCCACTTCCACCGCGCGGAACATATACAAGGCTGGCAAGCGTTTTTGCAAAACCGACGAACAATGAAACAATCATTTTCGCCAGCTCGAAAAACAGCAAAAACAGCTTTACAGCTAGAACGCCGATTTTATACAAAAAGTACAGCAGCCCGTCAATCAACGCGTAAATGACTTCAAAAAACCCGACGATTAAATCAATAAGCCCCTGAAACAGCTTTTTTAACAGCCGCCCTATCCACTTTATGACTGACCATATGACATCAAAGAGCTTCCCAAACGCATCGCCGAGTATGCCTGCTAATACTAACGGCACAAAAATCATCGTTATCACTTGCTTATCACCTGCGAATCAGACTATATAACAGCCCAATCAGTTTTTCACCGAACATTGCTACTGCGAAAATAAATAGGATGGGCGTAATATATGGCATGTATCGTTGAAACACGATTTCAATGACCTCCTGTACGATATTGACATTCATATTCATGATTTCATACGCCCTCCTTTTACGAAAATCGTTTTTCGCAAAAATGCAATAAATGGCCTCCAAAAAATGAATACAAGCGACACTAAGATCAGCGGAGCCGCCCAGGAGAGAATGTTAACAACAGTTTTCATGAAATCGTCGAATAATATCGGAAATTCAATTGTCTTGCCTTGAACTGCGGGAACCTGAACAGCCTGCCCTTCTGTGCCAAATTCTCCGACTGGCACTAATTTGGCGTCATATCCTCCGAAGAAGTCCGTCTTCATATCTTCTTTTGGAATCATAACTTGCTGGGATGCTGCATCAACGACTGTATATTCCTTTCCACCGATCAGCACTTTCACTGTTCCTTTGATTGGGCTTGTCCATGTGACGACATAGTCGCCGTTTTCGTTTTGCGTTGTCGCCACGCCAGTTAAGACCGGAACAGGCTCGGACAGTGTTGTCGTTTCAATCGTTACCCCTTGCGACTCATTTCCTTCAATATTGACCGACGTAACCTTGTACGAATACGTCGTTTCCGGCGTAACGGTCAAGTCCGTCCAGTACGTCCCATTTGTTTCAAACATCGGCGTATAGCCATCCGATGTCGTCGCGGCGGAAACAGCTGTCGCGCCAAAAAGCTGATCCCAAAAAGATTTTTGTTCGACCTTTTTGCGATAAATCTTCACATGAGAGAAAAACTCACTGTCTGGATTTGTCCATGACAGCTTCACGCGATCGTATTTTGCATCCGCGCTTAAATCTGTAACATCTTCAGCAAGTGGAATCTTCGTTTTGACTGTTGTTGTTATACCATTTGATTCATTTCCACTTGTGTCAAATGCAGTAACTTTAATGGTATATGTGGTGTTAGGCTCTAAATTAGTGAATGTATAAGATGTTTTTGTCTTATCTAAAATTGCCTTTAAAACACCATTTAAGTATAGTTTTGTTCCTGCGAAATCAGCCTCAGCAGGATTAGTAAATGTCAAGTCAACCGTTGTATCGGTGGCAGATGCTTTTAAGTTCGTAACGTCACCTGGAGGAGTAGTATCTGCCACCGGAGTCACAGAAACGCTTGAAGATCTTGCAGATTCGTTTCCTGACGTATCAACCGCAGTTACAGCAAAATAATACGTAGTACCATTCATCAACCCAGTAACGGTATACTTGGACGTCGTAATCGGGCTAGCAGTAATCTTTGTAAAGTTCACATTATCAGTAGATTGATAAACATTATACCCTCTCAAATCTAGTTCAGTATTTTCATTCCAATCCAAAGAAGCAGAGCCGTCATCACCAGTAACAGTTAAACCAGTAGGAACAGCAGGCGGAGTCGTATCAGAAGCAACCAACACATCAAATTCATAAATTTGTCCAGGTTTAGAAGTATCAGCATGAACAATTTCTATTCTTTTAACCCCTGAAATATCTGGAATATCTTTAATGGTAGGGGGAGTACTATTATTGGCATAAGCACCAGTTGCAATTTCAGAACTTGAATAAGATCGTAATAAATTACCATAACTATCATAAAACTTAAAAGTAGAACCCGCATTATACCATTTTAGTACAATTTTGTCAATAACATATACGCCACCTAACTCAAAACGAACAATAGCAGGAATATTAAATTCGGAGTAAAAACCAGTAGGAGAAGAATAGACATTATCTGTTAACCTTACAGGATAACTAACACTACCACTGACAACAGTAGGAGTAATACCATTTAATAACCCACCGGTATAAGCATAAACTCCTAAAGGTACTAATAAACTTGAAGCTATAGCCCCAATTGCAAGCAAAGGCAATATTTTTTTCTTTATCTTTTTAAACATACATTTTCACATCCTTTTCTAAACACTCATCCTATGGTCCCCCACTCCCATCCGGATCATCAGGGTGTTTTTTGTAGTATTTTGATCCTTGTATGCCGTCGTCTTGGCTTGGTATTGGCGCGTTGCCGCCGTTGTCACCGGGGCTTGGCGGTGTGTCGCTGTTTTGGCTTGGTATCGGCGCGTTGCCGGTGTCCGGTGTCCCGCTTTGGTCTTTTGGGATCGGCATTGGCTGGTCATCCGGCTGTTGCGGGTGTCCCGCGTCCCATCCTCCTGCGTCGGTGTTTCCCGGCTCAGGCATTTTTTCCGGCAATGACGGCAATGTGTCGAGTGGATTCACGATGTCAAAGCCGCCTGAGTCATCGTTTCGGAATGGAATCTCCGGCGCTTCGCTTTCAATTCTCCCCTTTGTAAATCCCGACGTATCAAGCCCCGAATCAGGCATGCTTGGCACTTTATTCTCAATGCCGTGTGTGTCCACCCCCGGGAGATCTGGCGGCTCTGCCGGCGGTGACGGCGCTGTTCCCAACATCACTTCAAGGTCGGCTACAAGTTTCGGCACAATCGTATCGCGAAAAATGGCCGCGACTTGGTTCCAGTTCGGCGCAGGAGGAATGGCATCTCTAATTTCATTGAGCTTCCCCATATACTGACTCCATCCAGGACAATTGAATAGGTCGCAACCAATACAGCTGTTTCCAGCCGAATCAGCCCCCATAAAAACTACATGCCTTGATAAATCATTATCAGACCATGCCTCTAACGCATGAAATTCTCCTACTGATGCCCGAATCCTAAAACCTTTTGCTCCTGGAGGAAAGTTATAATCAGAAAATCCAGCCAAGGCTGATGATCCCAATAAATTCCCCGACGCATCAAACCATTGCAGTGCACCTTGTCCGGATCCTTGAATTTTTACCCTTGTCCAGTTGTCGTCATGATATATACTGTCTGCCCAAAGGATTGCATCGCCGCTTTGGGATCCAAAATATCCATAGATACATTCGCCGTTTGAACATACTGCATCAGCTGCATACGATCGATCGGGCAAGATCATCACATATGCAACCGCTATGGCTAAAATCATCAATGTCATTTTTTTAACCATATAATATATCCCACGCCCCCTATGTTAAAAAAGGGGGACAGTGACATCCCCCTTTTTTGGCTCATTACTTAGCCGTGGCGCGTCCAAAAATAGACTTGATAAAAGAAATGATTTTCGGTGCGAACCCAAGCGCCAAGGCAAGCAACACAAACGGACCCACCCAAGAAATGAGGCTGTTGACACTGCCGATTAAATCTGAAACCGAAAACGGCAACGTCAGCCCAGAAAGATCAATAGCGGCACCTAAAGCAGGCATGAATGATTCCTCCTTGATTTAATAAGATTTATTTCACTAGCAATGCTAGTTGAAACCTAATACCGTCGTATTTCATAATCATCAGTATCCTGTCTGTTGATCTCGTTTTCATTGGCAAAACTTTTTTTAATGACCGGGATCAACAGCGATATAGCACCGGCCGCTGCCATGATCATAATGGCAGGTGCCGCATAAAACAAAATCCATTTGACGTAATACCAAAACTCATCCAACCTCGCTGGCGTAAAAAACGTCTGAAACTGTGGCATCTTATCACGACCTCGATCTGATCGCCACGATCACGCCATGCAACAGCATCCCGACGGCGACAATGGCGACGACAAGCATGACGAAGGGAGCAACGGTTTTCAATAAAAAACCAAATACGCCCCAAAAAAAGGCCCAGTCAAAAACATTCCCAATACTCGACACGTTACTCCCTCCTTACCTCGCCGATTTGTAAACCGCCATCGTAATAAAACATAGCGTCAAGAAAATGGCCCATGCTCCGAGCGCGGTTAAAATGTCGCCATTTCCAAATACAACTTTAAAAGTGTATGCGACTAGCGTTCCCGTCTCTACCATCGTTGCTTGACCCCTTTCATCGTTTCGATCAGAAACATCGTGATGGGGAAAGCAGCGATGCACGAAGCCATTATTACGAGGTAGGTTGCCAGTATGTCTTTTGGCGTTGCTAAAAATATAAGCGTATACATTTGCCTACCTCCTCATAAATCGTTCAAAGACCATGAAGATCAGCATAGCTGTCAATATAACGGAAATGATAATATCGCCCAGAGTGATCTCATGAATGACCACAATGTTTCCTTCTTTCGTTTCGATCACCGTATGTTCGCGCATTTCAACGTATTCGATGTTCGATGTCATTTGATTTTGGTCATTCACGACCACCACCCCCACACTTCAAATGTACAAGCTATTTTTCCGCTTTCATATCACCAAAAAATTTTGGTCATATAGAAAAAAATCGGACGAAAAGAAAATCTTTCGCCCGATTAAATCAATCTGACCAAATCAAATACTTATGGTTATAGGGGTTACAATCAACAATACAAAAATAGCGCGGCGTGGATTTTTATATATATTATTATATCTTTAAAATACTGCACGTTTTTGAGTCATTACTGCGAATCTTCTTCCCGTTTTTGTGATACCTGTTTCAAGCGTTTGAATCCATTCTTCAAGTTCTTTCATGCCGCAGCCAAGGTCAAGAAGTTCTTGGGGAAACTCTGTGAATCTTCTTTTCCATCGCTTCATGCGAAGAAGCGCTTTTCTTGCTTCACCAAACGAATATACGCGACGTTCCTTTCTCGTTGAATATTCTTGATTTCCTACGTACATGCAAAGGTAAATATACTGTTTACCGTTCGATTTTACTTGAGAGAGATAAGCCATTTGATTCCCTCCATATTTTCCAGTGTTATTTCATTATCGAGATGCGAAAGCAAAACAATAATGAATGTAATTATTAGCGCCAGCCATTTCATTTTTTCATCATCCTTTTTAATCATTTCATCATCCCTTTTAACTAGTTAAATAATAAAGAAAGCCACCCATTATGATCGCGAATATCGCTGACAGCAAGAACGATTCTAGAAAGTCTTTTACATTCTCTTTCATTTGTCCCATCTCCCAAAAAACAGAATTGCTATTGTGTTTCATCAAAACGGAAGATCATCCTCATCATATGGCCATTTGCAGCTGGCTCCCCAGTTGGCTGGATCCGCAGCATATCTTTTTGCTTCGATTCGAAAAACTTCTTCCTTTATTTCGCGAAAAAGACGTTTAATTCTTGGCTGCATGTATTCTTCGTCTTCTATATTCAGCAAATATTCAACATACTCGCCAAGATTCAAAATATCTTCATCATCTACATTTGCGCCAAGCATTGTGTGCGAAAACTCAAAATTCGCTGATCCACAAAGAGGACAAGAAATAGGCTGCTTGTCCTCTTCAACAGTAAAACCTTCTCCACAAACACTGCATGTGTACACATCCAATCTAATCATGCTTGCCCCTCCTCTTCTTCGTGTAAAGCATACAAACCGCAATGGCACTTCAATTTCGGAATGACCGTGATGCTCCAGACTTCAAAACCACAGATTTTGCAAAAGAAACGGTATATCATGCATGCACCTTCTTTTTTCTTGATTCTTTCATGCATCGATACTCATGATTTAGTTCAGAGACGGTCAACTCCGACAATTGCCGCCCATCTTCCATTTTCGTGTGTCCCATCGCAATAAGCTGCTCGATCCGTTTATCCTTTACTCGCTCGATCGCTTCGCGTAAATATGATTTAAATGGCTTTGACATTCGAATCGCCCCACTTTCGTTGCCGTTGCAGCCAATCGATAAATCCAACTGCTTCCTGAAATGCTTGGTCAAACGGTACGCGTTCAGCCAGCACTTTGATTTTGTATGGTTTTCGTTCCTCCGGCATATAGTTAGCACGCCATACGTGGGCCAGCTCCCCTTCCCGTTCAATAAAGAGATATGCACCAGCGCCATAGCGAAACTCGTAAAACTCGCCGTAGCAATACACTAAAAAACCTTTGGCCCGCGCTTGTTCGTTTTCTTCCAATCGCTTTATAAGTTGCTGTTTATGCTGCTTGATTTGCTTTTTTAAATCCAATGGCAATGTGCCTTCTTCATAGATCAAGCTAATTTTTTTGTTTTTTATTTTTATTTGAATATTTAGATTTTCTATTTGATAAAAAAGGTTATATAACATATAAAACCTCCTTTATAAGTTACCTAGTTACTTAAAGTTACTTAAAATAGGGTATTTTCCTATATATAGCCCTATAGGAGAAATACCTAGAAATGAGTAACTCATGGTAACTAGGTAACTATATTTCTTCCTCAACCAAGTTACTAGTTACCTTAAGTGACTTATTTTCCGGTATTTCCGTAAATTTTTCGCCTATAGGCGATTTACCGGAATTCAGGTAACTAGAGGTAACTTTGTAACTTTCGGTGGAAAGTCCGATGCCGAAAAAGAATGTTTTGTTTCCGGTGGATTTCCGTTTTTCAAATCCGCGCAACACTAATCTTGCAGAAAACTTTTGCTTTTTCATCGCAATCTCACTGTTTTCCTCGCACCAGTCGATATATTCTTTGTACAGTTCGTTCAATTGCACTTTTGCGCCTGGATGAATCACGCAGCAATCGTTCAAGAAGTTGCTTAAAAGGTCCATTTCCTCTTTGTATTCATCCGTTGCGTTCTTGATTTCATCTGGCTCGCCTAATCCTTCTTTTTGCCACTTCAAGCATCCTTCGACCGCCCAGCGTAAAATTCCAGGAAGCTCCTTCATCAGCTTTTCAGGAAGCTGCTTGTCCACTTGTTCTTTTGGGATCGTGTAAGTAAAAGGCACAAGGCGAATACGCCGCCAAATTCCTTCATCATCGCCTTTAATGATTGGCTTATGGTTCGTTGTAAAGAAAATCTTGAACTCTGGCACAAACTCGAAAAATTCCTTCCGCAAAAAGCGCGCCGTGATCGGCTCACCGCCTGTAAGTTGCTTAATAAGCGATTCTGATAAACGCTGGCCGTCCTCGCTCTCCACTGCTGATACAAAACGCGATCCATGCAGACGCGCAATATCGTTATTGATACCGGAATCGTTCATTTTTGCCGTAAACGTATTGGAATTTGTCTGCTTTGCATAATCGCCCAGCAATGCTTTAATCGTGTTGATAAACGTCGATTTTCCGTTTCTCCCTGTTCCCCAGAGGAAAAACACGACTTGCTCGCTAATATCGCCTGTCAACGCATAGCCAATCGCTTTTTGCAAGAAATTGATAATTTCGTGCTTCACTTCGTCGCCATCGCGGAAAATCGACTCAAGAAAGGCAATCCATGTTGGGCATTTTGCGTTCGGATCGTAAGGAACATGGGTATTTTTTGTCATCATATATTCACGCGCATGCGGAAGAAGCTCGCCTGTTCGCAAATCAACGACTCCGTTGGAGCAATTCAGCAAAAATTTATCTTTGTTCAGCTCTTCCTGGCTGATTGGAAGCATCGCCTCGGCACGCGCAATGGAATTGAGAAATACCGAGCTCTTTTCACTCGCCTTCGCCCACCTTAACAGCTCATTTCGTGCATCGTTGTTTTCTTCATGTGCTGCTTCGGCGTACATTTCACGAAACGTGCGAATCGCTATGCGCTCGATTTGCTTCTTTTTATCCTCCACCCATGTCTTTCCGTCCCAAATAAGCCATTCCTCAAACTCAACGCAATAACGAAGATTTTCTCCATTTCTTGCAACAAGACGCTCAGCGTTCCCCATTTCAGTTAAATTGAATTTTCTCGGTTCTCCTTCTTTTCGTGCTGGGAAAGTCATAGGTGGCGGAGAATGATAGTTTGTTCCACTTGGTTCATGTTTGAGTGCGCTACTCAAAATAGTGGAAAACTCTCGTTGATCGAGTGGTGGAAGGAAAAAATATCGGTTTAAGAAACTAGCAATCTCGGAAACTTGCTCCGGTATATAGCCAAATTCAACAAGACGGCAGCAATGGGCATACAGCGCGTTGTTCCGGCCGCCTTCGTGCATTGGAATCGGAAATGGACGCTGCGCTTTATCGATCTTTTTCAACCGTTCGAAGAAAATCGGCATCGGCGACAGTTCTCCGTCGGCAATATGTACCCATTCGCGTCCGCCTGTATTTTCGCTTGGAAGAACCACTTGACCGCGCCCGGAAAGCCGATAGTCGCCGACAAAGCCGCCAGCCATGAGCACTGTCGCGTCTTGTCCTTTGATTTTCCCTGTCGAACGAAAGAAAAATTGAAAGCCTCGTATTGTGCGAATCGCATGAAATTTATATCCTTCACGCAAAAGCGCCTTAAGAAGCATCTCCCCTTCTTCCTGCTCGTCGATGTCAATAACGTCATACCCGTCTGGAATAACAAGACCTGTCCACCCTTTTTGCCGCAACCAGGCACGAATCTCTCCTTCTGTCATGCCTGGGCGATTTAGATCTTGCCATCCCTTCATGCAAGGCCGTTTCGCGACACTGTATGCTTTTTGCGGATCAGATTCATTGTTCATCCGTGAATAGCCAATCAGCCGAATAATCTTGAGGGGCTTTTTCGCTGATGGAAAAAGCCTCTCAAGACTCATTTGAAAGTCAAGTGCTGCCTGCATACTGTGATCCTCACTTTTTCGGGAATGTATATTTCACTTGATCAGTCCAAACATCGTAAAACACTACCATGGTGTGTCCGTTTTCATCGCGGATCAGCTTTCCTGCTGGAAACACGGAAAAATCTTCGACTTGGATAGCGGTCATATCAAACGCTTCCTCGATCCACCGCATTACAATCGGAACATATTTTTGCATCGGATCGGCCTTTTGTTTTGTCACCATTCGGAGTCCCCCTTTTTGGACTTTCTTCGTTATGTTATATTTTTAATAGGCATATTTTTTAGGACAGTGAGCGTTAGGGCGCTTGCTGCTTTTTTTATGACGCTTTTTCATCAGCGCTCCGTCTTTCTTGCACTTTTTTATATTCATCGGGCAAGACTTGAGCCAAGTATGCATACACATCTTTCTCCACTTGGCTGAACATTGGTCCCTTTATGATCGTTACTTTCATCCAAGTTTCCCCCTTACCACCCTTATAGCCCCATGTTTCGAGCTTTTTTCATCTCGATCTCTTGCAACTTGTCCAACACAGACTCAAACGATTTAATGACTTGCCGTGCAGCTTTGTAATCTTTTGTCATGACTGCATCGAGCATATGATCAATGCATCCGATTGCTCTGTTGACGTGTTCTTTTTCCTCAACGATGAGCGAAATTTTTACTCTCACTCTCTCACTCCTTTTCAATACAATGGATGTATAGGCATTAAATTATGCAGTCGCAATACACGAAATGTGACATTTATCCTCAAAAAAATATGTCCAATCGAAAGAAAGAACGTTGGCGATTCGCTTTGCCACTTCGACACTGGGATTTCTTTGGCCGTTTTCAATCATAGCGTAAGTACTTCTTGAAATCCCAGCTAATTCAGCGAGTTCTTTTTGAGTCATCTTTTTGTTTAGACGCATGTTTTTTAGCCATTTCCTCATTAGGTTATCACCTCCTTTAAAGTAAAGTCACAAAACGCGTATCGTTAATCAAAGTATATGTCACAATTCGTGTAATGTCAATATCAAAATACACTATTTGTGTAAATTATTTTTTTGTCACTTTTTGCGACTATAATTAAACCTAAGGAGGATGTTGACAATGGTCGATTTAGGGAATCGTTTACAGGAACTTAGAAGTAAATTGAATATGAGGCAAGAAGATGTAGCAAAAAAGATTGGCGTAGGCCGTACTACCTATGCAATGTATGAACAAGGAAAAAGAGAACCTGACTATGAAACGCTTCTCAAGCTTGCTGATCTATTTGAGGTTTCAACAGATTATTTGCTGACCGGCAAGACAACAGTGGAATCTAAAAAACAAACAAATCTATTCTTTTTCGACACCGAAGGATTAACTGAAGAAGAAATCGATGAAATAAAGAAACACATTGAATACGTAAAATGGAGAGCCCAGCAAGAAAGGAAAAAATCATGAATAAACGAGATAGACAAACGCTGGCAAGATTAGGCGGATTCACTTTTTTGGTTGTCATTTTTCTTATCCGTTCAAAGTTTAACAATCCATATGTTTTCTTAGGACTTTTGATTTTTGGAACAGCCTTTGTTGTCGCCCTGATTGAATCATTAATCCCTGTCAAATCTTCAACAAGGAAAAGACAATCCCCTCAGAAAAAAATATCGGAGTCCAAGAAAGGCATCAAAACGGCAACTGGAAAATACGGCGTTCGTTCGGATCACGTTATTTTGCAAACGCCACTTGAGCATTTATCAGGGTTGGAATTCGAGCAACTTGTGTATTTATACTTAAAATCAACCGGCTGGCAGCCGATCAAAACACCTGAGGCAAAAGACGGGGGCGTCGATATCGTTGTCACTAATAAGGCAGACGGTCTTAAGATAGCGGTACAAGTGAAGCACTACTATCGTTCCAAAAGCCAGGTGACGGTTAAAGATATACGTGAACTTGACAGCGCCAAGAAGAACCATGGCTGCATCGGAACATGGTTTATTACATCTGGGACATTTACAAATGCTGCACTCGTGGAAGCCGATATGCGAAAAATGCGAACATCGGACATCACATATGTTGAAACAAAAATTTTGCCCTGGAGAGAACATCAAGCAAGAAAACACCAAAAAAGCCACTCCTAGAGAGAGTGGCTTTCGGAACTATTAAGATGCTTCGCATTCCCCATAATCTTCCACATCCTCTCATTTCCCATCATTATACCATGTTCTTCTTGCAAAAAAGAACGTATGTTTCTATAATTAAAGGCAAATGATACAACAAAGGTTGAGGGAGAAATGAACTATTTATATAAGCCTGGCGATCTGGAAATGCATATATCAAACGTTTATAAACAGCATGGCATCTTGTATCCGTATCAGCTCGACGAGCAATATTTAGCGGATATCTTTGACATTGCTATCGTTTATGCATCAAGATCATTCGGCTATTGGAGTGATTGCCGCATTATTGGGCTGCATAAAGACTTGCGATTTGATTCTGTTAAACGGCGTGAAGTGTTTTTTCATGAACTTGGACATTTATTGTTGCACGTGGGGGATCAGTTGAACATGTCCAAGTCATTTCGAGATTACCAAGAAATCCAGGCGAACCGGTTTATGCTATTCGCGGCAATTCCTTATCACATGCTTACATATATTGACTTATCAGCAAAACGAGATTTTATATTATGTGAGATGCAGGATGTGTTTAAAATGCCGGTTGATGTATGCGCCACTCGTTTAGATTACATTGAAAACAAAATGTTGCAGATTTGCGCGGAAAATTCGTTATATTATAGATTGTAATTTATTTCCGCACACTAACGACATTAGGATTTCGTTCTCGATGCATCGAGCCGCATACGTTGCCAACTTCGTTCCTTTGCCCGGCGAATAGCTTTCAATCGCCTTGATCAAGCCGATCGTGCCAATGGAGATTAAATCCTCAACCTCTTCTCCCGTATTTTCAAACTTTTTCACAATATGGGCAACAAGGCGCAAGTTGTGTTCGATGAGCCGGTTGCGGGCTTGCTCGTCGCCTTTTGCCATCAGCGCCAAATACTTTTCCTCTTCTTGAGCGCTTAACGGCTGGGGAAACGCATTGTTTTTAATATACGAGACAAGAAACGTCAGCTCTTTCAACAGAAACGTAAACGCCGTGAAAATGCCGGACATGCTCTCACCCCCGCCTGCTGTCATCGGCGGAAACCGCCTATCGTTATGTATATGCAGGGGCGATGTTGTCCGTGTCTTTACGACAAAAATAGACCGGCCCGAAATGAGCCGGCAATAACTTGACCAATCAAAAACGATTGATGCCAACGTTCTGCTGATGCGGTCCGCCTGCTTATCCCCCTCCCGATGCAGAAGAACCGCCGTGCTTACGCTCTTGCCTCAACGCTGACTTCCGCGGCGACAACAAGCGCAATCGACGCGGTAATGATGATCGACATGACAATGGCGAACATCCCCGTTCCCTCCTTGACCTTCTCTTCTAGATTTTATTTTACCAAAGAAGACAGGGAACGCTTCCGCCACATTTTGAACAATTCGTGAAATTCGACCGTCAACAACAGCACGCGGAGCACCGATAACACCCCTTTAGCCTGAGTCAAGTCGAGTCTCCCGTCTGTTTCATCCACATCACAAGCCATACTGGTACAATTGACATGAATCTTCTCCCCTTTCATCTCCATTGTTTTAAAACAACCGTTGATGAGCGGAACATTTGCGGTCAAGCAACTCCTCCTCGGCTGCACGCGCGAACCGCTCCTCTTCGATGTTCCGTTGCCGCGGCTTTCTCCGCTCAATCGTGATCGTGATAAAAAACAAATGGATCGTCATGCCTCCCCACCTCCTTTCCATGCAAAAAACCGCAGAAGGAAGGCGTTTCTGCGGCTAAGCGTACAAAAAGGCCGCAGAAAGCGAGACTACTCCCCTTCTGCGGCCCGATCGCTGTTTTTCGTCATCGGTGCACGTTCATTCCCGGTCGGCGGAAGGTCGAATAGCCGTTTGATAGAATGGATGCGTTACTGTTGTCCACATCATCATTGTCATTGTCTTCGACCTCCCTTTGGAAATGATGCTACGTAGGTAATTATATCCAAAATTATTTCCATTGTAAACCGTTTTTTTGCAAAATAGGCAAAAAGCTTGCTTTCCCTTGAACGCCAGCATGGCTAAACAAAAACCCGCCTTTCGGCCAAAAGGCAGGTTTACGGTTCGAACCGCTTTTCTTCTTCCTCAAGACGACGGGCATAGCGGGCGGCTTGGCGCAAACAGGAAAGCGACGCGGTAAAACAGACGGCGACCGCCAATAGGGCGAACGGCTTTTTCGCTGTCTCAACCGCTCCTGGGATGATCGTTCCGAAATAGAGAAACGCTCCAAACGCGAACAAGACGAGACTGTATGTTTTAAAGTCGCCCGCCTTGGCCCGCAGCTCGTTTCGTTGCTGCTCGTTCAAGCCCGACCCCTCCTCTCCCCTTTCACTGTATCATACATGGACGGAAGGGGGGAGCGGCAATTTCAGCCAAGCGCCTGCGCCAAATCGTCAAGCAGATCGTTGACATCTTCAAGCCCGACCGACAAACGGATCAGGCCGTCGGTAATGCCGAGCTGTTCGCGCCGTTCCTTCGGGATCGAGGCGTGCGTCATTTTCCCTGGCAACGAAATTAAACTTTCGACCGCCCCTAAGCTTTCGGCAAGCGTAAAGTAGCGCACGCGCGACAGCACTTTCTCGGCGCGTTCGAGGCTGCCGACATCAAACGAAATCATGCCGCCAAATCCGCGCATTTGCTTTTTCGCCAACTCGTGGTTCGGATGATCCGGAAGACCTGGATAATAAACGCGCTTGACCGCCTTGTGTTCAGCCAAAAAAGCAGCGATTTGGCGCGCATTTTCTTCATGTTCCTCCATCCGCACGGCGAGCGTTTTCATCCCGCGCATCAACAGCCATGAATCTTGCGGCCCGAGCACGCCGCCGGTTGAATTTTGCACGTAATGAAGCCGTTCGGCAAGCTCCGGCGTGCGGACAACCGCCAACCCAGCGACGACGTCGCTATGGCCGCCTAAATATTTCGTCGCGCTATGGATGACGATATCGGCGCCAAGCTCAAGCGGCGTCTGAAAGTACGGAGTGGAAAACGTGTTATCGACGATCAATAGCAGCCCGTGCGCACGGGCAATGGCGGCGGCGGCTTGCAAGTCAGTGATTTTCAACAGCGGGTTCGTCGGCGTTTCGATATAGATGGCTTTCGTATTCGGCCGGATGTGCGCCTCGATGTTGGCGACATCGCTCGTATCGACGAACGTCGCCTCAAGCCCGAACCGGTTCAGCACGTTCGTCATGACGCGGTACGTGCCGCCGTAGACATCGTCAGTGAGCACCAGATGGTCGCCGCTTTGAAACAACATCATGACGGCCGTAATCGCCGCCATGCCGGAAGCGAACGCAAAGCCGGCTTCGCCGCCCTCGAGGTCGGCGATCAGCTTCTCAAGCGCCGCGCGCGTCGGGTTGCCGGTGCGCGAGTATTCAAACCCTTTATGCTTTCCGACTTCTTCTTGCTTATACGTGCTCACTTGATAAATCGGGATCGACACCGCTCCAGTATGCGGATCCCCCGGAATGCCGCCATGAATGAGCATTGTTTTCCGCCTCATCGTTACCTCCCACCTTCATAAATGTGTTTGCTTAAATAGCGTTCGCTCCCGTCCGGAAAAATGACGACGATATTCGTCCCTGGCTTTGCCTTCTCTGCTTCCATCAAAGCGGCATGAAACGCGGCGCCGGACGAACTGCCGACCAAAAGCCCCTCTTGTCTCGCGAGTTCGCTGACGCGCCGGAACGCGTCATCGTCCGCGATCGTGTAGATGGCGTCAAAATAATCCGGATCCATAAACGGCGGCAAAAACTCCATGCCGATCCCTTCCGTCCGATGCGGACCCGGCTTGCCGCCGCCTAAAATCGAGCCTTCCGGTTCGACGATGACCGTTTTAATGGCCGGGTTTTTTTCTTTTAAAAACGTCGCCGTCCCCATAAACGTGCCGCCGGAGCCGACGCCGGCGACAAAAATGTCGATTTGTCCGTCCAAATCGTCCCACAGCTCCGGACCGAGCGTCTTGTAATACGTCCTTGGGTTGGCCGGGTTTTGGAACTGCTGGGGGCAATAGGCGCCTGGAATCGTGCGGGCGAGCTCCTCCGCTTTGCGAATTGCACCTTCCATTCCCTCTTCGGTCGGTGTATGAACGATTTGCGCCCCGAGCGCCTTCATCAGCTGTTGTTTTTCGATGCTGAACTTTTCCGGCACGCAAAAAATGATGTTCACGTTTTTGCCGATCGCCGCCAGCGCCAGACCGATGCCGGTGTTGCCGGCCGTCGGCTCGATGATCGTGCCCCCCTCTTTCAGTTTTCCTGATGCAAACGCCTCGCGCAGCAGCTCTTGTCCGAGCCGGTCTTTAATGCTTCCGCCAGGATTGAAGTATTCAAGCTTGGCGAACAGACGAACGCCTTCCGGCAGAGGGAAGCGCGTAATTTCCACAACCGGCGTATGGCCGATCAACTCATGGATGCTTTTTGCTACGCGCATACAAGTCACTCCGTTTCTTCACGCTCAGTTTAGCAGCAAAACGGCGGCGTTTCGTTGTCTATATCGATGCCATTTGCAGCTTTTACAGAGCATGGCGGGCGACCGAACAACGCTGCTTCCAGACCCATGCATCGGTCGTGAAGCGAGTGGTTGTTCGGTCTTCCGTTACGCCTAGCCGTGACGAAGAAGCCTGCAGCTTGCCTCCGACAGTCGAGAAAATAGACAAGCTGCTTTTTCGTCAAGGATATGGTAAACTTTTTCGTTGCATCTTAATAGCGCTTCTGTTTCATAACGGAAAGCATCGACAAGACAAGTTCAGCCGAATGTTTCGCCGCCGTCTCCAAAAACTGTTCAAACGACACGTCTGACTCCTCACCAGCAATATCAGACAACGCCCGGATGATGACAAACGGCGTTCCAAATTGCACGCACACTTGGGCGATCGCCGCCGCTTCCATTTCGACGGCGCACAATTCCGGAAACTGGCCGCGCACAAATTCGACTCGCTTTGGATCGTTCATAAACGAATCGCCGGTGGCGATCAAGCCGGTCACTGCCTGCAGGCCATCAAGCCGCGCCGCCGCCTGCTTGGCCGCCTCAACAAGCGCCTCATCCGCCCGGTAGCGCGCCGGCAGGCCAGGCACTTGCCCGTAAGCGTAGCCGAACGCAGTCACATCGACGTCATGATGGACGACTTCCTCGGAAATGACAAGATCTCCGACACGAAGCGAAGGCAAAAATCCGCCGGCCGAACCGGTGTTGATAACGAAATCAGGGCGGAAGCGATCAAGCAGAAGCGTCGTTCCCATCGCGGCGTTCACTTTGCCGATCCCGGATTTCAACAACACCGCCTCTACGCCGTCAAGGCGCCCTTTGGAAAATTCGCACCCGGCGATGACCGTTTCCTCGCGCCCTTCCATGCGCGAACGCAAAATCGCCACTTCTTCTTCCATAGCTCCAATAATAGCTGCTTTCATCGTTCTCCCTCTTTCTACGTCGTTTGTTTCACCGCCTCCATCACCCAGACGAACGCATTTTGCTGCGCAAAGGAGACGGAAAAGCCATGCTTGGCAAACAGTGATGCCAATACGTCAAGCGTCGTATAATATTCGCGTTCCAAATCGTCGGCCAAATCGTGAAAGCCGCGCGCTCGGGCTTCCTCAACCGCCCGGCGGAACGCCTCTTTGTCGCGAAACGCCGTATCGGCAAACACTATTTTACCACCCAGATGGAGCAATTGACTATATTTGGCCAGCGCCTCGTCTTTTTCCGCATCCGTCAAATGATGAAACGCATACGTGCTGGCGATCGTGTCGATCGGCTCCGGCGGCGTCGGAAATTGCAAAAAATCCCCGTCCATAATGACCGCTCGCCCGCCGAGCTTTTCCGCCGCTTTTTTCCTCATCGGCGTCGATGGCTCGATCCCGTACACCTGCTTGCCGCGCTCAAGCAGCTTTTTCGTCAAGTTGCCAGTGCCGACGCCAAACTCGAACACGACTTGGCCGGCTTTGTCGGCAACCGTGCTTAAAATGCAGTCATAACCGGCAAACACGTCGCGATATTGCTCATCGTATCCTTCGACCGATCGGTCGTACGATTCCGCCCATTGTTCAAACAAGTCAAGAAACTCTCTGCCCATATGGTCACACTCCAAAAAAGTTTATAATTCCTATAAATATAGTATGTTTTTGGTATTGCCTGCTCCTACTGTAGCATATGTTTTTCCCTTGTTCAACGATCATGTTTCGTTCGTATTGTCCCCCCCTTGTGCGCCGGTGGATGAGGGCGGGAAAATTTGCTACACTGACAATGGAAAGGAGGAAGAACGATGCCTAACATTTCTCTTGATTTGATCGAGGACAAAATCGAATTTTTTGAAGCGGACGACTTGCGAACGCTCGAGAAAAAAATCAACGAACAAATTGAACATAACAAGGCGCTCTTGCTTTCCGTCCACCATGTTTCGCATCAAATGCACATCATGGAAAACGGGAAGCGGTGGTACAGCGCGGTCGTTCATTTCAAAGCGAAAAAATAACAGGTGCCCCTCGTTTTTGGGCACCTGCGTGTTTTGCCGCCGCTAATGAACCGCCATTGTTTCACTCATGGCTAAGCGTGCCGTTGAAACTTCGAATATCTCCGCTTCCCTCATCATAACGCTATGGCTTTTGCTTCAACTTTTGCACTTTCGTCGGCTTCCATCCTTCGTTCGTCACCCATTCAATGTACACTTTGTAATGGGCGGTTTGATTTTTCGTTGAAATCGTCGCGACCGCTTTGTTCGGCCCGTTGTTGCCGATGAACCAAACGATCATCTCCTCCGGGGCGATGCCGGTCGCATAACTGACTGCATCAAGCATTTCCTTCCAGTCGACCGAATCTTTCTTAAACACCGTTTCATGCGGCTCCGATTGCGTCGTACCGATCGGCTGCCATGCCGGGTTGACGATTTCTTTTTCAATGTTGGACCCCGGCGGGCCCGGCGTTTCTGTCGTGCCCGCTTCGCTCGTTTCATCGGTGGAAGCAGCGTCTTCTTCCTCGGTGTGCGTTTCTGCTTCCGCCGGCGCCACCGCTTCACCTGTTTCCACTTCCACCCGCTTCGCATTGGCCGCTTCTGTTTTGGCTTCGCGATCGACCGCCTTCTCGCTCGGTTTATCGCCAAACAGCAAGTTCCCACCGACAATGAGAATGAGCAGCACGACAACCGCAATGGCTCCATTGAGCCAACGGTTGATTCTCCGCCGCTTGGCGCGGGCGGCAAAGCGCGTCCCCATTTGCGCCACCGTCTCCTCTCCCTTCTTTGGATGATGTTCGTGCTGGAAAAATGGATTCTCCTTACATTTGGTTCGTCACTTCGCTTCATTTTTGGCGCGGTCATAAGCATAAAGCGCCTCGACTGCGGCGGCGAACACATCATTCGTCGCGGCCTGCCCGCTCGGGCAGTCGAGCTCAACGACAGCGAGAGCGTATTTCGGGCGGTCGGCTGGAAAATAGCCAGCAAACCATTTATTAATGAATTCAGCGCCGCCATCCATTTTTCCTGTCTCCGCCGTCCCGGATTTGCCGGCGACCGGATACGGCAGCGAACGGAAGCGGCGGCCGGTGCCATCCTCCTTGGTGACAACGCCGCGCAAAAGCCGCTGCAACTCTTCGGCCGTCTGCGGCGCGATCGGCTCCATGTCTGAAGCCGATTGAGGCGGAAACGAAAAGAGCGTCGCACCGTTTTTATACAGCACTTTGTCAACGGCCCGCACCTTGAGCGCCTCGCCGCCGCGGGCAATCGTCGCCATCATGTTGGCGACGCCAAGCGGCGAGACGCGTACATTTTTTTGCCCGATCGCCGTTTGCGCCACCGCAAGCGGCACCCGCTTGTCGCTCGGATCGTTCCAAATCGTTCCTTTCCGTTCTTCAGGAAACTGGCGGAAATGCTCCTCATGGTACACTGCTCCTTCCCACCCGGCTGTCGGATACAGCCCGAGTTTTTTCGCATACGTTTCAAACGCATCCGGATCGTGCTCGATCAACTGCTTGCCGAGCGTGGCAAAGGCATTGTTGCAACTGACGGCAAAGCTGTCCGCTAAATCAAGCATGCCGTAATCATGCTCATCATCGCGGGTTTTGCCGTCAATTTTTCGGCTGCAGTCAAAGGTCGTCTCAAGCGAGGCGAGCCCCTCATCAAGCGCCGCGGCCGCAATGATCGTTTTAAAAATCGAGCCGGGGATTTGCGGCAGCACCATTTGGTTTTCCGCGCCGCGATTTTTATACGGATCGCGCGGATTCATATTGGGGCGGCTGACCATGGCGAGCACACTGTTTGTGTCAATATCCAGCAAAACGAGACCGCCTTTTTTCAACCCGTATCGGTCAACGATCTGCTCCATCTCTTGCTGTATGTCGCGGTCAAGCGTCGTTTGCACGGTGACGGGATAAAACGGGTTGCCCGGGTCGCTGTATTTGACATCGAGCCCAAACAGCGGCCGCCCTTCGGCGTCAACGTGATAAAGCAGCTTCGTTTCGCCGTCGGCGAGCAAAAATTCATCAAACGCCATCTCAAGCCCTTGAATGCCCACTTCAGCCTTTGGCGGCAGCGGTCGTTTCGGATAACGCTTCTTGATTAGCTCACGGTCCGGGCGGGTGAAGCCGAGCAAATGCGGGGCGTACACCGTTTCCAGCGGATATTGCTTGTTGACGGCTAAGACGCCCGGAATGCGCAAATCGTTAATTTGTTTCATTTGATTCGCGCTCAAAGCGAGCGGCTCTCCGTCCTTCTCTAAGACGAACGGGCCGTCCGCCTGCTCAAGCTGGCGGCGGATCTCTTCTTCAGAGACGCCGGCGATGCGGGCAACTTGTTCCATCGGCCATTTCATCGCCGTTAAAAACGGGAATAAGACAAGCGACGGCACGTATCGCTTCGTGAGCGGCGCGCCATTCCGGTCGACGAACGAGCCGCGCCCGTCGTCAATGATCAGTTCTTGCGTCCGCTGGGCGACGCTTTCGGCAATTAAATTATGACTGGCAAACGACTCGGCGTCAATCAGCTGGATCTGCGCCAAGCGCCCGACAAGCAACAAAAAGCCCAATTGAATGAGGGCGAGCATGGCAAGTGTTCGTTTTTTCCACATAAAGAAAACACCTCATCATCAGTGTTGACGAGGTGTTTCTATTTGAAACGTGGATGGGCGGCCATTTTCCCGATTGGCGCGCCTTTTCCTCAAGTCAGCTGCTCTTTTATTTGACGGCTACGATTTTCACAAGCATTTCCCCGCCCGGCGTTTGCACCGTCACCTCATCGCCGACGCGGCGGCCGAGAAGCGATTTCGCAATCGGCGAGTCGTTGGAAATTTTCCCTTCAAATGGGTCGGCTTCCGCACTGCCGACGATCGTATACGTCTCTTCCTCGCCGTCTGGAAGTTCAATGAACGTGACCGACTTGCCGAGCGAGACGACGTCTGGATTTTCTGTATCTTCTTCAATGATGACAGCGTTGCGGATCATGTTTTCAAGCATTTGGATGCGCGATTCGACAAACGCCTGCTCATCTTTGGCAGCATCGTACTCCGAGTTTTCCGACAAATCCCCGAACCCGCGCGCAATCTTAATGCGCTCCACCACTTCTTTCCGCTTGACCGTTTTTAAGTACTCAAGCTCTTGTTCCAGCTTCTCTTTTCCCTCTTTCGTCATCGGATACTGCTTTTCGTTCGCCATTCATCTCACTCCTCTATATATTCTGCATTATGTAAAACGTACGAACAGCAAAAACGGCTGTTCGTACGCTTACTTGTTATATAATATATTGTTTTGTCTCTGTTATGTTATTACAAAACCGCTTTTTGTTCAAGAACTGTGCGAATTTTTGCCACCATTAAATCGATGGCGACGACGTTCTGTCCGCCTTCCGGAATGATCACATCCGCGTAGCGCTTCGTCGGTTCGACAAACTGGTTGTGCATCGGCCGGACGACGGACAAATATTGCTCGATGACCGAATCGAACGTGCGGCCGCGCTCTTTAATATCGCGGATGAGACGGCGGATGATGCGGATGTCCGGGTCGGTGTCGACATATACTTTAATGTCCATTAAATTGCGGAGTCGCTCATCCTCCAAGACAAGAATGCCCTCCACGATGATGACATCCTTTGGCTCCACGCGAATGACGTCGCTTGAGCGAGTGTGCAGCGTATAATCGTACACCGGCTTGTCAATCGGCTCATAGCGAAGCAGCTTATGAATATGCTCAATCAACAAATCGTTGTCAAACGCCAGCGGATGGTCATAGTTCGTCTTCAGCCGCTCTTCAAACGGAAGATGGCTTTGGTCTTTATAGTAAAAGTCTTGCTCCAAAACAAGGATCGAGCGGTCGCCGAAATGATCGTAAATCGCGCGGGCGACGCTCGTCTTCCCCGAGCCGGAGCCGCCGGCGACGCCGATGACAACGGGCTTCTTCCCCATCTTAATTCTCCTTTCTCATCATGTTGTACGGGAAGAGAGGGCGCTTGACCTTAAATTTCACGATTTGCAGCGGATGGCGCGCCGCATCAAGCTCGTTGCCGTCTTCGTCCCAAATTTTCTCAATCACTTGGGTGAAGTTTTCAATTTCCGGACCGAAAAATTCGACTTCATCGCCCGGGCGGAAATGGTTGCGCTGTTGGACGGTGGCGATGCCCGTCTCCGGGTCATAGCCAAGCACCAAACCGGCGAATTCATGCGTCGTTTTCCGGCTGTGCGTCCCGTACATATGGTTCGTATAATCCGGGAAGCCGTCAAAGAACGACGGCGCCGTCTCGCGGTTGGCGCATTTCTCCAGCTCCCGCACCCACTCTTCGCGGATCGTGAAATGGTCTGGATCAGCGCAGTAGGCATCAATCACTTTCCGATAGACACTGACAACCGTCGCCACGTAATGGATCGATTTCATCCGCCCTTCAATTTTCAAGCTATCCACACCCAATTCGATCATCACCGGAATGGCGCGGATTAAATTCAAATCTTTCGCGCTCATCGCAAACGGGGCGTCCCCTTTTTCAAACAACGGAATTTCCCGGCCGTCGGAGAGCTGATACAAATCGTAATCCCAGCGGCACGACTGGCAGCATCCGCCGCGGTTTGAGTCGCGCGCCGTCATATGGTTGCTCAATACACAGCGGCCGGAGTAGGCGGAACACATCGCCCCATGGATGAACGCCTCGATTTCAATATCGACTTTCTCTTTGATCTGCCGGATTTCTTCTGCGCCCACTTCACGAGCGAGCACAACCCGCTCGAGCCCTTCCTCTTTCCAAAATTGGACCGCTTTCCAGTTGGTAAGCGATTGCTGCGTGCTTAAATGCACTTCAAGCTTCGGCGCCACCCGGCGCGCCGTTTCGATGATGAGCGGGTCGGCGACGATGATGCCGCAAACACCGGCATCTTCAAGCGCCCGCAAATAGTCATCAAGGCCAGGGATGTTTTCGTTATGGGCGTAAATATTGGCAGTTACGTATACTTTGGCTCCGTATCGATTGGCAAATTCGACCCCTTCGCGAATTTCCTCGATCGTAAAGTTGTCGGCGTTGGCGCGCAAGCTGTACTCTTGGCCTCCGATAAAGACGGCGTCCGCGCCGTAATGGACGGCGATTTTCAGTTTTTCCAAGTTGCCAGCCGGGGCGAGCAGCTCTGGCTTTTTCACAATGACGCGCTTGCCGTCAATGATCTCGGAGATGCGATCATTTTTTAAAAGCATGCTGCTTCCCTCCTTTTCTCAATAAATGGTCTCCTTGAAGAAAAATCCGGTGTCAATGCGGCGATGCGGCGGCTGAAGCGCTTCAACGGCCGCAAGCAGCTCCTCTTTTTCCCGTTCGTACCGCTCGCGGTCATCAGCGCATAAATCGATGGCGCGGCGGTACAGCTTCGTCACTTCGGTAATGTAGCGCGGCTCGTGCAAAATCCCGTCAATTTTAAAGCTGTCGATGCCGGCCTCGACCATGTCGCCGAGCTCATCGATAATGCAAACATCGTTCGGGCTCATAATATGCGTGCCGTTTTCGTCTTCAAAAATCGGATATTTGTTGTCGCGCTCTTTGTCGTAAAGAAACATCCCTTTTTCGTACTTCTTCCGTTCAACTTCCATCACTTTCCCTTGATATTCAAAATAGCTGCCGATCAGCGAGCGCTTCGATTGGTACATGCACATCGCGCCGTGCACTTGCACCTCGATTTCCACTTCGGCATGGGCTTTGATTTCCAAAATGGCGTCCATGTTCAACTCGCGGGCCAAGACGGCGCGCTTCGCCCCTTTCCGGCCCCAATAGTTGCACGCATACCAGTTCGTCGCTGTCGTCTCCGTGCTCCAGTGGAGCTTCATGTGCGGCGCCGTTTCTCGGACAGTCAAGAGCACCGCGGGATCACCGAAGACGATGGCATCGGCGCCGACATCAGCCAAAAACGCGACGTAGTCGCCAAGCTCGTCCACTTTATCGTTATGGAAAATGGCGTTCATCGCCACATACACGTTCATGCCGCGCCGGTGGGCGGCTTTGACGGCGGCAGCGACATCATGGCGGGAAAATTCGCCGGTAAGCCGCAAACCGTAGCGCTGCTCGCCAATGATGACCGCGTCCGCTCCGGCTTCAGCCAGCTCGTCGATATGGGCAACGCTCGTCGGCGTCACGAGCAATTCGGGTTTTTTCACTGTTCTTCACCTCGTTTTTTCGATATGGCGAGCCCATCGCCGACCGGAATGATGACCGTATCATAGTCGCTTCGACTCATGAGCCACTCATTGTAGCGGCGAATTTTTCGGGCGATGTCCCAAAGCCGTCGATTGTCCGCCGGCGCTTCGGCGGCGACGAGTCCTTTAAACAAGACGTTGTCGCTGATGATGAGGCCGCCTGCAGCCACAAACGGCTCATAGAGCGTAAAAAAGCGCTCATATTGCCCTTTGGCGGCATCAATAAACAGCGCATCAAACGGCGCGGCGGCCGCCACATCGGCCTCGACCGCGAGCGCATCGCCCAACACCGCCTCGATTTGCCGCTCGGTGTTCGTCTTTTCGATGTAAAAACGGGCGCGCTCATACCGCTCCCGGTCTTTTTCGATCGTCACAATGCGCGCATCCGGCAGCGCCTTTGCCATCCGGATCGCCGAATAGCCGATCGCCGTGCCGATTTCCAAAATGCGGCGCGGCCTGATCAGCTTCAAGATGAATAACAGCACTTCCATGCTCACCGGATCCATAATCGGTATGCGGTGCCGATAGGCGTACTGCTCCATCTCCTCAATGTCCTCATCCGGCGCCGGACGCAGCTTTTGCAAGTACGAAACAATGTCATTGGAAAGCAAGAGGAATTCCTCCCTGCCGTCAGCAAACTGAAAAGCGCTCGCCAAAGGTTGAACCACAACCCGGCATTTGCGCTTTGTCGTCATGAAAAATAAGAGCCGCAAAGGACTCTCATCGTATCCGTTGGTCTATTCAACTATACTACCACAAAACAATGGAAAAACGAAGCTGTTTCCCCTGCTGGCCATCAACTTCCGTTTTGATCTATTGTTTCCCAATATGTTTCGCCTTTTCCCGGTTATGCTCGGCCAACGTTTTCGTAAAAATGACCTCGCCGCCCGGTGTCGCCAAAAAGTATAAATAGTCGGTCGCCGCCGGTTCAAGCGCCGCTTCGATCGACATTACGCCGGCGTTGGCGATCGGCCCCGGCGGCAGTCCTTTATGCATGTACGTGTTGTACGGCGAATTGACCTGCAAATCTTTATACAACACACGCTCTTTATGTTCGCCAAGGGCGTACAAAACGGTCGGGTCGGTTTGAAGCGGCATGCCGCGGCGCAGCCGATTGTAAAACACGCTGGCGATTTTTTCGCGGTCAGCTTTTTCCGTCGCCTCTTCCTCAATGAGCGACGACATCGTCAACAGCTGATGCGGCGACATGTTTTTTTCTTTCATCGCTGCCTTATATGTGCCAAGCACAGCTGCCGTTTTCGCCACCATCGCCTCAATGATCTCAGAAAGCGGCGGCTTTTCGTCCGCAAACACATATGTCGCCGGGAACAAGTAGCCTTCCAGCGAATAGCGGATGCCTTCCCGAAAAACAGCATCAGTCAACAAATCTGGGTACTTTTTCATCAGCCGTTCGATATACGCACGATCGTTAAGCAGTTTCATAATCTGTTCTTGTTTGTACCCTGTTTTCGCGGCAATGATGTCGGCGATTTGCACCAATTGCGACCCTTCCGGAACGGTGAGCTTCAATCCGATTTTTAGCGATTTCCCCGTTTTTAACAGCTCGATGATGCGCGCCATTGGCATCGCCCGCGTCAGCTCATACTCCCCAGCCTGGAAGCCGGATTCATTTTTCCAGCGGACATATAAGCGAAACACGGCCGCGCTTTTAATGAGCCGCTTTTGTTCGAGCTGCTCGGCAATCGCCGCCGCCGATGAACCGATCGGAATCGACACATGGACCGGGGTGCGGTCATTCGGGTCGACGGGCTTAAGCGCTGAACGGATGTATAAGAAACTGCTGGCGCCGGCAATGACAAGCGCCGCCAGCAGAACAGCACAGACAATCAAGACGATTTTCCGCACAAGCCGCGCCTCTGGCGCCCTAAAATCGTTCTGTTTCATCTTTTTCCTCCTTTCACCCCGGCCATATTATACTACAAAGTTCCGCATTTTTCGCCCTTGACGGTCAAAAAATGCAAAGCCAGGGGAGGAAACGCGCCGGTCAATCGAAGCCCTTCGCAACATTTGTCGGACAAACAAGAAGATGTCTGAACCATTGCATGGAACACAACTTATCGTTTCTCAGCGCATATACGCCAATAAGAAAAGGGGCCCCGATCCTTTTGGCCCCCTCTGCTGTCCGTTATTCGTCGTCTTCGTCTTCCTCTTCCTGTTCAGCGCAAAACGTATTCCATACTTCTTCGATCATGTCCCACTCTTCTTCCGTCTCGATTGGGAGCAGTTCGCCTTCTTTGTTCTCATCCCCAGGGATGAAGGCGGAAACGTGCACTTCCGTCTCGCCGTTCTCATCTTCCGCCTCGACGCCGACCGGATAGTAAAACACATACGATTTGCCGAAATCATCCGATTCAAACGTAAACAAAATTTCGCACAGCTGCTCGTTGCCATGTTCGTCGACAACGGTAATATGACGGTCTCCGTGTTCCATGTTTTCTCCTCCAATTTATCGTTTACTGTCCAAATATGACTGCAAAATGACGGCCGCCGCCATTTTGTCGATCACTTTCCGCCGCTTTTTCCGGCTGACGTCGGCAGCGATCAACATCCGTTCGGCGGCCATCGTCGACAGCCGTTCATCCCAAAGCACAACGGGCAAAGAAAACTCCTCGCGCAATTTGGCGGCGAACCGCTCGCTTGCCTCAGCGCGCGGCCCGAGCGTGCCGTTCATGTTTTTCGGCCACCCGACGACAATCGTATCGACGCCGTACTCATCGATGATGGCGCGCAGCCGCTTTAAGCCGTAGTCGCCGCGCTCCGTATCAATGGCGATCGTCTCCAATCCTTGCGCTGTAAGGCCGAGTTCGTCGCTAACGGCAACGCCGAGCGTTTTCGTTCCCAAATCTAATCCTAGCGTCCGCATCAGGTTAATCCTTTCGTTGCCCCTGTAAATAGAATTTCACCAATTCCTCGATTAATTCGTCGCGTTCAATTTTGCGGATGAGCGCACGCGCATCCTTATGGCGCGGAATGTAAGCTGGGTCGCCAGACAACAAGTAGCCGACAATTTGGTTGATCGGATTGTAGCCTTTTTCCTGCAAGGCGTCATACACCGTCAACAACACTTCGCGAACGTTCGTCTCGGCCGGCTCCTCGGAAAAATGAAACTGCATCGTTTGGTCAAACGAGCTCACCGTTTCCACCTCGCTCCTTATTCAGGCACCCCGTCCTTTTACATCCATTGTACACGATCCGCGCCAATTAGGAAACGGATTTCACCCATGTTTCGACATAACCGAGCGCTTCGCCGACCTTGCTTGGGTCCTTGCCGCCAGCTTGCGCCAAATCCGGGCGCCCGCCGCCCCCACCGCCGCAACGCGATGCCACCTCTTTCACCAGTTTGCCGGCATGGAATCCTTTTTTCACCAAGTCGTCCGTTATTGCGGCAATCAGTTGCACTTTTCCGCCCTGGGCGGACGCCAACACGATGACCGCCGTGCCGAGCTTTTGTTTCAAATCATCAGCCATGGCCCGCAGTTGGTTCATGTCATTGGCCTGCACTTTTGCCGCCAACACCGGCACGCCGTTTACATCTTTCACTTGACGGGTGAGGTGCTCAGCTTCCATATGGGCGAGGCGGGCAGCAAGCGATTCATTTTCGCGCTCGAGCTCTTTCAGCTCGGCAAACAGTCCGTCAAGACGCGCATTCAACTCTTTCGGGCTTGTTTTCAGTTTTTGCGCCGCCTCTTGCAAAATGGCCAGCTGTTCGCTCATAAAGCGGTACGCCGCTTCCCCGGTCACCGCTTCAATCCGGCGCGTGCCGGCTCCGATACCGGATTCGGAGATGATTTTAAACAACCCGATGACTGATGTGTTGGGCACATGGCAGCCGCCGCACAGCTCGAGGCTGTAGTCACCGACTTTGACGACGCGGACGATGTCGCCGTATTTTTCGCCAAACAGCGCCATCGCGCCCATCGCCTTTGCTTCCTCAAGCGGCTTATAGAAAATGTCAACCGGGAGGCTTTTCCAAATTTGTTCGTTGACGATGGCTTCGATGCGCTCGAGCTCGTCCGGCTTCACTTGTCCAAAATGAGTGAAGTCAAAACGAAGCCGGTCCGGGGCGACAAGCGATCCCGCTTGGTTGACGTGGCGGCCGAGCACGTCTTTCAGCGCTTGATGGAGCAAATGGGTCGCCGTATGGTTTTTCACGATGCGCGCCCGCTTCGCCTCATCGACACGTGCGGTATAGCGAGCTCCTTTTTTCACTGTTCCGCGTTCGACGACAATCGCATGAAGATGTTGACCGTTCGGCGCTTTTTGCACATCTTTGACGACCGCCGTTCCGGTTTCGCCATCAAACACCCCTTGGTCGGCGATTTGTCCGCCGCTTTCGGCGTAAAATGGCGTCACATCGACGATGATTTGCGCCTCTTCACCGGCTTTCACTTCCTCGACAAGCCGCCCGTCTTTGACGATGGCGATGACCGTCGATGCGGCAACAAGCTCATCGTAGCCGACAAACCGGCTTTCATCTTTAATGTCACCGAGCACTCCGCCTTGGACTTGCATCGAATCGACATCTTGCCGGGCCGCACGCGCCCGTTCGCGTTGCCGCTCCATCTCCCGTTCGAACCCGTCATGATCGACCGTCATGCCCGCTTCCGCCGCGTATTCTTCCGTCAACTCGACTGGGAAGCCGTACGTGTCGTACAAGCGGAACACGTCTTCGCCCGGAATGACGTCGCTTCCTTGCGCTTTCGCCTTTTCGATCACTTCCGCCAATATGGCGAGCCCTTCGTGAAGCGTTTCATGAAACCGTTCTTCTTCCGTCCGGATGACGCGGGCGATGAAATCAGCTTTCTCTTTCACTTCTGGATAGTAGTCATGCATAATCTCACCGACAACCGGAACGAGCTCATACATAAACGGACGTTCAATGCCGATATGTTTCGCATAGCGCACCGCGCGGCGGAGCAAGCGGCGCAGCACATAGCCGCGACCCTCGTTTGACGGCAGCGCGCCGTCGCCGATCGCGAACGTCACGGCGCGAATATGGTCAGCGATCACCTTAAAGGCGACGTCTTTGTCCGGATCTTCGCCATACCGCTCGCCGGCGATCTGCTCGGTCGCGCGGATGATCGGCAGGAACAAGTCGGTTTCAAAGTTCGTCGGCACGTCTTGCAAAATCGAACACATCCGCTCTAAACCCATGCCGGTGTCGATGTTTTTCTTCGGCAGCGGCGTGTACGTGCCGTCCGGGTTATGGTTGAACTGCGAAAACACAAGGTTCCATACTTCCAAATAGCGGTCGTTTTCCCCACCCGGGTACAGCTCCGGGTCGTTCGGGTCGTTGCCGAACGCTTCGCCGCGGTCGTAAAAAATTTCCGTATTCGGACCGCTCGGGCCTTCGCCGATATCCCAGAAGTTTCCTTCGAGGCGAATGATCCGCTCTTCCGGCAAGCCGATTTCGTTGCGCCAAATGTTGTACGCTTCCTCATCCTCCGGATGGACAGTGACGGACAGCCGTTCCGGATCAAAGCCAATCCATTTGTCGCTTGTTAAAAACTCCCATGCCCAATGAATCGCCTCACGCTTGAAGTAATCGCCGATCGAAAAGTTGCCGAGCATTTCAAAAAACGTATGGTGGCGCGCCGTTTTCCCGACGTTTTCGATGTCGTTGGTGCGGATCGACTTTTGCGCATTGCAAATGCGCGGATTTTCTGGAATGATGCGCCCGTCAAAATATTTTTTCAACGTCGCGACGCCGCTGTTGATCCATAACAACGACGGGTCGTCGACCGGAATGAGCGATGCGCTCGGCTCGACCGTATGTCCTTTTTCTTGGAAAAACTGTAAAAACATGCGCCGCACCTCGGCAGATGTCAGCTTTTTCATGATGATCCTCCCCTTTCGTCTTTTATATAAAAAAACTCCCATCCCCTGCAGGGACGAGAGTCGTGCTCGCGGTACCACCCTGTTTATGGGCCAAAAACGCCCATCACCTCTTTGGCCGTAACGCAGCCTTGCGTCAGGTTTTGCCTGCGCTCCGGATTAGCCTTCTGTTGCCCTTCATCTGGAATTTCTTTCAGCCGCGGAAATTCCTCTCTGTGCGCGAGCTCGCGCGTTAAGATGGACTGCAACATACTCGATCCGTCATCGCGTTATGTATTCGCTTTTTTCATTGAAAGATTATAGACAAGCAGCAGCTGTTTGTCAATGTGGGGCGTAATGCTCTTTCCAATGAGCGATGGCCACTTTCAGCACCGCCGCCGTCGGAACGGCGAGAATGAGGCCGGGCACGCCGGCGAGCTCACCGCCGGCAAAGAGGGCGAGCATAATGACCAGCGGATGCATATGCACACTTTTGCCGACGATAAGCGGCGACAAGACGTTCCCTTCTAAAAACTGCAAGGCAAAAATGATGACAAGCACGATCACGACCATTTTCAGCGAGACGGTGGCAGCCAAAATGACCGCTGGAACGGCGCCGATCAGCGGGCCAAAATACGGGATGATGTTCGTCACGCCAATGACAAAGCCGAGCAACAGCGGATAATCCATGCCGGCAAGCCACAGGCCGAGCGCCGCTGCCAGACCGATCGCTGCACAGACGAACAGCTGGCCGCGGATGTAGCCGCCGAGCGACTCATCGACATCTTTTAAAAACGCCATCCCTGGTTCGCGCCATCGCTTCGGGGTCATATACCAGACCGCCTTTTTTAGCACGTCGATATCCTTCAACATATAAAAGACGATAAACGGAATCAAAAGAAATGTTGCCGCCGAACCGATCAACGCCTTGGCGGCATTGATCGCCATCGTGACGGCGGCGGCGGCCGCCTGCTCAAACTGCGCAAACATCGCTTCGATGCGCGTGTGCACCTCAAGCGGCCAATTCGACGTCTCGTCGTGGATGTGGCGCACCCATTGGCGGTATGTATTCATCAAAGACGGCAGCTGTTCATCCAGTTCACGCAACTGGGCGATGAATAGCGGCACGCCGCGGTACAAGCCGTAGCCGACCGAACCGAAAAACAACAAATAAATCAACAAAATGGCAAGGGCGCGCGGCATTCCTTTGCGATGGATGGATTCCACAAGCGGGTAGAGCAAATACGTAATAAACGACGCCAGCAAAAACGGCGTCAACACCGTTGCGATCAAATCGATGACCGGCCACCAAACGTCTTTCATCCGAACGATCAAATAGATGATTGCCGTCGTGAGCAACCATTTTCCGATGCGAAAGAACGACAGCCATTGTTGCTCGCCCATCGCCACACCTCCTACCGTTTAGTGTAGGAGATGCGGCGGGAAATATGCCTTCACCGCTTTTAGCACTATTTGACAACCACAAGGCGCCGCCCCCGCGCAAAGGCGAGGGCGGCAGCGTCGTCAGCGGATCGCTTGCATCAAGCGGCGGCGCATCCTCCGCATCGTGCGACCGTTCATCCAATCGTTTCGTTGGGCGAGCTGATAAGCGGCGACGCCTAATCCGACTGCTAACAGCGACGTCATCGTCCGGTTCATGCGTGTCCCCCCTAAAATTGGATCGTGCGTTCGTGGTCGTCAAACAAGTCGTCAAGAGAACTCAACGTTCCGTCTTCTTCCACTTGATGGGCGTGGATCATTCCTTTCGAGACGGACAGCTCAATAAAGCAATCCCAGCAGTAGTACTGGTTGACACCGATTTTCCCTAAATTTTTTCGTTTGCAATTCGGGCAAATGAGCATGGACAGCCACTCTCCTTACATCGTTGTTTCCACGGTGACCACGCCTTCTCTGGCGGTGAACGGAGCGAGCTCCATTCGTTTCTTTCCTTCGGTCAAATCGGAAAAAAATCCCTCGCTGATCTCGTATCCGTCAATTTTGCCCAATTGCCCGTCAAAATATACGTCCTCCAACAGTCCGATCGTTGTTCCGTCCGCGGCGACAACCATGCTGCCGGCGAGGCCGCGTTCGCCGTAAAGAGAGTGGCCGCTGTCAGGAGAAGGAAACGGCTGGAAGCTGTCTGCATCACAGATGATGACTCGGTCGTTTTCGAACGACTGCACGGCTGAAAGCGGCAAATAGCGGCGGCGGCCGAACAAGCCGCCCCGTTCCGCGACAAGCCCTTTGACCGCGCCGTGGCTGGTAAACCAAATGTCAGCGATCGTTCCGACCATTTTTCCCGTCGTTTGCTCATAAATGGGAAGTCCCTTGATGTCGGAAAACGTCCGCATCGTTCTCCCACCTTTCCAGCCACCTTTAGCTTGGCTCATCGCCCATAAAGTCATACGGCGTAACGTTTTCCATCCCCATGTTCGCCTCTTCAAGCGGCAGTTCGACCTCGACAAACGGTGCCACCGCCTCCGCCAGCTTCTCAGCGAGCGTCGTCTGACGCGCTCCGTCGCTTTGTTTTGCGACGCCGAATCGAAACGCCTCCTCTTCGCCGCATAAAATGAGAAACTGTTTGCTTCTTGTCACCGCGGTATACAACAAATTCCGTTTCAACATCCGGTAATAGCTTTTGACGACGGGCAAAATGACGATCGGGAACTCGCTTCCTTGCGCCTTATGAACCGAACAGCAGTACGCATGGGTGATTTGCCCTAAATCTTGCCGTGTGTACGTCACTTCAATGCCGTCAAACGAGACGACGAGCAAGTCTTGCTTTTCCGTATTTTCTTTGGCGTAAAAAATGGCGACGACTTCGCCCATGTCGCCGTTAAAAACGTTGTCTTCCGGCTGATTGACAAGCTGAAGCACCTTATCGCCGACGCGGTAGACGACCTCACCGACCGACAGCTCCCGCTTTCCCTCAGCCGGCGGGTTGAACAGCTCTTGAAGCGCTTTGTTCAATTGGTCAATGCCCGCTGGACCGCGGTACATCGGGGCGAGCACTTGAATATCTTTGACGGAAAACCCTTTTTTGCGCGCGTTGTCAGCGATTTGCCGCACGACATCGACGATTTGGCTCGCACGGCAGCGAATGAAGGAGCGATCCGCCTTTGGAGCGGTCAAATCGGCCGGCACGACGCCGCGCTTCATCTCATGAGCAAGCTCGATGATCGATGATCCTTCCGCCTGACGGTACACCTCGGTCAACCGAGCGAACGGAATAACGCCTGAGCGGAGCAAGTCTTTCAGCACTTGCCCCGGCCCGACGGATGGCAATTGATCCTCATCGCCGACGAAAATGACTTGCATGCTGTTTGGCACGGCTTTTAACAGCTGGTTGGCGAGCCACGTGTCGACCATCGACATCTCATCGATGACAAGCAGCTTGCCGGAAATCGGTTCGTTCTCGTCGCGGCTGAACCCTTCCGCCCCATTCCAGCCGAGCAAGCGGTGGATCGTCGCCGCTGGCAGCCCAGTCGCCTCGCTCATCCGCTTCGCCGCCCGGCCGGTCGGCGCGGCCAGCAGCACCGGAAACGGCTCGCCCTGTTTGTAGTCAGCCGGGTCAAGCGACAGACCGTTTAGGGCGGCGAACAGCTCGACGATGCCTTTGATGACCGTCGTTTTCCCCGTTCCCGGGCCGCCGGTCAAAATAAACAGCGGCGAAGAAAGCGCCTGTTGGATCGCTTCCCTTTGCTGGGGGGCATATTGCATGCCGAGCCGTTCCTCAAGCTCCCCAAGCGCCAACAAAAACTCCGACTCGGCAAACGCCGACGGCGGCGTCTGCCCGAGCAGCCGCTTAATGTTTGAGACGATCCCTTTCTCGGCGAAGTAAAGCGAAGGGAGATAATAGCGTCCTTGCTCGGCAATCAGCTTCCCTTCCTCGCTTAACATAAGAAGCGTCTGGCCGATCGCTTGTCCATCCACCGCACCGCTCGGCCTTCCGTCAAGCAGCCCCCCGATGCGGTCCATCAGCTCTTCCTCGCGCAAATAAACGTGCCCTTCCTGCAAGCACGCCTGCTCAAGGACAAACAACGAGGCGGCGCGCAGCCGGGCCGGATGGCTGCCGGAAATGCCGAGCTGGCGCCCGATTTCATCGGCGCGGCCGAAGCCGATCCCTTCGATATCCTCAACGAGCTGGTACGGGTTCTCGTGGATGATGTCAATCGCTTCTTCGCCATACGCTTGGTAAATTTTCATGGCCAGCTGCGGGCCGAAACCGAGCTGGGCGAGGGCGATCATCGTTTGCTCAAGCCCTTCGTGGGCGCGAAGCGCATCGTACAGCTGCTTCGCCTTTTTTTTCGTCAGCTTCGGCACACGCTCTAGCGCCTTGGGGTCGCGCAAAATCGCGGCGATCGCGTTTTCGCCGAGCGCCTCGACAATCGCGGCGGCCGTTTTTTTGCCGATTCCTTTAAACAAACCGCTCGATAAATAATGAATGACTCCTTCTTTCGTGTTCGGAAGCTGTTTACGGAACTGACTAGCCGCATATTGGCGGCCAAAACGCGGATGTTGGCGGAATTGTCCGTAAAAGACGTAGACGTCCCCTTCGTTTAAACGCGGGAAATAGCCGGTGACGACGACTTCCTCCTCAACGGGCGCTTCGTTCGTTTCCTCAACGCGCACGCGGACGACCGTGTACAACGTTTCCTCATTATGGAAAATAACAGCCAAGCACACTCCTTTAATGAACGTGCGTCCGTCAAGGGCGAGGATTTGTTGCTCTTGCAACAGCCATCTCCTGCCTTTTTACGGCGCAAGCCGCTTTTCCATCAGTTTCTTTCCGTATCCGGCAAGCACGTGATCTGGCTTAGCGTCCAAGGCGGCGGCAAACATGGCGCGGGCGGCATCAAGGTCATCTTTGTATGCATAAATGACGCCTAAATTGTAGTACGCATCAGCGTGGCGCGGATGGAGTTCCAACGTTTTTTCGAAATAGCGCTTCGCCTCATCGACATAATCGAGAGTGGCGAGGCAAAGGCCAAGCTGAAACAGCGCTTCGGCGTCCGTCTCGTTCAGCTCGGCCGCGCGCTGCAAATACGGCAGCGCCAGCCGCGGCATCTCGAGCCGCCATAGCGACATGCCGAGCATAAAATGCGTATCGGCATCGTCAAGACCAAGCCCCAACGCGCGCTCAAACATATCTTTCGCTTTCGCGAACTGCTCACGCTTATAATACACTGTACCCATGCCGTAATACGCGGCCGCCGCCCGCTCGTCAATTTTCAGCGCCTGTCGGAAACAGTCAAGCGCCTTCTCGTCTTCACCGGCAGCAACGAGAACCGTGCCGATGTTAATGTACCCGGCCGGATCGTCCGGATGCTGTTCGACCGCAGCGGAAAAACAGCGGATGGCTTCCTCATACTTCCCCTCGCGCATATACGCCAAGCCTTGTTCGTTGAAATTGGCCACCGCCCATCCCCCCTGATTCAACGTGATTTTCAAGCAACGGCCCCCAGCCTAAAGCCTGATTGAAGATCGTGCGCACCGGCACATCCGTCAACCAACATACCAAAGCTTTTCGCCGTTGCGGAACACTTCGTCGATCGTGCCGCCGCCGAGGCATTCCTCGCCGTTGTAAAAAACAACCGCCTGCCCCGGCGTCACCGCCCGCGCCGGCGCATCAAACACGACTTCCACCCCGCCGTCCGGAAGCGGGTGGACCGTTACGCCGACATCGGGCTGGCGATAGCGAAATTTCGCCGTGCAGCGGAACGGCGCTTCCGGCTTGCGGTCAGACACCCAGTTGACATCGACCGCTTTTAGCGAGGTGGAATACAAATATTCGTTTTCAAACCCTTGGGCGACATACAGCACATTTTCGCGCACATCTTTGCCGACGACAAACCATGGTTCACCGTTGCCGCCGATGCCAAGGCCGTGGCGCTGGCCGATCGTGTAATACATGACGCCGTCATGCCGCCCTTTCACTTCGCCATCGAGCGTTTTCATCACTCCCGGCTGGGCCGGCAAATAATGGCTCAAAAATTCTTTGAAATCACGTTCGCCGATAAAACAAATGCCGGTGCTGTCTTTTTTTCCAGCGGTGGCGAGCCCGGCTTCTTTCGCAATCCGGCGCACGTCCGCTTTCTGCAAATGGCCGATCGGAAACATCACTTTCGACAGCTGGGCTTGACCGAGCTGGTTTAAAAAGTATGTCTGGTCTTTGTTCGGGTCGGCTCCGCGCAGCATTTTATATTCGCCATCGCGAAACTCGACGCGGGCGTAATGGCCGGTTGCGATGTAATCGGCGCCGATCGACATGGCGTGCTCTAAAAACGCCTTGAACTTAATTTCTTTATTGCACATCACATCCGGGTTCGGCGTGCGCCCGGCTTTGTACTCGTCCAAAAAGTACGTAAACACTTTGTCCCAATACTGCTTTTCAAAGTTGACCGCATAATACGGGATGCCGATTTGGTTGCAGACGCGCACGACGTCTTCGTAGTCCTCGGTCGCCGTGCAAACGCCGTTTTCATCAGTGTCATCCCAGTTTTTCATAAAAATGCCGATCACATCATACCCTTGTTCTTTCAACAGCAGCGCGGCGACCGACGAGTCGACCCCGCCGGACATGCCGACGACCACGCGCGTTTCGTGCGGCGCTTTGTTCATACTGTTTCACCCCCTTAGCAGTTTGTAAGCCGCTTGACGATCTTCACCGTTTCTTCCGCGGCGCGCTCGATTTGTTCCATCGTATTGCCGAGCCCGAAGCTGAAGCGCACAGACGAACGGATGCGCTCCGACTGCCTTCCGCACATCGCGACAAGCACGTGCGACGGGTCGATCGACCCGGCGGTGCATGCTGACCCGCTCGAGGCAGCGATGCCGGCTAAATCCAAGTTCACGAGCAGCGATTCGACATTCGTTCCCGGGAAGGCAACATTCAAAATATGCGGCAGGCCATCCGGGCGGCCGTTGACCGCATAGTCGATCCCTGAGGAGCGGAAAATCGCAAGCATCGCCTCGCGCCACGCCGCATATTGCCGACGTTTCTCTTCTCTTGTTCGCTCAGCGATTTCCGCCGCCTGCGCCAAGCCGATGATGCCGGGGACGTTTTCCGTGCCGGCGCGCCGCTTCCGCTCTTGTTCGCCGCCGAAAAGGAGCGGAGTGATGCGGACCGTTTCCCGAACGTACAAGGCCCCGCTTCCTTTCGGGCCGTTGATTTTATGAGCTGAAAGCGACAGCAAATCGATCCCGTATTCATTCACATCGATCGGAAGAAGCCCGTACGCCTGGACGGCGTCGGTATGGAAATAGGCCGGGTGATCGCGAAGCAGCGCCCCGATTTCGCGAATCGGCTGGATCGTGCCGACTTCGTTGTTGGCAAACATGACCGACACCAAAATTGTCTCATCGCGCAGCGCGGCCTTGACATCCTCGACCGATACCGTCCCTTGTTCGTCAACTGGCAAATACGTAACCTCAAACCCTTGCGTCTCTAAATATTCACAAGCGCGCAGCACCGCATGATGCTCGATGGCGGTTGTAATGATATGGTTGCCGCGGCCGCGGTTCGCTATGGCCGTTCCGATGACCGCAAAGTTATCCGCTTCCGTGCCGCCGCTTGTAAACACGATCTCCGTCTCTTTCGCCCCAATCGAACGGGCGACAACGGCCCTCGCCTCATCGACCGCGCGGCGGCTCTGCCGGCCAAAATGATGGATGCTTGACGGGTTGCCGAACTGTTCCGTCATCCACTGGACCATACCGGCCGCCACGTCCGGATGGACCGGGGAGGTTGCCGCATGGTCCAAATAAATCCGTTCCAACGGTCATTCTCCTTTCCTTTCCTTTCCTTTCTGTTGCTTAAATATAAAACATATATGCCCCTTCATCCCCATCGCTATACTTCGCCAAGTCCTCGAGCGTCGTGCTGTCGAGCACTTCCTCGACCGCATCACGGATGCGAATCCATAGCTCGCGCTTCGCCGGCTCTTCCTCCTCGAGCTCCTCGACCGGGGTCAGCGGCCCCTCCAACACGCGCAAAATGTCGCCGGCGGTGATTTTCGTCGGATGTTCAGCGAGCACATAGCCGCCATACGCTCCGCGGATGCTTTTGACGAGCCCGGCGTTGCGCAGCGGCGTGACAAGCTGCTCCAAATAATGTTCCGATAAATTGTTCGCCTTGGCGATCGAGCGAAGCGAGATCGGACGATCGCCGTACTTTTTCGCCAATTCAATCATAATGGTCAGCCCATACCGGCCTTTCGTCGAAATCTTCATTCATATCCCTCCTAACGGCTTAACCATTGCACGCGAACGCTGGTCGTCCCAAGCAAGCGGCCCGTCATTTTCCGGCATTGCGGCAGCGCCAAACCGACAATCGAACCGATCGTCACACAAAAAAAGAGCGTGCTTTCGTTGCAGCCCGATATGAAGAACATCCCACGGCGCGCAGCCAACATCGGCCTTAATCGTCAAGACAATGCCCAACGACATGACGAGCGAACCGGCAAAATCAATGCCCCAGCGCAGCCATGGGAAACAAGCGCCTCCTCTGTTCAGTCAATCACTTGTGTTATTATACCATAAAAGCCTCTTGCGTTCACGGCCCAACCTTGCCCTCTTGTTTCAATTGCTCAAGCCGCCGGTACACCTTGGCGTAATATTTTTCCTCGCCATGCTCTTTCGGCTGGTAGTACCGGACGCCTTGAAGGCCATCGGGCAAATAAGACTGCGCCACCCAGCCGTTTGGGTAGTCGTGCGGATACAAGTAGCCTTGTCCATGCCCGAGCGCGGCCGCCCCTTTATAATGGGCATCTTTTAAGTGGGCAGGAATATCGCCGAGCTTGCCGGAACGGACATCGGCAATAGCAGCGTCCAGCGCCTTGTAAGCGCTGTTGGATTTCGGGCTTAAACAAAGTTCGATCGTCACTACCGCAAGCGGAATGCGCGCTTCCGGCAGCCCGAGACGTTCCGCCGCTTCGACCGCCGCCTGCACTTTCACGCCCATCATCGGATTGGCAAGTCCGATGTCTTCATAAGCCATCACAAGCAGTCTCCGGCAGACAGCCGCCAAGTCTCCGCCTTCAAGCAGACGGGCCAAATAATGAAGCGCGGCATCGGCATCGCTGCCGCGCACGCTTTTTTGAAACGCGGACAACAACGAATAATAATGATCGCCATATTTGTCATGGGTGAACCCGCGGTTTGCGGTGCATGAAGCCACGATGCCCTCATCAATATACAAGCGGCCGTGGCGTTCATCGGCCGCCGCCACCGCCGCCTCCAGAAGCGAAAGCGCGACGCGTGCATCCCCGCCGGCTGCCTCCGCAATGCGCCATAACAACGGCTCATCAATGACAACCGGTGGCTCGCCGACCCCTCGCTCCGGATCAGCGAGCGCCCGTTTCAGAATGATCATGAGGTCGTCCGTCTTGAGCGGTTTCAGTTGCTGGATTTGCCCGCAGCGGCTGCGGATGGCGGGATTGACCTCGTGAAACGGGTTTTCCGTTGTGGCGCCAATCAAGGTCACGAGCCCGGATTCCAGATGCGGCAATAACACGTCTTGCTGCGCTTTATTCAGCCGATGGATTTCATCGATAAATAATATGACATTGCCTGACCAACGCGCCGCTTCGGCTGCTTCTTCGATCTCCTTTTTGCCGGCGGCCGTCGCATTGAGGGCGACCCATTCGCGCCCGGCGGTGCGGGCAATGGCGTAAGCGAGCGATGTCTTCCCGGTTCCTGGTCCGCCATACAACAGCATGGACGGGACATACCCTTTTTTGATCATCTTATAAAGCGGCGTCCCCGGGCCGATCATGTGCTGCTGCCCGACGATTTCATCGATCGTCCGCGGCCGCATTCGCAGCGCGAGCGGCTCCGTCGTTTTGGGCATGCCGATCCCTCCTTAAGCTGGATGCTCTGTTTAGCAGACACCATTCAAGGCTAGTGATCCATTGGGCTTGAATGGGCGGTTGCGGCTGGAATGAGAGGAACGCTCCCAGCCATCGGCGCCTCCCCGCGGGGAAAGCGGGTTGCTTTACTCAAAATAGCGTTCAATGGCCTCCTTCAACTCATTGTACAGCGGAAGCGAGTGTTTCGCCAAATAGAGCAAGAGCGCTTCCACCATAAACGGCCTAGCCGCCTCCCCTTTCTCGATCTCTTCCTTCAATAAGTGCAGCGAGCGAAGAATGTCGTCTTCAACCGGATGCATCGCCGCCATGCGCTCTAAACAGCTGATGGCTCGTTCTTTCCATTGATTCCGCTCTTGGGTCGCCGCAGCAATGTAATCCGCCATCATCGTTTCATCGAGCAACCCCGTCTTGCCGTCAAGCAGGCTGGCAACGATGGCATCAAGCCGATCGAGCAAGAATGGGGCAAGCTTCTCAGGAAGCAGCGGCTTTCGGTCTACCGCCAAGTAAATCAGATACTCTTTCAGCATTCCGTTGAGCATCGCCGCGCAATCAAACGAAACCGGACGCACTTGTTCGCCGTATATGTCTTCAATCGCCCGGCGATACCAGTGGAGCGTATGGGCGCGGATGCGAAACACCAGATGCTTCACCTCATGGCTCACCTTCACGGCTTGTTCGCCCAACTGCATTTGCACCAGCTCTTTATGTTCGTCAAACAGCTGGATTTGTACAGTCAACTGGCGGCAAAACCGCTCGCGCGCGGTTAAGGCGGGATCAGTCTCGATTTGTTTAAGCTGCTGAAACAGCATTTCATAATGATAGCGGAAAATCGATACGGCCAACTCTTCTTTTGATTTGAAATAATTGTAAATCGAACCTTTGGCTACACCGCTCCGCTCGGCAATTTCCTGCATGGAGGTGGCGTGATAGCCTTTTTCGGCGAATAATTTCATCGCAGTTGCAATAATATCCTCTTTCCGTCCCAATGTTTTCTCCTTCCTTACCCCATCATTTATTGTCCATTATAGTCGATCGTACAATGAAAAAAAATGCCGGACGGCCCGTTATCCGGCCATCCAGCCCTGTCATTTCGCCATCGGTTCGCCTTTTGCCGTCCGGAAGAAAAACGCCTCATACATCGCAGGAATGAACACAAGCGTCAATAACGTCGACGACGTCAGGCCGCCGATGACCGTGATTGCCAGACCTTTGGAAATCAAGGTGCCGGCTTCATTCGTCAGCGCAAGCGGAATGAGCGCTGTCACGGTCGCAAAGGCCGTCATTAAAATCGGCCGCAGCCGCGTTTTGCCGGCTTCAATGATGGCGCTTCGCACCGTCATCCGTTTTTGTTCGCGGTTTTGCCCGATTCGGTCCACCAACACGATCGCATTGGTCGTCACAATGCCGATCAGCATCAACAAGCCGATCATGACGCTGATGGAAAGCGGCTCATCGGTCACATACAAAGCGAACAGCGAACCGATGGGAACAAACAAAAGCGAAGATAAAATGATCAGCGGCACCCGCACTTTGCCAAATGTAATCAGCATCGTCAAATACACAAGTCCGATGGCAGCCGCCATGGCCACGCCGAGCTCGCGGAACGTCTGCACCGTCTCGTCGCTTCCGCCGCCCGTTTTCACTGTGACATCGGATGGAAGCTTCAAATCGTTTACATGTTTGGTAACATCATTCGTTACTTTCTGGATGTTGTCACCGACAATTTGGGCGGATACGCGGGCAAACACTTTTCCGTCCAGCTTTTGAATGGATGTATACACTTGCGCCTCTTTCACTTCGGCGACAGCCGAAAGTGGAATCACTCCATTTCTCGTCACAATAGGAAGCTCTTTCAACTCATCGATCGATCCCAACGTTTTATCATACGAAAGTTCGACTTGCTCATCCTTGCCGCCGAGTTTCAGCGTCCCCACATCGACCGGTTTGGTCGCATCGGCCACCGCCCCGAGCAATTGCATGCCCGAAACGCCATAAGTTGCCGCCTTTTCCGGATCAATGGCGACAATCACTTGTTTTTGCTTTTCCGTCAAGTTATTCGTCACATCTTTGACATCATCGCGCTGTTTTAAATACGTCTCGACCTGTTTGGCTGCTGTTTGGAGCGCCTCCAAATCATTGGAGTATAAATCAATATTCACGTTATTATTCGTTGGCGGCCCTCCGCTCGACATCTCTTGCACGCCCACTTTGGCTCCTGGCGCGAGTTGATTCGCGATGCGGCGCATTTCTTTTTCGAAAACGGCCACGGTTTTCGCGGTGTCAGCGCTGTCCTTTAATAGAATATAATAGCTGGCTTGATTGGGCCGTTTCAATCCTGTGCGGAAATCGCGGCTTCCCACCGCGGCGGTGACGCTCTTGACATCGCTTCGTTTTAAAAACATCTTTTCCATCTCCAGCGACACATCATTCGTTTTGGCCACCGATGTGGAAGCTGGCAGTTCGATGCTCGCCACCAGCGTTTTCTGCTCTTCGTTCGGCAAAAACGTAAATCCAAGTTTCGGCACGAGCGCCAATGAACCAACCAATAGCACAACCGACAACACAAAGACAATCGCTTTATGGTTGAGCGCCCATTCAATGATTCGGCCATACAGACGCTGAAGCGCTCCTTCCTTTTCCTCGGGCGGAACACGACGAAACGAAAATTTGGCTAAAATGGGCACAAGCGTCACGGCCACCAACAGAGAGGCCAGCAGGGCAAACGTAATCGTCAAGGCAAATGGAAGGAAAAATTCCCCTGTAATGCCCCCAACAAGCCCGAGAGGCAAAAAGACGACAACCGTTGTTATGGTCGAGGACACAATCGCTTTGACAATTTCTTTCGTTGATTGCTCGACTAAATCATCGCTCATGCCTGTTTTCTCCCGGCGGACGCGGCGGAAAATATTTTCGATCACGACAATGCTGTCATCCACAACGCGGCCGACGGCGACGGCCATGCCGCCAAGCGTCATGACATTGAGGGTAATGTCCATCCGGTTGAGAAAAATGGCCGATACAAGCAGCGAGAGCGGAATCGAGACGATTGCAATCACGGTCGCCCGAACGTTGCGCAAAAAGAGCAATACGGCCAACGAAGCGAACAGCGCCCCGAGCAGCCCTTCACGGACAAGCGATTCGACGGATTGTTTAATGCCAGCTGACGAATCAAACCCGATGGAATAATCAAACTGATTTTTGTAGGAATTCAGCACTTTTATGACTTGGTCTGCCACTTCAATCGTATTGGCATCTTGTTTTTTCGTCACCGCCATCGACAGCGATGGCTTCAAATTATAGCGGGTGAATTCGCTTTGCTCGTTGACTTCCTCAATCGTCGCAATATCCCCCAACTTGACGGGCGCAACGCGCTGCAATCCATTTGCCGCCATAGGAACAGCCGTCGGCACGAGTTTCAGATTTTTCAACTCATGGATGGTACTCAATTTTTCTTCGACGCGAACCGGAATTTGCCATGTATCCGTTCGCAGTGTTCCAGCCGGGAACACCAACACCTTTTCGTTGATTTGGTTTTTAATCTCTGACAAGGTCAATCCCGCCTGAGCGGCCTTTTTCCGGTCGACTGTGATCCGGATGAGGCGCTCGCTGTCTCCGCCGATCGAAACGGAGTTCACCCCGTCGATTTTATTCAGTTCTGGAATCACTTCGGTTTCCAGCAACGTTTGCAGATCGGTTCCGTTTTTGGCGAACAAGGAAATGTTGAAAATCGGGATGGAACCAAATGAAAACCGATTGACTTCAGTTTGTACATTGTCGGGCAATCCTGCCTTATCAATGAGCGATTCGACCTGCCGCTCCATTTTCTCCATATCCGTCCGAAACGGAAATTCAAGATTAATAACGGCCATTCCTTCATAGGAAGAACTCTGCATTTGCTTAAGCCCGTCAAGGGACTTCAGTTTTTCCTCGAGCTTAGTCGTCACTTCCTCATTCATGTCTTGCGGAGAAGCCCCAGGATAGACCGCTTCAATCGACAACTGGGGAAATTCAATGTTCGGCAGCAAATCAACCTTTAAGGAGGAAAAGGAATACAGCCCTAAGAGCAACAACAAAAACGAACACACAAACACGGCTGCCGCATTTTTCAAACTGAACCTAGTCAAAAACGTCATCGTGCCACCTCTCATCCTACGATTTTGACCAATCAGTCTAATTATTTTGAACTGACCGGTCATACAAAACTACTTCTATAATACATGAAAATGGGAAAAATGAAAAGGGAGAAGTTTAAAGTGGAAATCAAACGGAAAAACTATGACCATATCAATATTACCATTTGATGGGGTGGACAACATGAAAACAAGACAGGATGCCTGGTCACACGAAGAAGATGTACTGTTGGCTGAAACGGTGCTGCAATATATACGCGAAGGAAAAACGCAACTTGCCGCTTTTGAAGACGTTGGGAGACAACTGCACCGCACAGCGGCAGCATGCGGATTCCGTTGGAACGCCGAGGTGCGCAAACGGTACCTTGAGGCGATTGAACAGGCAAAAAAGCAGCGGAAAGAACGGAAACGGGCGCTCGAAATGATGAAAAAGTGGCAAAAAGACAACACGGTTGCTGCTTGGAGTCCTTCTGGAGAACGGGACAACGCCGAAGGGTCATCGCCTTTTCTCCCGGCGGCCCCATTGACACTGGAGCAGTGCATTTCATTTTTGCAAACATTGCGGCGCGGCATCGAGGAGATGGAAGCGATCCGCCAGGACAACGAGCGCCTGAAACGCGAGCGGGCGGAATGGCAGGCGCGGAACGAACAGCTTGCTCAAAAACTCGAACGCCTTGAAACGAGGCAGACCACCGTGCAAGAAGATTATGAGGCGCTCGTGAAAATTATGGCCCGCGCCCGCCAGCTCGCTTCCGAAGAAGGCGACCGCTTCTCTCTTGCCCAGCTGTTTGCCACCGAGGCGAACGGATCGAACGAATCGCTCGCCCATTCATAAAAAAAGAAGGTGCCCCAACAAGCATCGGGACACGTTTTCACCGCTGGAACGACGGACAACGCCCGCTAACAAACCGGTGAATGCACCGATGTTCACAGGAATCTCCACCTTCCCATTTTGTTCGAAATGAAGGTGGAGTAGTTCAATCGTCGCCAACGCGCCTTATGGGAATTCCCTCTAATAGACGATGAATCACGTAGGAAGCCATAATGAGCCCGGCAACCGATGGAACGAAAGCATTCGAAGACGGCGGCATTTTCGCCTTGCGGATCGGCGAAGCGTCATTGCCGACGACCTGGCGGACATCTTCGCGGATTTTCACCGGCTTCTCGTCGGAAAAGACGACCGGAATGCCGCGGCGGATCCCTTCTTTGCGCAACTTGGCGCGGATGACTTTCGCGATCGGATCGGTGTGTGTTTTCGAAATATCGGCAATGCGGAACCGGGTCGGATCCATTTTGTTCGCCGCACCCATGCTGGAGATGATCGGAATGCCGCGCTTGAGGCATTGTTTCATCAAATGCACTTTGTACACAATCGTGTCGGACGCATCGATGACAAAATCCAGATCATAGGCGAAAAACTGCTCATACGTCTCTTCCGTATAAAACATTTGCAAAGCGATCACCTCGCACGCCGGGTTGATGTCGGCGATGCGCTCTTTCATGAGCTCCACTTTCGGACGCCCAATGGTCGAGAGCAACGCATGAATTTGCCGGTTGATGTTGGTGATATCGACGTTATCGCGATCAACAAGCACCAATCGGCCAATGCCGGAACGGGCGAGCGCCTCGACGGCGAACGACCCAACGCCGCCGACGCCAAGGACAGCGACGGTGGCGTTTTTTAAGCGTTCCAACCCTTCAGGGCCAATCGCGAGTTCATTGCGGGAAAATTGGTGCAGCATCGTTCTCCTCTCCGTTTGCTTCAAAATTGTTGTTTATGCCGCTTTTTATCCTACCATCAAGACAGCAAAAGAGGCAACGGCATTTTGCTGGCAAAACAAAACCCCTACACGGCCATCCGCATAGGGGAAATGTTGTTGACTCCTTGATGTATGCCAGTCCCAATCGTGCCGTCGATGCCTTCGTTTTGAACCCGCTCTCCCATAGGTGGGTGCCCTGTTCCAAGGTTTGCGCTTCCCCTGTGACGAAGAGGCGTGCACGCCGCTTGGAAACCCCGAGCTCCCGGATCATTAACTGTTCGGTCAAAACGATCGGTGATTCGACGAACACATTAGGACGGTTTGTTGCTTTGATTGTATCATATTTTTGAGAGTTTGTGAACACTTGCCGCCGATCTTTCCAGCAGCGCCATTATTCTTTTTCCGGAAGCACAACCGCCAAGTGCAACTCCTCGAGCTGCTTGGCGCTGACCGGCCCCGGCGCTTTGGTAAGCAAGCAGCTCGCGCTCGCCGTTTTCGGAAACGCGATCGTATCGCGCAAGTTCGTGCGCCCAGCGAGCAACATCACCAGCCGGTCGAGGCCAAGAGCGATGCCGCCGTGCGGCGGGGTGCCGTATTCAAACGCCTCAAGCAAGAATCCGAACTGGCGGCGCGCCTCTTCCTCGCTGAACCCTAAAGCGCGGAACATTTTTTCTTGCACGTCGCGCTCAAAAATGCGGAGCGAACCGCCGCCGAGCTCATAGCCGTTTAAGACGAGGTCGTACGCCTGCGCGCGGACGGCGCTTGGGTTTGTCTCTAACAGCGGAATGTCGTCGCGCACCGGCATCGTAAACGGATGGTGGGCGGCGTAATAGCGCCCTTCTTCTTCGTCATATTCCAAAAGCGGCCAATCGGTCACCCACAAAAACGCGAACTTCGCTTCGTCGATCAAGCCGAGCTCCTTGCCAAGCTTCAGCCGCAACGCGCCGAGCGCCGCGGCGACGACCGCTTTTTCGTCGGCGACAAACAAAAGCAAATCTCCGTCTTCGACAGCGAGCACTCGACGCAGCGCCGCCTGTTCCTCATCGGTGAAAAACTTGGCGATCGGTCCTTTCAGCTCTTCGCCTTCGGCTTTGAGCCAAGCGAGCCCTTTCGCCCCGTAGCGGCCGGCAAATTCGCCTAAGGCGTCAATATCTTTACGCGAATAGCAGGGGGCAGCGCCTTTCGCGTTGATCGCCTTCACTTGGCCTCCTTCTTTGACGGCGCGTGCGAACACTTGAAACGCTGAATCACGGACGATTTCCGACACGTCAACAAGTTCCAGGCCAAAGCGCACATCCGGTTTGTCCGAGCCGTAGCGGCTCATCGCCTCGTCATACGTGATGCGCGGAAACGGGCGCGGGATGTCGATCCCTTTTGCCGCTTTCACGACCGCGGCCATCATCCGTTCGGTTAAATCGATAATATCCTCTTGTTCGATAAACGACATTTCGATGTCGATTTGCGTAAATTCCGGCTGGCGGTCAGCGCGCAAATCCTCGTCACGGAAGCAACGGGCGATTTGGTAATACCGTTCCACGCCGCCGACCATGAGCAGCTGCTTAAAAATTTGCGGCGACTGCGGCAAGGCGTAAAATTCGCCCGGATGGACGCGGCTTGGCACTAAATAGTCGCGCGCCCCTTCCGGCGTGCTTTTCGTCAACATCGGCGTTTCAATTTCCAAAAAGCGTTCGCTATCCAAAAAGTCGCGCACCGTCTTTGTGATTTTGTGCCGAAGCGCCAATGTTTGAAACATCACTGGGCGGCGCAAATCCAAATACCGATATTTTAAGCGCACGTCTTCCGCCGCATCCGTGTCATCGGAAATCGCAAACGGCGGTGTTTTTGCCTCGTTGATGATCTCGATTCGTTCCGCCTGGATTTCAATGCGGCCGGTCGCGATGTTCGGATTGACCGTCTCCGGCGCGCGGGCGACGACCGTTCCTTCGACGCTTAAAACATATTCGCTCCGCACGCGCTCCGCTGCCGCCAGCGCTTCAGCCGACACGTCCGGGCTGGCGACAACTTGGACGATGCCCGTTCGGTCGCGCAAGTCAATGAAAATGAGGCCGCCTAAGTCGCGGCGCTTTTGCACCCAGCCTTTGAGCACGACACGCTCGCCGACGGCCGTTTCCGGCACTTCCCCGCAATAATACGTCCGTTCCATTCGCTCACTCCTCCTTCCCGATCCGTTCAAGCAAAAAGTGCGGCAATTCGCTAAGCGGCACGTTCGTTTGCTCGCCGCTCGCCATATGCTTCACCGCCGCCGCCTGTTTTTCAAGCTCTTCATCGCCGATGATGGCGACAAACGATGCCCCAAGCCGGTCGGCTGCCTTCAGCTGCGCCTTCAGCTTCCGATCCAAATAATCTTGATCGACCCTCAATCCGGAGCGGCGCAATGCATAGACGAGGCGAACCGCTTCATCTTTCGCCCGTTCGCCGACGGCGACGACATAGCAGTCAAGCCCTTTTTCCACCGGCAATTCCACTCCTTCGGCGTCAAGGGCGGCCAATAGCCGCTCGATGCTCAAGGCAAAGCCGATGCCCGGCGTCTCCGGACCGCCGATTTCTTGGACAAGCCCGTTGTAACGCCCGCCGCCGCACAGCGTCGCCGCCGCGCCGAATCCTTCGGCCTCGCTCATAATTTCAAACGTCGTGTGGTTGTAATAGTCAAGCCCGCGCACGAGCCGCGCATCGATGACAAACGGGATGCCGAGCGCTGTCAAGTATTGTTTCACTTTCTCAAAATAGGCGCGCGATTCGTCATTTAAATAGTCTAAAATCGATGGCGCCGTCGCCATCAGTTCGTGGTCGCGGTCTTTTTTGCAGTCGAGAATGCGAAGAGGATTCATATGAAGCCGCGTCTGGCAGTCCGGGCACAGCTCGTGGATGCGGTTTGAAAAATGGCGAACAAGCGCCTCGCGGTGCGCCCGGCGGCTGTCAAGATCGCCCAAGCTGTTAATGACAAGCCGAATCCGTTTTAATCCGAGCGCTTCGTAAATATGCATCGCTAACGCCATCACCTCGGCGTCAATCGCCGGGTCGCTGCTGCCGAGCGCCTCGACGCCGAACTGGACGAACTGGCGGAACCGTCCCGCTTCCGGCCGCTCGTAGCGAAACATCGGCCCGCTGTAATACAATTTCAGCGGCTGGTTTGGGCTGCCGTACAGCTTATGCTCGACAAACGCTCTGACAACCGGCGCCGTTCCTTCCGGGCGGAGCGTCAGCGCGCGGCCCCCTTTGTCTTCAAACGTGTACATCTCTTTTTGCACGATGTCGGTCGTATCGCCGACGCCGCGCAAAAAAAGCTCCGTATGCTCAAAAATCGGCGTCCGAATTTCCTGATACCCATACCGGCTGCAGAGGCTGCGGGCAATGTGCTCGACATATTGCCATTTTTCCGAGTCACCCGGCAGCACATCTTGTGTCCCTCTTGGAATTTGAAAAGCCATGCTCATCCTCCTTTGCCCAAAATAAAACGCCCTTGTCCCTGTGATCGATAGGGACGAGAGCGTCATTCCCGCGGTGCCACCCTAATTGAAGCCGATCCGGCTTCCGCTTGTCGCCATTAACGCATGGCACACGTTCCCCTTTACTGGCGCAAAGCGCGTTCAAAGGGAAACCTACGGAGTGTCTTTCGTTAAGCCATCATGGAGAAGCGCTCGCAGCCTTGGGCGCTTCCTCTCTGGCCATGTGGGCCTTAACTACTTTTCTCCATCATCGGTTGTTCCGTATGAGAAAGATGTAATTTTATATTACGGACAATCTCGCCCGTTTGTCAAGTTGTCCTAGCGGCTGCGATCCATGGTTTTTCGCAAAGAGAAAAACCTTGATGTCTTTTTTCACCTTGTAAAAAAGAGAGCCGATTCGTTGAACCGCCCCTCCATGGGATCGAAGAGGCGGTTCACCTTCGGCCCTCTTAATGGCGAATCAAATAATCGAACGCGCTTAACGCTGCGGTTGCACCCGAGCCCATCGAAATAATGATTTGCTTATAGGCGCTGTCCGTGCAATCGCCCGCGGCAAAGACGCCTTCAATGTTCGTCGCGCCGCGTTTATCGACGATGATTTCGCCGAAACGATTCCGTTCCACTGTTCCTTCGAGCCATTCGGTGTTTGGGACAAGGCCGATTTGCACGAACACGCCTTGCAATTCGATATGGTGTTCTTCCCCTGTTTCCCGGTCGATGTACGTCAAGCCGTTGACTTTGTCCGTGCCGGTAATTTCCGTCGTTTGCGCGTTTTTGATCACCGTTACGTTCGGCAAGCTGTACAAACGGTCTTGCAAAACAGCATCCGCCTTGAGTTCAGGGGCGAACTCAAGCAGCGTCACATGGCTGGCGATGCCAGCCAGGTCAATCGCCGCTTCGACGCCGGAGTTCCCGCCGCCGATGACCGCCACGTGTTTTCCTTCAAACAGCGGGCCGTCGCAATGCGGGCAATAGGCAACTCCTTTGTTTTTGAACTCTTCCTCGCCCGGCACGCCAAGGTTGCGCCAACGGGCGCCTGTCGCGATTACAACCGTTTTGCTTTTCAACACAGCGCCGTTTTCCAACTCGACTTCAATCAAGTCTTTTTTCTCGAGCCGTTTTGCCCGCTGCGAGCTCATGATGTCGACGTTGTATTGCTTCACATGTTCTTCAATGCTAGCCGCAAGCTTCGGCCCTTCCGTATATTTGACGCTGATAAAGTTTTCAATGCCGAGCGTATCTAAAATTTGTCCGCCGAAGCGCTCCGCGACAATGCCGGTGCGAATGCCTTTGCGCGCTGCGTAAATGGCTGCTGTCGCACCCGCAGGGCCGCCGCCGATCACCAACACGTCGAACGGCTCTTTGTCGGCGAAGGAAGAAGCATCCGGCGCGCTCCCTAATTTGGCGAGAATGTCTTCAATCGACATGCGGCCGCTCGCGAACAGCTTGCCGTTTAAAAATACCGTCGGTACGGCCATAATCCCTTTTTGCTCGGCTTCTTCTTTAAACGCCGCCCCGTCGATCATCGTATGCGAAATGTTCGGGTTTAACACGCTCATGATGTTGAGCGCTTGCACGACGTCCGGGCAGTTATGGCATGTCAGGCTGACGTACGTTTCAAAATGGTGCTTGCCCTTGATTTGCTGGATGCGGTCAATCACATCTTGATCGACTTTCGGCGGTCTTCCGCTGACTTGAAGCAGCGCAAGCACCAAGGACGTAAACTCATGGCCTAGCGGGACGCCGGCGAAGGTGATCCCCGTGTTTTCGCCGACCCGGTTGACGCTGAAGCTTGGCGTTCGTTCCAGCTTCGCTTTTTCGACTTTGATTTTCGGCGACATCGCCGTTAATTCATCGATTAAAGCAAGCATATCGCGGGAAACGTTGTCGTCTCCCGCGCTTACCGTCAAGACAATATCATTTTCAAGCAATTGCAAATACTGGGCTAGTTGCGCTTTAATGTCGGCATCTAACAGCATCGCCTAAGCCTCCTTAAATTTTGCCGACAAGGTCAAGGCTTGGCTTCAGCGTTTCCGCCCCTTCTTTCCATTTCGCCGGGCAGACTTCACCCGGATGGTTGCGCACGTATTGGGCCGCTTTAATTTTATCAATCAGTGTGCTGGCGTTGCGGCCGATGCCGTCCGCGTTGATTTCGACCGCTTGGATGACGCCGTCCGGATCGATGATGAACGTGCCGCGCTGCGCCAACCCTTGTTCTTCGTCAAGCACATCAAACATGCGCGACAATTGATGCGAAGGATCGCCGATCATCACGTATTCGATTTTGCTGATGGCTGGCGATGTATCGTGCCATGCTTTATGAGTATAATGTGTATCGGTCGAAACCGAGTACACTTCCACGCCAAGTTCTTTAAACGTCGCGTAGTGATCTTGCAAATCTTCGAGCTCCGTCGGGCAGACGAACGTAAAGTCCGCCGGATAGAAGCAAACGATGCTCCATTTCCCCATGAAGTCTTGCTCTGTCACTTCGATGAATTCACCGTTGTGATACGCTTGGGCACGGAATGGTTGTACTTTTTTCCCAACCAAAGACATTGTTTCATCTACCTCCTGTGACTGTTAGTTTATAATAATTTTAAACCAATACTTATTATCATATAGCGGCATATGTTTGTCAATACATATGCAATTGAATTTTTTCCTCTACCGAGCCGGATCGGTGTTGAGCGGAATGCGCAGCGCTCGCAGGGATGGGCATTTTTATTCGCAACTGTTTCGTCTGAACGGCCACACCGCCTCGGCCCATGAAACATCCGCACGCCGCGTGCGCTCCTTCCAACTCGCCATGTTTACGGACGGAGCTGCTGTTTTTTCAACATTTGTACGTCTTTCGGCGCCACACCGAATTCAGTTGCCAACTCAAACGCGCTATATTGGGCCTCGAGCCGCACCCATTCGTAAAAGTCGGCGGACAGCACATCATTTGTCCGGTGCGCCTGCTCGCCTCTTTTTGTTTGCCGCATCGCGCTCCTCCTTTCTCTATCGCCGCACTTGTTTTCATCTTTCCCATTTTTCGCCGAAAATAAAAAAGAAACCGGGAAACTTCATCTGTTTCCCGGTTTCTCGCTGCTGTCGATGATCAAGGTGACTGGCCCGTCGTTTGTGAGCGATACGTCCATCATCGCACCGAATACGCCGGTTTCTACATGAACGCCTCTTTCGCGCAAAGCTGCGTTGAACGCTTCATACAGCGGCAAGGCATGGTCGGGTTTTGCCGCCCCCATAAAGTTCGGGCGCCGCCCTTTCCGGCAGTCGCCATAAAGGGTGAACTGCGACACCGACAGCACCGCCCCGCCGACGTCGAGCAAGGAGCGGTTCATTTTTCCGTTTTCATCTTCAAAAACGCGCAAATGAGCAATTTTTTCAGCCAAATAGGCAGCATCGTCCTCCGTGTCCTCGTGCGTGATGCCAAGAAGGACGACAAAACCCGCATCAATGGCACCAACGACTTCGCCGCCGACGGTGACTTTTGCCTCTTTCGCCCGCTGGATGACCGCTCTCACTCGCCTTCCTCCTTTCGCCGCCCTTAGTTGTTCATCAAGCGCTGGACGGAATAAATGTCGGGAATTTGCTTGATTCGTTCGACGACTTTTTGCAAGTGGCTCAAATTATGAATGGCGATCGTCATATGGATCGTCGCAATTTTATGTCGGTGGTCTGAGCGTCCCGAGACGGCGGAAATATCGGTGCGCGTTTCATTCACCGCCTGCAGCACCTCATTCAGCAGCCCGCGACGGTCAAAGCCGGTGATTTCAATATCGACATTGTACTCACGCTCGCCGTTTGCTCCGCTCTCCCATTCAACGGCAATCAATCGATCGGCCGCTTCTTCGGTCTTGACGTTCGGGCAATCAGCGCGGTGGACGGAAATGCCGCGGCCGCGGGTGATAAAGCCGATGATTTCGTCCCCCGGCACCGGGTTGCAGCAGCGCGACAGACGGATGAGCAAATTGTCAACCCCTTGGACGCGGATGCCGCAGTCGCGTTTTTTTCCAGCCGGCAGCTTCGCTTCGGAGACCGCTTCCGCCAACTTGCGCTGCTGCTCCTCAAGGTCGCGCTGCTTCCGCCATTTTTCCGTCAGCCGGTGAGCGATTTGCGCGGCCGTAATCCCATGGTAGCCGACAGCAGCGTACATATCCTCTTCATTGGAAAAGTTGAATTTTTCCGCGACGCGCTTTACGTTGTCGGCCGTCATCACTTCTTTCGGCTCAAAGCCGAGGCTGCGCACCTCTTTTTCGACCATCTCTTTGCCTTTTTCGATGTTTTCTTCGCGCCGCTGCTTTTTGAAAAACTGGCGGATTTTGTTGCGCGCCTGCGACGTTTTCGCCAGTTTCAGCCAGTCTTGGCTCGGACCGTACGAATGTTTTGACGTTAAAATTTCGACGATGTCGCCCGTTTGCAGCTTGTAGTCAAGCGGCACCATTTTGCCGTTGACTTTCGCACCGATCGTTTTGTTGCCGATTTCCGAATGGATGCGGTAGGCGAAGTCAATCGGCACCGATCCGGCCGGCAGCTCGATGACATCGCCTTTGGGCGTAAAAACGAACACCATGTCGGAAAACAAGTCCATCTTGAGCGATTCCATGAACTCTTCGGCATTGCTGGCGTCATGTTGCCACTCCAAAATTTCCCGGAACCAAGACAGTTTTTCTTCAAATGAGTTGGGTTTGATCGTCTTTCCTTCTTTGTACGCCCAATGGGCGGCGATCCCGAACTCGGCGATTTGATGCATTTCAAACGTGCGGATTTGCACCTCAAGCGGTTCGCCTTTTGGGCCGATCACCGTCGTATGGAGCGATTGGTACATGTTCGGCTTCGGCATGGCGATGTAGTCTTTGAAGCGGCCTGGCATTGGCTTCCAGCACGTATGAATAATGCCGAGCACAGCATAGCAGTCTTTGATGCTGTTGACGATGATGCGGACAGCGAGCAAATCGTAAATTTCGTTGAACTGTTTGTTTTGCATCACCATTTTTCGGTAAATGCTGTAAATATGTTTCGGGCGCCCGGAAATTTCGCAAGGAATATGCACTTCGTTGAGCCGTTCGCGCACTTCTTGAATGACTTCCTCCAAATATTGCTCGCGCTCAGCCCGCTTTTTCTTCATTAAATTGACGATGCGGTAGTATTGCTGCGGGTTTAAATAGCGAAGCGCCGTATCCTCAAGCTCCCATTTGATTTTCGAAATGCCGAGCCGATGCGCGAGCGGAGCGAAAATTTCGAGCGTCTCATTGGCGATGCGCCGTTGCTTTTCCACCGGCAAATGTTTTAACGTCCGCATATTGTGCAGCCGGTCGGCGAGCTTGATCAAGATGACGCGAATATCTTGCGCCATGGCCAAAAACATTTTTCGATGATTTTCCGCCTGCTGTTCTTCCTGCGATTTATATTTAATTTTCCCGAGCTTCGTCACCCCGTCGACAAGCATCGCCACTTCCGCGCCGAACTCGCGCTCGAGGTCTTCTTTTGTCGCCTCGGTGTCTTCGATGACATCATGCAAAAACCCGGCGGCGATCGTCGTCGCGTCCATCTTTAAGTCAGCCAAAATGCCGGCGACTTGAATCGGATGGATGATGTATGGTTCGCCCGATTTCCGAAATTGATCGCGGTGGGCGTGCTTGGCAAACTCATACGCCTTTTTCAAAAAGGCGACGTCTTGTTCCGACAAATAACAGCTCGCTCGTTCAAACACTTGCTCCGCTGTCAGCACTTGTTCATTGGCCATAGGGTTGAATCACCTTTTTAATCGATTAAAATTGAAGCTGCAAAGCACAGAGGTCCGTTGCGTTCATACGGTTAATAAGAAAGAGCACTCATGTGTGAGTGCCCCTTTTTTCTTTATTGTATCCGAAGATGCGAACAATGTCGACTGTTTAAAACTGCATCAGCGTCAAAATGTCGTAGCCTTCCAACTTTTTGCGGCCGCCAAGCTCGGTGAGCTCAATCAAAAACGCCAATCCGGCCACCACTCCGCCGAGCTGTTCCACCAAATCGATGGTTGCCCGCATCGTCCCGCCCGTCGCCAGCAAGTCGTCGGTGATCAACACGCGCTGTCCTGGCTTAATGGCATCTTTATGCATCGTCAAGACATCGGTTCCATATTCGAGGCCATACTCAACGCGGACGACTTCGCGCGGCAGCTTCCCTTCCTTGCGCACCGGCGCAAATCCGACGCCAAGCGCATAGGCGACCGGGCAACCGATGATAAAGCCGCGCGCTTCCGGACCAACGACGATGTCGATTTGTTTTTCGCGCGCATATTGAACAATTTGGTCGGTCGCGTATTTGTACGCCGGACCGTTGTCCATCAGCGTTGTAATATCTTTAAACATGATGCCCGGCTTCGGGAAATCGGGCACAATCGTAATGTATTGTTTTAAGTCCATGATACGTTTGCCTCCTCGTGCGTTTGCGAACGTGTCATTTCCGCCAAACAGCGTTTCAATTGCTCGTAAGTGGAATAGACTAACTGATGCTCCGCCTCGAGCTCGTCCCGCCGCCGGCGGTACGTCGGCGATTCGTGCAAATCGCGCTTCGCCGGCTGATGAACGAGCGAAATGACGCCGTTTTGTTCGCTGATAAAGTCAAGCTCTAAAAATACTTTCGCCATAAAATGAACCGTCTCTTCCGTCCAACCGCGGGCGCGGGCCAGCTCACCGCCGCGCTTGGCGAGCGGAAACGAACGGTGTCGATGCAAAAAGGCGTAAAACCATTTAAAATGGTCGCGCGTCGGAAACGTGCGGAAAAATTGCGCCTCGGGCTGAGCAAACACCGCGTAAATGCGCGCCGGCCGCCCGTTGCTAAGAAGCGCCGACAACAAGGCCAGCCGCGGCGGCACGTCAAGCAGCACGACATAGCGGTCGTCAATCGATAAGGCGCCCGCCTCTTCTTCGGTCGGCACGCAATGAAGCTCCCTGCGAAATGGCGCCACGTCCGGGCGCTGCCCGGTTTCGCAGCGAAAGGAGACGACTAGCCACTTCTCTTTTGGCAGCCGCTCAAGAAGCGGACGGACGTCGCGGCAGCCGCGGACGTCAAACAGCTGGCAGTCGCTGACCGCCAGATCACACAACGACAGCTGCGGCTTGGCGAACCCGTTCCATTCGTTCACCGACAGCTCCCCGACCGCCGAAATGCGCGCATCCGGAGCGATTTCTTCGCATAACGGCCCGAGGCCGAAGCCGATGGCATCGATCGCGGCCCCGTCTTGGGAAAAGACGGCTTTCATATGGGCTCCGTTCGCCCCGACGCGCCGCATGGTTTCAACCGACGCCCCTTCAATGAGAACAAGCGGCCGCGGATTGCCGACGCCAAACGGAGCGAACCGCTCAAGGCCGCGGGCGGCCGACAGCGTCAACTCAGCAATCGAACAGGAAGCATCAATGAACGTCGGCGGCGTAAAATCGCCCTCAGACAACGTTTCGGCGGCGATGGCGTTCAGCCGTTGCCGCAATTCTTCGACATCATCAAGCGCCAATGTCATCCCCGCCGCCATCGGGTGGCCGCCAAAGTGCGGCAACAAGTCGCGGCATTGCGACAGGCTGGCGAATAAGTCAAACCCATGAATGCTGCGGGCTGACCCTTTGGCGATCCCTTTTTCCCGGTCGATCGAAAGCACGACCGCCGGGCGGTAAAACTGCTCGACAAGCTTGGAAGCGACAATGCCGACCACTCCGGCATTCCATCCTTCGCCTGCCACAACCAAGACGCGATGTTCCTCAGGAGGGAATTGGCGGCGCACCATGTCCACCGCTTCTTCAGCGATTTGTGCCACAAGCTGCTGACGTTCGCGGTTTAACTCGTCCATCTCCGCCGCCAGCTGCACCGCTTCGTTCTCATCGTCCGTCATTAAGAGCGCCACCGCCGGATCGGCGCCGCCTAGGCGCCCCGCCGCGTTCAAGCGCGGAGCGATGACAAATCCGACCGTCTGTTCGTTGATGACCGCCGCATCGACGCGGCATTGCCGAAAAAGGGCGCGCAACCCGATGCGATCCGTCGCCCGCAGCGCTTCAAGCCCTTGTGCGGCAAAGAGGCGGTTTTCCCCAACAAGCGGAACCAAATCGGCGATCGTGCCGATCGCGACCAAATCAAGCAAATGGCGCGGCACCCGCCCAAGCAAGGCATGAGCTACTTTAAACGCAACGCCGACGCCGGCTAAATCGCGAAACGGATATGTACTTCCCGGCTGCTTCGGATGAATGATCGCATACGCCTTCGGCAGCACCGGACCTGGTTCGTGGTGATCCGTTACGATGACATCCATCCCCCACTCGTTGGCGGCCGCAATTTCCTTGACCGCCGCAATCCCATTGTCGACGGTCACAATGACGGAAACGCCGCGCTCTTTCGCGGCGCGAAACGCCGCCATGTTCGGCCCGTATCCTTCCGTAAATCGGTTCGGAATGTAGAACTCGACCGACGCCCCCGCCTCCTTGAGAGCACTCACCATCACCGACGTGCTGCAAACGCCATCGGCATCGTAATCGCCGTATACCAACACGCGTTCACCCGCGTCGATCGCCCGCTTTAGACGCCGAATCGCTCGCTCCATCCCGTCAAGCAAAAACGGATCATGAAACGGTTGTTCAAGCGGATTGAGAAACGCCGCCGCCTCCGAGGCCGTCCGCACCCCGCGGCGGACGAGAAGCCTTGCCAATAAGGGCGTGACGCCGGCTTCCTCAGCCAGCCGCCTCACCGCCTGCTCATCGAGGCGCTCCACCTCCCAACGCGTTTTCGCTTTCAACATGTCTCCCACCTCAACTCTCCTTATTATACAAAAAGGAGAAAAGGGCAGGCAACGACATTACGGTTTTTTTTCCGGGTTGTACGGGTTGATGTGAACCATGACATTGCGGACGCGCGGCAGCGTCAGCAGTTTTTCTTTCACTTTCTTTCCGATCCGGTGCCCCTCTTCGACCGTCAATTGCGGATCGACGGCGATTTTCAAATCGACGATGACGTAATGGCCGTGCTCGCGCGCATGCAGCTCATTGATTTGCCGCACATCGGGAATGGACAAGACCGCCTCGCGCAAATAGCCGGCCTCTTCCTCGTGAAGCACATGGTCGATCGCCGTATGGACCGACTGTCGGCCAAGGTTCCATGCCATTTTCAGAACAAGCAGCGAGACGAACAATCCGGCGAGCGGGTCGGCGTATACAAGCCAGTCAATCTCCCATTTTCCACCGACAATGGCGGCGCCGACGCCGATGAGCGCAGCAAACGACGAAAACACATCCGATCGGTGCTCATAGGCGTTGATAATCAGCGCATCGCTGTTTAGCTTTTTCCCGAGCCGGTATTTATAGCGAAACATCGCTTCTTTGACAGCAATCGACAACAACAAGACGTAAATGGCGGCCGCCCCGGGCGGCGACAGTGGGGCGAAAAATGACAGAAACGCCGAGCGCCCGATCTCGATCCCAACGAGAAATAGAAGAACCGCCACAATAATGGCGGCGATTGATTCCGCTTTCCCATGCCCGTACGGATGATCCTCATCCGGCGGGCGCGCAGCGGCCCGCAGTCCGACCCAAACGGCGAACGAGCCGGCAACATCGGACGCTGAATGGGCGGCATCAGCGATCAACGCTTGGCTTTGGCTCCACACGCCGACCGCCGCCTTGACAGCAGCAAGCGCCATATTTCCAGCGATCCCGACGATCGCTGCCGTTTTCGCCTGCCTGAACCGCTGTTCGTGTTCCATGGCCATCTCCCCCACCTTTGCATTCAGCAGCCTCACGCGCTGCCTATGTTGCATCTGACGGTTAGTGTATCCATTTTCCGCCCTAAGCATTGCACCGAACAAAAAGGCGCCGGAAAAGCACATTCGCTTTTCCGGCGCGCTGTTACACTTGCGGTTCGGCCTCGGCCGCCGCTTTTTTGGCTCCTTTCCCTTTTTTGAGCTCCTGTCCTTTCCAAACCACCCAAAGCTGAGAAGCGATGCAAAGCGACGAATAGACGCCGCACACAAGTCCAACGAGCAAGGCGAGGTTGAAATTGCGGATCGCTTCGCTGCCAAAGATGAGCAACGCGATGACCGTAAACAAGACGGTCAAGACGGTATTGACCGAGCGCGTAAATGTTTGCTGCAACGCCCGGTTGACGATATGCTTCAAGTCGTCGACCGTTTTCACTTTCCGCTTTTTCATCAAATCCCGGATGCGGTCAAACGTGACGATCGTATCGTTGATCGAGTACCCGATGATCGTCAGCACCGCGGCGATGAATGTCAAATCGACTTCAAGACGCGTCAAGCTGAACACGGTAATGATAAAAAACGCATCGTGCAATAAGGCGACAATGGCTGCGAGCGCCATTCGCCACTCAAAGCGAATCGTCACGTAAAGAATGATGCCGATGGATGAAATAAACACAGCAATGAGCGCGTTGCGAGCCAGCTGCTTGCCGACGACCGGAGAGACGGTGCTGATGTTTGGTTCGTTGCCATACGCTTGCTTCAATTCATTTTTCAGCTTGGCAATTTCTTGCTTATCGAGCACGCCAATCAAGCGGACGACGCCTGTTTTCCCATCCGTGCCGGACAGGACGACATCTTCCGGCTTGTAGCCGAGCCGCTCGAAATAGCCGCTCAACTCTTTAGCATCGATCGGCTGGCTGCTCGTCACCTCAACGCGCGTTCCGCTCGTGAAGTCAATGCCAAGATTCAGCCCCAGGGCAAACAACGAGATGACGCCGGCGATCGTCAATGCGCCAGAGAAAATGAAAAACTTTTTGCTATGTTTGACAAAATCCCAGCGGTCAAACTTCGTCGGCACTTCCGTTTCCTCGGTCGTTTCGGCAATGTTTAAGATTTCCGACTTTTTGACGCCAAACCACTCCGGCTTTTTATCGAGCCAGCGGCTTGACACAAGCAGTCCGAGCAACAGCCGCGTGCCGTAAACGGCGGTGAGAAAGCTGACGACGATGCTGATGATGAGCGTCGTCGCAAACCCTTTCACCGAGCTTGTCCCGTAAATAAAAAGAACAGCGCCGGCGATGATCGTCGTAAGGTTGGCGTCAAAAATCGTCGCAAACGACCCGCGGTTGCCAGCACGGAACGCCGACAGCATCGACTTGCCGAGCTTCAGCTCCTCTTTGATCCGTTCGTACGTAATAATGTTGGCATCGACCGCCATCCCAACCCCCAAAATCAGGGCGGCAATGCCCGGCAGCGTCATAACGACGTTCATCCAATCAAACAAAAGCAAAATCAAATAAATGTATACCGACAGCGTAATGACGGCGATGATCCCGGGAAGCCGGTAAAACCAAATCATGAACAAGAAGATCGCCGCCACACCGATGATGCCGGCCAACACCGTTTTTTGCAGGGCGTTTTTCCCAAACTGAGCGCCGACGGACGTGGAGTAAATTTCATGCAGCTCGACCGGCAGCGCGCCGGCATTGAGCAAATCGGCCAGCTGTTGCGCTTCTTTGACCGTAAAATTGCCGACGATCGACACATCCGTCTGATTGAACACTTGGTTGACTGAAGCGGCGGAAATAAATTTCGGATCAGCTTTGCCCGCTTCTTTCCGGTAGGAGTCCACCCCTTCTTTAAAATCGAGCCAAATGACTAAAATGTTGTTTGGCGGCCCCATTTTATATACTTTTTCCGTCACCTGGCGGAACTTGTCGGCGTCTTTCAATTTCAGAGCGACGCTCGGCCGGCCGTTTTCATCAAACGACAGCTTCGCTCCGCCTTGGACGAGGTCGCTTCCGTCCATAAGCACGTTGTCATTGACATCGCGGAACGTCAATTTCGCCTGCGTGGACAAAATTTCGCGCGCCTCATTTTGGTCTTTCACCCCGGCGAGCTGGACGCGGATGCGGTTTCCTCCCTCGATGTCAACGCGCGGCTCGCTGACGCCAAGGACGTTGATCCGTTTATTCAGCGCGCTGACGGTGCTTTGCAGCGTCTCTTGGTCAATCTTATCGCCTTTTTTGGCCGGCTTCACTTCATACAGCACTTCAAAACCGCCTTGCAAGTCAAGGCCCAGTTTGATGTTATGTACAATTCCTTGAATCGTCGGCCCCATCACTCCGGCGAACAAAAGCAGGAGCAGAAAAAAGGCGACGATGCGGCTTCGTTTTACCATTCTCCTTAAGATCCTCCTTCAACTTGCCTCGGCGCCGTCCGCCGCAGCGCCAAGCAAAACATTGGCCTCGCCTTCCATTATGAAACAGCAGCCGGCAAGTGTCAATTTTCCACTATAACAATTCCTTTAAAACCCGCTCCAACTCATCATCGCCGGCCGCCTGCTGCTTATACGAACGCATCGTCAAAAACATCATATACTCGCTCGGCGAAAGAGAGAAAATGTCGCTGACCAACTCATGCAGTTTTTTTTCCGCCGGCCGATGCTTCCACTTGCGGGAACATAAACATTCCCACAGCCCGTCCATCGTCACTTGCGTATAGCCGAGAAGACGAAACTCATCGCACTTCGACTCGAGCGCCGGCATGAGCTGTTCGCGCAGCTTCCGGTTTTCATCCATCCCCCATACCCCCTTGTATCCATTGCCGCCTGCCAATCTTGTCATGCTTGGCCATGGGCCTTGCATATATTGTATAAAAGACGGAGGCATTTGAGAAGGCAGGGGGAGAAAATGTCTAAATTTTTACAAGGTACGGTCATTTTAATCGCCGCTGGCTTTATTACAAAAATTCTCGGCTTCATCAACCGAATTGTCGTCGCCCGCATGATCGGCGATGAAGGAGTCGGGCTGTACATGATGGCCGTGCCGACGCTCGTTTTAGCGATTACCGCGACGCAGATCGGGCTGCCGGTCGCCATTTCCAAACTCGTCGCCGAAGCAGAGGCGGCCGGCGACCGGCAGCGGGTGAAACAAATTCTCGTCGTGTCGCTGGCCACCACCGGCGCGCTAAGCATCGTGCTTCTGCCGGCGTTGATCGCTGCTGCGCCATGGCTCTCCCGGACGATGTTCACCGACCCGCGCACGTACTATCCGCTTCTTGCCATCGCTCCAATTGTGCCGATCGTCGCCATCTCTTCGGTGCTGCGCGGCTACTTTCAAGGACGCCAGCAAATGAAACCGTACGCCTACTCGCTCTTGATGGAACAAATCGTCCGCATCAGCTTGATCGCTTTATGCACACAGCCGCTTTTGCCGTACGGCGTCGAGTATGCCGCCGCCGGCGCCATGGCGTCTTCCGTTCTCGGCGAGCTGGCAGCATTATTGTATTTGCTGTTTTTATTTAAGGTTAAAAAATCGATTCGCCTGCGGACAAAGTTTTTTCACTACGTCCAAGCCGGCAAAGAGACGTTCGTCCGCCTCATGCGCATTGCCTTGCCGACGACCGGCGGCCGTTTGATCGGCTCGCTTTCTTGGTTTTTTGAGCCAATCGTCGTCGCCAACAGCTTGGCATTGGCCGGCATCGCCGCCTCCACTGCCACAAGGCAATACGGACAGCTTGTCGGCTACGCGCTGCCGTTGTTGACGTTGCCGTCGTTTATTACGTACGCGCTTTCGACCGCCCTGGTGCCGGCCATCAGCGAAGCAATGGCGCAACGCAAGCTGCTTTTGGTCGAATACCGGATCGCCCAGGCGATGCGCTTGTCGCTTGTCACCGGCGGCCTTTCCACCGTCGTTCTTTACTTGTTCGCCGAGCCGCTCATGCGCTGGATGTACGGCACAAGTGAAGCCGCGATCTTTATTCAAGTGATGGCGCCGTTTTTCTTATTGTATTATTTCCAAGGCCCGCTGCAGGCGGTCTTGCAAGGACTGGACTTGGCGAACGCCGCCATGACGAACAGCTTGATCGGAGCAGTGGTGAAGCTCGTGTGCATCTTCGTCCTTGCTTCCCGTCCAAGTTTGGGCATTATGGGCGCGGCGCTGGCGACTGCAGTCAGCACCGTTCTTGTGACGTTGCTTCACTTTGCCACGGTCGTCAAGGTGGTGTCTTTTTCCATCGATGCGCGCGAGTACATCAAAGCGCTTGGCGCCATCATCGCTGCGGGCGCAATCGGCTATGCGCTCTCCCGCCATCCGCTTTTGGCGGTGCCCGCACCGCTTTGGACGCTGCTTGCCATGGCCGCGACAGCCGCCCTATATGCCGCCTGCCTCGTTCTGTTCCGGCTCATCCGGCGCGAAGAGCTCGTCTACCTTCCGGGGCTGCACTGGCTGGCCGGCAAAAACAAGCGAAAATAAACGTCTAAACCTGTCCGGCGGTGAATATATTGTGGTAAAAAGCGTTTGGGCCAAGGAGGGATCGCGGTGTCACGGCTTGGCAGCGCACTGGTGTATGGAATCGCCACAGTTTTTGTGTTGGCGGCGCTCGTCAGCTTCATTTTTTCGTTGTTGCTCAAATGGACGGACATTCACGAATCGTCGCTCACCTGGATCGTGTTTGCCGCCTCGGTTGTCTCGCTGTTTATCGGCGGCGTTGTCGCCGGCGGAAAAAGCCAAGAAAAAGGATGGCTCGCCGGCGGGCTGACCGGCCTCTTATTTACGGCGATCATCTTTTTGTTTCAATTTCTTGGCATGGAAAAATCGTTTACCGTCGAACAATGGCTGTACCACCTTGCCTTTTTCGCCGCTGCTTCCTTAGGCGGCATCGTCGGCGTCAACTTGTCGCCGGCGCGCCGTGAGCGGGCGTAGACGGCAAGTCAGCAAAAGAGGGTGTCCCAAAAGGATCGGGACACCCTTTCTGATTATCGTATCACAATCTCTAAGATATGTTTTTTTAGAAAACACAACCTTTTGAGATAGCCTCTTTTTTGCTTCAGGCGCCACCGGCCGCGCTTTCGCTACGCCTTGCTTTCCGCCACCACTTCTCTCACCGCGGAGCGGTCGAACGTCAGACGCGTGCCATCGCCGGCGCGAACGATGATTTTGTCCTCATCGACCGAGTCGATGATGCCGTGCAATCCGCCGATCGTGATGATTTTATCGCCTTTTTTCAAATTCGCCTGCATTTGCTGGATGGCGCGTTGCCGCTTTTGCTGCGGACGAATGAGCAAAAAGTAGAAAATAATGAAAAACAGCACGATCGGCAGCAAGTTGGCGATCGTTGCGTTCATGCAATCCCCCTCCTTTCCGGCCGTCAAAAGTTTTTTGCATTCGGTTTATTGAAGCCGTAGCGTTCGAAAAATTCCTCGCGGAAATCGGCGAGCCGATCTTCGCGGATCGCTTGTCTCACCTGCTCCATCAATTTTATCAAAAAATAGACATTATGGTAAGACGTGAGCCGGATGCCAAATGTTTCATCGCATTTGATGAGATGGCGGATGTACGCGCGCGTATAGTTCCGGCACGTGTAGCAGTCGCAGTGCGGGTCCAGCGGCGAGAAGTCGCGGGCGTACTGGGCGTTTTTGATCACCACCCGCCCTTCGCTCGTCATCACCGTCCCGTTGCGGCCGATGCGCGTCGGCAAAACGCAGTCAAACATGTCGATGCCGCGGATCGCCCCGTCGATGAGCGAATCCGGCGAACCGACGCCCATTAAATAGCGGGGCTTGTCCGCCGGCAGAAGCGGCGTCGTAAACTCAAGCACCCGGTTCATGACCTCTTTCGGCTCGCCGACCGACAACCCGCCGACCGCATAGCCCGGGAAATCGAGCGACACTAAATCGCGGGCGCTCTGCCGGCGCAACTCCTCATACTCGCCGCCTTGGACGATGCCAAACAGCCCTTGCTCATTCGGGCGGCGGTGCGCCTTCAAGCAGCGCTCCGCCCAACGGCTCGTCCGCTCGATGGACTGTTTCATGTATTCATACGTCGCCGGATACGGCGGGCACTCATCAAACGCCATGATGATGTCGGCGCCAAGCGCATTTTGAATTTCGACTGCTTTTTCCGGCGATAAAAACAGCTTGTCGCCGTTTAAATGGTTGCGGAAATAGACGCCTTCTTCCTCGATGCGGCGGAATTCGCTGAGGCTGAACACCTGGAAGCCGCCGGAATCAGTCAAAATGCCGCGATCCCAGTTCATAAACGCATGCAACCCGCCCGCTTCCGCGACAATGTCATGCCCCGGGCGCAGCCAAAGATGATAGGTGTTGCTTAAAATGACGCCGGCCCCCATTTCCTTCAGCTCTTCCGGCGACAGCGTCTTGACCGTGGCGAGCGTCCCGACCGGCATAAACATCGGCGTTTCAAACGAGCCGTGCGGCGTATGGAGGATGCCGAGGCGCGCGCCCGTCTGCCGGCACGTTTTGATCAGTTCAAAGCGAATCGGTGTCGTCAACGTGCTCGTCTCCTTTCTCAAATGATGAGCATCGCATCACCGAAGCTGAAAAAGCGGTATCGCTCTTTGACCGCCACTTCATACGCGTGCAAAATATTTTCGCGCCCGGCGAGCGCACTCACGAGCATGATGAGCGTCGATTTCGGCAGGTGGAAGTTCGTCACCAGCCCATCAATCCCTTTGAACTCATAGCCTGGATAGATGAAAATGTCGGTCCAGCCGCTTTCCGCGACAAACCGGCCGTTATGTTTGCCGGCGATCGTCTCGAGCGTCCGTGTCGACGTCGTGCCGACGGCGATGATGCGACCGCCCTGCTCCCGGACGCGGTTTAATGTCTCGGCCGTTTCCTCGCTCATTTGATAAAATTCGGCGTGCATATCGTGCTTCTCGACTTCGTCCACTTGCACCGGCCGAAACGTGCCAAGCCCGACATGAAGGGTGATGAAGACGATATGCACCCCTTTTTCGCGAATGGCGTCAAGCAGCTCTTCGGTGAAATGCAAACCGGCGGTTGGCGCCGCTGCCGAGCCGATTTCGCGGGCGTAAACGGTCTGGTATCGTTCCGGGTCGTCAAGCTTTTCTTTAATGTACGGGGGCAGCGGCATCTCCCCAAGTTCGGCCAATACTTCATAAAACAGGCCGTCATACGAAAACTCAAGCACTCGCCCGCCGTGTTCCAGCGTATCGAGGCAGACGGCTTGCAGTTTCCCCTCGCCAAAAGTGAGTTTCGTTCCTGGCTTGACTCGTTTTCCCGGCTTGACGAGCGTCTCCCAACGGTCGCCGTCCAATTGCTTTAACAGCAGCACTTCGACCGTTCCGCCCGTTTCCGCTTTTTCGCCGTAAAGCCGCGCCGGCATGACGCGCGTATCGTTTAAAACGAGGCAGTCGCCTGGATTCAAGTACGAAATAATGTTGCGAAACGTTTCATGGCGAATGGCGCCCGTTCGTTTATCGAGCACCATGAGCCTTGATGCCGCCCGGTCTGGAAGCGGCGTTTGCGCAATCAACTCTTCCGGCAAATGAAAATCAAACAAATCGACTTTCATGCAGTTCTCCTTCCTTCAGCGAAATCGTCCGAGCACGTAAAAAATCAACGATAACACAACGCTCAGCAAGATGGATGTCACGATGGGAAAGTAAAACGTCATATTCCCTTTGCGGATGACGATATCCCCCGGCAAGCGGCCGAGTTTGACAAATTGCATGACAAACCCGACAATGATGAGCACAACGCCGATCGTCATGATCAACTTTGGCAAGCTGTTCACCGCTTCGGAACCTCCATTCCTAAATGGGTGTACGCCGCCGGCGTGACGACGCGCCCGCGCGGCGTACGCTGCAAGAGACCGATCTGCATCAAGTACGGCTCATACACTTCCTCAATCGTTTGCGCTTCTTCGCCGATGACGGCCGCCAGCGTTTCGAGCCCGACCGGGCCGCCGGCAAATTTTTCAATCATCGCTGAAAGCAGCTTATGGTCGATTTGGTCGAGCCCGAGCCGGTCGACTTGCAGCCGCTCGAGCGCCTCGACAGCAAGCGGCAGCGTAATTCCCCCATCTCCGCGCACTTGCGCGAAATCGCGGACGCGCCGCAGCAAACGGTTGGCGATGCGCGGCGTGCCGCGCGCCCGACGGGCAAGCTCAAGCGCCGCTTCGCGCTCGATACCGATTTGCAAGATGGCCGCCGCCCGCTCAATGATTTGGGCGAGTTGGTCGACGTGATAGTATTCGAGCCGGCTGATGACACCAAACCGGTCGCGAAGCGGCGCCGACAGCGCCCCGGCTCTCGTCGTCGCCCCGACGAGCGTAAATGGCGGCAAGTCGAGGCGAAGCGTGCGCGCATCCGGCCCTTTGCCAATCGCGATATCTAAGCAATAATCTTCCATCGCCGGATAGAGCACCTCTTCCACCGCCCGCGGCAGCCGGTGGATCTCATCAATAAAGAGCACATCCCCCGGCTCAAGCGAAGTGAGAAGCGCCGCCAAATCTCCCGGCCGCTCGAGCGCCGGTCCAGATGTCGCTCGCAGCTTGACGCCCATTTCATTGGCGATGATCACGGCGAGCGTCGTTTTCCCAAGCCCCGGCGGTCCGTACAGCAACACATGGTCGAGCGTCTCTTCGCGGAGCTTGGCCGCTTCAATGAACACTTTTAAGTTTTCTTTGATCTTATCTTGCCCGATATATTCATGCAAATATTGCGGGCGCAAACTCGGTTCAAGCGCAGTCTCTTCCCCTAAGACCTCCCCGGATACAAGCCGTTCCTCCACCGTCATTCCTCCCTTTGGCCGCTGTTTATCCCAAAAGCAGCGCCAGCGCCCGCTTCACATACTGTTCCGTCGACATCGCTTCTTCGCGGAGCGCCGGAATGATTTTCTCGATCTCCCGTTCAGCGTAGCCGAGCGCCTTGAGCGCCGCCACCGCCTCGACGAGCGCACCGGAAAGCGGTGCGGCCGAACGTGCAGCCGCCGGCGCCGCAAGCGCCCCGAGCTTCCCTTTTAAATCCAAAATCATTTGCCGGGCCGTCTTTTTGCCCACGCCTGGAAACTTGCATAAAAACGCCTCGTTTTCTTCCTCGATGGCCCGCGCCAGTTCATCCGGACGCCCGGCCGCCAAAATGGCGAGGCCGCCTTTCGGCCCGATGCCCGACACTTGCAGCAGCTTGGCGAACAAGTTGCGCTCCTCGCGCGTTGGGAACCCGTACAAGGCGTGCACACCTTCGCGCACATATTCGTATGTATAGACGGTCACCGCCGCCTCGCGGCTTTCCTGAAACGCAAACGGGTTCGGCGTAAAGATCTCGTAGCCGATGCCGTTATGGTCGATGACGATATATTCCGGGCAGACGTAATCGACATACCCACGGATAAACTCGATCAATGGATGCTCCTCTCCTTTTTTCGTCCTTTCATTGTATCATATGATTTCATTATAGCAAAAAGAAATCCCGCGATGCGTTTTGCACCACGGGCTTTCGCTTGGTTTATTGGACGACCGCAAAATGGCGGTACATTTCGATCACTTGTTCATACCGCTCTTTCGAGAGGACGCGAATTCCTTTCTTCAGCTTTTCTTGCTGGCGGCTTTCGAGCTTTTGCACGTCGATTTGGAAAAACGACTGGATGATTTCGCTCGACCGGCCCGGTTTGCCGTTGAAAATAGACAACGTGCCATCGTCCGTAATTCCGAAGTAGCCGTTTGTTTTTAACAACGGCGAAATGTCGTTGATTGTTTTGCGAAACACGATCGTCTGGTCATCGAGCGTCACGAGTTGCCAATCGCGATATTTTTCCCATATTTCTGTCATCGAATCGACGGTTTCGGTGACTTTCTCTTCGCTCATCTCTCCGTCCAAGTATTGCCGCTCAAGCACAATCGTCATCTTGACCGGTGCGGCGGAGGCCGAATGAACCGGCAACACGATGGCGGCGATCCACAGTATGAGGGAAAGAATTCGCATCGTTTGTTCCTCTCTTCTCGGATGATGGTTCCTTTACACCACTAGTTTCACCAGCGGACGCCATTTTATTCCTGATCCATCAGCTTTTTTGCCAAGCAAGCTGCCGCCGATCCAAAAAGTGGGGCGGGGATTCGAGCCAACGGCGCTCGATCATCATATTCGATTATGTTCCATGGTCTTCGAACGTATGTACAAAAAATCCGCCGGCTTCGCCGACGGACGTCGCTACTCCTCAAGCACCGATTCGTCCAAATTATGGTACACTTCTTGGACGTCATCATCATCTTCAAGCGTATCGATCAACTTCAGCATTTTTTTCAAATCGTCGCCCTCAAGCGTCGTATACGTTTGCGGAATCATCGTAATTTCCGCGCTGGCAAACGTGAATCCTTGCTGTTCCAGCTCGTCTTTCACCGTTTCAAACGATTCGGGCGCTGTATAAATTTCGAACGATTCGTCCGTTGTTTCCATCTCCTCGGCACCCGCTTCAATGGCCAACAGCAGCAATTCATCCTCATCAACGTTGTGCTGTTCGCGGTCAATCACGAGCAGCCCTTTGCGCTCGAACAAATAGGAGACGCAGCCCGTTTCCCCTAAATTGCCGCCGTTTTTCGAAAACGCCGCGCGCACGTTGGCGGCGGTGCGGTTTTTATTATCCGTCAGGCAAACGACCATGACGGCAACGCCGCCTGGTCCATATCCTTCGTAGCGAATTTCCTCATAGTTGGTATGCTCTTGGGTTCCAGTTGCTTTTTTAATCGCCCGTTCAATGTTTTCGCTCGGCATGTTGGCCGCTTTCGCCTTCTCAATGACAAGGCGCAGGCTCGGATTGGACGCTGGATCGCCTCCGCCACTTTTGGCGGCGACGTAAATTTCTTTCGCCAGTTTCATGAATAGTTTGCCGCGCTTCGCATCTTGGGCATTTTTCCGCCGTTGGATATTTTTCCACTTCGAATGTCCAGCCATCGACAGTTCCCCTCTCATCACAACGGAATGTTCCGACTATTACTATAGCAAAAAAAGCGGAAAATGTCAGCCGAGCCCCAGCGGGAAGCGGCAATGAAAGAAGGCGCCCCGACTTTTTTGGGACGCCTTCTTCGCCTTTGTCACCGATTGTTTTCCGGCCGTTCTTGAATCGTATCATCGATAAAAATGGTGCGTAAATCGCGGCGGATTTCTTCCATATTGATCGGAGCGCCGCGGCGAAGCGTGTTGTCAATCGTGCGGATGCGGTGGTACATGCTCGGATTCGAGGTGACGCGCACCCGCTTGCCGTCCGCGTACGGAGCGACCGCTTGCTCGACACGCTTCTCAAGCCGCTTGGGATGGCGGGCGTCTGTGGCAATCGCGATGAGCGCCTGATCGCCATACACAACCGCGCGGGCATCGTCGACTCCGTTCACCGCTGCGGCGCGGCGGGAGAGCTTCTCAGCCAAACCGCCGGCATAGCTTCGGTAGTACGACGGGTGCGGATCGACGTTTAGCGAGTGCAAATGCCCATGGTAGTTGTAGTCGCCATCGCCGAAATCAACATTGGGCGGAAGAGCCGGAACGTCCGTGTCAAACCGGGTCGCTGCTGGTCCTCCGAGGCGGCCGCCGTCCGTCAAATAATCGGTGACCGGACCGCGGCGCGCCCATATATAACGGTTGTCATAATTGAGCGCATTCGTCCCGTATCGGCCATAGCGGAAATCGTCGCCTCGCTCCGTCGAGTAAAAACCGATCGGTCTCGCCGCATCATGATAACGCTGCGCCCCTTCCTCATTCGCCCGGTAGTTGGTGCATGAGACGAGCAATCCGGCGGCCGACAGCACACCGATCCATTTGACCGCGTATCTCAATGGAAAACCCCCCTTGGTTTCCTTCGCCCAAGGCTGGCACGAAGCCAGCCTTACGTTTAGCTTGCGGCAAACGCGGGGGGTTTATCGCTGTCAGTTCACACCAATGAGGCAACGGCTAAAACTTCGGCGGCGCGATCGCCAATCGCCGTTTATGATGCGAACGTTCATGAAGCTGTTCAATAATTTTTCGATCGCGTTCCGGAATGTCTTCCCCTTTTAAATATTTATCGATCATTTCATACGTCGTGCCCATTTCGCTTTCATCCGTCTGCCCTTCCCATAATCCGGCGCTCGGCGCTTTCGCAATGATTTCTTCCGGAACGCCGAGCAGGCGGCCCATTTCGCGCACTTCGCCTTTTGTAAAGTGAATGAGCGGCACTAAATCGACCCCGCCGTCGCCGTATTTCGTAAAGTAGCCGGTATGCCACTCCGCGGCGTTGTCCGTGCCGACGACGAGATAGCCGTAATTGTTGGCGACTGCATACAACGTTGTCATGCGCAAGCGCGCCCTTGTATTTGCATCGCCAAGCCGCGCGCGCTCTTCCTTCCACTCCCCGATGGCTTTCAGCTCGGCCTCGATCGCGCCAAACAGCATTCGGTGCGCTTCGGTCAAATCGATGACCAAATGCCGGATGCCGCAGCTTTTCACCACTTTCAGCGCATCTTCCATATCTTTCGGATTGCTTTTGCACGGCATGATCAGCCCCAGCGAATCATCCGGAAAGGCGCACTTAATCAAATGGGCGACAACCGCCGAGTCGATGCCGCCGCTGATGCCGACGACCGCCCCGTTTAAGCCGGCTGATGAGACTTGGTCACGCAGCCATTGCACGAGTTTGTCAATTTTTTCTTGCATCCGTCCTCGACTCCTTTTCCAAAGATTCCATTCTTCATTGTAGCATAGCATAAAGGCGGCGGACAAACCGTTCTCTCCGCTTGCGGTCGAACACAAGGGGACGGCGGCGCGCGGCGGCTGACCGCCATTCGCGAAACACATCAGCCGGAAATAAGAGCGCATGCAAAAACCAGCGTTTTTCCAACCAACGGCGAAGCGGAGCGAAACGGGCGAGTGTTGAATATGACCAGCCGATATGCGGCAAGAGGCGATTGGCGTATTGGCAATAGTCAAGCCCGGGCGAGGCAAGGGCGGCCGCGTCATAGTCGATTAGGTAAATATGGCCTGTTGTGGTGCGCAAAAAATTATGGGAGGCGACATCACCATGAATGATGGCAGCAGAATCCGCCGTCAACTCTGGAGCATGCTCGCGGCACGTTGATAGACAGTAATCCGCCCAACGCAGCGTAAACAAAATGTCTTCTTTGTCCATGATCGTTTCAACAACGGGCAAATGTCGGCAAAACTCCTCATAGCGGCGCCGCCATTTGTCATACAGCTGCGCACGCGGCAGCCCCATCGCCTTCTGCTCACTTCTGGCAATGTTTTCCGTTGCGGTATGGTAACGTTCGAGCAAACGAAGTCCGTCGGCGGCGTCAGCCCAAGCGGCAAACGAGATTGGACGCGCTCCGGCCACATATTCCGTCAGCAGCCAATAGCATCCGCCGGCTTCAACCACTCCTCCGCGCCCGATCGGCATAGGGGCCGGCGCGGCGGAAAAACCGGCCTTCCTTAATACGGCAAGAAGCCAGGCGTGCCGCGCGGCCGCAACGGGCAAGCGATACGCCTTGGCGACAAACATTCCTTGCCGAGCGGCAACGACTAAGACATGCGGTTTCAATGCCACAACTTGTTGAATAACAAGCCGATATTGGCGGTCAAGAAGAAAAAAGAGACGGCCAGCGGCGTCTCTTTTCACTTGGTTATTGTTCCTCGCCATGCCCGCTCTCCTCATCCGGCGGTTCGCTAAACAAACGGGGGCCGGCAACCGGCGGGGCGGATGATGGCGGGTAGGATGGCGGCGCGTATCCCGCTGGACTTGTCGGATAAACGACGCCTGGCCACGGAAGCGGCGGCGCTGACTGCGGCGCATATCCGTATGGAGCCGGCAGGGCGTACCCTCCGTAGTACTGGGTCGGCGCATAGGCCGGCGCATATCCAAAAGACGGATAGCCAACGGGCGAGGGGTACGCCGCAGGCGGCGCATAAACTGGCGTTGCAACGCCGAGCGGGGGGAAAACAGTCCCCGCCGACGGGACAAACGGGTCGGCAGCCCCAGGCCCAGGAAGCGGCGGCTCTAATGATTCGCTGCTGCTTTCGCTAATGCCGGGAAACGGCGCTGAACCGCTTTCCGGACTTTCGCCGCTTTCCCCAACGGCCAGCGGCACAGGCGATGGCGGATAGGACGGCGTCATGACCGGCAGCGGCGGCACGTAAAATCCGCTCCCCGGCCAAACTGGCGGCACTGGCGTACATCCTTGGTCAGTGCCAAATATTGGGATCGTCGGCGGGGCGACAGGAACGTATGGAATGTTCGGCAGCGGCGGCGCGTCTTCGCTCTCAGCCGCCGGTTCCCCTTTCCATTCAGCTGGGCTTTCATTGTCCTCCTCTTTCATCATGTTGGGCAAAATATTGCTCGGCTTCGGCGGAATCGGCGGCACGTTGGCCAGCGATTGAGCGAACGAAAGTTGAGGAGGCGGGGCCACCGGCGGAATCGTATGCACAAGCGGCGGCACAGAGGCGCCTTTCGCTTTTGCCCCTTCTTTTGCCTCCGCTTTCGGCGTTTTTGGTGCTTCTTGTGCCGTTGCTTTTGGCGCTTTTTTCTCGACAGCCTTTGGCGTTTCGTTCATCGCCGCTTTCGGCGCCTCACCCGCCGGTGCCTTTGGCGCTTCATTGATGGGCGCATTCGGCGTTTCGTTCACCAGTACGTTCGGCGCTTCATTCACCACTGCTTTTGGTGCCGCTTTTGGCGCTTCCTTCTCGACGGCCTTTGGCGCTTCATTGATGGGCACATTTGGCGTTTCATTCACTGATACATTTGGCATTTCGTTCACCGGCACGTTTGGCGCTTCATTCACTGGCACATTCTCCGCCTTCTTCTCCGGCGCTTTCGGTGTTTCCTTTACGACTGCTTTGGGCGTTTTCTTTACCACTGCTTTCGGCGCCTCACCCGCCGGTTCGTTTACCGCTGCCTCGCCTTCCGGAGCAGGGGCGACAGCAGTGTCAAGCTCGGTATCAATGTGGAATGAGACGAACGGTTTCGCCTCCGCGTACGGGTGCTCTTTTACGTGCATTTTTTTGGGTGACACAGGCGCCTTCGTCTCTTTTTTGACCGGCACCCCTGCTGTCGGCACTTTGATTTTCATTCCAGGCATAATCATATTCGGGTCGCTCAAATGCCCATTTATTTTTTTCAATTGTTCAAAATCCACTCCATATTTTTGGGCGATGTTCCAAAGGGTGTCGCCCTTTTGGACAATATGGATTTTCACTCCGTTCCCCTCCTAAACCGAGACTGTTTACGCTCGATCGAACCGATGCTTGTTTCCCGTTATCGTCTTTCAACACAATGTATGACGATGATCGTTGATTTATGATAAAAAAATCCCTGACCGAACGAGGATCCCTCCTCGTCAAGCCAGGGAAAAAGCTAGGCAAGCGAAAGCATGCGGTCGAGCGCCTCTTTTGCCTCAAGGGCGATGTCTTTCGGAACGGTGATGCGGTTGACGATTGCTCCTTGCTCAAGCGATTCGAGCACCCAGACGAAATGCGGCAAATCAATTCGATTCATCGTTAAACACGGGCACATATATGGATTGAGAGAAACAATTTCTTTGTCTGGATGTTCGTGCTTCAGCCGGTTCACCAAATTCATTTCCGTTCCAATCGCCCACTGGGTGCCGGGTGGAGCATTGCGGATCGTTTCAATAATGTATTTTGTCGAACCGGCGTAGTCTGCTTGCTGGACGACCTCCCAGCTGCATTCCGGATGGACGATGACATGGATTCCCGGCTTCATCCGTCGAATATGCTCGATTTGTCGGACGGTGAAGTTTTCATGCACGGAGCAATGCCCTTTCCAAAGAATGACTTTCACCTTGTCGAGATCGTCCGCCCCTTGAAGCGTCTCATCGTGCGGATCCCACACCGCCATCTCGTCAAGACGGATGCCGAGCGCATAGGCCGTATTTCTCCCTAAATGCTGATCCGGCAAAAAGAAAATCCGTTCATTCCGTGAAAACGCCCAAGCCATCATCTTTTTCGCGTTCGACGAGGTGACGGTCGCTCCGCCATGGCGGCCGACAAACGCTTTAATCGCCGCGGTCGAATTGACGTACACAAGCGGCACGATCGTCTCGCCAAACCGCTCAATAAGCGCCGCCCATGCCCGCTCGACTTGAAAAATATCGGCCATATCGGCCATTGAACAGCCGGCGCGCAAGTCCGGCAAAATGACCGTTTGGTCGTCGCTCGTTAAAATATCGGCGGTTTCTGCCATAAAATGGACGCCGCAAAACACAATATATTCGGCTTCGCTGTTTTTTGCCGCGAGCTGGGCAAGCTGAAGCGAATCGCCGGTCGCATCGGCGAACTGAATGACCTCATCCTTTTGGTAGTGATGGCCCGGGATGAAAAGGCGCCGGCCGAACCGTTCTTTCACCGCGCGGGCGCGCGCTTCGAGCTCGCTTTGTTCCATCGTTTTATACCGTTCCGGCATCTCATCCAGCCGTTTCAACTGTTCAAGGACGTTCACGGTTCTCCCCTCCATTATCGCAAATTGAAACTCATATCGAGCGCCGGGGCGGAATGGGTTAAACATCCGAGCGAAATGTAGTCGACTCCGGTCGCGCCGTACGCCGCCACATTGGCGAGCGTAATTCCTCCCGACGCTTCCGTGATGATCGGCTTTGGCACAAGCCGGACAAACGCCCGCACCTCATCCGGCGTCCGGTTGTCAAACATAATGACATCCGCCCCGGCTTCGACCGCCTCGAGCACTTCGTCTTCCGTTTCGGTCTCCACCTCGATTTTCACCATATGCCCAAGCCGCTCCCGCACCGTTTTGACGGCGCGGGCGATCGATCCGCAAAAGGCGATATGGTTGTCTTTAATCATGACACCGTCGTACAAGCCAAAGCGGTGATTGTAGCCGCCGCCGCATGTGACGGCATATTTTTCAAGCATGCGCAGCCCCGGCGTCGTTTTCCGCGTGTCGCAAATGCGCGTGGAGCTATTGCCAAGCAAGTCAACGGCCTGCCGCGTCACGGTGGCAATGCCGCTTAACCGCTGCAGCAAGTTTAAAATGACGCGCTCACCGGACAACAGCGGCCCGACCGGTCCGGATGCGACGGCGATCGTTTCGCCGGCTTGGACCCGTTCGCCGTCCTGTTTCATGATGGTTACTTCGACGCGCGGATCCAGCAGCTGATAGCCCGCCGCAATAATGCCGACGCCGGCCACCACCCCGTCCGCTTTGGCCATAAACATGCCTGATGCCCGTTCATGAGCCGGAAAAATCGTCTCGCTCGTCACATCGCCGTCGCCAATATCTTCAAGAAAAAACTGTCGCAACAGTTGTTCGAGCTTCAACCGGTTCATCTTTCATACCTCCGTTTTCTTTGCCGCTTTACCTCCCAGCCCCAAGGCGGGCCCACTCTTCTTTCGTCCGCACAAGGCGCCGTCCCCGCCACTCCGGGCGTTCACGCGGAAAATCGCTCCGGTAATGGCCGCCGCGGCTTTCCGTGCGCCCAAGCGCTGATGAAGCGACAAGCCAGCCCACTAGCAGCATATATCCTGTTTCAATCTCCTCTGCCGACAATCGTTCAAGGTCGCCATCCAGCCAATCCGGCAACGAAAACTGTTCCAACCAGTCGACCGCTTTGCGAAGCCGATCGCCGTCGCGGACGATGCCGACAAACGTTGACAGCTGTTCACGAATCAACGCCCGCTCTGGCAGCCGTGGTACAATCAAACGACGCGGGCTGGATGAATCCGCTCGGTGAACCGTTTGCGGCCACGCCGCCTGACGGCGGATGGCGCAGGCCGCACGGAATCCAAAGACGATCGCTTCAAGCAACGAGTTGCTCGCGAGCCGGTTGGCGCCGTGCACACCGGTGCACGCCGCTTCCCCGACGGCGTACAAGCCCGGCACCGTCGTCTGCCCCCACTCGTTGACGACAACGCCGCCCATTAAAAAATGGGCGCCCGGCGCGACAGGAAGGCGGCCGGCTTCAAGGTCGACGCCATAGGCCTCACATAGCGCGGCGATCGTCGGAAAGCGGCGGCGAAAATGAGAAACGCGGGAAATATTCAAATAGACGCGGCCGCCGCGATCGAGTTCCGCCGCGATCGCTCGGGCGACGATGTCGCGCGGAGCGAGATCGCGAAGCGGATGGACGCCGTCCATCAGCGGCCGTCCGTCTTCCGCCTCAAGCACCGCCCCTTCGCCGCGCACCGCTTCCGAGACGAGCCCGACCGCTTTTCCGCCGGCAACGAGCATCGTCGGATGAAATTGGATAAACTCCATATCCGCCACCGCCGCACCGGCGCGGTACGCCATGGCGATGCCGTCGCCAGTCGCCGTCGGCGCGTTGGAAGTGAACGTATACAATCCGGCGCATCCACCGGTCGCCAACACGACGGCCGACGCCGGCCAAATGGACACCGAACCGTCTTCCCGCTTCGTTTTCACCCCGACGCAACGCCCCTCTTCCACAAGCAAATCAATCACCTGCTCGCCTTCTTCCATCCACACGCGTCCCTCGAGCCGCTCAAGCAAAAACGAAACGAGTGCTTTGCCCGTCTGGTCGCCTCCAGCGTGCAAAATGCGGCGGCGACTGTGTCCCCCCTCGAGCCCGAAGCAAAGTCGGCCGTCTTCATCCCGGTCAAACGCCATGCCGGCGTTGATCCATTCTTGCAGCCGCCTCGGCCCTTCGCGGACGAGCCGTTCGACCATTCGTTCATCATTATGAAAGCAGCCGGCGACCATCGTATCGCGGAAATGAGAGCGCCAATCGTCGCTCTCTGCCAGCGCCGCGGCCACCCCTCCTTGCGCCCGCCATGAATTGCTGTCGGTACGGCGCTTTTTCGTGAAAATGATCACATGTTCATGTTGCGACAAATGATCGGCGACCGTTAAAGCGGCCAGCCCGCTGCCAACAACAATGACGCCACCTTCCTTCACTCTCGGACGCCCCTTTCTTTTCACCTGTCTTGACATCTATATTTACACATATTTAAACTAATGGCAAGAGGTTTGGCGAAAAAAATGATGCAAAGGCGGGGGAATATGATTTATTTGGATTACGCGGCAACGACGCCAATGTGCCAAGAGGCGATCGCCGCTTACGCTGAAGCGGCGTCCGTTTACTTTGGCAACGAAAGCAGCCTGCATGACATCGGAACGAAAGCGAAACAACTGCTTGCCTTATGCCGGCGCGAACTCGCCGCCATGATTAACGGAGAAGCGGAAGGGATCTATTTCACAAGCGGCGGAACGGAAGCGAACATGCTCGCTATCCGTTCGCTAGCCGCCGCCTACCGGCATCAAGGAAACCACTTGATCACGACCGAAATCGAACATGCCTCTCTCCATCACTTGTTCAAACAGCTGGAAACAGAAGGATATACGGTCACGTATTTGCCCGTCGACCGATTCGGGCGCATTCGGCTTGCGGATTTGGAGCGGGCGATCACGCCGAAGACGATCCTTGCTTCCATCCAGCACGCCAACTCGGAAATCGGCACGATCCAGCCGCTTGCCGACATCGGCCGCCTCCTGCGGGCGCACGGCGTCCTTTTTCATAGCGACTGCGTGCAAACTTTTGCTAAAATACAGCTAGATGTTCAAGAGATAGGACTAGACAGCCTATCCGTTTCCGCCCATAAAGTGTACGGTCCCAAAGGGGTCGGCGCTGTGTACATCAACCCGCGTCGGCATTGGAAGCCGGTGTTTCCGGGAGCGACGCACGAATCAGGCTTTCGGCCGGGAACGGTCAACGTACCGGGTATTGCCGCCTTCATTACGGCCGCACAGCAGCTCCATCGACGAATGGCGGACGAACAGTCGCGTTTGGAACGACTGCGGAATCGGTTGCTTCACGCCATCGCCGCCAAACAGCTGCCGGTGGCGGTGGAAGGCCATCCCGATTTCCGGCTTGCCCATATTATCGGTTTGTCCGTCGCTGGGTACGAAGGGCAGTTTGTGATGCTTGAATGCAACCGCGCCGGCATCGCCATTTCCACCGGCAGCGCCTGCCAAGTCGGGCTGCAGGCGCCGTCGCGGACGATGCTCGCCGTCGGGAAAACGCCCGAAGAAGCGAAGCAATTCATCCGCGTCTCATTGGGCGCGGCCACGACCGAAGCGGAGATCGACCAGTTCGTTTCCACCCTGGAACGACTTACATCGGCATGAAAGGAGGAATGGCAGGTGAAAGAGGAAAAGAAAATTTTAGGGGAAAGGCGGCGCCAGCTCATTTTGCAATGGTTGAAAGAAAGCGAAGCGCCGCTCACGGGGGCTGAGCTGGCGGCGAAAACGAACGTCAGCCGCCAAGTGATCGTCCAAGACATTTCACTGTTAAAGGCGCGCAACGAACCGATCATCGCCACAAGCCAAGGCTATTTGTATTTAAAGCCGGTCGAACCAGCCAAAACGTACACGAGGACGGTCGCCTGCTTCCATACGCCGGAACAGACGAAAGAAGAGTTGTATTTGCTCGTGGATTGCGGCGTGACGGTCAGGGACGTCAAAATCGAGCATCCAGTCTACGGCGATTTGACCGCCTCGATCATGGTGAGCAACCGTTTGGAAGTCGACCAATTCATCGCCAAAATCGAGGCGACAAAATCGTCGTATTTGTTGCAGCTGACGGACGGAACGCATTTGCATACGCTGGAAGCCGATTCACCAGTGAAGCTTGACGCCGCTTGCCGCGCCTTGAAACAAGCCGGTTTTCTCATCGAAGCGTAAACTGGACCTGGCCGCGCATCGGCTCATTCCCTGCAGAATACTGCGCGGCGGGCCGTCTAAAAAGGGAACAAGCGGACGGCAGCAGACCGCCCGCGTTTTTGTCTGCGTCAGGCAAAATAATATGGATAGCTGCCCAACAGCTGCACCGTGCAGCCGAGCGCCTCAATTTCCGCGATCGCCCCCGGGATGAGGACGTCATCCATCGGCGCGTCGATGTCAATAATAAAAAAGTAGTTGCCAAGGCCTGTTTTGGCTGGGCGCGATTCGATTTTCGTCAAGTTGAGCCGCCGCCAGGCAAACGCTGATAACACTTGGTGGAGCGCGCCCGGCCGGTCTTGCGGAAGCATGACGACCACGGTCGTCTTGTCGCCGGCATAAAGGGGCGAATCAGGCAAAAGCGGCTCTTTGCGCCGGCTGACGACAATAAAGCGCGTATGGTTGTAATCGTAATCGTGGACGTTTTCCTGCACGATCACTAGCCCGTATTTTTCCGCCGCCAGCCGGTTGGCGATCGCCGCCGCCGGCAAGTGCGGATGCTCGCTCACAAATTTCGCGGCGGCGCTCGTTGACGTCATCGGCACTTGCTTCGCCCCTTTCAGCACCGTATGCAAAAACTTCCGGCATTGGGCAATGGCGTGCGAGTGGGAATACACTTCTTTCACTTCGCGCCAATGCGGGGTGAAATATGGGTGCACCATCAAATGTTGCTCGATCGGCACAACGATTTCGCCGATGATCGGCAACGGCTGTTCGTGAATTAAATAGTCGAGTGTCAAATTGACCGATCCTTCCAAGGCGTTCTCGAGCGGCACCACGGCCGCTTCAATCTCTCCGGCCGCCGCGGCGTCAATGCAATCGGGAATCGTGTCGTACGGCTCCCGCGGCTGCGACGGAAAAAGGAGAGCAGCCGCCGCTTCGGTGAACGTCGCCTTCGGTCCTAAATAACCGATTTTCATCTCGTTTGCCTCTCCCTTTCTTTAATACACTCCCGAACCGACAATTTCAACTTTTTCGACAAATTCAAGCTGTTTGAGCTTAGCGAGGAGCTCATCAATCTCCTCGTTCATATCGTTCGTGCTGACCGACAGCGTCACGTTCGCCCTCCCTTGAAGCGGAATCGTTTGATGGATGGTCAGCACGTTGCAGCCGGCCGCCGCCACAACGCCAAGCAGCTGTGACAACGTTCCGGAGCGGTCTTCTAAATGGAAAAAGAGCGTGACGATGTTTTCTTTCGTCACCGCTTGGAACGGAAAAATGGCATCGCGGTATTTGTAAAACACACCGCGGCTGATGTTGGCGAGCTGCGCCGCCTCGGCGACCGAGGCGGCTTTTTTCCGCTCAAGCAGCTGTTTAGCGAGCACGACTTTTTTCATCGCTTCCGGCAGGACGTCTTCGCGCACCAAATAAAATTTTTTCTCCACCGCACCTTCCCCCGCTCTATTCATCCCAGTCGTCGACAAACTCGAACTCGTAATCAAGCAACCGAATCGTGTCTCCGTCTTTCGCGCCGCGCTCGCGCAGCGCATCATCCACCCCCATCGCTTTAAGCTGGCGGGCGAAGCGGCGCACCGATTCTTCGCGCGAGAAATCCGTCATCTTAAACAACTTTTCAATTTTGTCGCCCGCCAAAATGAACGCTCCGTCGCTGGCGCGGGTGATCGTAAACGGCGGCTCCTCTTTTTCATATTTGTACACGACGCGCTGCACGGCCGGATCTTCCCGTTCATGAAGCGGGAATTCCGGCGTCGTTTCCAACAGGTCGGCGATGGCAAACAACAGCTCGCGCACTCCTTGCCTTGTCGCCGCAGAAATCGGAAAGACCGGCACCGCATCGCCAACTTTCTCTTTGAAGCGGCGCAAGTTTTCTTCGGCGTTCGGCATGTCCATTTTATTGGCGGCAACAATTTGCGGCCGCTCGGTCAAGCGCAAGTTGTACTGCTTCAGCTCTTCGTTGATGACGAGGTAATCGTTGTATGGGTCGCGCCCTTCGACCGCCGCCATGTCGATAACATGGACGATGACGCGCGTCCGTTCGATATGGCGCAAAAACTGATGCCCGAGCCCGACTCCTTGATGGGCCCCTTCAATCAATCCCGGCAAGTCGGCCATCACAAAACTGCGGCCGTCTTCCGTTTCGACAACGCCCAAGTTCGGGACGAGCGTCGTAAAATGGTACTCGGCGATTTTCGGACGGGCTGCGGAGACGACCGACAGCAGCGTCGATTTGCCGACGCTTGGAAACCCGACCAGCCCGACGTCAGCGAGAAGCTTCAGCTCTAAAATGATGTTGCGCTCTTCGCCCGGTTCGCCGTTTTCCGCAATTTCCGGCGCTGGGTTGGACGCCGTCGCAAATCGGGTGTTGCCGCGCCCGCCGCGCCCGCCTTTGGCGACGACAAACCGCTGCCCCGCCTCGGTCAAATCGGCGAGCACTTCGTTCGTATCCGCATCAATGACAACGGTGCCTGGCGGCACTTTGACAATCAAGTCTTCCGCATTTTTGCCATGCTGGTTTTTCGACATGCCGTTTTCGCCGCGCGGCGCTTTAAAATGGCGCTGGTAGCGGAAATCCATCAACGTCCGCAGCCCTTCATCAACGACAAAGACGACATCGCCGCCTTTGCCGCCGTCTCCGCCGGCCGGCCCGCCTTTTGGGACGTATTTTTCCCGGCGGAACGCGACCATGCCGTTGCCGCCGTCCCCGCCTTTCACATAAATTTTCACCTGATCAACAAACATGGCTGTTCCTCCGATTCGCTTCCATCATGGTATCATGGCGAAATGAGTATGACTAATACTTATTATTGTATACAGAGTCGATTCCATGATGTCAATATGTACGCAAGCACCGGCCGTCTGCAGGCTGGCGGGCGGTTCAAGCCCAGCCGCCGCTTTTCGGTCCGATTGGATCGATCCGTTCGCACCTCTTAGGGCAAAATAAGCTTTGCCTTCCATTTTCCTTCGTCCAACCAATGGTCAAGATTCCGCCGTCAAAAGCTCAAGCTCCACCGTCAATTCGCCCTCGCCAACGGCAAACGACGCGAGCCGAAGCGGCGGTGATGGTTCGCAGCGCTCAAGCCAAGTGCGAATGGCTTCGCCGTCCCTAAACGTGCCGCGGTAATCAAAAAACAGCGCCGCCCGTCGGCCGGACAGCTCAATGGACAAACATAAATGGTTTTCTGTCCGCTCATCGGCTTGCGCTTCGAGCAGGCGAAAAAATTTGCGGCACCATTCAGCCAGCTGTTCATCGCACCGCGACCAATCAGCTTCGCCGTCCGTGATTTCATACTCAAGAAAAAGCGGGCGCGGCTCCCAGTTATAGGTCATGACAAGCTCAGCGAACCGCTCGGCCTTCAAGTTCGTCAACCGCGTTTCCTGATGCATCTCGCCGATAATGTCTTCAATGATTTCCTGCACCCGTTCGATTTTATTGAGCGCCAAATGCCCTTTGATGAGCTGGATTTTGTTCAGCCAGTCATGGCGGGCATGGCGCATCACCTCAACGACAGTCCATCGCTTCTCCATCCGACGCTCCCCTATCCACTAAGCGCAGGCTCCCCGCCCCGCTCGGACTTCCGCCTCCCGGCTATGGGGGAGGCATGTACTTTTACTATAACATTTTTTGACATTGAACGGGAACGATTTTTCTACGCCAAAAAGAAAAAACCCTAACCGAACGGTTAGAGTTTTTTCCACATCGATTACGCTTCTTGGCTGACCGGGTAGACGCTGACGCGTTTGCGGTCGCGGCCGAGCCGCTCGAAGCGGACGATGCCGTCGATTTTCGCATACAGCGTATCGTCGCCGCCGCGGCCGACGTTCAAGCCCGGATGGACTTTCGTTCCGCGTTGACGGTACAAAATCGAACCGCTGGTGACGAATTGGCCGTCAGCCCGTTTTGCGCCAAGACGTTTCGCGATCGAGTCGCGGCCGTTTTTCGTCGAACCGACCCCTTTTTTCGAAGCAAAAAATTGCAGGTCAAGTCTCAGCATGGCAGTCACCTCCCGCTAGATGGATGTCACGCGGATAAATGTTCCGTAATCGCGTTCGATCGTCTTTAGCGAAACGACCATCGCTTCCAACAACAACTGCACTTTCTCTGCCGCCGCTTCTTCCAGCTCCGGAAGCTCGCAGCGGAGGTAGCCGCCGTCTTTGCCGAGCGAAACATGCGGGCGGACGCCGGCGAGCGCCTCAATGGCGTTGATCGTGCCGAATGAGACCGCCGAAGCGCCGGCGCATACGATGTCCTGCCCGCGTTTCGCAAAATGGGCATGCCCTTCCATCGTAAACGCGCGGATGCGGCCGTCCGCTTCCCGTTCAATCGTGACGCGGATCATCTTTACGCGTTGATTTTTTCGATGATGACTTTCGTGTACGGCTGACGGTGGCCTTGTTTGCGGCGATAGTTCTTTTTCGCTTTATATTTGAAGACGATAATTTTCTTTTGTCGGCCGTGTTTTTGCACTCTCGCCGTCACGGTTGCGCCTTCGACCGTCGGGTTGCCGATTTTCACCGTTTCCCCGCCGACGAACAGCACTTTGTCAAACGTGACCGTATCGCCTTCATTCGCATCCAATTTTTCGATGTAAATTTCTTGGCCTTCTTCGACTTTCAATTGTTTGCCGCCAGTTTCGATAATTGCGTACATGCATCGCACCTCCTTCATGGACTCAGACTCGCCAGCGCCAAGGCGGCCCAAGACGGAGCGCTTCATCGCCCGCGCTGAGCGGTTGTAGTGCGGGTGCGTCTTTTTGCGACAGCCGCCCTCTTTTGCCCTTGTTGGCAGGACAAAAAGTCTACAACGTCATCTATCGTAACATAGAAACGGCCGGCCGTCAACCGTCATCTTCGTCTCCCGGCGGGCGATGATGAAACGGTGCAAACGACTATATAGATGCCATTTGAAGCTTTCACATTTGTAGCTTTTACCGAACATTGGATCGACTGTCGAGCGATCGAACAACGCCGCTTTCAGGCCCATGTATGGGTCTGTGAAGCGAGCGGTTGTTCGGCCTCCCGTCACGCCTTGGCGTGACGGGGGCAAGCCACAGGCTTGCCCTCGACAGTCGAAAAATAGATAAGCAACTTTTCCGTCCAGGATATGTTAAACTTTTTCGTTGCATCTATATATAGCCACGATCAATAGATGAGAGCGCCAAGCGGCGCATCGGCTTGCTTTTCGGCAAAAAACGCATGCAGCAGCTCGTTTTCATCGAGCGTCGCCCGTTCGCGCCCGTCGCGAACGACGATGATCGCATGCTTTTGTCCGCGGTAAAATCGCTGCAGCACGGCCGAGATGCGTTCGTCCGCCGGCGCCGTAATCGTCCGCAGCTTTGTATAGCCGCCTTTGTTTCCATAATACCGCTCAAGCAAAAAGCGCATAACGACATACGGATGCTGCTTTTGCTCCTGCCAAAGAGCATGCGCCAAAAAGGCGGCGATCACCCATAAATCAAGCTGGCGCGGCGCCAACACAAACAAAAGAACGACGCCGACAGCAAGCGCGGCGGCTGATATGGCGACCGTGTTCCGGTGCGCTTCGCTGAACGGGCGGCGGTAGGACAGCAGCAAAAACAATAGCTTGCCTCCATCCAGCGGCCAGATCGGCAGCAAGTTCAAAGCGAAAATGGCCGCATTGTAGCGAAAAAAGAGCTCCCAGCTCCCGCCATCCATCATGCCGGCCTTCCACAAAAAAAATGCCGCCGCTACGAGCCACAGATGCTGGGCCGGCCCGGCGAGCGTCACGATCCACTCCTCGCGGAACGGCCGGTTGCCGTGCTCTTCGACTTCCGCCACTCCGCCGAACGGCAGCAGCAAAATCCGCTTCACCCGCCAAGAGAAAAACGCGGCCGCCGCCGCATGGCCGAGCTCATGAACGAGGACGATGAAAAACAACAGGCAAAGCTGCTTGAAATGGGCGGTAAGCACCGCGATGCCGCCGATCAGCCATAACAGCGGGTGGACGTGCAGCTTCCCAAGCAGCGCCATATACTTATTCAAAGGAAATCACCTGAATCGGATCGATAAATTCATCTCCTTGTTTAATAGCAAAATAAAACAGCCCTTTCTGTTTATTTGCCTCGCTCGCCTCGGCCGTGCCAACTTCCTGCCCCATTTCTACAAAATCATACAATTTCACCGAAATGGCCCCCAAATGTCCATACCACGTCTCCGTGCCGTCCGCATGTTGGATGATGACCGTTTTGCCGAGACGGTCTTTCGTACCGGCAAAGGTGACAATCCCTTCTTTCATCGCTTCCACTTTGGCTCCATTCTCGGTTTCGATCGTCACGCCCTCCCCGTTTTTTTCAAAACTTTCGAGAATCCGTCCAGAAGCCGGCACTGCATAGGATGAAGCCGTTTTCACCTTTTCTTCCTTTTTCGGGGCAAAAAAGGCGAGCGGCTCACCGAACGTTTTTTCATACCAGGCTGAGACGGCCGCAAACTGAAACTCGGTTTCCATCGTCCGGGCAATAAACTGCCGCGCCGGCTCGAGGGAAGCGGACGGATGCCGGAACAAAATGGCCGTCACTAGCACGAGACAGGCAGCGATGAGTATTTTGAATAAAAACCATTCTTTGCGGAACAACGGATGGGGAGCGGCTTCAAACGAATAGCGGTCATACGTGACGACCGGCAGCCCGTACCGCTCCTCATCAGCGGCGCTCCATCTGGATTCTTTTGGATCCTTCCCCTTATATTGACGTTCCCTTCTTCGTTTTTCAATGCGTTTTTTCATCTCACGGACGCGTCGATCCATACGTCCCCCCTCCACCTTTCCAACAACGTTTGTACTAATTTATGAGACAACCTCATGGAATATGAACGAGCGTTTTTCGCCGCGCCTCGCCGAACACGTCCGCGAACAAATCCCGCAAACGGTTTCACACCAACGTTTCGGCTGAGCGCCGCAACCGATCGATACCATCTGCTTCCGTTGTTACAGATCAGGAATTCCAAACAGCACAACAATATGAATAAAAAAAGAAGGCCCATTCAACGGCCTTCTTGCGCCAACTCCATTATTTCAAACTAAATATTTTCCGAATCTTTGAAAACAGCCCCTTCTCCTCTTCCTCAAGCGGCGGCAGCGGCACCGACTCGCCGAGGATACGGCGGGCAATGTTGCGGAAGGCGATCGACGCTTTGCTGTTTGGGTCCAGCACAATCGGCTCGCCGCGGTTCGACGCTTTGATCACGTTTTCATCGTCGGCGATAATGCCGAGCAACTCGATCGATAAATGCGAGATGATTTCGTCGACATCCAACATATCGCCGTTTTTCACCATATGGCTGCGAATGCGGTTGATGATGAGGCGCGGCGGTTTGACGTGCTCCTCCGCTTCAAGCAAGCCGATGATGCGGTCGGCGTCGCGGACCGCTGACACTTCCGGCGTCGTGACGACAATCGCTTCGTCCGCGCCGGCGACAGCGTTGCGATAGCCTTGTTCGATTCCGGCCGGACAGTCGATGAGCACATAATCGTATTCCTGCTTCAGCTCCTCAATGAGCTGTTTCATTTGCGCGGGGGTGACCGCCGACTTATCGCTCGTTTGCGCGGCCGGCAACAAATACAAATAGTTATCGAACCGCTTGTCTTTCACAAGCGCTTTTTGCACCGTGCAACGCCCTTCCACGACATCGACCAAATCATAAATAATTCGGTTCTCAAGCCCAAGCACGACATCGAGGTTGCGCAGCCCGATGTCGGTGTCGACAAGGCACACCCGCTTCCCGAGAATGGCGAGGGCCGTCCCAAGGTTCGCGGTCGTCGTCGTTTTGCCGACGCCGCCTTTTCCGGAAGTGATGACGATCGCTTCTCCCACGTTCACATTCTCCTTTCTAAGCGCGTCAAATTCGGCCGCAAATGCATAAGCAGCTGAAGGCGGTCGACAACAATTTGGTTATGTTCATCAATATAAGCGCATTCCATTTCATTTCCTTCATCCGTTTTCGAATCGGGCGCCCGGCTCATGATGTCGCCGATGCGCAGCTGCATCGGTTTCATGACCGATGCAGCGATGATCGCCTGTTTATTGCCGGCATACCCGGCATGGGCGATGCCGCGCAAGGCGCCGAGAATGAAAATGTTGCCTCCGGCAATGACCGTTCCACCAGGGTTCACGTCGCCGATCAGCAGCAAATCCCCTTCGACATGAAGCACTTGTCCCGAACGGACAATGCGCGAAACGGGCACAATTTCCGTTTTTCTCATCCATTCTATCGCTTCTGCTTTCGACATGACATTGCTTTCGATCGAATCGACGACCAAATTTTTTGAACGGCGAATGAGCGCACGCACCTCTTCCTCTTGGGCAGGCGTCAAATAGCGGTTCCCAATTTTCAGATGAACAGAGACAAGGGGGCTGTCTGGCGCGACGCCAGCTTGTTTGACAAGCCGCTCCTCGATTTCTTTCAATAAATCGTCATACGAGCAGCGGTCGTCGAGATGCAGCGTCAGCCCATCTTTCGTCCCTTTAATCGTCACGTACTGCTGCTTTTGTTTCGCCACAACGTTCACCCCAACGAATAATTCTACAAAACGGGCCGTTTTTCCTCTTTTATTCTTCCTGCTCAAACCGGCGAATTTTTGCCAATCGCCGTTCGAGCGGGTACGAAAAGACGAGCAAAAACGCGACGTTCAGAAGCAGCGTCGGCCATAGACGGCGGTCCCAAAAAACAGAAAACGACCAATCGGTCCGCCCGATCAACAGCTGGATGCCGTAGACATAACTGTCAAGCAGCACAATGGAAAGCAGCGACAAGAGCGATGCAATGAACCAGTTTTGGTGGAACCATTTCATCGCTTTGCCCGCCAAGTAGGCAATAAGCGTATAGGCAAACGCATAAACACCGAGCAGCTCTGTGTAGACGCAGTCATACAGGAACCCGAAGATGAACCCGTACCCCATCGCCCGCGTCCCGCCGAAATGCATCGCTGTGAACACGAGAAAAACAAGAAAAAACCGGGGAACAAAAAAATAGTGGACATACAAGTCGCCTTTTGGCCATACATCAACAAAAAGGCTCTCACTCACAAAACATAACACCGCAAGGAAAGGGAGACGCCACTTGTTCACTTTGCCTCCTCCTTTTCCTGCAGTGCTGCATCGATGGTTCGTTTCACAATCATGACGTCGTCAATATCATACAAGTTGGCAAACGGCTTGACATAGACGACTTTCGTCAATCCGTATTGGTCCGGCTTGACTTCGGTCACCTCACCGATCGGCAGCCCTTTCGGAAACACGCCGCCAAGGCCGGAAGTCAACACTTTTTGCCTTTTTTCCACTTTGGCGTCAATCGGAATTTCTCCGAGCAGCAACTCGCGCCGCTTCTCATCGTAGCCTTCGATCAACCCAAACACGTTTTCCTTTCCTTGGATATAAGCGGAAATGCGGTTGTTTTGGTCAAGCGCGCTTAACAGCTGCACAGTGGACGTAAATTGGGAAGCGTGCTGCACCTTGCCGACAAGCCCCGCTGGGGTGATGACTGCCATATCTTTTTTCACGCCATGTTGCTCGCCTTTGTTGATGATGATCGTTTCCCGCCAACGATCCGGGTTCCGCCCGATCACCGTCGCCTGAATCGAAACAAAATCACGCAAGCTCTCTTTTTTATCGAGCAACGCGCGCAGCCGTTCGTTTTCTTGCCGCAGCGCCTCGACCTCGGTCTCAAGCGCCGCATATTCCTCAAGTCTTGCCTTCAGCAGTTCGTTTTCCTTATATGTACGGCGAAGATCGCTCACATTTTCAAAGAAGCCCGCGATCTCCTGGGCGGGCTTCCCGAACAGAAGCTGAACAAAACCGACCGTATCTTTTACGAACTGCTCCGGCCACGTCAACTCTTCGCGGCTGCGCAGGGAAAAGCCGATCAACATGACAAGGATGACGATGCTGACGAGCAAAAAAATGAGACGCTTATTCCCGAAAAGCTGTGGCATGCGTCACACCTTCTTACCGTCAGCGATGGTCTCTCGCCTTGTTTTTAAACAAGTCGATGTGGTCGAGCGCTTTCCCGGTGCCAATGGCCACGCAATCAAGCGGATTTTCCGCGACGATGACCGGCATGTCCGTCTCTTTGCTGATGACCTTGTCCAAATTGCGCAACAAAGCGCCGCCGCCTGTCAGCACGATGCCCCGGTCCATAATGTCAGCCGCCAGCTCCGGCGGTGTTTTTTCGAGCGTGTTTTTCACCGACTCGACGATCGCATAGACCGTATCGTGCAGCGCCTCAGCCACTTCTTCGGCGCTGATTTCGATCGTTTTTGGCAGCCCAGTGAGCAAGTCGCGGCCGCGAATTTCCATGTTTCCGATTCCTTCCGGATTTCCGGCTGAGCCGATTTCGACTTTAATCGCCTCCGCCGTCCGTTCTCCGATCATCAAATTGTACGTTTTTCGGATGTATTGAATGATCGCCTCATCCATTTCATCGCCGGCGATGCGAATCGACTGGCTCGTCACGATGCCGCCGAGCGAAATCACGGCCACTTCAGTCGTACCGCCGCCGATGTCGACGACCATGCTCCCGGTCGGCTCCCACACCGGCAAATTGGCGCCGATCGCGGCCGCAAATGGTTCTTCAATCGTATAGGCGTCGCGTGCTCCAGCCTGGCGCGTCGCATCGATGACCGCGCGCTCCTCCACGGCCGTGATGCCGTACGGCACGCATACCATCACATACGGCTTGCTGGCAAACAACCCTTTCGTTTTGACGGCCTTGCGAATGAAATATTTCATCATCGTCGCCGTCGTTTCATAATCGGCGATGACGCCGTCTTTCATCGGACGAAGCGCCACGATGTTGCCCGGCGTGCGCCCGATCATGTTTTTCGCTTCATTGCCGACGGCGACGATTTGCTTCGTGTCGCGCTGAATGGCGACAACCGACGGCTCGCGCAAAACGATCCCTTTTCCCTTCACATAAACGAGCGTATTCGCTGTTCCTAAATCAATCCCGAGATCTTTCGTCCCAATTCCAAACATATGATCGATCTTCCTTTCCGAAACGAAATGCATATGATTTTCTATTGACAACATGGATCGGATGTCAAGTCATTTATAAGATGTCAAGTCATTTATAAATTGTACAACACCGCCCGAACGGATTCGGAAAAACCCATAGTTGATATTATAACTGATTCGACAAAAAATGAGAACCGTCAGACATAGCCTTTTTCTTTCAAACTGACGAATTTTTGATCGCCGATGATGAGGTGATCCAAGAGCTCGATGCCGATGATGCGGCCGCATTCCGCGAGCCGTTTCGTCACATCGATGTCTTCGCGGCTTGGAGTCGGATCGCCAGAAGGGTGGTTATGCACACAAATGACTGAGGCGGCGGAACGTTTGATCGCCTCTTTAAACACTTCGCGCGGATGGACAATCGAGGCGTTTAAACTGCCGATGAACACCGTTTTGCGGTAGATGACTTGATTTTTCGTATTTAAATAAATGGCGACAAAATGTTCTTGCGATAAAAAGCGCATATCTTCCATGACGTATTTCGCTCCGTCTTCCGGGCAACGAATCACATAGCGGTCGGCGCAGCCGGACTGGTGGATGCGTCGGCCGAGCTCCAACGCCGCCAAAATTTGCACGGCTTTCGTCGGCCCGATCCCTTTGATGTTCGTCATTTCTTCGACCGTTGCGTCTTTGAGCGACCTCAGCCCCTCAAAATGGCGAAGGAGACGCTGGGCGAGCTGCACGACCGACTCCTCCTTCGTGCCCGTGCGCAACAAAATGGCGATCAGTTCATGGTCGGATAAACTTTCCGGCCCTGATGACAGCAGCCGTTCACGCGGCCGGCTGTCTTTCGGCACATCGCGGATCATCCACGCCATCATACTCCCCCTTTTTTTGTTTTGCTTCATCGAAAGACGGAGAGGCTTGAACCGCCCCTCGGTACGACAGCAGAATCCGTTTGCGGGCGCGTTCTTTTGCCAAAAAGGCGCCAGACGGCGGCCGCTTTTGCTTTTATCTATGCTGGCGGCCACCCGAGCCGGCGCAATTCCCTGACCGTCCGCGACAGCGGCAGGCCGACGACCGTCAAATAGTCGCCTTCGATCCGTTTGACAAACAGGGCGGCGCGGCCTTGGATGCCATACGCCCCCGCCTTGTCCATCGGCTCCCCGGTCGCAATATAGGCGGCGATTTCCTCGTCATCGAGCTCCCAAAACGTGACTGCTGTTTTTTCCGCAAACGATGTGATTGATCCATGAGGGAGTGCGATGGCGACGCCGGTCCATACGTCATGCGTTCGCCCGGACAAGAGCCGCAACATGGCGAATGCTTCTTCTTCCGTGCGCGGCTTCCCTAACAAGCGGCCGTCGCACACAACGATCGTATCAGCGCCAAGAACGTACGCATCAGGGACAGACGGCGCCACCGCCTCCACTTTCCGGCGGGCAAGCAGTTGGACAGCTTCATCAGGGGGCGTTCCGGGGGCGATCGTCTCATCGGCTTGACTTTCTTGAACGTCAAACGGCCAACCGGCCAGCTCGAGGATCTGCCTGCGGCGCGGGGAGCGGGAAGCAAGCACGAACCGTGGAGGCATCGTTCATTCTCCTTTCACTCGTTTCGGCTCGGAAGATTCATTTGTATCGTAGCAAATTTTGCGGTGAAAGGCAATTTTCTGTATAGATGCAATTTGAAGCATGAACATTTGCAGATTTTACTAGGCATTTGATCGACTGTCGGGCGACCGAACAACGCCGCTTTCAGACCCATGTATGGGTCTGTGAAGCGGGTGGTTGTTCGGTCTTCCAAGCCACAGGCTTGCCTTCGACAGTCGAAAAATGGACAAACGGCTTTTCCGTCAAGGATATGTTAAACTTTTTCATTGCAATCTATATGCAAATGGGCAAAAAAAAAACGGGGCTTCTAGCTCCCTAGCGGCACCAATTCGATATAAGCGGCGAGCGCCTCGAGCAGCTGTTGCTGGGCTTTGGCCAACAGCGCTTCATCCCGTTGCTCTTTGTATGCGGCAAGGGCGGCATACGCCTGCTTCAGCGCTTCAACATACCGACCGACTGTTTTGTCGCTTGAAGCGTTGCTTTTTTCTAACGCGTCATACGCCTTTTGAAGCGCCTGCCAGTCATCTTCTCCTGCTTTCCTGCCGCCAAGCAAAGCCGCGGAGACCGCTGCCATGTTTTCATACAAAACCTCCCCTTTTTGGATGGCCTCCGACCGGCGCGCCGCCGCTTCGGCGGCAAACGACAGCTCTTTGACATACGTGCTTGGCACCCTTTGGCGATATTGGTCGTTGACCGTCCGCAACGTTTCCTTATCCGCGCCGACGGCGATATAGAGCGCTGCCGGTTTTTGCCCCGCGACGACGACCGGCACGCCTGCTGTTTTGATCGATTCGGACGCCTGCTTGGCCGCCGCCGCATTCGAATAGACGCCAGCTTGAATGACCGCAATGGAAAACGGCGCTCGTATGACGCTTTCTCTCCCTTCTCCTCCCGCCGCCGTTTCAGGCTTTGTCAATTCCGTCATCGCTTCAGATGCCGGCGACGAAGCAGATTTTTCCTTCGGAATGATGTGCAGCACCGTCATGCCAAACGCCATGCCGACCAACGCAGCGACCAACGCGGCGGCAAGCAGCGACTTGGCTTGAGCCGGGAGCCGCCATGGCCGACGTCTGCCGCTTTTCTTTTGTTGCATCGCCTCGGAAATGACCCGTTCATCCGCCTCAAGGGCGGCCGCCTCTTCCCAACCCGTCGTTTCAACATCTTCCCGAACTTGCCCATCCTCCGTAAACCACAGGCCTGTTGATGGCTTGCCTGCGGATGGCCCGCCTTTTTGAAACGCGCTCACTTGGCGGCTGTCATCCGCCTCGTTTTCTGCTCGCTGTCCTTTCCCTAGATGGCTGTCCAACGGATATCCACCCGACTCCTCGGACGGCCGTCCTTCCGACGAACGCTCCACGGTAAATGGGCGGGGCTTGCCGTTGATATTCACCGTAATGCGCATGCGCTGCTTGTCCATTTGGCCACCGTCCTTCTTCACACTTCGATTTCTTTCGCCTATCTTACCACAAACGGAAAAAAAAAGAACAAGACATTTGTCGTCTTGTCCCCGCTTCTGTTCTTCATTTTCCGACATCAACGGTTGCGAATCGCCTCGGTCCCCAGCGCTTCGACAGGAATCGGCTGCTCGCGCCCCTCATAGGTGCAAAGCTGCTTTGTCTCGCCTTTCAAGCAAACGGCGTAATCGATCCCGCCGTCTTCCCGCTTCGTGGCAAGCACGTACGATGGATTCGTTTCCGGCGGCAATACATTTCCGGTGAACGGATCTTCGATTGGATCCAGCAAACCGTTGCCCACCAATTCTCCATACGACAATATGGCAGAAGAACGGGCTGGCAAAAATTCCACTTTCTCGGCGCCGACATACAGCCGCGCCGCTTCATACAAGCCATAAGCATCAGAAACAAACGCCCGCTCGCGCGCCCGATCAATCACCGTCCACATGGCAAGACCGACGATCATCGCCACAATGCCGATGATCACCAACACAGCCAAAAGCTCAATGAGGGTCATCCCTCGTTTCATGCGAATGATCATCGCGTGTCCTCCTTTGCCGGCTAGGAAGCTGGCGCCGTTTCGGCAAACGGATTGTCTTTGCCGCTTGGCGGGGGAACATCGCGAACGGGAGACAACTGTTTCCATTTCTCAAGCTTCGGAGCATAAAACGCACGAACGGTCACCGAATACGTCAACGGTTGGACTTCATCAGCGATGGACATCAGCTCCGGAGGCCCAGTGACGGTCAACCCTTCAATCGCCACGATGCGCTCCGACTGCTCCAACACCTCTAAAAACCGTTCAAGCTGATAATAGGAAGGCGACTGCACGGTCAGTTGGGCGGTGATGGATTGAATGCTGCTTGGCGGAGAAACCGCTCGATTTCCTTCGCTTCCGTTGTTCGTTCCACTGTCGTTCTGCTGTGAAGATGCTGCTCCTTCATCAGAAAAATTGACGCTCACCAGCTGGCTGTCAGCGATATATTCCGCTTTCTGAAACAAGAGCAACAACTGGTCCGTAAGCGGATGGACAGGGACTTTTTTTTGCAATGAAGCAACGGTTTGTGCTGTTTCCTCTGAAGAAGGAGGCAGCTTTTGCTTCAAAGCGGCGAGCACCTTTTTCTCGCTTTGCACCGTTTGCTCCATCTGCTCGAGCTGGCTGTAGCGAGGCATGACCAGCCATGAATAGGCGGCCGCAAACAAAAGCGCGGTGACCGCAGCCATTGCCGCAACAAGAAGCGGCCATTTGCCAAAGCGGCTCATGATTTTTTTCCCTCCCCATCAGCCTGTTGCAGCTCCAGCTCATATTGCGCCATATATCTTGGCACGACTTGATGATCTTCCGGTTCGCCACTCGTCTCGCTATTGGCCGCCACATTGACCAGTTTGACGTTTTTCACCATTCTCACTTTTTCTAATCGATCCAAATAATAGGCCGCCTCTTCCGGCGCATCAAACTGCACCACCATGGTCATCTTTGTCTGATCCGAGTACGTCACATTCATCATGAATCCGCGTTCGGGAAGCTGCTTTGTCAATGCCCGCAGCAACGGCACTGATTTCAGCGGATAGCGTTCCGCCCATTTCACCGCCTTCGCCAGCTCTTCTTGCTCCTTCTGTTCGTCTATATTTTTCATTTTCGCCGCCAGTACATCTTGCTCCGCTCGCACTTTTTTTAATTCCGCCTCCAACATGGCCTGGCGATGATCCGCACGATCGATCAACCAATACAGCACCGAACCGGCTAGGAGAAGCAGCGCCGCCCCGAACAACAAAACGAGACGGATCGGCTGCCTCGTTTCTTTTTTCGGCAATAAATTGATTTCAGCGATCATCGTCAGCCCTTCCTTCTTTCAACGCCAATCCCCAGGCGAGATGAAAGCGGTCCGGCAGCGGATCAAGAGACGCGCTGAGCCGTTCTACAGGCACTTCAAGCCGCTCTGTCAAAGCCGTGAACACATGGCCCAACTCTGGATGATCGCCGGCGAGAAACAGGCGTGTGATGGACTGTTTGCCTTGTTGGAGGGAAAACGAATAAAAGCTCATGATCCGTTCCATTTCCTTATACACATCGACGAACGGATCCACAATCGCCGCCGTCCGGTCACGATAGGCTTCAAGCGGCAAATGGCGCATAAACAACGGCAAATGACGATGAAACACGCTCAAATTCACGGCGGATTCGTCAAACTGCACAAGCAAAATATGATCGTCCGGCGCAGCTTGTCCCGCCGCATAAAACGGACGATAAGCGCAAAGCGGCGATACATCCGCGGCCACCGGGCGCAAATCGGCTTCTTCCAAAAGCGCCGCGTATTCCGACACCGCCTCTTCCGGCGCCGCAAACAGCAAAATCGACACCGCCTCGCTCGTTCTCTCCATCACCACATAATCAAACACCGGATCGGCAAAAGGAAGCGGAATCGACTCGCCAAGCTCCAGAAATAAATAGCCGCGAATCTCTTCATCCGACAAATGAGAAGGAAGGGGCAAACTGCGGATCATGACGAATGGATCAGGGACGACAAAGCGCGCGCGATGGCCGTCTATTTTCCATTCCTCCACGCATTCGTCCAAAATCATGGCCAATGTTTCCCCATCGACGATGCGGCCGTCGCGAACAACCCCTACTGGCAATGCCCGTTCGCCCCATCGTTTCACTTCAGGCGGATGCCCTAGCTTGACTTCCACATAGCGAATGGCATGGTCTTTTACGACGATGTTCACATATTTGGACTTTCCCCACCATAACGCCATTCTCGTTCGCCCCCTTTCTTCCCATCCTTACACAAAAAGATCCATATACGCATCGACAAGCTGATCACCGAAAAACAGCGCCGTCAATGACCCGAGCGCAATCGCCGGCGCAAACGGCATCGGCTTGCCGCGCCGCACGCGCCCCAGCGCCATGCCAATCAGCCCGATGATCGTTCCATACAACGTCGCCAAAAAAAAGGCGAGCAACACCATTTTCCAGCCAAGCACCATTCCCAAAACCGCAAACAGCTTCACATCGCCGCCCCCCATCCCGCCATTGGACAAAACGGCAATCAGCCATAAAAGCGAAAATCCGACCGCCGCCCCAAGGAGCATATCGACCCACGGCAAAAACGGGATCACAAGCCGCTCCATCAAAAACAAACCGGCAAACACCAAAAGCACCCGGTCAGGAATGAGCATATAACGAAGATCAGACACAACGATGATGGCCAACAAGCTGATGAGCGTCCACGCCACAATCAGCCGTCCGCCCCAGCCGATCCACATCGGCGCGGCCGTCAACAAAGCGGCGGTTGTCAATTCCATCAAAGGGTAAAGGGGGGAGATGCGCCCCCCGCACCCTTTGCATCTTCCTTTTTGCGCGACATACGAAACAACCGGGATGAGCTCCCCAGCCGATAGCGTCCGTCCGCACGCCGGGCAATGCGACCGCGGCCTGATGATTGACTCCCCGACCGGCACCCTCAGCCCGACGACGTTAAAGAACGAGGCGAGGAGGAGGGAGTAAAGGAAAAGCAATAAATGCATCATCACTTACTCAAGATCTACTTTGTCTCTAGTTAGTTGCTCAACATCCACATTATCTATATATTTAAAACCTTTCGTATCGATTAAGGATACCTTATAATGAATAGCCTTTACCTTATCGGTATTGTTACCGGTATTGTCTTTAACCATTTCTTTTTCAACCGTCACCTTACTTTGATTTGGATCATATTCATCTTTTTTCCCGGGGGATTTCGGAATATTTTCTAAATATCCCCCATCAAACAACTCTTGCATCGTATATGATGTTTTTGTGTTCTGATCATTTGCAATCGCCAAACGCACAGCACTGACCATTTGCTTCGCATTGGCGATATGGGCGTCTTTTTTCGAGTTGTCCATAATGGCGCCGATGGCCGGAATGGCGATCGCCGCGATAATCCCTAAAATGACAATGACGGCGAGCAGTTCGATGAGCGTCAAGCCGCGCTCGTTTTTGATGATGCGTTTCAACATCACTTTCCTCTCCCTTTCTTTTTTAATGTTTTAGCACGATTTCCCTATTATTCTACAATATAGTCCAAAAAATAGGAAGATATTCTTAATATAAATTATTATTGTTGAATGTGATTAAAGATGTCGTACATCGGGACGATGATGGAGGTGACGATCGTCCCCACGACGCCGGCAAGCAGCACAATCATCAGCGGCTCGATGAGCGACTTGAGGCGATCGGTGCCGGCGTCGACTTCCGCTTCGTAAAAGTCGGCGACTTTGCCAAGCATGGCGTCAAGCGAACCGGTTTGCTCGCCGATCGTGATCATTTGCGCCACGAGCGGCGGAAACGCCCAATGGCGGCGGAGCGGCTCGGCGAGCGACTGGCCGCGCTCAAGAGCGGTTCGCGCTTCATCAAGGACGGACGCGATCACTTCATTTTCTACGACGCGCTCGGAAATGGACAGCGCCTCTAAAATCGGCACGGAGCTTGACACGAGTGAGCTCAATGTCCTCGTGACGCGCGCCAATGCCGCTTTTTGGACAAGGGTTCCGAAAATGGGCAGCCGCATGGCCGCATAGTCCAAATAATATTTCGTGCGCTTTTGCCGGCGCAGCGCGGTGAACAAAAGGAACACCCCGATCGCCAGCAACGTTATCATCCACCAATAATGCTGCATAAATGCGCTCGCTTTCAGCACAAACTTTGTGATCGCCGGCAATTCGGCGTGAAAATCGGCAAACATGTCGACAAACGTCGGCACGACCGAGACAAGCAAAAAGATGACAACCGCAACGGCGATGATGGCGACAGCCACTGGATAGGCAAGCGCCGAGACGATTTTTTGCCTTGTTCGATGCACTTTTTCAAAATGGTCGGCAAGCCGGTCGAGCGTTTCATCGAGCGTGCCGCTCGCTTCACCGGCGCGCACCATATTGACAAACAATGGCGGGAAAATGCGGGGATGCTTTGCGGCTGCGGCAGAAAGCGGATTCCCTTCTCGGAGATGCTGTTCCATATCGTCGAGTGCACGAGCAAGCGCTTTGCTTTCCGTTTGCTCCGCCAAAATGCGGATCGAATCAACGATCGTCACCCCGGCGCGCACAAGCGTTGCGAACTGGCGCAAAAAGACGACGAAGTGCTGCAGCTTGACGGCTCGTCCTATGGAAATTTCTTTGTTCCAAACAGATGACGGCACCTCGGCGATCACAATGGGGCGAATGCCTTTCTCCCTCAATTTCAGGACAGCCTCACGGCGGGAGTTTGCGGCAATCGTCCCGGATTTTTTCCGTCCGCTTCGGTCGCGCCCCTCATACTTAAATTGCGCCATCCGCTCCACGCTCCCTTGTCAAATACGCTTCCGCGGCCAATGGATCAATACGGCCAGCGGCCACAAGCTCCCTGACGCTCATTTCCATCGTCTGCATGCCCACACTGCGGCCCGTCTGCATAATATTGATGATTTGATGCTCTTTTTCATTGCGGATCAAATTGGCCACTGCGGCATTGTTGATTAAAATTTCCATAGCCGCCGTCCGTCCTCTCTTCCGACCGTCGGGAAATAAACGTTGGGCCATGACGGCAACAAGGACGGAAGCGAGCTGCAGCCGAATTTGCGCCTGCTGGGCTGACGGAAAGACGTCAATCATCCGTTCGATCGCCGCTGGGGCGCTCGCCGTATGAAGGGTGCCAAGCACTAAATGACCCGTTTCCGCGGCAGTGATCGCGGTTTGGATCGTTTCCAAATCGCGCATTTCCCCGACTAAAATCACATCCGGATCTTGACGAAGCGCAGCGCGCAATCCGGCGGCAAAACTGTTCGTGTCAAAGCCAACTTCCCGCTGGTCGATGATCGATTTTCCGTGCTGATGCAAATATTCAATCGGATCTTCCAGCGTAATGATATGTCTGGACATCGTTTTGTTCATGTAGTCGATCATCGCCGCCAATGTGGTCGATTTGCCGCTGCCGGTCGGCCCGGTGACAAGCACAAGCCCGTGCGGCTTTTCCGCGATGTGCTTTAACACGCTTGGCAAGCCGAGCTCTTCTAATGTCGGAATGCGCGGCGGGATGAGGCGCACGGCAAGCGACACGCACGACCGCTGCTTAAACACATTGATCCGGAAGCGGGAGACACCCGCAATACCGTACGAAAAATCAAGCTCCCCCGTTTCTTGAAACTGCTGCCAAAGCGGCGGCGGAATGATGGCTTTCGCCATTTGTTCCGTGTCCTCCGGGTTCAGCCGTTCTTGCCCATACGCCTTCAGTTCCCCATTCACCCGAAAAATCGGCGGCGCCCCGACCGTCAAATGTACGTCAGACGCACGGTATTCAAAAGCCGCACGCAACAACGCCTCAAGCTTTTCCTTCATCCGTCTCACCCATCAATGCAAAATGGCCACTTTCAGCACTTCTTCAAGCGTCGTCAACCCTTGCTTCACTTTCAACAGCCCGTCATCGAGCAAAAAGATCATTTTGTTTTGAATGGCGAGTTCCCGCAACTTCGAAAACGGCTCATTGTTTAAAATGACGCGGCGCATCTCGTCCGTCATGACAAGCAATTCGTGGATCGCGAGTCTCCCGCGGTAACCGGTCATATTGCACGTCGGGCAGCCGCGGCCACGGACGAGTTGGCGGATGTCGATGCCCCGACGGGCGAAAATGTCCCGCTCCCGCTTCGTCGGCTCATACACCTCCTGGCAGTCGCGGCAGATGCGGCGCACAAGCCGCTGCGAGACAACGCCAGCGAGCGATGTGGCCACTAAAAACGGCTCAATCCCCATATCGATCAGGCGGGTGATCGTGCTTAACGCATCGTTCGTATGGAGCGTGCTTAACACTAAATGCCCGGTGAGTGAGGCGCGGATCGCCACTTCCGCCGTCTCGCGGTCGCGAATCTCCCCGACCATGATGATGTTCGGGTCTTGGCGCAAAATCGAGCGAAGCCCTTGGGCAAACGTTAAGCCGACATTCGGGTTGACTTGAATTTGGTTGACGCCTTCGATCTGATATTCAACCGGATCTTCGATCGTAATGATGTTGACATGTTCGCTGTTTAAATGATTGAGCGCCGCGTAAAGCGTCGACGATTTCCCCGAACCGGTCGGCCCGGTGATCAAAATGATGCCGTTCGGACGCTCGATCAAACGGATGAACCGATCTAAATTGACCGGGTTGAAGCCAAGTTTATGAATATCGTTTAACGCCGCACCCAAATCGAGGACGCGCATCACGATTTTCTCCCCATACACCGTCGGCAATGTCGACACGCGCAAATCAACGGGATGAAAATCGATGTTCATTTTGATCCGCCCGTCTTGCGGCACACGATGCTCGGTGATGTCCATGTTGGCCAAAATTTTGATCCTCGCCGTCAACATGCTTTGCATATGTTTCGGCAGCGCCCTCTCCGTTCGAAGCAAGCCGTCAATTCGATAACGGATGAGCACTTTTGTCTCCTGCGGATCGATATGAATATCGCTTGCCCGCTGTTCGACAGCAAGCTGCAAAATTTGGTTCACTAGGCGAACAATCGGGGAATCGTCCTCGGCCGTCCGCCCGTCTTCGCGCATCTCCGTCGGCGGCGCTGGCAGCAAATCATCAAACGATTCGTCCATGTCATAATATTTATTGATCGCCCGCAAAATATCATCCTTTGAAGCGATCGCTGTTTCGATCTGAAACCCCGTTGACAAGCGCAAATCATCAATAGCAAAAAAATCCATTGGATCAGCCATTGCAACGAGCAATCGATCGTCTTCCACCTTAAGGGGCATGATCAGATGGCGGCGAGCAAACTCTTTTGGCACTAGGCTCGTCGCTTTCGGATCAATCGGGTAGCGATACAAGCTGACATGAGGAATGCCGAGCTGAAACTCAAGCGCCTCAATGAGCTGCTGCTCTGTGATGTAACCTCGCTGCAGCAACGCATCGCCAAGCTTTTGCCCAGGCGTTTTCTCACGCAACGCTTCAGCCAGCTGTTCTTCCGTAATCAGCCCCGCTTCCACCAACAAATCACCGAGGCGTTTCCGCTCACGTTTTTTGTTCATCGGCTTCCCCCGCTTTCCCCGCTTTGCTTCGATTCGGTTGAAGGGGCTGCGTTGGTCTGGTCGCTGCCGCTTTGCCCTTCGCCGTTTTGGACTTCTGATTTCTCTTGACCGCTTTCCGCTTCAGTCTGACCGCTATTCGTTGCATCAGACGGTGAAGATGGCGTTTCGCTTCCTTCCCCCGTTGTATTGGATGAAGATTCTGGGACTTCAAGCCCTCTTACCTCAACCGCATACGTCGGAGGGTAAAAATCCTCGCTCACCGTCTCTTTGCGGATCAGCCGGGAGCCATCGCGCACTTCGCGTTCGACTTTTACAAGCAATCCAGAACGGCCGACTTGTTTCGTCACGGTTTCATCCGGCGCCAACCGGGCATCGTATTGAATGATTTTGCGCGGTTCGATCCGCTCTAGCCCGCTCGTGCGCACGATATATTGATACGCAAACGGCCAACCGTACACTAACGCTTTCACTTGGCGGCCATCGTAGCGAAGAATGAGCGTATAGTCCGTCGAGTTCGGATTCAACCATTGTAAATCGCGTTTGTCATCCACCTTGGCCTCAAATCCCGGAGGAATGCCATCTGGAAGCGAACTTCCCGCATACCGTTCCATCAACAAAAAATTCGTCGACAGCACAGCACGATACACCGCTGATGCCAATGCGTCGACAGCCTGATTCGACAGCCCGCCACCAGCCTGCTGAATCACGGCGCGCAACGAGACCAATTGATTGGCGCGGAGGACGACGCGGCGTTCCGAAGCAAGAAAACGGGAGAGACTTTGATCGCGAACGGCAACAGCCGCTTCACTCACGACCGTCTGCCCCTTCCCGGAAGAGGGAAGATAATGGGCCAAGTCGAGCGGCTTGTTCGGAACGGCAAGCTGGGACGCCGCCGCCTCCAAATCCGCTTCCAACGCTTTGAGATCCAAGGCGGGGACTGCCGCCGGCGGGAGAAGGCGTTCAACGGTTTCCATGCAAGCGCTCATGTCAGCCAACACAAGAAGCGGCGAGGAACGGCCGTTGACCACGTTTTTTGTGCTTTCCGACAAGCGAAATGTAAAGATGTCAGCCGGCAGCTCGGCTTTCTTTTCTTGATAGCGGACCGAAATCGAAGCTGTCGATCGCCAGTCGCTCACCTTGTCTGCCACCGCCTGTTGGGCTTCCGCTCTCGTCATCCCAGCAAGCGAAATCGGCCCGACGTACGTCCCGGAGCGATAGCGGTCTTGATCAGGGCCAAACGACTCATAAGCCAAAACGCCCAAGCGGGCAAAGGTGAGGAAATAAACGGTGCAAACCGCCATCACGATAAACAGTTTTCCTATGGAAGCCGCTCTCACCTCGAGCTCCCCCTTTTTCACTCAGCTTCGATGTTCATCGACACATCGACAATGACGCTTGGACCCGCCTCTTGCGCTTTTCTCACATCTTCTTCGCGAAGCGTCGTTCCCGCTGGAAACAGAAGTTCGCCGTTCAAATCATAAATATCCTTGGTCACCCGTTTCCCCGCAAGAAGCGCCACTTGCTTTTCACGGAGCGATTCAAGCGCTTCGACATTTTCCGCTGTCTCCGACATAGCTTGGATCTGTTCAGGAATGTTGCTGGCCTCTGTTTCTTTTTCATTCTTTTGAATGAGCATCGACGCATCGGAAAGGAGAGCTCCCGAAGCGTCGTCGCTGACGATCAATATATCCTTTCCATAAGTCAACACTTGGGCGGATGGCAACACCGCTTCTCCACTTTCAAGGCGAAGGGCGATGCCGATAATATCCCCTGTCTCTTCGTTTAGGAAAAACTCATGGACTTCCCCCAAAAGCTGTCCTTTGCGCGTGATGGCTTTTGTATTTTTGATGCGGATTTGCTTGTTGACAAGCTGGTTGGCAATCGGAATTTCCGCCAAATCAATGACATCATGGCTGCTTGCCACCGTAACGGCGAATTCGCCGATTCCGACGATTTTTTTAAACGGAATCGCTTTTAAACTGAGTTGCACATCTTCTTGCTCGACAGTCAAAAAATCGATGGAACCTTTATCAGGATTAATGACAAAGCTTTTCACGGCGCCGATTTGCATCCCATCCGCAATGCTGATGATCGGCAATCCGATGATTTGCGCGCTCGCTTTCATCCTCTTCACCTCAACCATTTGCTAATGTAGCGGCGATTTCCCGCCAGAGTGCCAGTTCAGCCGCGATAGCTGGATAGTTTGAAAAACGTCGCTCGAGCTGGTCAACCCACGCACGAAGCTGTTGGCCATTTTGTTCCAGTGCATAATGCTCCAACAGCAGGCGGGCGAATACGTAGTAATCGCGATCGGAAAGCGGGGCTTGCAAACATTGATGCAGGCATTGTTCATACGCATCGGCCGTCAAACGGCGGCGGCTCAGCATCAATTCCGCTGCCGCCATTTGCGCTTTTTCCGAAGCAACCAAATGCATTGGTTCTTCAGCAAACGGCTCATCTGCCGCCTCGACGCATTCTTCATATTGAGGATTCTCTTCGGAATCCGCCTTTTGTTCCTCTTGCTGCTCGGAAGCGTCCGCTGTTTTTTCGCTGACCATCGCTTCAGCAGCTGATCTCAACGAAACGGCATCATCCACGAGCCGATCCATCCAATCGACCGCACCGCTGTCTTGATCATGTCCAATCTCAAGGCCATCAGCAAACATCACGCCATCGTCCTCGAAGCTTTCCGCCTCCACGCGTTGTCCTTCTTTATGATGCCAGATGTCATGGATTCCGGCAAATCCATCCTCATCCGGAGCCACGGCCGCCTCGAAAAAGACGCCTCCGTGCTCCCGTTTGACGCTGTCCGTTGAAGAGAACTCGTATTCTCCGCCTTCCACGCGCTCTGAGAAACGATCATCCATGCTCATCCATGCATCCCATTCATTCTCGCCGCGGCTCTCACCCTTAACGATTTCTGCTGCATTCAGAACCGGCTCATCGGCTTGCGATCCTTCATTTCCGCTCTCTTTTGACACTTCATCAAGCACCGCTGTCTCAAGGTCCGGCGTCACAGCGCCCGGCCACTGATCCAACCAATCGGAAACACGCCGCAGCGGTTCGGACGCTCCAACGATTTCTTCCGCTTGCTCCCACGGTGGAACAGTTTCTGCCGCTGCCTCCATCAACAAGTCAGCGGGAGAATGGTTCACTTCTTCCGACCGTTCTGCTGTCTGCTCTATCGATGATGATTCATTAGGTTCAGAAAGGGGCGGCGCTTGATCAAACTGGATCGACGGCAACGGCGCCTTTGGCAAAACAGGGACAGAAGCCAAAGATTCCGGCGCCGACCGCTCCTCTTTTTCTTCTTTTACAAAACTTGATTCACGAGAAGCCCCGGCGCGGTAAAGAGCAGCGCCAAATCGGCGGTCAAGCAAATACGATGCAGCCGCCAACAACAAAAGAACAAGAAGCCCGGCCTGCCAAAGCGGAATGATCGAACTAGCAAATTCGGCCAAAAGCGCAGCCAACAGCGCCATAACAACCGCTGTAAGCCCCCCAAGCCGGCTGAAGCCAAGCGGAAGAAGCCAAATCAGCAGCAGCGCCACGACAAAAGCACCGGCATACATGAGCGCCTCTTTCATCATGCCCCCCCGTTTCTTCTATGACAAAAGACCTCTTTTATACTAAAAATCTGCAACATTCGACTCTTACTTATTGTATAATAAAGTTACATATTTTGAAAGAAGGTTGTGATCAATGACGGACAAGAATTTTTTTTCCTGCCGACGCACTTTAGGGTTCACCCTTATCGAGACATTGTTGTCCATCACGCTGTTGTCTGCGGTGGCGATCGGCTTGTTTTCCTTTTTCACCCACGCTATGACGTATACAGCCGATAACGAACGACGAACGGTGGCCATCAACGTGGCGCGTGGAACGATGGCGTACTTTGAAAAAAATGTTCTCTTTTCTTCCTTATCGAATTACATGACAGAGAACAATCTTTCATTTCTTAAAGTAGAGAAAAACAGCTGCAGCCATGAAGCCTTGTCCTCTTTATTGTTTCCAAGCGGAAATCAGGGCGAAACGATAAGCTCTCAACAATCATGCACCGCCCAGCTCGCCCCAACAATCAATGATGTTCAATACGAAACAACGGTGTACATCATCCGCTGCGATCAAGAAGGATGGGACGGATTCCTCACCTCCTCTGAATTTGCGTCATTGCCGGAGCGGCTCAAAGAAGAGATCCGTCGTGAACGAAACAACATGATCTCCTCCGAAGCCGGCACCTACATGGCGAAACTGTACGCCGTTGTCCGTTGGGGAGAACGAAACGGCGACATCACATGGGTGGAAGGAGTGGTGACCGATGAGACGATCCGTTAACACCCAAGATGGGATGACGCTTGTCGAGCTGTTGGCCGCCATTTCCATTTCCATGTTGATCATTGGCGCCATCTATACTGTTTTTCTAGCGGGCATTCGCGTTTATCAGCACATCGGCATTGAAAGTGAATTGCGGAGCGAGGCGGATTACGCGGTGGCACGCATCATGAATGCCTTGTACATGTTCTCGCCGGACGGCCTTGAAGCCGATCGGAGCCAAGAAAACAAAACGCTTAGTCAACTGTCGTTTGTCAAAAACGAGCAATTCAAAACGAACAACCAAGTCGGTCTTGTTTCCCGCGAAACCGCGGCGCAATCGGTCCATCGAATCATTTCGATTAAAGACGGAAAACTGATGATGGACGGGGAAGCGATTACATCCACACGCCTTTTGCTGGACGATTCTTCCTCCTTTTCGTTCCGTTGCGCGCGCAGAGACGGAGAAATTTGCCGAAGTGGGGTTATCACCATCATCTTAACGATCAAAGATGGGAATAACAACGGGATGCTTTCAATAAAACCTTTCACTTTACAGACGGAATTCGGTTTTTAGGGGGGAGGCCCTATGCGCCGAGATCAGCGAGGATATAGTTTGATTACAACATTGTTGGTCATCACCGTCTTTTTATTGCTAGGTCTAACCATTGTCACCACCGCCGTCGAGCACGCCCAATTCACCACCGTGCGCGTGGATGACGTACAATCGCTGCATGAGGCGAAGACGGATGTCAACGAGGCGGTCGCCGATCTGAAAGCAGAGTTATCGGATCCAAATTTTTTGGTCCGCCATCGTATTTTTGCGCCTGACCAATGGGATCAGTTTCTCGGGCTTGGCAGCTCGTCTCCTGGAGAAGACACGATCGCCGGCCGCCTGCGCGACCGCTACGGGGTGATCATGGAAGATGAAAGCGAGCAATATGATATTCCCAAAAACCAAGTGTTTCTTCGCGCCCTTCGTTTAACGAAAACGTTCAATGACGGCCATCGGACGCGAACCGTCAAGCGGCTCGTCTTTGTGACCAATACGCCAAGCTTTTTGAAATATGCGCTTGGCTCAAAGGAAACAGTGGTCCTCAACGGCGGGGTTTATGTCGAAAACGGGAATGTATACACAGGGCAAAACGCCTATGCCAGCAACGCGACCAACTATGTGAAGGCAAACGGACAGCTGACCGTCAATTCGTCTAACGCCGGCATGCCGCTTTTATCCTCTTCCTCGATTTGGTATACAAACGACGGACAATTGAATGCATGCGGGCAAACGACCGGTTGCTGGGAAGCATCACAAGGCCGTTTTCGCATGAAGACCAATTGGGCGCCTCGTTGGCCGACGGATGTGCCAGAACCGGCGCCAACCATCAGGCAAGAAAACGAAGATTTTATCGATGTCGATTTTGACCTTACTGTGGCCGACAAACTGTTGCAAGCATCGGGAATTTTGCCCCCGTCATCCGATTACATTGAGCGAATGGAATCCATTCAAGAAGCCGGGGACAAAAATAGCCAACTTCACACGTTAGTGGCAGAGTTGTCCAATCAATGGACCTCGATCCAATCGAATCAACCGGATCCAAACGATCCACGTAAAACGCTTGAAGAAGTGATCAAAGAGCAGTCCAAAACCAAACCGCTCTACCTCGATGGAAACAGCGTTTTGAGAGGAGATGTCGATATTCAGAACAGCGGAGTCAACCAATGGCTCATTGTCAACGGCGATCTTCGCCTTGATGGGCCGACAAATCCCAGTACATTTGTCAGCGTACGCGGAAATTTTATCGTCCTCGGTGATTTAACTTTGACAGGCAACTTGCGGCTTGACGCAAGCATCTACGTCACCGGGAGCACGAAAATTTACCAAAGCCGGATCGAACGGGCGCTAAACAACAAAGGTGTTGTGTTGCTGTCGAAAGGTCCGCTCGATATTTCCCGTATTAATGAATTCAATAACCCAACCATTCCGACACCGAATTTGAAAGGATACTTTTACACAGACAGCAGCGCCACGATTTATGCCGTTGGATCCTACTTGTATATCGAAGGCGGGCTGTTCGCCCGCGGAAACGGAGCAACAGCTCCAGACACAGACATCAATGGGCTTGTCGTCAACGCATTCCGCGGTCAAGTCAATGGGGAAAACGGAGAACCGGACCGGTTTACGCCAGGAAGTGATCCGTTATCCTCACGCCTCGTCGTCCGCTATCGTCCTGAAATGCTTGTTGAACAAGGGACAGGACTTCCTTTTGTCAATCGCATTTCGCTCGTGGTCGACCGATTGGAAGTAGAATGAAGGAGGCATTTTTGATTCAAAACGGAAAGCGGCGCTCCCGAAAGGGAGGCCGCGCTTTATTCATGGCTACCATTTGCCGCCGTTCCCGCCATTTTGGTTGGTGGAAGGCGATCGGACAATGACGGTCGCCTCAGCTTGAATATCCCGGCCATCCAGCGCTTTCACCTTGGCTGTCGCCGTGATGGTGGCATATCCGACATCAACCGCTTGCAAATACCATTTCCCGTTTTCTTGAACCACCTTGACAAACCGATCGTCAGACGTTGCAACAGAGCGAAGCGCCTTGTCCGTTGCATTTTCCGGAATGAAACGGAGTTCTGGCGCCACTTCGAGTTGATCGCCGACATTCATGTATAGAATCGGATTGCGGAACGCCATGCCTGTAAGCGGTACGTACGGATCAATCACACGAATCGTTGCCGTCGCTGACGCATTTCCTCCGTCTGTCGAGCGGACAGTGATGGTGACCGTTCCAGGCTTTAGCGCTGTCACGGTTTCGTTTTGCACCACGGCGATCGTATTGTCGCTCGATGACCATGCCAACGTTTTGTTCGTCGCATCGCTCGGAACGATCGTCACTGGAATCGTCTGCGTATCTCCGACATTCATCGTCGCCTGATATGAACCAAGCTTCAGTTCTGTAATCAGCTTTGTATACGTAAACGCTGCGCTCGTTAAACCCGTTCCTCTCGTCAATCCTCCTGACGCCTGCACATTCACCGTGTAGGAACCGTCATTGGAAATGGCAACAACATACGGCGACGAGAGCGGCGTCCAAGCGGATGCCACCCCATTTCGCACTGCTTGGTACTGATATGACACCCCTTCACCGGCTACCAACCCGGTTATTTTAACGGTCGGCGCCTCATAAGTCGTCGCTCCGTTTGGCACGACTCCATTGGCTGTCACAACGGAAAGATGGGGTTTAATGTACACCGGTACCGTCTGGCCGTTGCTGTACGTGACAAGCAGCACGCCATCATCATTCGGGTCATATTGCAGCGCTTTGACAGGTAACGGCAATAATCCATATGAATTGGAATTAGAATTGGGATTCGCCTGTCCGACAATGTCGTCTGATAAAGCAGAAAATTTGTGTTTTGTGATAGTACCCTTTCCATCCCCTTCATAGTAAAAGTATGGAAAATCATCCAAACGAACTGTCATGCCGATTCGTTCCGCCGGCGGAACGAGCGTCGATGTTTGGGCGCCATAACGGCTGTCGGTGAATGTCACCGAAGCTGGCGGCAATTGAACACTGTTCATGGCAAAGTCCGCCTGCATCACCCATTGCGCCGAGAGCGTCAGTTTGTTGAGCTGGCTGTAGTCGAACGTTTGATTGGTGAAAGACCATTTGGCATAACGCTTGCCATTCTCCACATAGGTTGTGACTTTGTCATCGGGAACAACGGAGATGCCATCGGGCAGTTCTTGGACAATGCTCACATTGCTGATCGTCCCGGTCGCATTGCCGACATACCCGACAAGCGACAACGAATACGTAGCCCGGAAGCGGTTGTCGTCGCCATCGGTGGCCCCGCGTTTGATTAAGCTCGTGACATCATTGGTCAACCCTTGCAGCTTCACCGTTCCAGTAAACGACGGCGGCGCTTCATCTTTGACAGTGACGGTCACCGTTTTCGTCACAGCCGGCTGTGGTTGGCCATACACATCCCGATACGTCAGTTCAGCATTGAACGTATATGTCCCTTTTGCTTTAAATGACACGGGAATCGGAACTGTCACCGGCGCCGGTGTGCCCTGGCCAACTTGGTATGGGATGGAAAACGAAATATACGCGTTTTGCTTGTTTTCATCCAGCCATACTTGGCCGTTTTCCGCAACGGCGACATTGCCGCCAAACGACGAAAGCGGGATGCGGATCGTTCCGGTGATCGCCGGCGTGGTGGCAAGCTGGGAAAACTGTTGGAACAAGGCGGTCAAATTTTGCGTCGTTCCTTGCCGCGCCTCGCCGCCGGCAGTCGCTGAAAGCGACCGTAAATAGTCCATATCGACTTCATCATTGTCGCCGAAGCCGATTGAGTAAAGAGTGATATTGTTCATCCCGAGCGTTTTCGCCACCGCTGTGGCATCGGCTCGGATTTTCCCTTCGATGCCGCTGTAAGTGAACGAATAGCCGTTATCCCAAGACACCCGCCATCCATTGACATAATCTTGCCCGTCGCTGTAAAATTGGCGAGAATATCCTTTGTTGTCGGTAAAACGGATACCGGCAGTCCGTCCATCGCTGTACAATTCGTATGTGACCGAAAGAGAATCGGTTACTCTATTCCCTGTATACTGATATCCGCCCCAAAATTTCGGTTTAACCTCCCGGTACGTAATCGTATCGACTGTATTCAACACCGTCGGCATGCCATCCGTTAAGAAAATGATATACTTTTTCCTCGTTGGGTCCGTGAAATACGACTTAGCAAGAGACAAAGCAGCCGAATAGTTCGTTCCGCCGCCGGCGGTCAAGCTGTTGCCGGTATTGAGAATGGCATCAAGCTGACTTGCAACATTCGAGTACTTCCCAAACGGAACCACACTTGCTTCCCGCACTCCATCGGAAAACGGAATAAGAGCAAAGCGGTCATTTTGGTTGTAATTGGACTTAAAGTAGTTGACCGCCGCTTGCAGAGCGGATTTGGCGCTTTGCAGCTTCATTGCCGTCATCGACCCCGACACGTCCATGACAAACACGACATCGATCGGCGGGCGGATGATTCCTGAAACAGCGCCTTGTGGAACGAGCGTCACATCGAGCCGGCCTTGGGCATCGCCGTTTGGCGGCTTGGCGTACTCTGATTGTGACGAAGAAAACTGCAATTGAAGCGATGGCAGAGAGGAAGAAGCGGCTTGAACGGCAACCTCCTTCCCACCTGTGCAAAACATGAGCAAAAATGCCCAGACCGACGCTGTAAGAGCTTGGAAAAACCTCCTTTTCCTCATGTTCCTCTCCCCGTTTCATGACAAATTGCCTATTTTTCTTTATCTTCATTATACCATTTCAAAGACGTTGTTGATAGCAAATTTTTCTTACGCAAGCCGTTTTTTTACTTCGGAAATAAAGTACAAAGACCCCGTAATCAGCAACATTTCTTGAGCCGACAAACGTGTTTTCTGCTCACCGATCCACTCCTTCCAACGATGAACAGTCGCCTTATGCCGATGGGATGAAAGAGCAGCCAACTGTTCCGCCGCTGCCGCGCGCGGAAAATCAAACGTGGTAAACGTGATCGTATCCGCGAGCTCATCAAGCCGTTGAATCATCCGCTCAAGCGGCTTGTCTGTCAGCGCGGCGAACAAGACATGGACGCGTTTGTCGGGATAATGGGTGCGCACCGTCTCCACAAGAGCGCGGATGCCCGCTTCGTTATGGGCGCCGTCGAGGATGATCAGCGGATGGTCGCTCACCCGCTCAAACCGGCCGGGCCAAGCGGCTGTGGCCAGCCCATCGGCGATATGCTCCGGATCGATCAAAAACGAATAGCCAAGGCGCAATAGTTCTGCCGCCATCACCGCCACCGCCGCGTTTTCGACTTGATGGGCGCCGGGCATAGAAATGCGCAAATTGGGATACTCGGCAAACGGCGTCATGACGGAAAACTGCTCCCCTTCCGCCGTCGCCTGCCGGTCGGAAACGGTGAAATCGACGCCGAGACGATATGTTTTCGCTTTCCGCTCCGCCGCCGTCTTGGCGATCACATCCCACGCCTCAGGCTCGTTGACCGCTGTCACAAGCGGAACCCCTGATTTAATGATCCCCGCTTTTTCCGCGGCGATCTGATCGAGCGTATCGCCTAAGATGTTCATATGATCGTAGCTGACGTTCGTAATGACGGAAAGGAGCGGATAAATGATGTTGGTTGAGTCCAAGCGGCCGCCGAGACCGACTTCAATGAGCACGATGTCTTGAATGTTTTTTTTGCCAAAATAATCAAGCATCATCGCCGTGATCACTTCAAATTCGGTCGGTCCGCCAAGTTCCGTCTGTTCCAATTCGTCCGCAAGCGGTTTGATCGTTTGCACAAGCTCCACGATCTCTTCATCGCGAATCGGTTCGCCGTTTATGCTGATTCGTTCGTTAAACTGCTCGACATACGGCGAGGTGAACGTGCCGACCGAATAGCCCGCCGCTTGCAAAATGGAGCGCAAATAGGCGACCGTTGACCCTTTGCCGTTCGTTCCCCCGATATGGACGGCGCGGACGCGGCGTTCCGGATGCCCGAGTTTTTCCATCATCCATTCCATCCGTTTCAATCCTGGTTTCATGCCAAGCCGCAGCCGCCCGTGAATCCAAGCGACCGCTTCTTCATACGTTCGAACCATGTCCATCATCCTCCTTTTTCCATTGGTGTCTTGCCGCCCCCTGCCGGCTTCATGCGGCGGATGCGCCACACATCGAGAAGCTTGGCGAAAGCGAGTATATGTTGACAACAAACATTTTCTCAGAATATGCCAACCTTCCATCATGATCCATCGAAAAAGACGAATCCACAGGAAAGCGGATTCGTCTTCATCATAATCAACAGCAAGATCGTTTGTCTACCGTTTGAGCTCGGCGAGGCGCGCCTTGACGGCTTCGCGTTTTTCCATGTAATCTTGCCGCTTGCGCCGCTCTTCTTCGACGACATGAGCCGGCGCTTTCGCCAAAAAGCCTTCGTTCGCCAGTTTCTTTTCGACGCGCTCGACTTCTTTGTTCCATTTGTCAATCTCTTTTTCAAGCCGCTTAATTTCTTCCTCAATATTGATCAACCCTTCAAGCGGCATGATGAGCTCGGCGCCGGTGACGACCGCCGTCATCGCTTTGTCCGGCGCGGGAACGTTTGTATCGATCAAGAGCTCGCTCGGGTTGCAGAACCGCTCAAGATAGGCGCGGTTTTTCATGAGCGCCGCCCGCACTTGTTCATCTTTCACCTTAATATAGAGCGCAATCGGCTTGCTCGGCGGCGTGTTCACTTCGGCGCGGACGTTGCGGACGGCGCGGATGATGTCGACGAGCATCCGCATTTCTTCCGCCGCTTCTTCGTTCGACAGCTCAGGGCGCACTTGCGGCCACGGAGCGACGGTGATCGATTCGCCTTCATGCGGCAAGTTTTGCCAAATTTCCTCGGTAATGAACGGCATGAACGGGTGAAGCAGGCGCATCGTGTTGTCGAGCACATACGCCAACACGGAGCGCGTCGTCTTTTTCGCCGCTTCGTCGTCACCGTAAAGCGGCAATTTCGCCATTTCAATGTACCAGTCGCACAAGTCGTCCCAAATAAAGTTGTACAGCGTGCGCCCCGCTTCGCCGAATTCGTATTTCTCAGCAAGCTTCGTCACCGTGTCGATCGTTTCGTTGAGGCGCGTTAAAATCCAATGGTCGGCGACCGTTTTTTCGCCGCTCAAATCAAGCTCCTCGTACGTCATGCCGCCCATGTTCATCAAGGCAAAGCGCGAGGCGTTCCAAATTTTGTTGGCAAAATTCCACGTCGCTTCAACTTTTTCGGTGCTGAAGCGCAAGTCTTGCCCCGGCGAGCTGCCGGTCGCCAAGAAGTAACGGAGCGCATCGGCGCCGTACTGATCGATCACATCCATCGGATCGACGCCGTTGCCGAGCGATTTGCTCATTTTCCGCCCTTGGGCATCGCGGACAAGACCGTGGATGAGCACGTCTTTGAACGGGCGCTTCCCGGTGAATTCGAGCCCTTGGAAAATCATGCGCGACACCCAGAAGAAAATGATGTCATAGCCGGTGACAAGCACATCAGTCGGGTAGTAGCGCTTGTAATCCGACGATTCCACATCCGGCCATCCCATTGTCGAGAACGGCCAAAGCGCCGAGCTGAACCACGTATCAAGCACGTCGGGGTCTTGCTCCCAGTTTTCAATGTCTTTTGGCGGTTCATGGTCGACGTAAATTTCACCCGTTTCTTTATGGTACCATGCCGGGATGCGATGCCCCCACCAAAGCTGGCGCGAAATGCACCAGTCGCGGATGTTTTCAAGCCAATGCAAATACGTTTTTTCAAAACGCTCCGGCACGAACTGCACTTTGCCGTCGGTTTGCTGGAGCTTGATGGCGGCTTCGGCGAGCGGCTTCATTTTCACAAACCATTGCGTCGACAAATACGGCTCGATAACAGCGCCGCTCCGTTCACTGTGACCGACTGAGTGCACGTGCTCCTCGATTTTAAAGAGGACGCCTTGTTCTTGCAAATCGCGGACGATCTGCTTCCGGCATTCAAACCGGTCAAGCCCTTGGTATTTCATGGCGTTTTCATTCATCGTGCCGTCTTCGTTCATGACAAGAATGCGCGGCAAGTTGTGGCGGTTGCCGATTTCAAAGTCGTTCGGGTCGTGCGCCGGCGTAATTTTGACCGCCCCGGAGCCGAACTCCATATCGACGTATTCGTCGGCAATGATCGGAATTTCGCGGCCAACGATCGGCAGTTTTACCATTTTGCCGATCAAGTGCTTGTACCGCTCGTCATCGGGGTGCACAGCAACGGCCGTATCGCCGAGCATCGTTTCCGGACGGGTCGTCGCCACTTCAATGTAGCCGGAGCCGTCAGCGAGCGGATAGCGCAAATGGTAGAGCGCGCCTTTTACTTCTTTATAAACGACCTCAATGTCTGACAAAGCGGTTTTCGTCACCGGGTCCCAGTTGATGATGTACTCGCCGCGGTAAATAAGCCCTTTCCGGTAGAGCGAGACGAACACTTCGCGCACCGCTTTTGAGAGCCCTTCATCGAGCGTGAACCGCTCGCGCGTGTAATCGAGGCCAAGCCCTAACTTCGCCCATTGGCTGCGAATATGGCCGGCGTATTCTTCCTTCCACTTCCACGTTTCTTCTAAAAATTTTTCCCGGCCTAAATCGTAGCGCGACAGCCCTTGCTGGCGCAGCTTCTCTTCCACTTTCGCCTGGGTGGCGATGCCGGCGTGATCCATTCCCGGAAGCCACAGAACGTCATACCCTTGCATCCGTTTCATGCGCGTAATGATGTCTTGCAGCGTCGTATCCCACGCGTGCCCCAGATGCAGTTTGCCGGTGACGTTGGGCGGCGGGATGACGATCGTAAACGGTCGTTTGTTCGGATCACCGGTCGCTTCAAAAAATTTTCCTTTCAGCCACCATTCGTAGCGCCCCGCTTCGACCGCGCGGTGGTCGTATTTGGGCGGCATCGACACTTCGTGCTGTGCCATGTTTCATTTCCCTCCTTCAACATGATGGACAATGCGGCCGACGGCGGCTTCCCACTGAGCAATGCCGCGCAGCCGGCAAGCAAAAAAGCCCCTTTCATCCAAAAAGGACGAAAGGAGCTGCTTTCGCGGTACCACCTTTTTTCTTAAGCCCAAAGGCTTAAGCGCTTCATTGGCATAACGGCATGATGCCGGCTTCCTCTACTCGGCAGCAGCGCCTTTCAAAGAAGCAGCTCAAGGGCGACCTTCCAGCAGCCGTCATCCTAGGAAATCTCGCAGCTTCTGATTTCCCTCTCTGCAGGCGCGGACCGCTGTACTCCTCCCCGTCTTCGCTTTTGTCATCATTGTTCGATTATTATACTACCATTGTCCATCATCTTTGCCAAGTTTTTATTTATTTATTCCATCCGTGTGCATTTGGTGACAAACAATCGCACGTTTCATATTGTATAGTAAACCGGAGAAGGAGGGAATGTCGATGCGGCGATTCAACCCGTATTCGTGGCCGCCGTGGCTTCGGCAAGTGCGCGCCGTCTGCGCCCAAGTGATCATCCCGCTCACCATTTTTCAAGCGATCCGCACCATTTTTCTGCCAACGACGTTTGATGTCATTTTATTGGCCATCTTCGTTTTCATTGCCGTGGCGCTCCATTTGGAATGGATTTAGTGCGACGCCGTTTTGTTTGGCTGGATTCAAAATCCATTTAATCATTGCTGCTTTCATCCGCCGGCGGTTCGTTGTCCACCGCTTCTTCCTGCTGCCGCGCGGCGTCGCGTTGGACAAGGTGCATAACGAGCGCCTCCGTATTTTTGAACGCCAAATAACGACGCTGCAACGCGGCCACATATTCCCGTTCGTTCCGCTCGTTCCGCGAAGCGGCCTCATACCTCTCCAAACAGCGGACAAACCCGCGCGGCTCCGCCAAATGGCTGTATAAAAACGCCCGCTCTCCGTCGGACAGCGGCAGCTCCTTCTCGTACTCCTCCATCCCTTCAAGCCACTCGCGCCCAAGCGGCGGCATTGTCTGTACGTGAAAACGGAGCGCGGCGATCACATCAAAGAGCGGTGAATTCCAATGCGCCCGCTCCCAACTGATCCAATACGGCGGGATATAGTGGGAGAGGCGCGCTTTGCCGTGCACCCAGGCGATGCGCCATTGCTTCGTCTCTTTGAGCGTCTCTTCCCACACATCGAGCCGTTCTTCAGCGAACGAGTACGCGCGCATCACCTCATGGAAATATGTGCAGCATTGAAGCTGAAACGGAGACATGTACCACGCCGCTTCGTACCGCTCAATCCGTTCTTCCCACACCGTCCGCGCCCGTTGCCATTCGTCCTTTTTTTGCTTTCGGTACGCCGCCGCCTCTTCCTCACTCACCTCGATCGTGCGGACGGTGGCGCGATGGAGGCGGGCGAGTTCGCGAAAAAAGGAGCGAACGGCATCCTCATCCGCTCTCGCTTCGCCATGATGCCAGGCTTGCAAATAATAAAGACGGCCGCCTTCTGTGGCAAACAGCGACCGCCGCCGCGTCAGGTAAAGCGGGAGACAACGGGGACCGCCATGCTGAAGAGACTGCCAAACGGCGGCGGCTTCTTGCTCGCTTTCGAGCGGCTTTAAAGCAAAAACGCCGCGGTTCGTGTATACCTTGACGGCTTTGCCTCGCTGCTCAATGCGCACTGGTCGAAGCCCATACTGGACGAGCACAGCATCATATCGGTCAGACTGTGCGGCCATCGTTACGCCCCCTTATCAGCAAAAGAAACGGAAAGCGTCCCTTTCATGAGAAAGGACGGCTTCCCGCCATGGCCGGAATATATAGCAGCTGCCCCTCGTGCACGTCATCTGGGCTTTCCAAATCATTGGCGCGCAAAAGCTGCGAGACGGTCACATCATACCGTTCGGCAATCTTGTCCAATGAATCTCCTTGCTGGACGATGCAAATTTTCAGTTTCGTAAACTCTTCCGCCTCGCTTTTCGCAAACAATTTCGTCAAGTAAAGCGCATTTTCGCTTTTTGTTTTCGTTTCTTCTTCCTCTTCTTCCTCAACCGCCTTTTTCGCCGCCCCGATCGATACCTTCGCCTCAGTTGGCGGCAGCAGCGAAGCGATGTCTTCCTCCGTCTGTGCGCTGACCACCTTCGTTTCCGTCTCAAGCGGCAAAAACGGCTCTTTGGCCTCCTCTTCTTCAGCCCCCGTTTCTTCATGACGCAAGGCGGCTGGCTCCATGACGGAAACCGTCGTTTCGCCGGCGGCCAAAGCCGGCTGTTCATCCGCCTCATCGGCGAGATCATCCACGGAAGCAAACGCTTCCTCACCGGCCGCTTCCTTGCGGGCGATCGATTCAAACGGGGCAAACAGCGGCTCATCGTCCTCCTCATCGTCCGGCAAATCATCGCCAAGCGGCGCTTCACTGATGCCGCTGATCGAAATGTCGGCAGTGATCAGCAATCTTCCGTTTTCATCCAAATCATAATCAAACGATTCAACCGTCACGTACACATCCTCAAGGGAACGAATGCGGTTTTTTGGAATCGTAATATCGATTGGAAAACGGTGCGACAGTTCGCTGATCCCGTCTTCGCGCACCGAAATGTGCTGAATGAACCGATAACCAGCCAGCTCAAACACGTCGTCATCCGCCTCGACGAGCCCTTCGCCCGCCTGACGAAATTCACCGTTTAGCTCGAGCGCCCCACGGATCGTAATATATTGGTCGTACTCATCGACGGAAATGACCGGATCAAGAGAAATGGATAAAAACTCGGCGACTTCCTGTCCTCTTTTAAACCAGACCGATTCTTCCAATGAAAAACGCAAATACGATTGCTCCAACCGGGCCTCCTCCTTCCGTCCCTTCGGCAAATGGTTTTGATGACATTATCCATTGTATGAACGGAAACGAGGCGGTATGATAAAAAATTGGGCTGCCGACGGTCGGCAGCCCCTTTCCTTATCCGCGCAGACGGGCAAACACCCGCTCAGCAGCGGCAATCGTATATTCAATATCATCATCACTGTGCGCCGTCGACAAAAACAGCCCTTCAAATTGCGACGGCGGCAGGAAAATGCCTTCATTCGCCATTTCCCGATAATAGGCGGCAAACAGCTCCAAGTCGGACGTTTTCGCTGTCTCGTAGTTGACCACCGGCTCGTTCGTGAAGAAAAAGCCGATCATCGACCCAGCGCGGTTGATCGTATGCGGGATGTCGTATTTCTCTGCTGCCTGATGAAGCCCATCCGCAAGGCGCGCCGCTTTGCGGCCAAGCTCTTCGTACGTTTCCGGCGTCAGCTGGCGGAGCGTCTCGTACCCGGCCGTCATGGCGAGCGGATTGCCGGAGAGCGTGCCGGCTTGGTACACCGGTCCGCTCGGCGCGACAAGCTCCATGATCTCGGCTTTGCCCCCGTACGCCCCGACCGGCAAGCCGCCGCCGATCACTTTGCCAAGGCACGTCAAATCCGGCTCAACGCCGTAATACCCTTGGGCGCAATGGTAATCGACGCGGAACCCGGTCATGACCTCGTCGAAAATCAATAAAGCGCCGTATTGTTTCGTCACCTCGCGCAACCCTTCCAAAAAGCCAGGCACTGGCGGAACGACGCCCATGTTGCCGGCGACCGGTTCGACGATCACCGCGGCGATGTCTTCGCCAAACCGCTCAAACGCATAGCGGACGCTGTCCAAATCGTTGTACGGCACCGTGATCGTATGCTGGGCGACCGATTCCGGAACGCCCGGGCTGTCCGGCAAGCCGAGCGTCGCCACGCCGGAGCCGGCTTTAATGAGCAGCGAATCGCCGTGGCCGTGGTAGCTGCCTTCGAATTTCATGATTTTGTTGCGCTTCGTATAGCCGCGCGCTAAGCGGAGGGCGCTCATCGTCGCCTCCGTACCGGAATTGACCATCCGCACGATTTCCACCGACGGCACCCGCTCAATCACGAGCTTGGCGAGCTCATTTTCAAGCAATGTCGGAGCGCCAAAGCTCGTCCCTTGTTCCGCCACCCGCTTCAACGCTTCAACGACTTGGGGATGGGCATGCCCTAAAATGAGCGGCCCCCATGACAGCACGTAATCAATGTACTCATTGCCGTCAATATCGTAAATTTTCGATCCTTGGCCGCGCGCCATGAAAATCGGCGTCATCCCGACCGACTTGAAGGCGCGCACCGGGCTGTTCACCCCGCCCGGCATCAATTTCACCGCTTCTTCGTAAGCGGTTTTTGACCGTTCGTAGCTTCGCATGCTTCCGCCCTCCTCTCTATTCAGCCAGCCAGCGGGCGACATCTTTGGCAAAATACGTAATGATCAAATCCGCGCCCGCCCGTTTCATCCCTGTCAACATTTCCATGACAACCGGCTTCTCATCGATCCAGCCGTTTTGCGCCGCCGCCTTGATCATCGCATACTCGCCGCTCACGTTATAAGCGACAAGCGGCAGCGGAAAACGGTTTTTGATGTCGCGGATAATATCCATGTAGGCAAGCGCTGGCTTCACCATCAAGAAATCAGCGCCTTCTTTGACATCCGACTCCGCCTCGCGAAACGCCTCAAGGCGGTTGGCCGGATCCATTTGGTACGTCTTCCGGTCGCCAAACTGCGGCGCGCTGTCGGCGGCATCACGGAACGGGCCGTAAAACGCCGAAGCGTATTTGATTGCATACGACATGATCGGCACATACTCAAACCCTGCTTCATCAAGCCCACGGCGAATGGCGGCGACAAAGCCGTCCATCATGTTCGACGGCGCGATGATGTCGGCGCCGGCTTGCGCTTGGCTCACCGCCGTTTTGGTGAGGAGCTCGAGCGACGGGTCGTTCAGCACACGCTCGTTTTCGACGACGCCGCAATGGCCGTGGCTCGTATATTCACATAAACACGTATCAGCAATGACGACTAGATCTGGGTGTTCGGCTTTGATTTGGCGGATCGCCCGCTGAACAATCCCTGTTTCGCAATACGCCTGCGAACCGACTTCATCTTTTTCATTCGGCACGCCAAACACCATGACGGCGGGAATGCCAAGCTTGGCGATGTCGTCCACTTCCTCGGATAAGCGGTCAAGCGATAAATGGTAAACCCCTGGCATCGACGGCACTTCCCGCTTAATGCCGCTGCCCTCGACCACAAACAGCGGGTAAATGAGATCCTCGACACGAAGATGCGTCTCGCGCACCATCGCCCGAATCGCAGCCGTTTGCCGCAAACGGCGATGGCGGTCAAATGACAGTGCCATTCATCGTCCCTCCATGGAAAAATATTGTTCCATCGCTTTGATTATACCATCCGTGGTGTAATCCGTCGGACAAATATGGACTGGAATGCCCGCCCGCTCGGCCGCTTCTTTCGTCACCGGTCCGATGCAGGCGACCGCAACACTGGAAAGAAGGGCATCCGCTTCTTTGTCGAGAAGGCGGACAAGGCTGTCAACCGCCGACGGGCTCATCAAGGTGACCGCATCAAGCTCCCGCCGGCGCAACAGCGACAACAACCGCTCCCGGCCGCTTTCGTCAGACGCGGTCTCATACACCGTGAGCTCGTCGACCGCGGCGCCGGCGTTTCGCAACGCCTCAGGCAAGGTCGGGCGCGCCAAATTGCCTTTGACAAACAGCACCCGGTCGCCTTGTTTGACGCGCGGCATGAGCAAGTCAGCCAGCCGTTCGGCGGTGTAATCATCCGGCACGAGCGCCGGGGAAAGACCATGCTCGGCGAGCGCCGCCGCTGTTTTCCGGCCGACGACAGCCATCTCCGGCAGCGGCCGCGGCAACGAAACATGCGGAAAAAAGAAGCGGACGGCGTTCGCGCTTGTGAAAACGAGCCAACGGTATTCGCCAAGCCGCTCAACCATAGAAGCGATTTCTTCCGGCGCCGTCGCCGGTCGAATGACAATGAGCGGAAGCTCGACTGGAACGGCGCCAACAGCACGCAGCTTGGCAGAAAATGACGCGGCCTGCTCCTTGCCGCGCGTCACGAGCACCGTTTTGCCGGCGAGCGCGCTGTGTGTCATGATTGGCTCAACTCCTGTTTCACCCGCTCGATAAGCGCTTTCGCCCCTTGTTCGATTAAGACAGCGGCCGCCTGCCGGCCGACGGCCTCCGGATCGGCGCCCGTGACCATTTCTTTATACTTTTCTTTTCCATCCGGCGAAGCGACAAGGGCCGTGAGGCGCACCATACCGCCGTCTGCTTCGGCGTAGCCGGCAATCGGCACTTGACAGCCGCCTTCCATTTGCTGCAAAAAGGCGCGCTCCGCCCGAACAGCCCGCTCGGTTTGCTCGTCGTTTAACCGGCTGAGCCATTCGCGCAATTCGTCATCATCCTCCCGGCATTCGATCGCCAGCGCCCCTTGGCCGACCGCCGGAACACAGACATCAAAAGGAAGATAGTCGCTGATGACGTCATCGCCCCAACCCATGCGCGCAAGACCCGCCGCCGCCAGCACGATCGCATCGTACTCTTCGCTTTCGAGCTTCGCCAACCTTGTGTCAATATTGCCGCGAATCCATTTGATCGTCAAATCCGGGCGATAGGCAAGCAGCTGCGCCGAACGGCGCAAGCTGCTCGTGCCAATGACCGACCCAGGCGGCAAGTCGGAGAGCATCCGGTTTCCTTTGCTGACAAGCACATCGCGTGCATCTTCGCGGCGCGGAACCGCGCCGATCACTAAACCTTCGGGCAGCACGGCCGGCATATCTTTCATGCTATGGACCGCCATATCGATGCCGCCGGCGAGCAATTCATGCTCGATCTCTTTCACAAACAACCCTTTGCCCCCGACTTTCGAGAGCGTAACATCAAGCACCCGATCTCCTTTCGTGACGATTTCTTTCACTTCAAACGTAAACGGCGCCCCAAGCTGTTTCAATTCGTTGATCACCCACTTCGTCTGGGTCAAGGCAAGCTTGCTGCGCCGCGAGCCAACGACAATGTTCCGCATCTCGTTCCACCTCAATTACGAATACCAAAAATGAAATTTTGACAAACTGCCAAACAAGAAAAAGTTGACAAGCAAAAATAAAAACGAACCGATGTTCCATAGCGCGATCGCCTTCCCTTGCATCTGCCGGACGGCTCGCTTGTAAAAATAGACGCCATAGACGAGAAAAACGACAAACGACCCGAGCACTTTCGCATCATACCAATGGAAATGGTCGATTTGAATGTACGCCCAAATCACGCCAAGGATGAGCCCTAATAACAACATAGGCAAGCCGAGCACATTTAAAACATACGACAAAAAATCAAGCCGTGACAAATCCGCCATGCGCCAAAGGCGCGCCCCCCACTTTTTCTTTTTCAGCAAACTGTACTGCAACATGTAAAGCACCGAAAACAGAAACGACAGCGTAAACGCCGCATACGCTCCGAGCGAAAGGGTGATGTGGATGATAAGCAGCTCCGAAACGAGCCGCTCCGCAACAGCCGGCGACTGCGAAGACGGTGCGAACGTATGAATGGCCAAAATAAAAAAAGCAAGCACGTTCGTAAAAAAGACGATGAAATCGACGCGCAGCAGCCGATTGATGACGAGCGACAGCGTAATGAGCAGCCAGGCGTAAAAATAAAGCCCTTCCGACATCGTTAAAATCGGAAAGCGCTTCGTCTCAATGATGCGAGAAACAAACGTCACTGTCTGCAAAAGCCAAACAATAGAAAGCAACCAGAAGGCGATGTCGTTCGCCTTCCGGTTTTGTTGCAAAAAATCGATGAAATAGAAAAGGATCGAGGCGATGTAAAGCAAAATGGACAGCTCATACAACAGCGCCACCATCCATCCCACCTTACAGCTGCCATGATGGGCGGGCGGCACGGACCGCTTCCGCGTCTTGTTCATCGCGCTGCTCGGATTTCGCCTGCTGCATGCGCCGCTCGGCTTTCACCGCATCTTCGATATTGAAAATTTTCATAAACAGCTGAAGCGCCTCCTCGGCATTCGGGCCGGCGGCGAGTTCCTTCGCCTGCAAAATCGGATCGCGGAGCAGCTGGTTAATAATGCTTTTCGTATGTTTGTTCAACACTTTCCAATCGCGCTCCGACAAATGCGGCAGTTTCCGCTCCAAACTTTTCATCGTTTCCGCTTGGATGGCCAGCGCCTTTTCGCGCAATGCGGCGATGACTGGCACGACGCCGAGCGTCTGCATCCATTGGCTGAACGCCATAAGTTCCGCTTCGATCATCGTTTCAATGCGAGCCGCTGCCTTTTGCCGTTCCGCCAAGTTGGCCGCCACCACATCTTGCAAATCGTCGATGTCGTACAAAAACACGGTTTCCAAATCAGCCAACGCCGGATCCAAATCGCGCGGCACCGCGATGTCAACCATAAAGAGCGGGCGGCCTTTGCGCATTTTCTCAAGCGGCGCCACCATTTCCTTCGTCAAAATATAGCCTTTGGCTCCCGTCGAGCTGATGACGATATCCGCTTCCAGCAAAGCGCATGACAATTCGCCGAGCGGCTTCGCCTCGCCGGCAAACTGCTTAGCAAGCTGTTTCGCTTTTTCAAGCGTCCGATTGACAACCGTCACCTTCCCGACGCCGCTGCCGCACAAGTTTTGCGCCGCCAGCGTCCCCATTTTGCCGGCCCCGATAATCAAGACGTGCTTGCCGGCAAGGCGGCCGAAAATTTTCTTCGCCAGCTCAACCGCCGCATAGCTGACCGATACAGCGTGCGCGCCGATGCCCGTTTCCGAGTGGGCGCGCTTCGCAAAGGTCACTGCCTGCTTGAACAGATGGTTGAAAATCGTGCCGCTCGTCCCGATCTCTTGAGCGAGCAAATAGCTGTCTTTCACTTGCCCTAAAATTTGCGTTTCCCCAAGCACCATCGAATCAAGGCCAGCCGCCACGCGGAACAAATGCTGGATGGCCGCCTCTCCTTCAAGCACACGCAAATACGGAGCAATCGCTTCCACTCTAACGCCAAACCATTCGGCTAAAAATGCTTTAATATAGTAACGGCCGGTATGCAGTTGATCGACCACTGCATAAACTTCCGTCCGGTTGCACGTCGAGACGATCACATTTTCGAGCACGCTTTTTTGCTTGGCGAGCTGTTTCATCGCCGCACCGAGTTCCGCTTCCGCAAACGCGAGCTTTTCGCGGATTTCTACAGGGGCGGTTTTATAGTCGACGCCAACGACTACGATTTGCACGATGCCATCCCCCTTATTGACCGAATCCCTTCTATCATTATATCACAACCGTCCATCGTTCCGGTTTGAAAAAATTGTGAACATGCCTCCAAAGCTATGCTAAACTGTAGACAGTGATCATTCTATCATAAACATGTCCAAAAGGGAAACGGAGGACGCGACGATCATGAAAACCCGAACGGTATTCGCCGGCATCTTGTTCATCGGCCTCGGGCTGTATTTTCTCGCCGGACAGTTGGAATCCCCCCTTTTCCATTTCTTCCAAGGGTGGCCGGCCTTGCTTGCCATTTGCGGCGCGGCTTTGCTTGGCCAGGCGCATTCAGCGCGCGAATATGCTTACCTTTTCCCCGGCTTTCTTTTACTCGGATTTGGCGTTGAGTTGCTCCTTGCGGGTGCATTTTCGTTCTGGCCCCGCGGCGTGAACATGTTTTTTTTCCTCATCGCGCTCGCTTTTTTCGCCAGCAGCCGCAAACAAAAAGGCGGGGCCGGCTTTGGCGTGCTTTTTTTGCTTCTCGCTGTCTTGCTGACGTTTTCCGGGCGCGGCCAGCCATTCTTTCACCTCGTCCAAGCCGGACTTTCCTCTGTCTGGAAGTTTTGGCCGCTCGGACTCATCGCCATCGGTATCTATATATTATGGGCTAGGCGAAAATAGCCTTGGAAGCGAAAACACCAGCCGAATCGCTGGTGTTTTCGTCATGAGGCCACAAACGGCAAAAGCGCCGCCCATGCTTCATCTTTCCCTTGCCCGGTCTCGGCGGAAAACAAAATGAGCGGGTCGCCGTCAGCCATCCGCAGCGTCTCGCGCGCGATTTTCGCGTGTTTTTGATGCTTGCCGCGCGGCACTTTATCCGCTTTCGTCGCGATGACGATCACCGGGATCTCGTAATGTTTCAAAAACTCGTACATCATCACATCGTCTTTCGTCGGCGGATGGCGCAAGTCAACGAGCAGGACCGCCGCCTTGAGCACCTCGCGCGTCGTAAAGTACGTCTCCATCATTTTCCCCCATTTTTGCCGCTCCTGCTTCGACACGCGGGCGAAGCCATAACCTGGCACGTCCACAAAGTAAAACGAGTCGTTAATCAAATAAAAATTCAACGTCTGCGTTTTGCCTGGCTTTGAGGAGGTGCGCGCCAAATTTTTCCGGTTGATCATTTTGTTGATGAATGATGATTTGCCGACGTTCGAACGGCCGGCGAGCGCCACCTCCGGCCGTCCGCCGTCCGGATATTGTTCCGGCTTGACGGCACTGGTCACAAGCTCTGCTTTCTTCACATTCATCGCTTCCACCCCACCAACGCGTGCGGCAGCACCTCATCGAGATGGGAGACGAGCACAAAGCGCAAGTCGCGCTTCACCGTTTCCGGAATGTCAGCCAAATCTTTTTCATTGTCTTTCGGCAAAATGACTGTTTTCAATCCGGCACGGTGGGCGCTTAACGTTTTCTCTTTCAGCCCCCCGATCGGAAGAACGCGGCCGCGCAGCGTAATTTCCCCGGTCATGCCGACAAAACGGCTCACCGGCTTGCCCGTCAAAGCGGAAATGAGTGCGGTCGCAATCGTAATGCCGGCCGATGGCCCGTCTTTCGGCACCGCGCCTTCCGGAACGTGGATGTGAATATCATATTTCTCATGGAACTTCGGATCAATGTCAAGCTCCTCAGCGCGCGACCGCACGTAGCTGAACGCCGCTTGCGCTGATTCTTTCATGACATCGCCGAGCTTGCCGGTCAGCACGAGTTTCCCATTGCCTGGCGCGAGCGACACTTCGATTGCGAGCGTATCGCCGCCAAACGCCGTATACGCCAGCCCGGTCGCCACGCCGACTTGGTCTTCCGCCTCCGCTCGGCCGTAGCGGTATTTTCGCTTCCCTAAAAATTCCTCAAGATTGTTTTCTGTGATCACCACCCGCTTTTTCTCGCCGGAAACGATGAGGCGGGCCGCTTTTCGGCAGATAGCGGCGAGCTGCCGCTCAAGCTCCCGCACCCCGGCTTCGCGCGTATAATGGCGGATGATATCGAGCATCGCGTCATCGCGAATTTGCAACGCCGCCTTTTTCAGCCCGTGCTCGGCGATTTGTTTCGGCAGCAAATGCCGCTTGGCGATATGCAGCTTCTCCACTTCTGTGTAGCCTGGTATGTGGATCACTTCCATCCGGTCCAAGAGCGGCTGCGGAATCGCCGCCAAATGGTTGGCCGTGGCGATAAACATGACTTTCGATAGATCGTACGGCTCTTCAATGTAATGGTCGCTGAACGTATGATTTTGCTCCGGATCAAGCACCTCCAGCATGGCCGCCGATGGATCGCCACGGAAGTCGCTCGACATTTTGTCGATTTCATCGAGCAAGAAGACGGGGTTGATCGTGCCTGCTTTTTTCATCCCCTGGATAATGCGTCCCGGCATGGCGCCGACATACGTGCGGCGATGGCCGCGAATTTCCGATTCGTCGCGGACGCCGCCGAGCGAAACACGGACGAAGCGGCGGCCGAGCGCTTTGGCGATCGAGCGGGCGAGCGACGTTTTGCCGACCCCCGGCGGTCCGGCGAGGCAAAGAATCGGGCCTTTTAACGATTTCGTCAGCTGCTTGACGGATAAAAATTCAAGCACCCGTTCTTTCACTTTATCGAGCCCGTAATGCTCTTCGTTTAAAATCGCTTCCGCCCGCTTAATGTCGTGGATGTCTTCCGTTTCTTTCGACCACGGCAAAGCGATGAGCCAATCGAGGTAGTTGCGAATGACTGCGCTTTCCGCTGAGGTCGCCGGAATTTTTTCATAGCGGTCAAGCTCCTTCAATGCTGTTTGTTTCACATGCTCCGGCATGCCGGCCGCCTCGATTTTTTCTTTCAGCTCCTCGACTTCGCCCGTTTTTCCTTCCTTTTCGCCAAGCTCTTTTTGAATCGCCTTCATTTGCTCGCGCAAATAGTACTCTTTTTGCGTCCGCTCCATCGACTGCTTGACGCGGGCGCTGATCTTTTTCTCAAGCTGGAGCACTTCTTTTTCGTTGTGCAAAATTTGGATGATTTTATTGAGGCGCTCTTTCACGTCGATCGTTTCTAAAATGCGCTGCTTTTCCTCAAGCTTAAGCGGCAAGTGCGAGGCGATGATGTCCGCCATTCGCCCCGGCTCATCGATGTCGACGATCGAGGCGTAAATGTCGACCGACAGCCGCTTGGACAAGTTTATGTACTGCTCGAAATATTCAAGCATCGTCCGCTTGAGCGCCTCATCTTCCAAATCTTTCGCCGCCCGATCAGCAAACTTTTCGACTTTGACGAGAAAGTACGGCTCCTCGCTGATCACTTCCGTGATGAGCGCCCGGGCGACGCCTTCGACAAGCACGCGGAACGTGCCGTTCGGGAGTTTTAGAAGCTGCTTGACGCGCGCGATCGTTCCCATTTTATATAAGTCATCCATGTCCGGTTCGTCGATGGCAACGTCTTTTTGCGACGTCAGCAAAATCATATGATCCTCGACCATGGCTTGCTCGAGCGCTTTGACCGATTTCTCGCGCCCGACATCCAAATGGAGCACCATCGTCGGAAACACGAGCAGCCCCCGCAGCGGCAAAAGCGGAACGACCGTCTCCTTTTTCTTTCCGTTCACGCCGAACACCTCCATCTCTCGCTTCTATTCGTTTATTGTATAGTACGGTAGCCGGGTTTGTAAAATTTGACGAACGAAAAAGCGCGCGGCGCTCCGTCTGCAGGCAAAGAAAAACCGACTTCAGCGACGATCCGCTTGCGCCGAAGCCGTGCATAAAAGAGGCCGGGCGGGCCGCCCGCTTTCGTTGCCACTCGTTCGCCTTGCCGCCGTTTCCCTTGGCTAGACGAGCTTTTTCTCCGAGCGGTCCATAGCCGCTGGCAGCAGCGCGGGGCCGCGGCGGAGCGCCTCTTCGCCGAACACATGGACGAACACTTCCTCGAGGCGGCGGACGGCGATGATTTGAATGCCGCTGACTTCGCCTAGCAGCGATTGCATATTCTCAATCGGGATGATGACTTTTTTCGCCCCAGCTTGTTTGGCCGCTTTGATTTTGGCGAACACGCCGCCGACCGGTTTCACGCAGCCACGGATGCTGATTTCTCCGGTCATCGCGACCGTATGATCGACTGGCAGCTGGTAAATGGCGGAATAAATGCCGACCGCAATCGCCACCCCGGCTGAAGGGCCGTCAACCGGCGCCCCGCCCGGAAAGTTGACATGAATGTCGTAGCGGTCCGCTGGCACGCCCATCGCCCGCAGCACCGTGATGACGTTTTCCGCCGAGCCGCGCGCCATGCTTTTGCGCCGCACCGATTTTTCTGCGCTGCCGATGCTTTCCTCCTCGACAATGCCGGTGACATTGATCGATCCTTTTCCTTTCGCCGGCAAGGCGGTCACCTCAATTTCCAACAGCGCGCCGGTGTTCGGGCCGTACACGGCAAGGCCATTGACGACGCCGACCGCCGGGGCAGACGCGATTTTCTTCTCATAGCGCGGAGTCATTTGGCTCGATTGAATGACCCATTCAATATCTTTGTCCAAAATGTTTTCTCGGTTTTCCGTGATGGCCAGGCCAGCGGCAATTTGCATCATGTTGACCGCCTCCCGCCCGTTGCGCGCATAGGCGGCAAGGAGGCGAATGCCGCTTTCTGACACGTTCAAGCGGACTTTTTCCGCCGCCTTTTTAGCGATGAGGGCAATTTCATCTTGGTCCAATTCACGGAAAAATACTTCCAGGCAACGGGAGCGAATGGCCGGAGGAATTTCGTTCGGGGTGCGCGTCGTCGCCCCGACAAGACGGAAATCAGCCGGCAGCCCATTTTGGAAAATATCGTGAATATGGCTTGGGATTTGCGGATTTTCTTTGCTGTAATAGGCGCTTTCAAAAAATACTTTCCGGTCCTCAAGCACTTTCAACAACTTGTTCATTTGGATCGGATGAAGCTCGCCGATTTCGTCGATGAATAAAACGCCGCCGTGGGCGTTCGTCACCGCCCCTTGCTTCGGCTGGGGAATGCCGGCTTGCCCCATCGCCCCGGCCCCCTGGTAAATCGGGTCGTGCACCGAACCGATGAGCGGGTCGGCGATGCCGCGCTCGTCAAAGCGCGCCGTCGTCGCATCGAGCTCCACGAACACCGCATTTTTCTTAAACGGGGAGAGCGGATTTTTTTTCGCTTCCTCAAGCACGAGCCGAGCAGCCGCCGTCTTGCCGACGCCGGGCGGCCCGTAAATGATGACATGCTGCGGGTTCGGGCCGCATAAAGCCGCTTTTAACGCCTTGATGCCATCTTCCTGACCGACGATGTCGTCAAAACTTTTCGGCCGTACTTTTTCCGCCAGCGGCTCGGTGAGCGAAATCGAACGCAGCTTGCGGAGCTGTTCCATCTCTTTGCGCGACTCTTTATCAATCGAAACTTTTTGTACGCGCTGCCCTCTTAGCAAATTCCAAAAATAAAGGCCGATGATGACCCCGAAAAACAGCTGGATGACCAGTACGATGTTCGTCCAATCCATGCCCCGATATCCTCCTGCCTTTAGATGGTATGTAGTATGATAGTATCTCCGCGAACTGGCGGGAATAAACAAAAAAAGCGCCGGCCGGCGCCCAGGGCATGGGCGGCAAAAAAAAGAAACCGCCGAAAAAAGGCGGTTTTCCCATCAGGCAGATGTTTTCCGTTCCAGCTCGATCACCGTGCCATCATGGCGGATCAGCGTCGGCGGCTTTGTACCGCGCACCGTATCAAGCGTAATGATGCACTTTTGCACATCTTCGCGCGACGGCAGCTCAAACATCACATCGAGCATAATGCCTTCGATGATCGAGCGAAGGCCGCGCGCCCCCGTTTTCCGCTCAATCGCTTTTTTCGCGATTTCGCGGAGCGCCGCTTCTTCAAACTCGAGCTCAACGCCGTCAAGCTCAAGCATTTTTTGGTATTGCTTCACAATGGCATTTTTCGGTTTCGTCAAAATGTCAATCAACGCCTGTTCGTCGAGCGGCTCGAGCGTCGTAATGACCGGCAGACGGCCGATGAACTCCGGAATGAGTCCGAATTTGAGTAAGTCTTCCGGCAGCACTTTCGACAACAAGTTTTTCTCGTCGACATCCGTCTGGTTCATTTCCGCGCCAAAACCGATCACTTTTTTGCCAAGACGGCGCTTGATGATCGGCTCAATGCCGTCAAACGCTCCACCGCAAATGAACAAAATGTTCGTCGTATCGATTTGAATGAATTCTTGATGCGGATGTTTGCGGCCGCCCTGCGGCGGAACGCTGGCAATTGTGCCTTCCAAAATTTTCAACAGCGCCTGCTGCACCCCTTCGCCGGATACGTCGCGGGTGATGGAAGGGTTTTCCGATTTGCGGGCGATTTTGTCGATTTCGTCAATGTAAATAATGCCTTTTTCCGCCCGTTCGACGTCATAATCAGCCGCTTGGATGAGCTTTAACAAAATGTTTTCGACGTCTTCGCCAACATAGCCGGCCTCCGTAAGCGAGGTGGCATCGGCGATGGCAAACGGCACGTTCAAAATGCGCGCCAATGTTTGCGCCAGCAGCGTTTTCCCGCTCCCGGTCGGCCCGATCATTAAAATGTTGCTTTTCGACAGCTCGACATCATCGATTTTGCTGCCGGAATTGATCCGTTTATAATGGTTGTAAACAGCAACGGCGAGCGATTTTTTCGCCTCATCTTGACCGATGACGTACTCATCTAGAATTTCCCGAATTTCCAACGGTTTCGGCACGTCTTTAAATTCAAATTCCTCTTCATTGCCGAGCTCCTCTTCAACAATTTCCGTGCATAGCTCAATGCACTCGTCGCAAATGTAAACCCCCGGACCGGCAACGAGCTTTCGCACTTGATCCTGTGTTTTGCCGCAGAACGAGCATTTCAACTGCCCTTTTTCATCATTGAATTTAAACATATCATTCACCCCTTGCCAACGAAATCGCGCCTGCTTATGTATCCATTTCCGCCATCTCTTATGTCGTAAAAACGTATGTATTCGCTATTTTACCATAAATGTTCCTGAAAAAGCGAATGAAAAAACCGTTATCTGTTTAGAAAAGTTTGAAAATTGCCGCTCAGGCGCCATTGTTGTGGATAAAGAACAAGGCACGAACGTCTCGCGCCTTGTTCTTTCCTTAAGATATATTATGCCGCAACCTTGCTGTGCTCTACAAGAAAATCGACTGTTTTCCGCCATTTCAAATCTTCTTTGACGCCATCTAAGCTGCCGAGCAGCTCTTTCAGCTTGTCCACGCTCAGCTTGTAGGCTTCCGCCATTTTTTCGAGCTCTTTGTTTACTTCCTCGTCGGTTACTTCAATGTTTTCGGCCTTCGCGATCGCCTCGAGCGTCAGCGCCGCGCGCACCCGTTTTTCCGCATCCTCTCTCATTTGCTCGCGCAACGCGGCTTCGTCTTGGCCGGAGAATTGATAATACAACTGCAAGTTCAAACCTTGCATTTGCAGGCGTTGGTCAAATTCGCGAAGCATCCGGTCGGTTTCGTTTTTGATCATAACCTCCGGAATATCCATTTCGGCGTTGGCTGCCGCTTTTTCGACAACCGCATTGCGCAAGGCAGCTTCGGCTTCGTTCTTTTTCGCCTCTTCCAAACGGGCGCGAATTTTCGCCTTCAGTTCGTCAAGCGTTTCGACTTCTTCATCGACGTCTTTGGCAAACTCGTCGTCCAAAGCCGGCAATTGCTTCGCTTTCACTTCATGCACTTTCACTTTAAACGTCGCCGGTTTGCCGGCCAATTGCTTCGCGTGGTATTCATCCGGGAATGTGACTTGGATTTCTTTTTCCTCGCCGGCTTTCATGCCGACAAGCTGTTCTTCAAACCCCGGAATGAACGTTCCAGAACCGATTTCAAGCGAATAGTTCTCCGCCTTGCCGCCTTCAAACGGCTCGCCGTCGACAAATCCTTCGAAATCGATGACGACCGTATCACCGTTTTCCACTGTCCCGTCTTCTTTCACGACAAGTTCAGCGTAATCTTCTTGCAGGCGTTTCAGTTCGTTTTCGACATCTTCGTCCGTCACGGTTGTATCCATTTTTTCCACTTCAAGCCCTTTGTATTGACCGAGCTTCACTTCCGGCTTTACGGTCACTTTCGCTTTGAAAATTAAGCTTTTGCCTTTTTCCATTTGCTCAATGTCAATCTCCGGCATTGACACCGGTTCGATGCCTGCCTCTTCGACGGCTTTGGCATACGCCTCTGGCAGCAAAATGTCGAGCGCATCTTGATAGAGCACTTCGACGCCGAAGCGTTTTTCAAACAGAACGCGCGGCACTTTCCCCTTGCGGAAGCCCGGAAGCGTGATGTTTTTCACCACTTTTTTAAACGCGGCGTCCAAGCCTTTGTTCACTTTCTCGGCGTCGACCTCAACGGTCAATACGCCTTCGTTCCCTTCAAGCTTTTCCCATTTGACTGACATCCTTGTTCCCTCCACCTGAAATCATTGCTCGGACCATAGCGCACTCCGCTTGTCCAGATCTTTTTATGATGCCCGATTATGTAGACAAGTATGCGAAAACAGATACATAGCACAGCCATTATATTATACCATACAACAGCCATGTTTCAACAGAGAACGAGCCATTAGAGGGAGGAAAGTTCCTCTATTTCATATAGTTTTTGGCAAAGCCTTGCCATCTCCGCCGCCTCCACACCGTAGCGGTCGGCCAAGGCGGCCGCGTCAGCATCCAAGCCTAAAAACCGGCTCGCCATCCAATGGAGAGCAGCAAGCCAGGCCGCTGCATCCGCCGGCTCCGGCGGAAACGGGTACAACACATATGCATAGCGAAGCCAAATGTCCGCCGCCGTTTCATACAAACTCGGGCTTTCCGCCGCGAGCTGCTGTTCAAGCCGACCCAGCAACGATGAAGCAAATTCCGTTTCCGTCTGTTCGTCCAACGCTGACGGGACGACCTCCATGCAACGGCCAAATTTCTCAACCGTCACCGTTTCGTTGACTCGCTTCCCTGTCAACAGGCGAAGGAGCATCGTTTTCGCCATCGGGCTTTTTTCCGGTGCGCGTAAATATTGCTTGAGCAACGGCAGCACCGGCTCGATGTCTTCTTTTTCCAGTTGTTTAATCAGTTGCAGCTGCTCAGCAATGTCCCCGGACTCAAGCAGCCGTCTCACCCGCTTCCACTCCGCGGGCGGAAGCGTGCGGGCATTCATTTTTTCACTGAATCGAAGCAGCTGGTGAAGCTGTTCGCGCAGCGAAACGGATAGCGACGGACGGCGCAAGGCGTGGCGGATCACGGTTTCGGCCTTGCTGTATCGATTCGTTTGCAACAATATGGCAATATACATTTGCAACAGTTCACCGTTGCCCGGTTGCTCGTCAAGCAAACCGGCAAGACGCCGCTCCGCCTCATCATATTCCCCAAGCTCATAGCAACAGACAGCCAGCCCAAGCCGAACCGGAAAGCTGTGGTCGCCAAGCTGTTCGGCGGCGCACAAAAAGCGGAGCGCTTCTTTATATCGCTTCGCCTCGAGCGCAGCAAACGCCTCTTCCATCAGCCGTTCTTTTGTTTGCGGAAACATGATGATTTTTCCTTTTTTCCCGGCCATCTTCGCCCGCTCCCATTTGCATTTACCATCAGTGTAACAAGTTTTCCCTCGCGAAACAACCCGCGTCTTGCTGGGTAACACAAGCCGCTTGTTTGCCGAAAAGCAGCCGGCCTCTGGACGCAGACGCCGTCAAACGCGAAAAAGGCTGCTCCCGCCGATTGGCAGAGCAACCCATCTCTCCTTGCCGCCCGGAACACATGGCGCTTACGGCCGTGGACAATGCCGTCGTTCGTAGGCGGCGATATGCGCTTCGTACACAAACGTCAAATCAATTTCGTCCCATCCTTTTAGCAACAGCTGTTTTCGATACGGGTCGATGTCAAACGGACGCGAAAATCCTTCATCGTCAAATACCCGCTGTTCTTCAAGCGAAACCGTCAGTTCATAGTCTGCGCGCTCGCTTTGGCGCAGCAAGTAGCGGACATCCTCTTTATCCAGCCGGATCGGCAACAGCCCATTTTTTAAGCAGTTGTTGTAAAAAATATCGGCAAACGATGGGGCAATGATGACGCGGAATCCGTAATCTTGCAGCGCCCACGGCGCATGTTCGCGCGATGAGCCGCAGCCGAAGTTTTCATCGGCGACTAAAATCGTCGCCCCTTCGTTTTCCGGGCGGTTGAGCTCAAACTCCGGATTTGGCGTGCCGTCGCTCAAATACCGCCAATCGTAAAAGAGAAACTGGCCAAAGCCGGTGCGTTCAATCCGTTTCAAAAACTGCTTTGGAATGATTTGATCGGTATCAATATTCGCACGATCGATGCCGGCGGTTTTTCCGCGATGGATCGTAAACGGCTTCATCGTCCTTTCCCCCTTCCGTTATGGATGTCACTGATGGCAAAGGAGCTCGGCTTCCTAGGATGCCGCGCCGCCTCTTTTGCCATCACGATCGTCAATTTAACAGACCGGCTCGGCTTCAAGCTGGCGCACATCGACAAAATGTCCGTAAATCGCAGCCGCCGCGGCCATCACCGGGCTGACGAGATGCGTGCGCGCCCCTTTTCCTTGCCGCCCTTCAAAGTTGCGGTTCGACGTTGACGCACAGTGCTCGCCTTCTGGGATGATGTCCGGGTTCATGCCCAAACAGGCGCTGCAACCGGAGTCGCGCCACTCAAAACCGGCGTCGATGAAAATTTGCGCCAACCCTTCCGCCTCGGCTTGTTTTTTCACTTGCTGCGATCCAGGCACGACGAGCGCCCGTACACCCGGAGCCACTTTTTTCCCTTTCACGATGCTCGCCGCCGCGCGCAAATCGCTGAGGCGTGAGTTGGTGCACGAACCGATGAAGACGTGCTGCACCGGAATATCCGTAATCGGCGTGCCCGGCTTGAGCCCCATGTACTCAAGCGCCCGGCGCACCGCGTTTTGCTCTGTTTTGCTTTCAAATTGCTCGGGATGCGGCACGACGCCATCGACGGAAGTGCTCATCGCGGGGTTCGTCCCCCACGTCACCATCGGAGCGATCGTCGACGCATCGATTTCAATCGTTTTATCGTATTCCGCCCCCTCATCGCTTGCAAGCGCCCGCCACCGTTCCACCGCCTTGTCAAACTCCTCGCCTTTTGGCGCATATTTGCGGCCGCGCAAATAGGCAAACGTCGTTTCATCCGGGCTGATGAGGCCGGCTCTCGCCCCAGCTTCAATCGACATGTTGCAAATCGTCATTCGCTCTTCCATCGACATGCGTCGGATCGCTTCGCCTGTAAATTCGATAATATAACCGGTGCCGACGCCAACGCCATAGCGGCCGATAATGGCCAAGATGACATCTTTGGCGGTCACTCCTTTGCCGAGGCGGCCGTTGATGCAGATTTGCAGCGTTTTCGGCTTATGCTGCCAAAGCGTTTGTGTAGCCAATACATGCTCGACTTCGCTCGTGCCGATGCCAAACGCCAAGGCGCCAAACGCCCCGTGCGTCGACGTATGGCTGTCGCCGCAAACGATCGTTTTCCCCGGCTGGGTCAACCCGAGCTCTGGGCCGATGACGTGAACGATTCCTTGCTCTTCGCTGTGTAGGTCGGCGAGCGGAATGCCGAACTCGCGGCAGTTGCGCTCAAGCGCAGCGATTTGGTTGCGCGCCACTTCGTCGGTAATCACAAATCGGTTAACGGTCGGCACGTTATGGTCCATCGTCGCAAAGGTCAAATCCGGCCGCCGCACCTTCCGCCCTTTTTGCCGCAATCCTTCAAACGCTTGCGGCGAGGTCACTTCATGCACTAAGTGCAAATCGATGTACAATAAATCCGGTTTGCCCTCCTCACGGTAGACGACGTGGTTTTCCCAAATTTTATCGATGATCGTTTTCGGCTTCATTGGCTTTCACCTCGCACGTCTTAGGCATAAACGGTCATAATTTGAGCAATGGCCGTATAATCCAGCACCGCCGTTTTGATTTCTTCGACCATTTCGTTCGTGGATACGATGCGGCCGCCGCTTGGCGCCAAGTCGGCGGTGCGCAAACCTAGGGCGAGCGCCTGCCGCACCGCGTGCTCTACCGCCTCCGCTTCCGCGGTGAGCCCGAACGACAGGCGAAGCATCATCGCGGCCGACAAAATCGCCGCAATCGGATTGGCTTTGTTCATGCCGGCGATATCAGGCGCTGAACCGTGCACCGGCTCATACAAGCTCGGACCGGAAGCGGATAAGCTGGCTGACGGCAGCATCCCGAGCGAACCGGACAACATGGAGGCTTCATCGCTTAAAATGTCGCCAAACATGTTTTCTGTCACAATGACATCAAACTGCTTCGGCGCACGGATGAGCTGCATCGCGGCATTGTCAACAAGCATATGCTCAAGCGTGACGTCCGGAAACTGCTTCGCCACCTCTTCGGCCACTTCCCGCCATAGACGGCTTGACGAAAGGACGTTCGCCTTGTCGACCGAAGTCACTTTTTTCTTCCGCCCGCGTGCGAGTATAAACGCCATGCGGACGATCCGCTCAATTTCTTCCTTTTTATATAACAAGGTGTCCACTGCTTTTTCTTCGCCGTTTTCGACGACGCGGCCGCTCGGCTGGCCGAAGTAAATGCCGCCGGTCAGCTCGCGGACGATGACAAAATCGACGCCTTGCACGAGATCCGGTTTTAACGGCGAAGCGGAAACCAAACTGTCATAGCAAACAACCGGCCGCAAGTTGGCATATAAGTCGAGCTGCTTGCGAATGGCAAGCAATCCTTTTTCCGGGCGCAAATGCGGAGGGTTGTCATCCCACTTCGGACCGCCGACCGCCCCAAGCAGCACCGCATCGCTTTCTCGGCAAAGGCGGAGCGTTTCCTCGGGGAGCGGCGTCCCCGCCTCATCGATCGCCGCTCCACCGATCAATCCATATTCAAACGTAAACTCGTGGCCAAACCGGATGCCGACCGCTTTTAATACCTCGACCGCTCCGGACGTCACTTCTTTGCCGATGCCATCCCCTGGCAAGACGGCAATCCGATAGTTTCCCATTCTGAATCCCCCCGTTTTTATGGTGTTGCCACTTTCTCGTTTTCGCCGCGCATCGCTTCGATCATAAACACACGGTTGATGGCGTTGATGTACGCTTTCGCCGATGCTTCCAACACGTCTTGTGCAGTGCCGCGCCCGCTCGTCTCGATGTCATGGGCGCGCACTTTGACGAACACTTGGGCCAACGCATCGCGGCCGCCGCCGACCGATTCGATCCGGTAGTCAAGCAGCGTCACCGGCGTTTGGAAGCAACGTTCCAATGTATTGTACAGCGCCTCGACGCTGCCGGCGCCGGTCGCCGCTTCTTGGATTTCATTCCCCTTCCCGTCTTTCAGTACAACTACCGCTGTCGGAATTTGATTCGTCCCGTATTGCACTTGAATGGAAGACAATTGGTAAAAATCTTTAAAGTGGTCGAACTTCTCTTCGAAAATCAACGCGATTAAATCGTCGTCGGTAATGTCCTTCTTTTTGTCCGCCAATTCTTTAAAACGGACAAACAGCTGATTGATTTCTTCATCGGACAACGTGTAGCCGAGCTCCTCAACCCGGTTGCGAAGCGCATGGCGGCCGGAATGTTTGCCGAGCACCATCGAATTCGACGGCACGCCGACGAGCTCCGGCGAAATGATTTCGTATGTCGTTTTTTCTTTTAAGACGCCGTCTTGATGGATGCCCGATTCATGCGCAAACGCGTTTTTGCCGACGACCGCTTTGTTGGGTGGAACGACGACCCCGGTCAGCTTGCTGACAAGATTGCTTGTGCGCTTAATTTCCTGCAAATTGAGGCGCGTTTCCACTTGATAGTAGTCTTTGCGGATGTGAAGGGCGACAGCGATTTCCTCAAGCGCCGCATTGCCGGCCCGCTCGCCGATGCCGTTGATCGTGCACTCGACCTGCGTCGCTCCATGTTCAATGGCCGACAGCGAGTTCACCACCGCCATGCCCAAGTCATCATGACAATGAGCGGAGAGTGAAACCTTTTCAATATTCGGAACATTGTTTTGCAAATAGAGGAAAATTTCCCCGTATTCTTTCGGCGTAATATAGCCGACCGTATCCGGAATGTTGATCACCGAGGCGCCGGCTTTGATCACTTCGGCGACGATTTTCGCCAAAAACGGCAACTCGCTTCGGCACGCATCTTCCGCCGACCATTGGACGATCGGGAAAAAGCGCTTCGCGTATTTCACCGCCTCAACCGCCGCTTCAATCACTTGTTCCGGCGTCATCCGCAATTTATGCACCATATGGATCGGCGAGGTGGCGATGAATAGGTGGAGCCGCGGCTCCGCGCCGCCTTTTAACGCCTCCCACGCCGCATCAATGTCGCTTCGGACCGAGCGCGACAGCCCGGTGACCGAGCATGTTCTCACCGTTTCGGCAATTTGTTTGACCGCCTCAAAATCGCCTTTCGATGAGGCGGGGAAACCCGCCTCGATGATGTCAACCCGCAGCCGTTCAAGTTGACGGGCAATTTCCAACTTTTCTTGCAAATTCAAGTTCACACCAGCGGATTGTTCCCCATCACGCAATGTGGTATCAAAAAACTTAATTTTTCGCACCTGGCACCACCGCCTCGATTTGTTTTGCCTTCACAAACGGCATCATGCTTCGCAGTTCGCGTCCGACAATCTCAATCAAATGCTCATTCTCACGCCGGTTGATGGCGTTGAACTCCGGACGGTTCGCTTGGTTTTCCAAAATCCAGCTCTTCGCGAATTTGCCGGTTTGAATGTCATCGAGCACCTTTTTCATTTCCGCTTTCACAGCGTCGTTAATAATGCGCGGGCCGGTGATAAAGTCGCCCCATTGCGCCGTATCGGAAATCGAATAGCGCATCCACGACAAACCGCCTTCGTAAAGGAGATCGACGATGAGCTTCATCTCATGCAAACACTCAAAATAGGCGACTTCCGGCTGATACCCGGCTTCAACGAGCGTTTCAAACCCGGCTTTGATGAGCGCCGTCAGCCCACCGCACAGCACCGCTTGTTCACCGAACAAGTCGGTTTCCGTCTCTTCTTTGAACGTTGTCTCCAACACCCCAGCTCGAGCAGCGCCGATCGCTTTCGCGTAGGCGAGCGCCGTTTCTTTCGCGTGTCCGGTCACATCTTGGTAGACGGCGATGAGCGCCGGCACGCCCGCTCCTTCCGTATATGTGCGCCGCACGAGATGGCCTGGGCCTTTCGGCGCAACCAAGAAGACGTCAACATGATTCGGTGGGACAATTTGGCTGAAATGGATGTTAAAGCCGTGCGCAAACACAAGCGCATTGCCTGGCTCGAGTTCCGGCTCGATTTCCTCTTTGTACACGGCCGGCTGCTTCTCATCCGGCAGCAGCACCATGACGATATCAGCCTGCTTCGCCGCTTCGCGGACTGAATACACCTCAAATCCGTCTTGTTCTGCCTGCTCCCACGATTTTCCTTTTCGCAGTCCGACGATGACGCGAACGCCGCTGTCGCGCAAGTTTTGCGCATGGGCGTGGCCTTGCGAGCCGTAGCCGATGATCGCGACCGTTTTCCCTTGCAAATATTGTTCGTTTGCATCCCCGTTATAGTAGACTTTTGCCATGATTACCCTCTCCTTTGTTCTGTAGTTTGACAATCCCTACGCTTGGCCGCCCCTTGTTTGGCGGTTCCATGAAGCAATCAGCGCTGTTTTGTATGATAGCTGTTAAATAATGAACGCCGTTTTCTGATTCGTCGTCGCTTTTTGCGCCCCGCGGGTGAACGCGGTCGTTCCCGTGCGCGCCACTTCCTTAATGCCGTACGGGCGCAATAATTCAATCAACGCCTCGACTTTCTCCGGCTCGCCGGTCACTTGAATGACGAGGCTGTCTTTGCTTACGTCGACGATCGAGGCGCGAAACGGCTCGATGAGCGTGTAAATTTCCTGGCGGACCGCCGGAGGAGCGGCAACTTTAATGAGCGCCAGCTCGCGGGCGACGATCGCTTGGTCGGTGATGTCATTCACCTTCAACACATCAATCTGCTTGTTCAGCTGCTTAATGATTTGCTCCGCCGTCCGTTCATCGTCAACGTTGACGACGAACGTCATCCGCGAAATGCCCTCGATTTCCGTATGCCCGACCGTAATGCTTTCGATATTGTAATGCCGCTTTGTAAACAACCCGGTAATGCGGTTTAAGACGCCGGGGCGGTTGTTGACTGTCATCGTGATGATTCTTCGCATGCTTTCACCCCCACCATTTCATGAAGCCCTTTGCCGGGCGCCACCATCGGATAGACGTTCTCGTCGGCGCGGACATGGAAATCAAGCAGCACCGGCCCATCCATCGCAAACGCTTGTTTTAACACTTCGGCCGCTTCCGCCTCCGTCTTCGCCCGCAGACCTGGCATCCCGTATGCTTCGGCAAGCTTGACGAAATCCGGCTGGTTCGGAATGAGCGAATGGGAGTACCGTTTGTCATAGAACAGCTCCTGCCATTGCCGCACCATGCCGAGCGCCTGGTTGTTGACGATGACGATTTTGATCGGCAGCCGTAGCTCCTGGATGACCGACAGTTCTTGGAACGTCATTTGGAAGCCGCCGTCGCCGACGATCGAAACGACCGTAGCGCTCCGATCGGCGAGCTGGGCGCCGATCGCTGCCGGAAGCCCGAAGCCCATCGTGCCGAGCCCCCCGGACGTCACCCACCGGTGCGGCCGGTTGAACTTGTAATATTGCGCCGCCCACATTTGATGCTGGCCGACGTCCGTCGTCACGATCGCCTCGCCGTTTGTCATTTCATAGATCATCTCGATCAGTTTTTGCGGTTTGATCGTGCCGGCTTCCGGCTCATAATGGAGCGGGAAGCGCCGCTTCCATTCATCAAGCTGCGCGAGCCACGCCGCCGTGTCCGCCGGCTTGCCTTGCTGGGCGATCAGCTCTTGCAAGGCGGCTTTTGCATCGCTGACGATTGGAATTTTCGTCGGCACGTTTTTGCCGATTTCCGCCGGATCGATGTCGATATGGGCGACGGTCGCTTTCGGCGCGAAATATTTTAAATTGCCGGTGACCCGGTCATCGAAGCGGGCGCCGATGTTGATGAGCAAATCGCATTCACACAGCGCCATATTCGCCGTATACGTACCGTGCATGCCGGCCATGCCTAAAAACAGCGGATGGTCGGCCGGGAAACCGCCAAGGCCAAGGAGCGTATGAATGACCGGAATGTTTTGCTGCTCGGCGTATTGCCGCAATTCATTGGACGCATTGGCGTGCAAGATGCCGGCGCCGGCTAAAATGACCGGCCGCTTCGACTGGCTGACCGCCTCGACAAGCCGACGGATTTGCCAATGGTTCGGCTGCGTCGTCGGTTGATAGCCAGGCAAATGAACGTCTTGATCGTAATCAAACTCCCCTTCGGCCGTCGTAATGTCTTTTGGAATGTCGATCAACACCGGTCCGGGGCGCCCGGTCGTCGCAATGTGAAACGCCTCTTTAATGATTCTCGGCAGCTCGCTGATGTCGCGCACTTGGTAGTTGTGTTTCGTAATCGGCATCGTAATGCCGACAACGTCCGCCTCCTGAAACGCATCCGAGCCGATGACGCTCGTTGCCACTTGCCCGGTAAAGACGACGAGCGGCAGCGAATCCATCATCGCGTCGGTCAACCCGGTGACGATGTTGGTCGCTCCCGGGCCGGAGGTGGCGATGACGACCCCCGGTTTTCCAGAAATGCGCGCATATCCTTCCGCCGCATGGATGGCCCCTTGCTCATGCCGCGTCAGCACGTGGAACACGCCGGCTTTATACAACTCGTCATACAGCGGGAGCACCGCCCCGCCCGGGTAGCCAAAAATGACTTCGACCTTTTCCGCCTTGAGCGCTTCAATCAGCATCAGCGACCCGCTCATTCTCGCCTTCGTCTTCGCTTTTTCTTGTTCCTCGACTTTCATTTTTGCCATCGTCGATCCTCCCTGTGATTTGTCATCCATATAAAAAACCTTTCCGCCCACGATGGCTGGTATTTCCAGCCAAAGGGGCGAAAAGGTTTCCTTTCCGCGGTACCACCCTTCTTCACGGCCATGACGGCCGCCTCAGGAGCGGCCAGCCGAAGCCGGCCGCTCATTTTGGTAACGAGTGAAGCGCGCGTCTCCACTCGTCCAGCCCTACTAGCCGTCCGGCGTTCAGGCTGGCGCTCAGAGGTGAGTTCATCAAGCGGCAACATCACCGGTTCGCAGCTACCCCGGCTCTCTGTGGATGTTGATCCCGCTGACTACTTATCCTCGTCAACGCTTTTTCGCTATAAAATTGTCATGTGCAATCAACCGACATTGGCGTTCGTCGGATACACCTTCACTCCTTCGACGACCACGCGGCGGCGAAATTCTTCAAGCAACCGCTTTGTATGCGGTCCCGGCGTCCCGTCGCCGATCGTCCGGCCATCGACTTTAATGACGGAAATGACTTCGGCCGCCGTCCCCGTCAAAAACACTTCATCAGCAACATACACATCATGGCGGGTAAACGGCTCCTCTTTCACCGTATAGCCGAGATCCTCCGCGATTTCGATGATCGCTTGGCGCGTGATGCCTTCAAGCGCCCCGACATACCCAGGCGGCGTGTAAATGACGCCGTTTTTGATGATGAAAACGTTGTCTCCCGAACCTTCCGCGACATAGCCTTGATCGTTTAAGATCAGCGCTTCGCTTACATTCGCCAAATGCGCCTCAATTTTGACAAGCACGTTGTTTAGGTAGTTGAGCGATTTGACTTTCGGACTCAGCACATCAGAGCGGTTGCGGCGCGTCGCCACCGTCACCACTTCGATGCCGGTTTCATATAAATGTTTCGGGAAGAGCGCGAGCGGCTCGACGATAATAACGATTTGCGGCGTTTTGCATTTGTACGGATCAAGTCCTAAATCGCCGACCCCGCGCGAAACGACCAGGCGGATGTACGCATCTTGATAGCCGTTGCGGCGGATCGTTTCGAGCACGTGGCCAATCATTTCGTCCTTCGTGTACGGAATGTCGAGCAAAATCGACTTCGCCGAATTGTATAGCCGATCTATATGTTCTTCAAGGCGGAATACGTTGCCGCTATAGACGCGAATGCCTTCAAATACCCCGTCGCCATACAAAAATCCATGGTCATACACGGAAATTTTGGCGTTTTCTTTTGTCACAAATTCTCCGTTTAAAAAGATCCATTGTTCGCCCACTTCGGTTCCCCTCTTCCTTGATCAGTCAACAGTTGCTTTGAACGGCTCGATGATGTGTTTGCATCGTTTCTCTTATTTGAAAATTATAATAATCCGAAACCTCCGCGCCGTCAATAACGTTTTTTGAAAATTTCGATTGATCAAACTATTTGAATGCGCTTACATTATGATAGAATCAAGGTTTTGCCGATTCAAAAAATTTTTTTCTTTCTTGGCCGGCTCATAGAAGGCGGACGCGCTCTAACCGCCAAAGACGAAAAACAAAAAATAGCGGACGTTTTGTCCGCTTAGATCGAAAAGGTTCGTTCCATTCCAGGAACGGGCCGCCCATCCACTTCATAAAATTGGACGTGCGCCCGCCCGCCGCCGATGGTCAACACCGCGTACGTTTTTTCTTTTCTTCCGCGCGGCAAAGCAATGCTGCCGGGGTTGATGAACAACACCCCATCCATTTGCTCGGCGCCGGCCAAATGCGAGTGGCCGAAACAAACGACGTGAGCCCCTGTTTCTTGCGCGCGATAGGATAAACGCAAAAGCGACGTTTTCACCCCGTATAAATGGCCGTGGGTGACAAACAACCGAACGCCGCCCACCTCTTCGATGCGCTCAGCAGGAAACGCGGCGAAATCGCAGTTGCCGCGCACGACGGCAAACGGGGCGATCTCGTCCGCCCCCACCTCCAGCTCCGAGTCGCCGCAATGGATAAACAAATCCGCTTCATGGCGATGACGGTTGACAATTTCAGCAAGTTCGGCAGTCAGCCCATGGCTGTCGCTCACAATCACCGCCTTCATTCCGGCCGCCCCTTTCCACCGACGATCTCATCCCACTGCTCATCGAGCTTCGTCAGCGCCTTGGCGCGATGACTGATTTGATTTTTTTCCTCCGGCGCAAGCTCCGCCATTGTTTTTCCCCGCTCCGGAAGGTAAAAAACGGGATCATAGCCAAAGCCCCCCTCCCCACGCGGCGCTTCGGCGATATAACCATCGCATGTCGCTTCGACGACGGCGGTCGGCCGCCCTGGGATCGCGACGGCGAGCGCGCAATGAAAACGAGCCGTGCGCTGCTCCATCGGCACCCCGTCAAGCTCGCGAAGCAGCTTGGCGATGTTGCGTGCATCGTTTTTATCTTCCCCGGCGTAACGGGCCGAATGAACGCCCGGCCGGCCGCCGAGCGCATCGACCACGAGCCCGGAATCATCGGCGATCACCGGCCGCTTTAGGCGCCGCGACGCCGCTTCTGCTTTGAGCACGGCATTTTCCGCAAACGTGCTTCCCGTTTCTTCGACATCCGGAGCGTCCGGAAAGTCAAGCAGCGATTTCACTTCGACGCCCCGCTTGGCGAACAAAGCGGCGAACTCGCGCACTTTGCCCGCATTTTGTGTAGCGATGACAATCTCCTTCACTCTGTGTCCTCCTCTGCCGCTTCTTTTTTTTCGCCAATGCGCGCTGCCCACTCGCCCAATGCGCGGCGCTGAACGACGATGAGCTGCTCGATGCCTATTTGCGCCGCTTCAAGCAATTCATCGAGCTCGGCGCGCGAAAAAACCGCTTCCTCTCCAGTTCCTTGAATCTCAACAAATTGACCGGCTCCGGTCATGACGACGTTCATATCCACTTTCGCCCGCGCATCCTCGTTGTAATCCAAATCAAGGATCACCCCATGCTCTGGATCGATGCCGACCGAGGTTGCGGCGAGAAAATCGCGGATCGGAAGCGCCTCGAGCTTCCCTTCTTCCACCAGTTTGGCCAGCGCCAACACAAGCGCCACATACGCACCGGTGATCGACGCCGTCCGCGTTCCGCCATCCGCCTGAATGACGTCGCAATCGATCCAAATGGTCCGCTCGCCAAGCTGTTCAAGATCAACAACCGAGCGAAGCGCGCGGCCGATTAAGCGCTGAATTTCCATCGTCCGCCCCGACACTTTTCCTTTGCTCGCTTCCCTCACATTCCGTTGCTCTGTCGCCCGCGGCAGCATCCCATATTCGGCCGTAATCCATCCTTTGCCGCCGCCGCGCATAAACGACGGCACTTTCTCTTCGACCGTCGCCGTGCAAATGACTTTCGTGTCGCCGATTTCAATGAGCACCGACCCTTCAGCGTGCTTCATGTAATGCGGGTGTATATGTACAGGGCGCAACTCGCAACTGCTTCGTCCGTCCGCTCTCATCAGCTGAGTCCTCCTTTTCCCTCTTCAACTGAATGCCAGACGCCGCATTTCTTTCCGCCTAGCGAAAAAAAGAAAGAGGCGGAATACGTTTCCACCTCTTTGTTATACCATAACGCCCTGTTCGTTTCCAACCTGTCAGCGCCAACCGGTTAAAATGTCCCGGTATTGACGTTTTGCGGCCGAGCGACCGGTTTGGTGAGCGGCTTGCCGTCTTCCGTGACAAGATTGGCTTTGCCATTGACTGTGATCGCCACGCTTTCGACTCCTTTTTGCTCAGTGAGCGACAAAACGAGAGAATTCAACACGACGTCGGAAATGACATTTTTCTTGTTGCTGCCATAAATGCCTTCGTTAAAGTTGAGCGTCACTTTGCCATCCTCATATTTCGGGGCATCGACAAGCTTCGCGTCCGGCTGAAAGACGCCGACAAGCCCGCTCCCTTGCTCTGGTCCTTGAATCAGTTCGTTGACGGCCGCTGCGATATCATCCTTTTCTTTATTGGATACACGCCGTGTCACCGGCACATAGTATGTGTTGTTCCCTTGTTGGGCGACAAAATAAACGGTGACCGGATGCGTATTCGTAATGTCTGGCACGCCGCTCGCTTCCATATTGATGCCGTCGGCGCGGCTTACCCCATCTTGAATCGGCGTTTTATTGACCGGCATCACGTTTTGATCGTAGCCGTTGATGCGGATTTTGACGCGCTTGATATTGTCAAATTGCGTCAACGTCCACGTAATGGACTGCAAAATTCGTTTTTCGTCCTCCGGCTTATAGTTTTTAAACTCCGGCGAAAAGTCAGCGATCAACGTTCCGTCTTTTTCCAATTTTGCACCAAGCACCGTCGTTCCGGCTGGAATGACCGCGCGGAAGCCGTTCGGCAACATTTCTGACACGGGTCCGTCTTCAACCAAATATTCGAGTACTTGTTTCGCCACGGCCTGCGTTTTCGGCAATTCCACTGTTTGCGGCACGACAAAGCCGTTTTTGTCAATCAAGTACAGCTCTCTTTTCACCGTCTCGGTGGCCTTCGCTTTCTCTTCCCCTTCCTTTTGGCTTTCCGTCGCTTCCTGAAGCGCTTGGCCGTCTTTGACATAACTCGTCTCTTGCGGCGGATCGATCTCCTTCACCGCCTCATCTCGCCCAAACAAACCGCAGCCGCCAAGCAACAACAGCGAGGCGAGCAGCGGCGCCGCCCATATGTGAGTCGTCCGTTTCATTGACGTTCCCTCCTACTCGTAGTTTGTACTACTATGTATACGAGCCGTTTTCCAAAATAGAATAAAAAAATCCTTTAGCGCATGGACGCTAAAGGATTTGTTGGTTACAGCCGAATCGCCTCGACCGTGCCGATCGGCTTGCCAAACCACTTCCCGGAAATCTTTTCAAACAGCTCTTTCGGCCCGGTCGTGAAAAACAAATGCTCCGGTTCGCGCTCGCCGGTGTAAAGGAGCTGGCTGTGGTGCAAAATTGCGCTCACTTCACGAGCCGTCTCACCGCCCGAGCAAATGAGCTTCACGCGTTTGCCCATATACGTGCGAATGAGCGGCGCGAGCAACGGATAATGCGTGCAGCCTAAAATAAGCACATCGATCGGCAGCGGGCGAAGCGGAGCGAGCGATTCGGCGACGATCGCCATCGCCTCTTGCCCTTCAAAGTCGCCGCTTTCAACAAGCGGAACGAACTTCGGACAGGCCAAGCTCTCGACTTGGACGCGCGGATTGATCGATTGAAGCGCCTTTTCATACGCCCGGCTTCGGATCGTGCCAATCGTGCCGATGACGCCGATGTGCCCGCGCCTAGTCGCTTTCAGGGCGGCGCGAGCGCCGGGATGAATGACGCCAAGCACAGGAATGTCAAGCTTCGCCCGCACGTCGTCAAGCGCGACCGCCGTCGCGGTGTTGCAGGCGATAACAAGCATTTTCAAGGGATATTGCCGCAAGTAATCAATCATTTGCCACGTAAATCGACGGACTTCTTCCACCGGCCGCGGCCCGTACGGGCAACGGGCGGTGTCGCCTAAGTAAATAATTTGTTCTTTCGGCAGCTGCCTCATAATTTCTTTGGCGACGGTCAAACCGCCGACTCCTGAGTCAATGACACCAATTGCTCTTTCCAAGTGATCGCCTCATTCTTTCGTCATTTCTTGATGCAATTTGCGCAAACAACGCTCAAAGACGACGATTTCCTCGTCTGAAAAACTTTCCAGCACGCTGGCTAGATCGCGCTGGCGTTTCTCAATCACTTCTTCGATAATGCGCTCCCCTTTTTCAAGCAGGTGGATGCGGACGACGCGGCGGTCGTGTTCATCGCGGACTCTGGCGACAAGTCCGTTCCGCTCCATGCGGTCGACCAAGTCGGTCGTCGTGCTGCACGCCAAATACATTTTGTTCGATAACTCGCCGACCGTCAAGTCCCCTTCTTCAAGCAGCCACTGCAGGGCGACAAATTGCGGTGGGGTGATCGGATAGTTGGTTAAAATTTCACGGCCGCGCTGTTTCAAATTTGCGGCGATATAGCGAAGCAATTTTTCCAACTCGGCGACCGTTCTTTCATTCATCGCAGACGGCATACCATCTCTCCTTGATCGTTTCCGCGGCCAGCCTCAAACGGCAGCTTGCGTCGACAGCTATTCTTACTTTTCATTTTACAACACCGGCAAAGATAATCAACAAAAAAATGCGGCGGCCGCCGCGGACGAAGGCCGGACGGGCGCCAAGCCTCGTCCGGCCGCAAGGGAACATAACAGCCGGCTGTCCAACAAGGAAAGCCGGCATCGTTTATAGTTCAAGTTCGCCCATTCGAAGCAATTCAATGACAGCTTGCGAGCGCCCCTTGACCCCAAGCTTTTGCATCGCATTCGAAATATGGTTGCGAACCGTTTTCTCGCTGATAAACAGCTCTTTGGCGATCTCTTTTGTCGTCTTGTCTTGCACGAGCAATTCGAAGACTTCTTTTTCTCTTTTTGTCAAAAGCGGCTTCGATTGAAACGATTTGTCCTTCAACGGTTGTAACCCTCCTTGCTCTCAATGGGCCCGAACTGCCGGATGGGTATTTCCTCGCCATATCGTATGTGAGAGCAAGGGCGGCGGTGACGAAAATTTGCTTATCTAATAGAAAAATGGGTCTTTTTTTCTTCATCTTTCGGTTCGCCGGGGACGGTTGGCTTCCACTTGCCTAGTGAAACAAAAAATCCCCCTCATGTCTATTCGAATGAAGGGGATTTTATTCTGCCGCTACACTTCGTCGCTGCCAAAGAAATCGCGGAACATTTGAATCGTCGTTTCGCGGTTTAACGCCGCGATCGAGGTCGTCAACGGAATGCCTTTCGGACACGATTGCACGCAGTTTTGCGAGTTGCCGCAGTTGGCCAATCCGCCGTCGCCCATAATCGCCCGCAGCCGTTCGGCTTTATGCATCGCCCCGGTCGGGTGGGCGTTAAACAGCCGCACTTGCGACAGCGGCGCCGGGCCGATAAAGTTCGACTTGCTGTTGACGTTCGGGCACGCTTCGAGGCAGACACCGCATGTCATGCATTTTGACAGCTCGTACGCCCATTGCCGCTTCCGCTCCGGCATGCGCGGCCCCGGGCCCAAGTCGTACGTTCCGTCGATCGGAATCCATGCTTTCACTCGCTTCAACGCGTCAAACATCCGGCTCCGATCGATGACCAAGTCGCGGATGACTGGGAATGTGCGCATCGGCTCAAGGCGGATCGGCTGCTCGAGTTTGTCAATGAGCGCGGCGCACGCCTGGCGCGGCTTGCCGTTAATGACCATCGAACAGGCTCCGCATACTTCTTCCAGACAGTTCATTTCCCAAGCGACCGGCGTCGTTTTTTCCCCTTTGGCGTTGATCGGATTGCGGCGGATTTCCATGAGCGCCGAAATGACGTTCATGTTCGGGCGGTACGGAATGACAAACTCCTCTTCATACGGCGCCGAATCCGGACGATCTTGGCGCGTGATGATCAAACGAACCGTTTTGTTCTCGCTCATCTTACTTCACTTCCTCTTTCTTTTTGCTGTAGTCGCGCTTGCGCGGTTTAATCAACGAGACGTCAACGTCTTCATAATGGAACGCCGGACCATCTGGCGTGTAGCGGGCCATCGTCGTTTTCAGCCACTCTTCGTCATTGCGCTCCGGAAACTCCGGCTTGTAGTGCGCCCCGCGGCTTTCATTGCGATGGTAAGCGCCAAGCGTAATGACGCGGGCGAGCTGCAGCATGTTGTACAGCTGGCGGATAAACGTCGCTCCTTGGTTGCTCCATCTCGACGTGTCGGTGACGCTGATGTTTTTGTACCGCTCCATCAGCTCTTGAATTTTCTCATCCGTCTTCAGCAGCCGGTCGTTGTAGCGGACGATCGTCACGTTCGCCGTCATCCATTCACCGAGCTCTTTATGCAGCACATAGGCGTTTTCCGTGCCGTCCATCGCCAAAATGTTCTCCCATTTTTCCTGCTCCCGTTTCACATAGCTGTCGTATAACGTCGACGGCATCGCATCCGCCGATTTCTCGAGGCCGCGGATGTAGCGGACGGCGTTCGGGCCGGCGACCATTCCGCCGTAAATCGCCGAGAGCAGCGAGTTCGCCCCAAGGCGGTTCGCCCCGTGAATCGAATAGTCGCACTCGCCGGCAGCAAACAACCCTTTGATGTTCGTCATTTGGTCATAATCGACCCATAAACCGCCCATCGAGTAGTGAACGGCCGGGAACACCTTCATAGGCACTTTGCGCGGGTCTTCGCCCATAAACTTCTCGTAAATTTCGATAATGCCGCCAAGCTTAATGTCCAACTCTTTCGGATCTTTATGCGAAAGATCCAAATACACCATGTTTTCGCCGTTGATGCCGAGCTTCAAATCGACGCAGACGTGGAAAATTTCTCGTGCGGCGATGTCGCGCGGCACCAAGTTTCCGTAAGCCGGATATTTTTCCTCAAGGAAGTACCACGGTTTCCCGTCTTTATACGTCCAAATGCGTCCGCCTTCCCCGCGCGCCGATTCGCTCATAAGGCGGAGCTTGTCATCGCCCGGAATGGCGGTCGGGTGAATTTGGATGAACTCGCCGTTCGCGTAGTAAACGCCTTGCTGATAGGCGATCGAAGCCGCTGAACCGGTGTTGATGACCGAGTTCGTCGATTTCCCAAAAATGATCCCCGGGCCGCCGGTCGCCAAAATGACGGCATCGGCTGGAAACGCTTTGATTTCCATGGATCGCAAATCTTGTGCGACGATGCCGCGGCAAATTTGCTCGTCATCCAAAACGACGCCTAAAAACTCCCAATGCTCGTACTTCGTGACGAGCCCGGCCACTTCATGGCGGCGCACCTGTTCATCAAGTGCATACAAAATTTGCTGGCCAGTCGTGGCTCCGGCATAGGCGGTCCGGTGATGCTGCGTTCCCCCGAAGCGGCGGAAATCAAGCAGCCCTTCCGGCGTCCGGTTGAACATGACGCCCATCCGATCGAGCATGTAAATGATCCCCGGCGCCGCTTCACACATCGCTTTGACCGGAGGCTGGTTCGCCAAGAAGTCCCCGCCATAGACGGTGTCGTCAAAATGCTCCCACGGCGAGTCGCCTTCCCCTTTCGTGTTGACCGCTCCGTTAATGCCGCCTTGGGCACAGACGGAGTGAGAACGCTTTACTGGAACGAGCGAAAACAGTTCGACAGGCACTCCTGCTTCGGCGATTTTTATCGTGGCCATCAAACCGGCCAACCCACCGCCAACAACGATGATTTTCCCTTTTTTCATAGCTACTCACTCCCTAATAGATTGCTGCTTTTGCTTGCATGCCGCACGTTTTGCCTTGCCGGCCGTCATCGACCAAGCGATCGTTCGGAGAGCGGCTAAGGCGCGATCCATCACGAGCCAACGCAGCGGTTCCTCGTCAAATCGTTCCCTAGGAATGGAACGCTTGTCTTACGCAAACGCCAAGATGGCGCGAATGCCGACAATGGAAAGCGCGACGAAAATGATCATCGTAATGTACGTAAATACTTGCTGCGAACGAGGCGACACCGTCAAACCCCAGCTGACGCAGAACGACCATAAGCCGTTGGCGAAGTGAAAGACCGTGGACAAAATTCCAACAATATAAAATCCGAGCATAAACGGATTGTCGACAATGTTGGCCATCATGTCGTAGTTCACTTTGACGCCGAATGCCGCTTGCACCCGCGTTTCATACACATGCCAAACGACAAAAATCAATGTAATGATGCCGGTGATCCGCTGAAGCATAAACATCCAGTTGCGGAAATAGCCGTATTGGCGAGTGTTGAATTTTGCTGTAAACGCGATATAAATGCCATATACAGCATGGAACAACAATGGAAGAAAAATAACAAAAATTTCAAGAAAATAGCGAAACGGCAAGTTTTCCATAAACGCCGCCGCCCGGTTAAACGCTTCCGGCCCACGCGTCGCAAAATGGTTGACGACCAAGTGCTGCACTAAAAAGATGCCGACGGGAACAACCCCCAGCAGCGAGTGGAGCCGGCGATAGTAAAACTCGCGATTCCCTGCCATATGTAAACCCCCTTCAACTGATAAAAAATATGTGCCTCTCGCTCGCAGTGCGGAAATGGAAACATCTTCCATTCCCTATTCGCTTTGTCACATTCATTGTACTCCCACATTGTACAAGCGTCAAGAAAACACTGCCACAAAATGTTCAAACATTCTCATAGTTGCGCCACCTTAGGAAAAGAGGATGCACTCCGGCAGCAATTCAGCTATAATGGGGAAATGGATAGAAAGAGGGGAAAACGATGAAACAACCACCATTAGAGGACCAATATCAAATGTTTGGGTCGATTTCGCTTTCCGCATTCGGGGCTGAGTTGCTTCGCCATTCGCTTCTTCCCGAGCTGCTTGGCAAAGATGCCGCTTCGCTGCTGTACTGGGCCGGCAAACAGCTGGCGCGGCGCTACCCGCTCGAAACGCTCGATGACGTCGCCGTATTTTTTGAACGGGCGGGCTGGGGAGCTTTGTCGGTTGGCGAAGAGCGAAACGACGAACTATCTATCGAGCTGTCGGGCCCCATCATCGCCGCCCGCTTTTCCTTGTACGGCAGCTGCTCGTTCCAGCTTGAGGCTGGATTTCTCGCCCAGCAAATCGAACAACAAAAGCGGTTCGTCACCGAAGCGGTCGAACTGCCGTCAAAGCAGGCTGGCAAAGCGCGCATTTTAGTGAAATGGGACCGGAAGCAGGCAATCGAATGAAATGAAGGCAACGGGCGTCCGCTCGCAAAACGGGCGCCCGTTCAGCCATTATTCATGCAGTTTTTCATAGATTTTCTCCGCCACCGCTCGCGGAATGTTCGCCCGCTGCAACTCTTCCACCGTCGCCTCTTTCATCTTTTTCACCGAGCCGAAATAATTCAAGAGCGCTTTTTTCCGCTTTTCCCCAACGCCTGGGATGTCATCCAGCACGGAATGGAACATCGTTTTCTGCCGCGTCTTTCGGTGGAAGGCAACCGCAAACCGGTGCACCTCATCTTGGATGCGCTGCAATAAATAAAACTCTTGGCTTTGCCGGTCAAGCGGCACGACATCCGGCGGATCACCCGCCAAAAGCTCTGATGTGCGATGTTTCTCGTCTTTCGCCAATCCAGCCAGCGGCACATCCAGTCCAAGTTCGTTTTCGAGCACATCGCGCACCGCCGACAAGTGGCCTTTGCCGCCGTCGATGATGATCAAATCGGGCAGCGGCAATCCTTCTTTCAACACGCGCGTATAGCGGCGGCGCACGACTTCGCGCATCGTTTCATAATCGTTCGGGCCTGCGACCGTCTTTACCTTGTATTTCCGATACTCTTTTTTCGCCGGCTTGCCGTCAAGGAAAACGACGAGCGCCGAGACCGGATCGGCCCCGTAAATGTTCGAGTTGTCAAACGCCTCGATGCGGCGCGGCGCCGGAATGCCGAGACGCTCTCCGAGACGTTCGACCGCTTTGATCGTCCGTTCTTCGTCCCGTTCGATGAAATAAAATTTTTCTTTCAGAGCAATGGCCGCGTTTTTGCTCGCCAGCTCAACAAGCTCTTTTTTCTTCCCTTTCTTCGGCTGGACGACGGCAACGCCGAGCAATTCGCGGGCGAGCTCGCCGTCAATGTCGGACGGGAGGACGACTTCTTTTGGCTTCAAATGATGCGCTTTCGCATAAAACTGACCCAAAAACGTAAGCATTTCCTCATCCGGGTCTTGGTAAAGCGGGAAGATCGACACGTCGCGCTCGATCAGCTTCCCTTGGCGAAGGAAAAACACTTGCACGCACATCCAACCTTTGTCGTACGCATAGCCGAATACATCGCGGTCGATGAAGTCGTTGAGCATCATTTTTTGCTTTTCCATCGTCATCTCAATCGCCGCGATTTGATCGCGGTATTCTTTCGCCCGTTCAAACTCAAGCGCTTCCGCCGCCTCGTGCATTTTCTCGGTCAGCTCCCGCTTCACGTCTTCATACCCGCCGTTTAAAAAGCGGACAATTTGTTCAACCATCGCCTTATTTTGTTCGTCCGACACCGGGTGGACGCACGGGGCAAGGCATTGACCCATATGGTAATACAAACAGACGCGCGAAGGCAGCGTCGAACATTTGCGGAGCGGATATAAGCGGTCGAGCAGCTTTTTCGTTTCGTTCGCCGCCTGCACGTTTGGATACGGGCCGAAATATTTGCCGCCGTCTTTTTTCACTTTGCGGGTGATAAGCAGGCGCGGATGCTTTTCCGCGGTGATTTTAATAAACGGATAGCTTTTATCATCTTTCAGCATGACATTGTATTTCGGATCATGCTTTTTGATCAAATTCATCTCCAAAATGAGCGCCTCGGCGTTTGACGAGGTGACAATATATTCAAAATCAGCGATCTCCTCAACAAGCCGCTGCGTCTTGCCGTCATGCGTCCCGGTAAAATACGAGCGAACACGCGCTTTCAGCGACTTCGCCTTGCCGACGTAAATGACCGTTCCGTGTTTGTCTTTCATCAAATAGCAGCCCGGCTGTTCCGGCAGCACGGCCAGCTTTTCTTTCAGCCGGTCGTTCACTGGCCATCACCCCACCCTGCTCCATCGACCCATTCGTACAGCGTAATCGTCCCATACACCGGATCGGCAAGCAAACTGGAACGATACGTTTTCACTTTGCGCACATGGCTAGAAACATCGACCCCTTGGGCGCGAAATCCATCAACGACATGGTCGGTCATATAAATTGTAGCATGGCGGTAGTTTTCTTTGTCTTGCAAAAAGAAGGAAAAATGGAGCACGTCTTTATGCGGAAACGGCGCGTGTAAATAGTCAAACACGCGCGTCTCTTCCCACGTATATACCACAAACGGCTGCCGTTTGTCACGCAAATCGTCCGCAAGCTGATACACCGCCGGCGGCGTTTTTGCCTGCTCGCGCAACAGCCCGACGCCGATCGCAGACTGCAGCAGCACAACCGCCGCGGCCAGCCCGAGCCGCCATGTCTGCGGCGCGGCCAACAGCCGCCCCCACACGTAAACGAGCGCGACATGAACGAGCGGAAGGAGATGGCGCGGCTTGTCAATGTTTTGTCCAAACAGCGCCCACAAAGCATACAGCAACGCGGAAACAACAAGCGGGCGCGGCAGGCCAAACCGCCCGGCGCGCCAGGCGATGGCGCCGACCACCGCATAGGCAGCCAGCAGCCAAGCGTTTCGGCTGGCCATGCCGGTCCAAATAAAATTGTCAAGGACAAAGCGGCACACCCGCTCCGAAAATGGAAGCGGGCTCGCTGCCGCCGTTCCACCCCAGTCGCTGAAATGACCGACGACAAACGCCCAGCCAAGCTTGAAAAACGGCCAAAGACCGCCTTCCGTCGCCGCGACCGCCGCCACCCAAACAAATTGAAAGACGGCCGCCGCCAACAGCGATGCCATCACACGGCTAAGGCGACGATGCGTTTTCCAGTCCTCATGCCAAAGGATCAACAACGCGGCAGCCAACGGGACATACGACAGGCGAATCCCCATCATGAGGCTGAACAACGCGGCCGGCCAAAGCTGTGCCATCCATGTTGTTCGCCGCCGTGCCCATTCCACCGCCCATACGTACCACCAAAGCACGCCAAGCGCCGCCCCATCCGACATCGGTCTGGCGGCGGCAAGGAGCACGTAGCTTGAAGAGAGCACCGAAAGCGCCGCCCATAGCGCCGCCGGACGCGGCATATGCCGGCCCAGCAGCCAAACGATGGGAAAGGCGGCGGAAAACAAAACGAGCACATTCAAGATTGAAAGCGCCTTGGCCGGATTGGCAACCAGAGCGTGCACCGCCATGCCGCCAAGAACAAAATACGGATAGCCCGGGAAATGCGGCTGCATGGCCAACACATCATAGCGCCTAAGCGCCAAGGCAAAATCGACTTCATCCCATGTGGCCGCATACGGGCTCGCCCAATACAAGCCGGCGCCAACCAACAAAGCGGCCGTTCCGGCACCAAAGCCAATCCAAAAGCGGTCGCCGAACCGTTTGTTCATCGTCTTCCCCTCCAAAGAAAAAGTACAAGGCGCTGCAGCCTTGTACGTTTACATGACGCGTTTTTTGTTTTCATCCAACGCGGCGGCCGGCGGCTTCTCGACCGCAGCGTTCTTTTGACCGCGGCGGCTCGTTACTAACAAATACACGACGACGAAGTAGCCGATATAGGCGATCATTTCCTCAAGCGACGGCATCGACGAATAGCCGAACAATGCTTTTAAAAAGACGCCGACTTCGCCGGAAAAGACGGGGGCGACGCCATGATCGCGCACGTAATGCTCGTAGTCGATCGGATGTTCCGGAAGCAGCCATGTCAAATCGTACACGTGCGGCATGACGCTGCCGATCAAGTTAATGTCCTGCATCATCGAAATGGCTTGCACGAGCAACCCAGCAGCGATCAAGACGATAAAGGCGCCGGTCACTTTAAAGAACGTCTTCAGCGGGATGCGCATCGTCCCTTTAAAGAAGAAATAGCTGACCAAAGCGGCAATGGCGATTCCTGTCGCCGCCCCCCAGCCTTGTATGGCCGCGCCGATGTTGCCATGCGTAATGGCGGCGAAGAAGAAAACCGTTTCCACCCCCTCGCGCAGCACGACTAAAAACGAGTGGATGACCATGCCGGCGACATTGCCGGCCGTAATAAACTGGTCCATTTTCCCTTCGACGCTTTTTTTCATATCCCGGCTATGCTCGGCCATCCAAAACACCATTTGCGTCAACAAAAGCGCTGAGACGACCATAATGCCGATTTTTAAGTAGATTTCACTTCCCATCGCGGCGAAGCCGGTGAACACAATTTGAAACAACATGGCAACGCCGACGCTCGCCGCCACCGCCAAGGCGGCGCCAAGCCATACGTACTTCGTGTATTCGCGGTGATCGACCCGTTTCAAATACGATGTAATGATGCCGACGATAAGCAGCGCTTCCAGCGCTTCGCGAAACGTGATGAGCAACGCTTGAACTTCCATGCCCCCGCCTCCCCCTTACGTTTGGATTAAGCCCGCTTCCGACGCCGCACATAAATGAGGGCCGCGCCGAGAATCACGACAGCGATGACAATGAGCGGAATCCAGTTTTTTGCTTTGGACAAATCGGTCCATTCTTTTTTTTGCACCGCATCCGGCTTTTCTGTGGCGCTTTCCGAAAAGTGGCCGATTTTTACACTTTTTAGGCCAAATTGTTTTTGCAGCGTTGTTAAAATCGTCTCTTTGCTTTTCTTAAACACGTTGATATCCGATTTTTTCTCGCCGACGCCGAACAGCCCCGGGTTGCCAAGCGACTGAAGCGCCTTGTCAAATTCAGTGCGCAGCTGTTTGTCCAGCGACGGGTCTTTCCCTTGGATGACCGGCGACAGCGCCTCATACGTCGCAAACGCCTTCGCCAACAGCCGCTTGCTTGTGTCGTATTGGTCGAAGTTTTTCTCGATGTTTTCCAAGCGGCGGGCGATATTGAGCACCAAGATTTTTTCCATGTTCTCGACTACCGCCTGGCGGTCTTTGTCTTCGATGGCCGCAAGCACCGCCTTGGACGGCTCCGGCCCCATATGCATGTCGATTTCTTTTTTAACCGTTTCAAAAATTTCCTTGGCAGAGGCAAAATTCGGCGGCTGTTCATTCAGCTTCTCTTTCATCTGTTTGTACGCCTCAGCAACCGCCTCTTCGTTCGGGTTTCCGTACGAGTAGGCGAACGCTTTCAGCGGAATGAGATTGAGAATAACTATCATTGCTATGTAAAAAAAGAAACGGAACGATTTCACGTCTCCCTCTCCCTCCATCAAGATCAATGATAATCATTATCATATTTATTGTCAATAAAAATCATCCATCGTCTAAGCACGAACCGCCTTACGAGCAATGCCTCGTCCGCTCCGAAGAAAGCACATGCGCTTCGCGGTCAATGACGGCTTTTTTGACCGGGCGGCGCATTTCCTTCCAGATGGCTGGGATGACCGCGGTCATATAGGCGGTGAATTTGATGAACGAGCGGCCGGTCGTCCGCACTTGGTAGCGGATCGGCACTTCTTTCAAGCGAAATCCTTTGCGCACTAAATTGAGCGTCAACACTTGGGCGTAGTTGTAATCGTGGATGATTTCCGCCTCCTCCATCGCCTGACGCGAAAAGGCGCGCATCCCCGATTGCCCGTCATACAGCCGCTGGCCGAGAAGGAGCGACTGCAGCCAAGTGAACAAATAGTTGCCGAGGCGGCGATGCCATTTCATGCCGCGAATCGTGCCAAGGAAGCGCGAGCCGATCGTATAGTCCGCTTCGCCGGCGAAAATCGGCGCCAAAAGGTCCGGAATTTGTTCCGGCGGATATTCGTTGTCGGCATCGATCATCACGCCGATATCCGCGCCAAGACGGACACACTCTTCAAGCCCTCGCCGCACCGCCGCCCCGAGGCCACGGTTTTCCAGCCAGCGGCAAATGTAATCGGCTCCCGCTTCTTGCGCCGCTTCAGCGGTCCGATCGGTCGACCCGTCATCAATGACCAAGACGCTGACCTCTACATCGGGATGGAAATGGCGCGGAATGCGACGAATCACTTCCCCTATCGCTTCTTCTTCATTGTGCGCCGGCAAAAAGACGATGACGCGCTGCTTCTTCATCGCTCTCCTCCTTTCGCATCGCCTCGATCAAAACCGGACCACGGCTATGGCTCGGATACGGCGCGCCGAGCAAATAGGCGATCGTCGGCGCCAGCGAGACGAGGCTTTTTTTCTCATCGATCCGTTTTCCTGCCGCAATCGCGGGACCATACATAAAAAACGGCACGTACCGCTCCCCTTCATCCAAATGACCATGGCCGCCGATGCCATCCGCCTGGCCATGGTCAGCGCAAACGATCAACGTCGCGCGCTCGAGCTCGCCGCGTTCCTCAAGCCAGCCGACAAACTCAGCGATTAAAGCATCGGTTTCTTCAATTTTTTCGATATACTCGTCATACAGCACACCGCGGCTATGGCCGGTCTGGTCGGTGGCGATCAATTGCACGACAAGCAAATCCGGATGTTGTTCCTCAACGATGCGTTTCGCTCGCTCGATAATGTAGCGATCGGCAAGGTCATTGGGCATCACCGCCGTCACGGTTTCAACATCCTCTCCAAATGAGTCGACCAAATGAGCGATGCCAAGCAAGCGGCCTGTTTTCCCTACTTTGCGGAGCGAGTCGAAGATCGTTTCCACTTTCGCTCCGAGCTTCCATACCATATTCGAGCGAATGCCGTGCTCAAACGGATACGTGCCGGTGAGCATCGATGTAAAGCAGACGACCGTGCGCGCCGGATAGACCGTTTCCATTTGCGCAAACTCCGTCCCTTGGGCGCGCAGCCGTTTCAAAAACGGCGCATTCGCCGCCTCAAACCGGTCTTTGCGCATCCCGTCAATGACGATGACATACACTTTGTCACTCATCGGCGCTGTCGGAGCCGGCACGTTGTTCGTGTAAGTCGGAATGACCTCCGGCTGCCAGTCGAACAAATTCCGATGCAAAATCCATGAAAACAGCCACACCCCAGCGGCAAACAGCCAAAGCGCCCCGTACAGCGGCGCCAAATCCGTCCCTCGTTCCACTTGGATCGACGCATATTCCCAAACAGACAAAAGGAGAAAGACTTTCGGCAGCTGTTCTTGAGCATTGCCGCTTGTTGAATCGCTGTTTTTCAGCACCAGCTTCCAAAAGCGGGTGAAATTCCACCATGACGTGCCGATGCGCAAATGGTAATAGAGCGTTCCCCAAAAAAAGACGGTAAAGAAAAAGTAAAGCCCGGCCGCCAACAACAACAACGACGCATCAGCGAACGACCAAACGATGAGAAACACGACATAAGGGATCCATAAATAATTGCGCAAAAACAGTGGGTAATCATACACGTAATAGACAACAAACAGCGGCAGCACCGCTGTCAGGCCAAGCAGCCATGTCCATGCATGGCCGTCCATAAGATCAGCGGCATGGTAGATGCTCATCGTTCCCACGACAAAAATCGGCGTGAACGGCTTTCCTTCATTCAGCAAATTCCAGCAGCGCGCCGCAATTTTTTCAAACCGTGATGCTTCTTTCATTGCCTCTCCCTTTCCTTTCTCCATACGCCCCGCACCGCCTGCCAGTCGGACCGCCAAAATATGAGCACCACCGCGCCGGCCGCCGGTTTACCGCTCATATTCACGCGCCCACGCCACCGTGCGGGCGAGCCCTTCGGCAAACGCCACCTTCGGCTTGTAGCCAAACGCCCGCTCCGCCTTCGTGATGTCCGCCCATGTCGCTTTCACATCACCTTTCCGCTCCGGCGCGTGCACGATTTTCATATCGAGAAAGTGCTTCCGCAACTCAGCGAGCAGCTGCTCCATAGTGACGGGCGTCCCGGCGCCCAAGTTGAACACTTCGCTTCGCCCGCCGCTGCGGTGAAGTGCTGCGATCATGCCCTCCACAATATCATCGATGTACGTATAATCGCGCGCCGTCCCCTTGCCATACACGACAATCTCCTCGCCCGACAGCAATCGGCGCAAAAACGTGCCGATCGCCATATCCGGACGCCCCCACGGCCCGTAAACGGTGAAATAGCGGAAGATCGTCATTTGGTAGCCATACAAATGGGCATAGGCATGACAAAACGATTCCGCTCCGTATTTCGCCGCCGCATACGGCGAAACGACGCGGCCGTCAGCCATCTCTTCCCGGAGCGGGACGTTGCCGCGGTCGCCGTACACCGATGACGATGAGGCAAACAGCACATGCGCCGCCCCGGCTTCCCCCGCCGCCGCCAACACATTGACTGTCGCTTTAATGTCATAGTCGATATACGCGAGCGGCTCCTCGAGGGAATACGGAACGCCCGGCAGCGCCGCCAAATGGTAGACAACATCAGGGCGAAACTCGGCCAGCCACCTTTTCGTTCGCTCCCCATCAAGCAAATCCAAGCGGACAAGCGGCACCCGACCGCCGGTAAGCGCCTCAAACTGCCGCTCTTTCCGCTCTATGGAATAATACGGATGAAAACAATCAATGGCAGCCACTTCGTATCCTTGATCGCTCAAGCAGGCGGCCAGATGGCTGCCGATAAACCCTGCCCCTCCAGTCACCACAACTTTCACCAGTTTCCCCCCATTACTGAATTCCATCTCCATTAGCATCTTACCATAGCAACCGTCGAAAGTCGCGGGTCACGGGATAAAACCAAATGTTTCCATTCATTGAGGCGTGCGGCCGAACCGACGGAAGGATGGGTGGACGTATAGACGTCATCCGGAGCGGCTGACACTTGTGAAAAAAGAGCGCCCTGCGGACACCTTTGTTTGTTAGGTTATTTCGCCTTTTCGATCACTTGTTGCAGGGCGGCTTCAATTTGTGGCAGCCATTTGTCCGCCTCGGTTTTATTTTTCGCCTTCGTTGCTTCTAAGTAGCGCGCCGCTTGGTCGTTCAACGTGTCATACGCCTTGTCGCCGAGCAGCGCTTTTATATCATTTTCGATCATGTGAATAAAGAGCGCGCCTTCTAAGGCGGTGATCACCGACTTGTCTTGCCCCCAATTTTCTTTGCTTTCTTCATATTCGTGAAGCGCCACTTTCGCCCATCCGCGCACGAACGCATGGTTCACCGCTTTCGGATCGAGCGTTTTGACATCGGTTTGCAGGTCAAACTGTTTCAAAATGTAGTCCGCTTCTTCAGCGGCATGCCGTTTCATATACGGATAGACGGATTGATAAAACGCCCAGCCTTCCGCCTGCTCCACTTTGGCTTCTTCGGCGTTTTCTTTGGCCGCGGCCGCCGCCTTCGCCGCATAGCCGTGCGGCAGCGCCCCACTCGCTAAATAGAACGTTTTCATCAATGTTTTGTCAACCACTTGCTTGCCGAGGGCAAACGCCAGCGCATCATCGTTTTGGACCGCTTGCTCCATTTGGGCAAACGCCCCGTTGATCGCGTCAACCAGCTTCGTTCCGTAAGCCGCATCGCGCTTTTCCACGGTCGACTGCAAAATCGCGTAAAATGTTTTAGCTTCCTCAAGCTCTTCCTTTACTTCTTCCTTATTGGCCCAATGCTCTTCTGCTTCCGTAAACTCATGTTGGATTGTCGTGTAAAACACTTTTTGCATCAGCTTGTCAAAAATTTGTTTGACGACCAACGGCTCAAGCGATCCGTCTTTGCCGGCCGCCAGTGCAGTGGTAATATGTTGGTCAAGCGTATCTTCAAATTCCGCATCACGTTTTTGTACAAGCGGCTGCAATGTTTCTTTGTAGATGCTCTCCACCTTGCCGTAGTCGACCGCCTCGCCTTGCTTCGCTTTCTCAAGCTCCGCCAACGCTTCGCTGAACGCTCCTGCATAATCGACTTCCGCTTCTTCCTTCTCGTTCTCCGCCTTCGCTTCCTCTTTCGGCTCTTTTTGTTTCTCTACGGCCGTTTGGCTGCTGCTTTCTTTTTCTGTCCCCGTCGTCTGTTTGTTCTGGCCGCACGCTCCAAGCGCCAACGCTGCGGCGGCGAACACGGCCAGCCACTTCCATTTCAATGACATTATGTATCCCCCCGTTCACACATCCAAAAAATGATAATCAATATCAATACAATAAGATTATAAGAGAAAATGAATTTCAATGTCAATGCATGATGAAAAAAGAGAGGACTCCCCTCTTACCGGAAATCCTCTCTTCCTAACTGATCACACTTTAATCACACTCGGGAAAAACTCGTGGCCGACAACTTCCCACCCGAATAGAAGAAGAGGAGGGAGAGGTATCCAGCGGCAGCAGCGGAAACAGCAGCTCGGCCACCCGATAAGCTTCCTCTAAATGCGGGTAACCGGATAGTAATGAAATAGCGGATTCCCAACTGTTCATACTCGCAAAGCCGGGCAGCGACCGTTTCTGGGAACCTTTTTTTGATTTGAAAAAGAAAAAATCCAGAGGCTTCTTCCCCTCTGGATTTCCTTCTTTCTCCGTTATGACACATGTTTGCCAACCAGCTGCACAAGCGCCTCTTTCGGCTGGTAGCCGATCGCTTTATCGACGAGTTCGCCGTTTTTGAACACGAGCAGCGTCGGGATGCTCATGACCCCGAACTTCGACGCTGTTTCTTGGTTTTCATCGACATTCACTTTGACAATTTTGACTTTGTCGCCCATTTCGCGGTCAAGCTCTTCAAGCACCGGAGCGATCATGCGGCACGGTCCGCACCATGGCGCCCAGAAGTCAACGAGCGTGAGGCCGTCTTTCGTTTCCGCGGCGAACGTTTGGTCAGTGGCGTTGACAATCGCCATATGGATTCCCTCCCATCTTCTTGAATGCTGCAAGCAAAGTATACCATGGAATGCAAGTCGGCGCGAATGTTTTGCTTCGTTTCTACTATTCGCTTTTGCCGCGGAATTTATCCGTCAAAAAACGGACGGCTGCAACCGCCCGTGTTGTTCATTACGAATGCACTTTCAGTTTTTTGAACTCTTCGGTGAGGAGCGGAACGACTTCGAACAAATCGCCGACAATGCCGTAGTCCGCGACTTTAAAGATGTTGGCTTCCGGGTCTTTGTTAATGGCGACGATGACTTTCGAGTTTGACATCCCCGCTAAATGCTGGATGGCGCCTGAGATGCCGCAAGCGATGTAAAGGTCCGGCGTGACGACTTTCCCCGTTTGCCCGATTTGCAGTGAGTAGTCGCAATAGCCGGCATCGCACGCCCCGCGCGAAGCGCCGACCGCGCCGCCCAACACTTCCGCGAGCTCTTTGAGCGGCTTGAAGCCCTCGGCGCTTTTGACGCCGCGGCCGCCGGCGACGATCACTTTCGCCTCGGTCAAGTCGACGCCTTCCGCCGTTTTGCGGACGACTTCTTTGACAATCGCGCGCAAGTCTTTAATCTCGACGGCAAGCGCTTCCACGCTGCCTGAGCGCGACTCGTCGCGCTCGAGCGGCGCGATGTTGTTCGGACGCACCGTCGCAAAAATGATGCCGTCGGTGACGATTTTCTTTTCAAACGCTTTGCCGGAGTAGATCGGGCGCGTGAACACAATGTTGCCGCCCGCTTCTTCGACCGCGATGACGTCCGAAATGAGACCAGCGTCAAGCTTGATGGCCAATTTCGGCGACAAGTCTTTGCCAAGGGCCGTATGGCCGAAGACGATGCCTTCCGGCTGCTCTTTGTCAATCACGGCTTTTAACGCTTGCGAATAGCCATCTGATGTATAAAATTTCAAATTCGGATGTTCAATGACGACGACGCGGTCCGCACCGCGGTAAATGAGTTCGTTCGCATGCGCCTGCACTTGATCGCCGACAAGCACCGAGACGACTTCCCCGCCTTCGGCGATCGTTTTGGCCGCCGCGATTGCTTCAAAGGAAACGTTTCGCAGCGATCCGTCGCGTACTTCCGCCAATGTCAAGACTTTGCGTGCCATTCTTTCAGTCCCCCTATCCTTTGATTCCCCGTTGTTTTTCATCCGAACGCCGACAGCGGTTCCGGCTTATACCACTTTCGCTTCAGAACGGAGTAGCTGAACGAGTTCCTTCACTTGATCGGCGATCTCGCCTTGCAAAATTTTGCCCGCTTCGCGCTTCGGCGGCAAGAACACTTCGATCGTTTTCGTTTTTGCTTCGACATCCTCTTCATCAAGGTCCAAGTCGTCAAGCTCCAGCTCGTCAAGCGGCTTTTTCTTCGCCTTCATAATGCCTGGCAGCGATGGATAGCGCGGTTCATTCAGCCCTTGTTGAGCAGTAACAAGGAGCGGCAGCGACGTTTCAATGATTTCCTCATCCCCCTCGACGTCGCGCACAACGGTCACTTTGCCGCCATCGGCAATGTCAAGTTTCGTGATCGTCGTCACGTACGGAATGCCGAGCAATTCCGCGACGCGCGGGCCGACTTGCCCGGAGCCGCCGTCAATGGCGACATTGCCGGCCAAAATCAAATCCGGATTTTTGTCTTTTAAATACTCGGCGAGCACTTTCGCCGTCGTATATTGGTCCTGTTCTTCGACATCGTCGTCGATGTTGATGAGCACCGCTTTATCGCAGCCCATCGCCAACGCCGTGCGCAGCTCTTTTTCCGCCTCCTCGCTGCCAACGGTGACGACCGTCACTTCGCCCCCGTGTTTGTCGCGCACTTGAATCGCTTCTTCAATGGCGTATTCATCGTAAGGATTGATGATAAATTCGGCGCCTTCCTCGTTAATCTTGCCATTGACGATGGAGATTTTTTCTTCAGTGTCAAAGGTGCGTTTCATTAATACAAAAATGTTCACGTCGTTCCCCTCCTCGAACAATTGTTTCAGTTGCCAACATTCAAACATCATTATTTTCCTTGAAAAACAGGCGGCCGTTTTTCCAAAAACGCCTGCACGCCTTCTTTTGCATCCTCGGATACAAACACGCGGCCAAACCATTCCGCTTCCTCGCGCACTGCCTCGGCGAACGATTTTTCCTTCGCGGCGTTGAGCAGTTCAATGGTCGCGCGGACGGAAATCGGGCTTTTGGCAGCGATCTTTTTCGCCAACGCTTTTGCTTCGTCAAGAAGCCGCTCTTCCGGCACCGCCTTGTTAGCCAGCCCCCATTCGACCGCTTCGAGTCCGGTGATCGGCTCGCTTGTCCACATCATTTCCGCCGCTTTGCCAAAACCGACATAGCGCACGAGCCGCTGCGTTCCAGCAAATCCAGGGATGATGCCAAGCTGCAGCTCCGGCAAGCCGAGCTTTGCGTTTTCTGCCACGATGCGGATATGGCAGCTCATGGCCAACTCCAGTCCGCCGCCCAGCGCCGCGCCGTGAATAGCAGCAATCACCGGTTTGGAAAAGCGTTCGATTCGCTCCATCACGAGTTGGCCGTTGCGCGACAAACCGGACGCCTCCTCGTCGGAAGCGACGGATGTGAACTCTTTAATGTCGGCGCCCGCAGAGAAAAACCGGCCTTCGCCGTGAAGCAGCACGACGCGCACTTCCGGATCGGTCTCGAGCTCGTCCAACATAGTTGAAAGCTCTTTCAAAACCGCTGATGAAAGGGCGTTCGCCGGCGGCCGTGAAAACGTCACGATGGCGACGAACTCCTCTTTCGCCAAACGAAAAAAGTCCATGAAGCCTCTCTCCTTTCTGCCTATCCTAACGCCCGGCGGCGCACCCTTTGATCAACAGTTCGTACACCGGATCGGCGAGGGCGGCCAAGTCATACTTTTGCTCGTTCATCACCCATGTCGTCACCGTTTCATCAAGGGTGCCAAAGATCATTTGCCGAGTGAGCCGGACGTCTAAATCATGGCGAAACTCCCCTTTTTCCATCCCTTCGATGATAATGCGGTCGATGAGCCGCAAATATCCTTTCAGCACCTCATTGATGCGATGGCGCAGCTCTTTGTTCGACTGGCGCAGCTCAAGCTGCGTCACGACCGCCATATGCGGATCGGCGGCGAGGGCGGAAAAATGAGTTTTCACCAATACATACAATTTCTCTAGGGGGCTTGAAATTCCTTCTGTCTCTTGTTCAATTTTCTCGATGAACGCCCCCATCTTTTCCTGAAAAAGCGAAATTAAAATATCCTCTTTGTTTTTAAAATAAAGGTAGATCGTGCCGTCGGCGACGCCGGCCTGCTTGGCGATTTTCGACACTTGGGCTTGATGGTAGCCATGCTCGGCGATGACGACGACGGCAGCGTCAATGATTTGTTTAAACTTTGGCTTTTCCCTCCGCAATATCGATTCTCCTTTTCTCACTTTCCATCCGTCAAATGAATGAACCATCATTCATATTTTCATTTTACGGGCAATTCTGCCGATTTGTCAAGCTTCTTTTTCTCCTCTTCGACCAGCACGCGGCGCAAAATTTTGCCAACCGCCGTCTTCGGCAATTCACTGCGGAACTCGTAGATGCGCGGCACTTTGTAAGCAGCCAGGCGCTGGCGCATAAACGCGTCAAGCTCCTCTTCGCTGCACGTTTCCCCCGGCTTTAACACGACGAACGCTTTCACCGTCTCGCCGCGGTACGGATCAGGAACGCCGATCACGGCCGCTTCCTGCACTTTCGGGTGCTCGTACAGCGCTTCTTCGACTTCGCGCGGGTAAATGTTGTAACCGCCGGCGATAATGACATCTTTCTTGCGGTCGACGATATAAAAATACCCCCGCTCATCCATATATCCGATGTCGCCAGTGTATAGCCATCCGTCACGCAGCACTTGCTCGGTCTCTTCCGGACGATTCCAGTAGCCTTTCATCACTTGCGGCCCGCGCACCACGATCTCCCCAATCTCGCCGGGCTTTCCTTCTTCTCCCGTCTCAAGCAAAACGATTTTCGCCTCCGTATCCGGCCACGGGACGCCGATGCTTCCTTTCACCCGCTCCCCATCCCAAAGAAAGTTGCTGTGGGTGACAGGGGACGCCTCGGTTAACCCATAGCCTTCAATCAATTTTCCGCCCGTCGCCCGCTCAAACTGCTCCTGCACTTCAACCGGCAACGGAGCAGAGCCGCTGATGCAGACGTTGATCGAGGATAAATCATATTTCGGCAAATCCGGATGGTTCAACAAAGCGATGTACATCGTCGGCGCGCCTGGAAACATCGTCGGCCGGGTGCGCTCGATCGTTTTCAACGTTTGCTTCACATCAAACCGCGGGAGCAGCACCATTTTGCTTGCCATCATCACGGACAAATTCATCACCGTCGTCATTCCGTACACATGGAAAAACGGAAGCACACCGAGCACCGTTTCTTTTCCTTTTTCGCATTTATACACCCAATGGGCGCACATGAGCGTATTGGCGATCAAGTTGCGATGCGTCAACATGGCCGCTTTCGGATGCCCCGTCGTGCCGCCTGTATATTGCAGCAGCGCCACATCTTCCACCGGATCGATGTCCACCTCGATCGGAGCGGTTTCCTTCCGACTGACGATCGTGCGGAACATATGAACGGTTTCGTTTTCCTTGATGCGGACGATGGGCATGTTTTGCTTCCGCTGCACAAGCGGATACAGCCATTTCTTCACCGTGGGCAAATAATCTTGCATTCTCGTGACAATCCAATGTTTGACCGGCGTTCTCCCTTTCAATCCTTCCGCCTTTGGATACAGGATATCCATCGTCACGAGCACCGAGGCGCCGCTGTCGTTCAGCTGGTATTCAAGCTCATACTCGGTGTAAAGCGGGTTCGTCTGCACGACGATGCCGCCGGCCATGAGCGTCCCGTAGTAGCTGATGACCGCCTGCGGGCAGTTCGGCAGCATAATCGCCACCCGATCCCCTTTTTTCAATCCGATCGTCCGCAAATAATGCGCGAATGTCAACGCTTGCTCGTACAGCTCGCGAAACGTCATCGTCTTGCCCAAAAAGTCGATCGCCTCATGACCTCCGAACTGTTCGGTCGTCTCCCGCAAATAGTCAGAAAGCGTTTTCTTTGGATAATCGAGCGTATGCGGGATCTCCGGCGGATAGTGAGCGAGCCACGGTTTTTCCATCCCAATCCCCCCTTACTTCTATTTTATTTTACTATTTTCAATTTTTCATCAAAAAAAAGAACGCCGGGCTTGAACCGAGCGTTACCAAAACCAGTACACCAAACCAACGAAGAAAAAGCACGCGCAGATGACAAACAAGATTTTCGCCAGCACATCGACCGACCGGTTGCGCACCGCCATATAGACGATGCCGCCGACCAAAAGCAGCCCGACCGCAATCAACAACCATTTCACTACTCCGTTCATTCGTTGTTCCCCTTTACTGAATGCCTTCGCCGATGACAAACGACAAGCCGACGGAAATCACCATGGAAATAAAGCCGACCGCCCGGTTATCATTGGCAATTTCGTCATCAATATTGAATTTCGGCGTCAAAAATTCGTAAATAAAGTACGCGGCGAGCAGAAGCAAAAACCCGTACAGCCCCCAGCCAATCATCGACAGCAGCGACTCATGGCGGGCGAGCGCATAGCGAAAAATGTTGGCGATGCCGAAAATTTTCCCGCCGGTTGCCATCGCCACCGCCACATTGCCTTTGCGAATCTCTTCCCAGTTTTTGTACTTTGTCACCAATTCAAATACGGCTAAAAAGACGACGATGCACAACACGGCGACGCTGAAATTGGCCGCCGTTTTCACCATGTCGTGCTCCCAAAACGACGCCATTGCCATCGCCCCCATCATTTCAGTTCAACGATCGTCACCCCGGTGCCGCCTTCATTCGCCTCTCCGAACCGGAAGCTTTTCACCGCCCGGTGTTGTTTTAAAAACTGCTGCACTCCTTGGCGGAGCGCGCCCGTCCCTTTGCCGTGGATGATCGAAACGCGCGCATATCCGGCGAGCACGGCATCATCCAAGTATTTTTCAAGCCGAATGAGAGCGTCTTCGTACCGTTCGCCGCGCAAGTCAAGCTCGAGGCTCACATGGGCGTCCTTGCCTTTCACAGTCGCAACCGGCGTTACTTCTTTCGCCGGCGCGCTGCCGATGTACTCGAGATTTTTTTCATGAATTTTCATTTTCAAAATGCCGAGCTGCACTTGCCATTCATCATCGGACACTTTCTCGATGAGATAGCCTTTTTGGTTGAGGCTCGTCACCTTCACTTCATCGCCCGGTTGGAACATATGGCGCGAGGCAGCCTTTTTCGCCTTTTTCCGCTTCTCCACTTTCGGCATAGCGGCAGCGAGCCGCTGTTTCGCCTCGACGAGCTCATGCTCTTTCACTTCCGCCCGCTTTTCTTTTTGCAAGCGGCGCAGCTCTTGAATGATCCGCTCGGCTTCGCGTTCCGCGGTGCGGATGATGTCGGCTGCTTTTTGCGCCGCTTCGGCAAGCCGCTCTTCTTTTTCCTCTTCCAGCGCTTCGAGCTTTTGCTCCCACTCGGCGCGCAGCCGCTTGGCTTCCTCAAGCGCCGCGCGCGCCCGCGCTTCCTCTTCCTCCGCTTGCTTTTTGCTTCGTTCAAGCGACGCGATCATGTTTTCCACGTTATGGCTTTCAGCGCTCACTTGCGCTTTCGCCCGCTCGATAATCCGCTCATCAAGCCCCAAGCGGCGTGAAATGTCAAAGGCGTTGCTGCGGCCGGGGATGCCGATCAACAGTTTATACGTCGGGCGGAGCGTTTCGGTGTCAAACTCGACGCTGGCGTTCACGACACCGGGACGGTTGTAGCCGTACGCTTTCAACTCGGGATAATGCGTCGTCGCCACCGTCCGCGCCCCGCGCCCGTGCACTTCATCCAAGATGGCGATCGCGAGCGCCGCCCCTTCCTGCGGATCGGTGCCAGCCCCAAGCTCATCAAACAGCACGAGGCTTTCACCATCGACATGGCGCAAAATATCAACAATATTGACCATATGGGACGAGAACGTGCTCAAGCTTTGTTCGATCGACTGCTCGTCGCCAATATCGGCGAAAACGGAACGGAACACCGCTGCTTCCGATCCGTCGGCCGCCGGGATGAACAGCCCCGCTTGCGCCATGAGCGTCAACAAGCCGATCGTTTTTAGAGTCACCGTTTTCCCGCCGGTGTTCGGCCCGGTGATGACGATCGTCGTATAGTCGCCGCCCAATTCAATATCATTGGGCACCGCCTTGTCCTGATCCAGCAGCGGATGGCGTGCCTGCAAAAAACGAAGATAGCCTCGGCTATTGACCGCTGGCTTCGCGGCTTGCAACCGACGGGCGTATTTCGCCTTGGCGAACGCAAAATCAAGCGCCGCGAGCGCTTCGACCGCCCGCGCAAGCGGCTCGGCCTGCTCGGCGACTTTTGCCGAAAGTTCGCGCAAAATGCGTTCGATTTCTTGCTTTTCTTTCGCCCGCGCTTCGCGGAGCGCATTGTTCAACTCGACGACCGCCTGCGGCTCAATAAACAGCGTCGCCCCGGACGCCGACTGGTCGTGGACGATGCCGCCGTAGGCGCCGCGATACTCTTGTTTCACCGGGATGACATATCGGTCATTGCGGATCGTAATGATGGCGTCCGACAGCCGCTTTTGCGCCGACGGCGAGCGAATGATGCTCTCAAGCTTCTCGCGGATGCGCGCTTCCACTGACCGAATTTGCCCGCGCAGCGAGCGGAGGCGGTCGCTTGCGGCATCCAGCACTTCGCCATGGTCATCGATCGAGCGGCGAATGTCCTCTTCAAGCGCCGGCACCTCGACGAGCTCATCGGCATAACCGGCTAGGCGCGCCAACCCGCCGTACTCTTCATGCAGATCCATAATCAACCGTTTCATCTTCCGGCTTGCGGCCGCTGTCGCCGCCACTTCAAGCAACTCTTGTGGGCTGAGCGTGCCGCCGATCGCCGCCCGCTTGAGATGCGGACGGATGTCGACCACTCCGTCAAGCGGCGCATAGCCGCGCATCCGCAAAACAGCGGCGGCTTCATCCGTTTCGTCAAGCCAGGCGGCCACCTCCTCCAAGTCAGAAGACGGTATGAGAGCGTCGATTTTTTCCAAACCGAGCGGCGAGGACGCATGCTCGGCCAACTGCTCTTTCACTTTATCGAACTCCAAGGTGTGAAGCACTTTTTGTTGCACGTATCTGACCCCCAGCTGATTCATTTCTTTCGTTTGTCGCGCAAAAACTGTTGCAGCTTTTCAAGCGGCCATGTGTTGATGACCGTTTCCTTATGGATCCAACCTTTTCTTGCCGTCGCTACGCCGATCGCCATATCCTCGAGCATGTCCAAATGGTGGGCGTCCGTGTTGATGGCAATGTACGCCCCCGCTTCCTGGGCTTTTTTCACGTAGGCCGCCGACAAATCGAGCCGATTCGGGTTGGCGTTTAACTCAAGCACTGTGTTCGTCTCGGCCGCCAGCTCGATGAGCCGCTCGATATCGACGTCATAGCCGTCGCGCTGGCCGATCAGCCGCCCGGTCGGGTGGGCGATGACATCGACGTACGGGTGGCGAAGCGCCGCTTCAAGCCGTTTCATGATCGTCTCGCGCGGCTGTTTGAACGCAGAGTGAATGGCGGCGATGACAAAATCAAGCTCCTTGAGCACGTCATCGTCGTAATCGAGCGTCCCGTCGGGCAAAATATCCATCTCGATGCCGGCTAAAATGGTCAGATCGCTGTAGCGCGCGTTCAGCCGTTCAATTTCCTCGCGCTGGCGCCGCAACCGATCCGGGGTCAAGCCGTTGGCGACTTTCAAATAGTGCGAATGGTCGGTAATGGCGATATACCGATAGCCGCGGCGGCGGCACGCTTCGGCGAGCTCCTCGAGCGAACACGCGCCGTCGCTCCATGCCGAATGCATATGCAAGTCACCTTGGATATCGTCAAAATGGACAAGTGGATAATCAGAAGAATATCGCTCGACTTCCGTGCCATCTTCACGCAGCTCCGGCGGAATGTACGGCAGCCCGAAATGGGCGTAAAACGCCGATTCATCGGGGAACGTTTTCACCTTGCCTGTCGCTTGGTCTTCCACGCCATATTCGCTGATTTTCTCCCCGCGCTCTTTGGCGAGCTGGCGCATGCGCACATTATGGTCCTTCGATCCGGTAAAATGGTGAAGCGCGGTCGCAAACTCGTCCTCGCCGACGAGACGGAAATCAGCCGCAATTTCATCATCATACTGAAAAAGAAGCGACACTTTCGTCTCCCCAGCGGCGATCACCTCGCGGATGCGCTCAAAACCGAGCAGCCCGTCGCGCACCTCGGCCGGACGGTCGGTGGCGATGACATAATCCAAATCTTTCACCGTTTCGTTCAAGCGCCGCAAGCTGCCGGCCCGCGAGAAGCGGATCACGCCATCAAGACAAGCGAGCTGGCGTTCAATATCCGCCGCGATCGCGAGCACCCGGACGAGCGGCAGCCGCTCGGGGCGTTTGCCCGCCTTTTCAATGGCCATCAGCAGCTTTTCTTCCGTTTTCGCGCCGAAACCGGCAAGCACGCGCACTTTTCCAGCCAAGCACGCTTCTTTCAATCCGTCCATATCGACAATGCCAAGCTCTTGATGCAGCTTGGCGATTTTTTTGCCGCCAAGCCCCGGCAGTTTGAGCAAGGCAAGCAGCGTCTCCGGAACATCGCGTTTTAATTCATTCAGCACCGACGACGAGCCCGTTTCGATAAATTCGGTGATGATCGCCGCTGTGCTTTTGCCGATGCCAGGGATGGCGGTAAAGTCGCTGATTTCCGTCAGGCTTCGTTCATCCGTTTCCAGCGCGCTTGCCGCCTTGCGAAATGCGTTTACTTTAAACGGGTTCTCACCTTTGATTTCCATATATAAGGCAATCGTTTCCAACAGGCGGATGACCTCTTTTTTGTGGACGTTCACGCCGTCCCCCTCCCTTTCCCGAAAAACCGCGGCCGCGCTCCGTCAGACGCGGCCATGAATCCACCAGTTGCCAAGCATCTCCGACAACACCGGCGTATGCTTCACAATCACGGTCGCCATGAGCGAACGCTGCAGCTGTTCTTGGACGCTGTCAATCGGCACGAGCGCACCGATATACAAAAGCAAAAAGACAAGCAAATACACTTCCGCAAATCCGAGCGCCGCCCCGGCCAAGCGGTTGACGCTGCGCAACAGCGGCAGCTGGGCGACGAAATCGAGCATCGAGCCGACGATTTGCAGCACGATTTTCACCACAAAAAATAAGAGTGCAAAGGAAATCGCCCGATAATAGGCATCATCTAAATGGGTGCTCTGAAACAGCAGCTTCATCGTCTCAGGATCGCCGAACGTCGGATATGGAATCCAAAGGCGCAATGTCGGTACAAGCCGCTCATAATACTTATAAGCAACGAAAAAGGCAATGAAAAACCCGGCCATATGAATGAATTGGAGAATAAAGCCGCGCTTGAGTCCGATCATCGCCCCCAGCAACAGGACAAACAGCAGCACGACATCAATCATCGCGTCCCCCATCCTTCTCCTTCTTCAGCTGTTCACGAAGCCGGTTGTATTCTTCCTTTAACTTCAAATACTCACTGGCAATATTGACGGCCGTCAAAACGGCCAGCTTCGGTACATCGAGCATCGGATTTTTCTCACTGAATTCATGCATTTTATCGTCAACGAACGCGGCCACGAGCCGGATATGAGCCGGGCTTTCCGCGCCGACGATCGTATAGTCTTGACCATAGATGCGGACGCTCACCCGCGTTTTTGGCTGCCCTGTCAACCTGCTTCCCCCATTTCGCAAAATCCTACTGTTTATCATATCATGAATGCTGGTATAATGGAAAGATACGACACAAAGGGATCCAGAAGAGGATAAAGGAGAGAGCGAACGTTGTCAAACTATGTGATTCACGCGGATCCACAGTTGCTTAATGCGCTGCGCGCCCACTACCAAGACGCCTTGTCCGACCGGCTTCCGGCTGGAGCTTTGTTTGCCGTCAAGCGCCCGGATGTCGTGATCACCGCCTACCGCTCGGGGAAAGTGCTGTTTCAAGGGAAAGCGGCCGAGCAAGAAGCAGCGAAATGGATGGGGAAGAGGGGGGCTGATCTAGGCAAACGACAGGAGAGAGAGACCGCCTCGTCCCCATTGGAACATAGGCTCGAGAAGCTTTCTGCGATCGGTTCGGATGAAGTCGGCACCGGAGACTATTTCGGCCCGATCGTCGTCGCCGCCGCCTACGTTGATCGGTCGCATATCGCCAAAATCGCGGCGCTTGGCGTGAAAGATTCGAAACAATTGAACGATGAAGCGATCAAACGGATCGCGCCAGCCATCATGGAAACGGCGCCTTATGCCGTCACCGTGCTAACTAACGCCGAATATAACCGCTGGCAGCGAAGCGGCATGCCGCAGACGAAAATGAAGGCGCTGCTTCACAACCGGACGCTCGCCAAGCTCGTTGACGACATCGCGCCCATCGAACCAGAAGCGATCATCATCGATCAATTTTTAGAACGCAGCTCGTATTTCCGCTACCTCGCTGATGAAACGCGCATCGTAAGCGAGCGGGTGCATTGCCTGCCGAAAGCAGAAAGCGTGCACGTGGCGGTCGCCGCCGCCTCGATCATCGCCCGCTATGTGTTTTTAGAAGAGATGGAGCGATTATCCCGCACCTTCGGCCTTTTGCTCCCGAAAGGCGCCGGCGCCATCGTTGACGAAGCCGCGGCCCGGATCATCCGCGAGCGAGGAGCTGAAGCACTTGAGACGTGCGCCAAGCTTCATTTCGCCAATACAAAAAAAGCGCTGGCCATCGCCAAGCGCGGATAATAGGTCGATCCACCCTTGTCCTCGACTGCTAAGAACGAAAGCAGAACCACCTCATACCCCCACTTGCGCCGCTATATATCGAAGTGGGGGCTTCACATGTATTCCCATATGATGATGAGAAGTTGACCGAACGATCCCCGTGTGCCCCACGGCAGCAATCCCTAGCGGTTATACTTTATTTTAACATTGAACGCTCTCCCACCTACGCTAACGCTTATAGGTGGGAGATTCTTGGGAACACCCGCCCTACGGCAGGCTGTTAACCAAGCCATCCCCGTGCGTCCCACGGTTCAGCTGTCTTGCCAAAACAGCAAACGAAGCCCTTCCTGCAAAATATTTCGGGCGGCGTTATGGTCCCGGTCATGTTCGGCTCCGCAGTTTGGGCACCCCCACTGACGGATGTCGAGCGATTTCACCTCAACCTGCCGATGCCCGCAACACGAGCACAATTGACTCGATGGAAACGTGTGGCCGACACGGACCAGCGTCCGTCCGTACCATTTCGCTTTATACTCGAGCATACGGTGAGAAATTTTTTTGAAACAAGAGCTTGTTTTTCGTATGGAATTTCCGAAAGAAATAGTAATATTGCAGATATGAAAAAAGACAAGGCGTTAATTATAAATGAATTTACTATACCTAAAAGGCTGGTGAAAAACGAGTTTTTTCGCTCAACTTGGTGCGCTTGACTAAGAAAGGAAAGTTGATCTGACTAAGTTTCTCTAATAGAGAAAGAGTTGGGATCCGCCGATCTTCCCTTAAATCACCGGCCCTCTAAGGTTTCTACCAAGATTCCACCCAACATTAGTCCAAATAATCTCGAGAAATTTCTAGAAAATTGAAACCAACTATTATAGTCTTCCTGCCCTTTCGCCGACGGCTGGGCGCCGTTGCGGATGACCTCAATGGTTTCTCCCATTTTTGCCCTCTCCTTTCATTGATGATTCGGGCGGCAAGAGCGGAATTGTCTGTCATTCCTCAATGATTTTGACGCCCGACACCCAAAATCATCAACATTTGTTTATTATGATAACAAAGTTCAAATTCCAATCAATTGTGAAATCAAAGCGATTTGTTGATTAATGAACAACAATTGGAAAATCGTTCAAAAAACAAAAACAAGACGCTACCTCTCTTTTGGCGCGTCTTGTTATGGATAAACGAGTTCAGCTGATATTGTCTACGCTTGTTCTTCAAGAGCTGCGACGACTTTTTCCGCCGTGCTCCGGCTCGATTGCGGGTTTTGCCCGGTGATCAAGTTGCCGTCGCGCACCGAGAAATCGGTCCATTTCTCACCGCGGACGAAATTCGCCCCGCGCAGGCGCAAGGTGGACTCCAGCAAAAACGGCATATGGACGTCAAGCCCGACTTCGCGTTCTTCTTCGTCTGTAAACGACGTGACCGTTTTTCCTTTCACAATCGGCGTACCGTCTTTGTATGTGGCGTTCACCAGCCCTGACGGACCATGACAGACAGCGGCGATGATCCGGCCGTCTTCGGCAAACTGCTGCAAGACGTATTGCAGCGTTTCGTTGTCCGGAAAATCGAACATCGTTCCATGTCCCCCGGGAAGGAAAATGGCGTCAAACCCGTTCGCATCGTCTTTGCTTAAGCGCGCCGTGTTTTTCAGCGCCGCTTCCGCCTCAGCCCAAGACGGATCTTTTTCATTGATGCTGCGCGGATCAAGCGGCACATCGCCGCCTTGAATGCTCGCCACTTTCACATCATACCCTTTTTCTTTAAACACCAAATACGGCACGGCAAACTCCTCAAGCCAAAGCCCGGTTTGATGATCGTCCGTGATCGTCGTATGGTTCGTCACAACCATGAGCACTCGTTTCGTCATGCCCGCATTCCTCCTTTAGGTTCCGGAATGTTCTCTATCACTCATCATACTTTACATTGGGCAAAAACGGAAAAAATATGCTTGTGAAATCGAATCGCTCTTGATGAAAAATAAGTGGAGGAAAACGAAACATCATTCCTCCACGTCCTAATTCATGTCCTGCAGCACTCCGAGCCACGTTGCTTTTTCCGATATTGATGTTTCCCGCGTTAACCATAGCCGTAAAATAGAGTATATAATTGCCGGAGTACGTTATGTTGCAAACACCGTATTCGGAAGAGTCAGAAACATAGTAGGAGTTTAGCGTATTGGAAGAACTGCTGCTGTAGGAGAACCAAAACTGGGGTTGGCGTTCCATTCCAATCGGAAAGAGCATTCTCAAAAGCCGTCCTAATCACTGTGCCGGGGGTCTAAAGATTGCTTCCCCATTTGTACGTGAGACCGCTCACTCCATTTTTCCAATAGTAAGGTTCTAGAACATAGGCGCGCACCATTAGGGGGGCTGTAAAAATGGCTAGCGTCACCGAGAATATAACCGTGATTTTTGCCAATTTCATTTTCATCACCCAACATTGAATATTTTACAACTATAGTAACACAAAATAAAAAATATTCAATATTTTTTTAGGATTATATCCATTCCCTCCGCTCCCATGCCATCCACATCTGCGGGGAATGAATCGGTGGAAGATGATAAAGTAATGTGAATAGAACATACATTCTCTTGATTAGGAGGGGCGACATACTTTCAGCCCTCCCTTCATTCCAAAAAAGAACACCGCTTCCCCGATCATACGGGAGCGGCGTCAGCCAGCCATCTTAACTGATTTTCTGTTGTTCAAACCCATCCGCTTCGCCCGTCGGCTGCCCAAACGGCCACCAGTTCGCGCGGCCGAACGTGCGGACCATGACCGGCACGAAAAGCGGCAGGACGACGAGGGCGTAAAGCAGGAGCCCTGTCAACACAATCGTCGCAATTTGCAAGAGCGACAAGACGCCGGACGGATACATCGCGGCGAACGTTCCGCCTAAAATGACGGCGGCCGAGATGATGACCGTCCCCATATGGCCCATCGCCGACAGCATCGCTTCCTTCACCGGCCGGCCGCGGTATTCGTTGAACCGGTCCATGAGGAAGATGCTGTAGTCAATGCCGAGCGCCAAAAGCAGCACAAAGGCGAAGAACGACACCGCCCAGTTCAAGCCGGCATAGCCGAGGGCGTTGACGAAAATGAGCTCGGTGACAGCCATCGACGTGTAGTACGTCAACACGAGCGACAAGATCAAATAAAGCGGCATGATGAGCGAACGGAGCAGCACCGCCAACACGATGGCGATGCCAATGAGCATGAGCACCGCTGTGTGCTGATAGTCCGCGTTCGAAATCGTCTGCAAATCCGCGTACGTGCTGGTGACTCCGCCGACAGCGATTGTCGCGTCTTCCAACTTCGTTCCTTTCACCGCCCGTTCGGCCGCAGCGCGAATGTCATCGATGCGGCCGAGCGCCGATGTTGAATACGGATTTTCTTTTAAAATGACATCGAACGTCACGATGCGGCGGTCTTTCGACATATACACGTCTTTCGCCTGTGCAAAGTCTTTGCTTTCGCGCGCCTCTTTTGGCATGTGCCAGCCGGCCATTTCTTTCTCCGGCGCCGATGACAAATCGGCTAAATACGTTTCCGCCGTTCCGAGGCCGTTGGCCACTTTTTGAAGGCCGGACGCGCTTTGGTCCAAGCCGTTCACGAGCTGGCCGAGCTGGCCGCCAAGCGCGGAGAAATGCTCAAGCAATTGGCGCTGGCCGCCGTTGACTTGCTCAAGTCCGGCCGAGAATTGCGGCAGTTTTTCAACCGCCTGTTTCTGGCCGTCGGCCGCTTTCGTCAATCCGGCTTCGAGCTCACCAAGCCCGGCAATGACTTGATCCAAGCCGCCGTTGACCGCCGCTTGACCAGCCGCGAGTTGGGCGAACGATTCGTTCGCTTTCGCCAAACCGGCGCGCGCCTGCTCAAGCGCCCCGTTCAATTGCGTGAGGCCGTCCGCCATTTGTTTCGTCTGACCGGACAAGGCGGCGACCGTCATTTTCGCTTGTTGGTATTGCCCATCTTGACGGAGTTCCGGATGTGACTGTTCGACTTGCCCGAGCATCGTCTGCACGGCGGTGAGCTGATCGGCGACAGCTTTTAATCCCGCTTCGATTTGCCGGTACTGGCCGCTTAGCGCCGACAGCCCTTGTTCCGCCTGCTTGTAGCCGTCAAGCAGCTGATTCGCGCCTTCCTGCAGCTTTTTCGCATTGTCGCGAAGCGTCACTAAGCCTTTTTTCAGCTCACCGGCGCCCATCGCTCCCCGGCGCACCCCTTGTTCAATTTGGCTGAGACCGGTTTGCAGCTGGCGCAGGCCGTCTTCAAGCCGCTCCGTTCCGGAGACGAGCTGGCCGATGCCGGATGACGCCTGCTTAAGCTGCGGAGCGGACGAGGACAACTTTTGGCTTGCCGCCTCGAGGCCGGAGCCGATTTTCTCAATGCCCTCTTTGCCGGCGCCAAGGCCGTTTTTCAGCTGTTTCGCCTGTTCCGTGACAAACAGCTCCTTAATCGGCTCACCCGTCGGGCGCGTCGCCGAGCGGACGCTCGCCACGCCGTCAACCGTTTCGATCTCGCGGCTAATTTTCTCAATCAACGCCAGCCCTTCTTCCGAATCAAGCGGCTCTTTGCTTTTCAATACCACCTGCGTCGGCATGGCATCTCCCGGATTGAAATGATCGGCAATGATGTCAAACGCTTTGACGGAACGATAATGATCGCCGATCTCTTCCATTGAATCAAACGACAGTTTGCCATCATACGTCGCCAACACCGGCACGGTCACGACGGCGACAATCGCCAGCGCCAGAAGCGGACGGGCGAACGCAAATCGGCCAGCCGCGAGCCAAAGCCGGCTTTGCCCATGCTCGAGCTTCCCCCGCACCGGCCAAAACAGCTTCTCGCCAAGCACCGCCATGAAAAACGGCACAAGCGTCACGAGCGCCACAAGCAGCACCGCGACCCCGACAGCGACGGCCGCCGCCGATTGGTACAGCTTAAACGTCGACAAACCGATCGCCGCAAAGCCGATCATGACGGCAATGCCGCTTGCTGCCACCGTTTTCCCAGCCGTCCGGTACGTGGCGACGATCGCTTCCACCCGATCGCCGCGTTTCGCCAGTTCTTCTTTAAACCGGCTCAGCAACAAAATGCAATAGTCGGTCCCAATGCCAAACAACACCGCGACTAAAAACGTTTGCGTGAACGTCGACAGCGGGAAATTCACTTTATCTACTAAAAACGCAACGACCGACTGCGAGACGACATACGTCGCCCCGACCGCGAGCAGCGGAATGAGCGGCGCCACCGGCGAGCGGAACACGGCGAGCAACACAATTAAAATAAAGACGACAGTGATCCCTTCCGTTTTCTTCACGCCTTCCTGCGAGCTCGTCACGACATCTTCATCGATCATCCAGCCGCCGGTGAAATAATGCTCGACCTTGACGCCATCGACCGCTTTATACAGGGCGTCGGTCAATTGCTTCGCCGTCCGCCCGGCCGGGTCGATGCTGACGGAAACGAGCATCGTCGTTCCATCTTTGGAAACGAGTTCTTTTTCCAGCTCCCGGTTGGCAAACGGCGAGACGATGTTCGTTACATGAAGTTCCTCTTTTTTCTTTTCGAGCGCGTTTACCGCCCGTTCAATCTCTTTTTTATCGCCCGCCGTCAGCCCGCCTTTTTTGTAAAAGACAAGCACCGCGGATCGTTCATTTTGTTTGTTTTCCTGGCCGTTTGCCTCTTTGATCAATTTTGCCGCCAATGACGACGAGTAGCCGTCCGGCACGCTCAGCTGCCCTTTTTCGCGGACAAGCTCGCCCATGTTCGGCGCGGTCATCATGAGCACCGCCGCCATGATGATCCACGCCGCAAGCACGAACCATCTTCCTTTGATAATCGCCCTCATTTCGCTTCTTCCACCTCCTGCAGCACGTGGGCCAACCGTTCATACGTGCGGATGAACGTTTCAATTTCTTCTTCAGGGAAACGAGCGATCACCTCTTCCACGAGCCGATAGACGTTTCGGTCCATTTCCGCGATCCATGCTTCCCCTTGTTCCGTCAGCGTTAAGACAACGACTCGCCGGTCGCTCTCATCGCGGTCGCGGCGCAGCCAGCCTTTGTCGACGAGGCGATTCGTCATCGCCGTCACCGCGCTTTTGTTCACGCCGAACATTGCCGCAAGCTCCGTTGACGTGCACGTCCCCCGCCGCCGGATGTAGCGAAGCAAATAATATTGATCGTGCGTCATCTCTTCGCAAAGGCTGTCTTTGACAAGCGCTGCTCCGCGTTTCATCACGAGAAACGACACGGACAAATAGCGGTCAATCCACTCATCGATGTTTCGTCCCATCATTCACTCACCTCCCCATTTGTTCAATGATTGAACTATTTCCTAGGTCAACGCGTTGGAAACCGGTACGCACCCATTTTGTTCAATGATTGAACCATTTTTAATGTAACAAGGTGGGGATGAAAAATCAATCTTTTTTTCTATACACGACCAGCAACCATTCGATTTTTTCGAGCCAATCAAGACTTTGCGGGAACTTTTTTCGGTTCACTTGGATTGCTGTTGACACTCCACACACCTAAAGGCGCGGGATTCTTGGGTCGTTCGCGTCCTCATCCATTTCTGGTTCGGACAACGCCCAAGTTCGGGGGTGTGTCATCACCCCGTCCCATCGGGTTAAGATGTACCCCAATGGGCGGCGCACCTGTGACCAGTGCGCTAGATTAGGCGCTCAAGCCCGAAATCGCTTTGGCGATGTTAATGGCGCCATTCAAGTCGGCATGGAGGGTGTATCCGCACTTTTGGCATCGGAAGCGGATGCCGTTTCGGTTCGCTTTCTCTCGATGCCCGCATCGGCATGTTTGGCTCGTGTAGGTCGGCTTCACCCACTCCACCCGAATGCCCGCCATTTCCGCTTTATAGGCAATCATCGTTTGCAGTTGATGAAACGCCCAAGAGTGAAGGCTTCGTCCTGCTTCTTTGGCCGATGTTGCCCGTTTCCGAATCCCTGTCAAATCTTCCATCCGAATCACGCCAACACCGTTGGCGAGGGCAAAACGAACGATTTGGCGGCTGATTTTATGGTTCCTATCCTTCATCCAGCGGAACTCTTTACGGCCGATTTTGCGAATCATATGAAGCTTCTTGGCTTTGCCCAACTTTCGACGCAAAGCCGCGTATCGTCGGCGAATGAAAGCGCATTGGTTGCCCTTGAAAAACAACGATTTCGTTCCCACGCTGGCAACGGCAATATAGCGAAGTCCTAGGTCAACGCCCATTGCCTTCGTTTCTTCCCGTTGTTGGACTTCAACTGTGATCGCAACAGCCAAGTACCATTTCTTTCTCTTTTTGTAGAGCTTGGCTGCCCCTTGTTTGACGGTTCCATCGAGCAGCCGATTCAGCCATGCTTCTTGATAGGGACGCGTGACCACCGGCACGCCAATTCGCTTCTCCAGTGTGGGGAATGAAACAGTGTAGAACTCTCCTTTCTTTTCAACCTTTACGTTTTGATTGTTAAAGCAACACCATAATGTTCGAAACTTCTTTGTTTTCTGGTTTTTCTTTTGGGACTTCACTTCTCGAATCGTCTGATTCGCGACGGCAGAAGGAAACTGCTGCGACGAAAACTCTTTAAATAGTTTGCTCGTCGCTTGATTCAGCTCGGGATGATTCAACAGCCAATTCGCAAACGCTGTATTCACTTCTGTCATCCGTTCGTACATGTCTTGTTTGACTTTCGTTGGTTTGTGCAATTCCAGCCTTAGTGTGATCGTCGGCATGGATTCACCTCCTTGTGGCGATTACAGGATACCATTTTTTTCATAATCATTCAATATTAAGAAAACGGCTCGCTTTCATCCCACCCCTAAAGGAGTGGGCTTTCTCGCTCGCGGGTCTGTAATGCGTTGACTAAGCTTTCCGGTTCACGATCGCGAAAATCTCGAATCATATCATCAAACTCATCATCATCTATCGATTGGTTGTAGTAACCATCGACAAAGTATCGCAACGTCTTGAATCTCTCTTCAATTCCTGCCATTTAGACCTCCTCCTCTCGATCAAAGGGCAACGATCACCTTTTCTCCCCGATAAGAAATAGAGCCCGTTTTTCATTGCTGCTCATCACCGCCCCACGTGATAGCCAAGCCACGCGAGCCACACGCCACACAAATACGTAGCCGCCAAATAAACGACAACCTTCGCCCATTGGCGTTGCTGCATCATTTGCACGCTTTCCCATTTTAAGGTCGAAAACGTGGTGAACGCGCCCATAAAGCCGGTGCCGACAAGCAGTTTTGCGGCATCGGCGGCGCCGCTTCCGGCGAGCCAGCCGAGCAAGAAGGACCCAAGCAAGTTGACAATGAGCGTCCCGAGCGGAAAACGCGGCGAACGCCGAGCCGCCCAGCGGCTGACGATATAGCGGGCCATGGCGCCGAAAAAACCGCCGATCGCCACAAACAGCGATGTGTACATTATCCAATCCCTTCCTTCCGTTCCGGTTGAGCGGCGGCATATCCAGCCCATGCGGCGAGCAGGCCGCCAAACAGGCTGGCAGCGATATAAACGGCCGCCATGCCAAAGCGCCCTTGTTCCATCAATTCCACACATTCAACACTGAGCGTCGAAAACGTCGTATACGAGCCGACAAAGCCGGTTGTGACCGCGGTCTTCCACCATGGCGGCCATGCAGGGAGGCGGGTGAAGAAAACCGTGAGCCAGCTGAGCAAAAACGAGCCTGTCCAGTTGATGAAAAGCGTCCCGAGCGGAAAGCCGCCGACGGCGGCGGCGGGAACAACCAAACCGAGCCCATAGCGGACAAGCGCACCGATCATGCCGGCGATGCCGACAGCGAGATAGACCAATAAGGACCCCTCCTTCCAAAAATGAACAGACTCCTGCCGCTTCAATTTGCAGCAGGAGTCATCAGCCGGAAGCCGGCGGTTATGGCGAACTCCATCGCCTATTCGATTGGCATCGCCTTTATTTTACCATATATCCCCTCCCGATGGGAAGCAGATTCAACGGCTTGGTCGGAACCCGTGTTGTTCGAATATTTGGAGCGCTTGTTCGCTCGTCAAATAATCATACAACTCCCGCGCCTCCTTGAGATGTTTGCTCGTCTTGACAACACCAAGCGGATAGACGATCGGGTCGTGCATGCCGCTTGGCACGGAGGCGGCGATCTTGACTTTGTCCGACACGAGCGCGTCCGTCCGGTACACAAACCCGGCGTCGACGTTGCCGGTTTCCACGTACGTCAGCACTTGACGAACGTCTTTCGCGTAAACGAGCTTCGCTTTCACCTGCTCCCACAACCCCGCCTTCTCCAACGTTTGTTTGGCGTACATGCCGGCCGGCACCGACTCGGGGATGCCGATCGCCACTCGTTTGGCGCGGGTGATGTCATCGAGCGACTGAATCGCCCCTTCTCCTTGTTTCGGAACGATGAGCACCAGCTCGTTGGCGAGCACGGTTTTTTCGTGTTTGGAATCGATCAGCCCTTCCTTTTTCAGTTCCTCAAATGACTCGGCAGCCGCGGAGAAAAAGAGATCGACCGGCGCCCCTTCGGAAATTTGTTTTTGCAAGGCGCCCGACGCGCCAAAATTATATTGGATGCGGATGTTCGGGTGCTTTCGTTCAAACGCCGTTTTCGCTTCTTCCAACGCTTCTTGCAGACTGGCCGCGGCGGAAACCGTCAACTCTGCGTTCTCCGCCGGTTTCGTTTGATGAGCGTCCTCTTTTTGGCCGGCATCGCAGCCATATAAGCCGAACAATAAAAAGATTGCGGTCAGCCATGCCATTTTTCGCATTCGCATTCCCCCTTATCTGACTGAAACAGCATTGTTATATGTAATTATATCTAATTATAAATAATGATAAATAGTTGTGAAAGAAAAAATTTTTTCACACCCCTTTCTTTGCGCTACAATGGAAGAAAGGAGGATTGCATGATGCTGGAACCGCGGTCATACACGATCGAAGAAATCGCTTCCTTATTAAAGGTGTCAAAACTAACGGTGTACGATTTAGTGAAAAAAGGGAAGCTGCCCGCCTTCCGCGTCGGGCGGCAAATGCGGATCACCGCGGATGATCTCAAGCGGTACATCGCTGGGCAAAAAGGGGAGGCAAGCACCATTTCCCCCGCCGTTTCACGGCCGACCGAAGCCGCTCTTCGCCCCATCATCATCAGCGGTCAAGATATGGCTCTCGATTTGCTTGGCGTCCATCTCGAAAAAGACGGCCCTTATCAATCGCTTCGCACCTATACGAGCAGCCTCAACGGATTGATCGCTCTATACAAAGGGCAATGTGACATCGTCAGCGTGCATTTGTTTGACGGGCAAACGGGCGAGTACAACCGCCCGTATGTCGAAAAGCTGTTGACGGGGCACGCGTACATCATGGTGAACTTGATGGGCAGGCCGATCGGGTTTTACGTGCAAAAAGGCAATCCGCGCGGCATCCAAACGTGGAGCGACTTAGGAAGGAGCGACGTCACGATCGTCAACCGGGAAAAAGGAGCGGGGGCGCGTGTGCTCTTGGATGAACAGCTGCGCCTGCATGGGCTGTCGCCGTCCGCTATTCACGGCTATGAGCGCGAGGAGACAAGCCATTTGAGCGTCGCCTCAGCGGTGGCGGCGGGCCTTGCTGATGTCGGCATCGGCACGGAAAAAGTGGCACGAATGGCCGGCGTCGAGTTCATTCCGCTGATGAAAGAGCAGTATGATGTCGTCATGCTACGGACGCCGGAGAACGAACCGCTCATCGCCGCCGTCTTGAACGTGCTTCGCTCCGATTCGTTCCGCACCGAACTCGAAGCGCTTGGCGGATACGATGTGTCGCAAACCGGGCAAATCATCGCCGAACGCGGCTGACAGGGCAGCACAGCCGCATCTGTATAGATGCAACGAAAACGTTTACCATATCCTTGACGGAAAAGTCGCTTGTCCATTTTTCGACTGTCGAAGGCAGGACACAGGCTTGCCTCCGTCACGTCTTGGCAGTCGATCCAATGCTTAGGAAAAGCGACAAATGTTAAAGCTTCAAATGGCATCTATATGTTTTGGACATCAGGCGATGATTCAGCGGAACCTCCCGAATCCCATTTCCTTGCTCCGATTCTATGCCACCCATCCAAAAAAGAAGCTGTTCCAAAAGCGAGTCGCTTTTTGGAACAGCTTTTCATTTTACCCGCGCAGCACCGCGCCAAATTGTTTCTCGACCGCGGCGAGCACCCGCTCATGGACAGCGGCGACTTCCTCGTCCGTGAGCGTCCGCTCCGGATCGTAGTAGCGGAGTGAGAAGGCGAGCGATTTTTTCCCGTCCGGCAGGCGGTCGCCTTTGTAGACGTCAAAGAGGGAGACGTCTTTGACAAGCGGTTTCCCGGCTTCGGCGATCGCCTCCTCGAGGACGCCGGCTTCGATGTTTTCATCGACGACCAACGCAATGTCGCGCACGACGGACGGGAAGCGCGGAATCGGCTCGTAGCGGATCGCTTCGCTTTCGGCGTTCAACAGCTCGGCCAAGGCGAGCTCGAAGACGTACGTTTCTTTTAAATCGTACTCTTTTTGCACGGCCGGATGGAGCTGGCCGACAAAGCCGATGACCCGGCCGTCAAGCACAATGTCCGCCGTCCGTCCCGGATGCAAATCGTCGCGTTTCGCCGGGCGGTACGCGATGCGCTTGGACAGCCCGAGCAAGTCGAACAACCCATCAAGAACGCCTTTCGCGACGTAAAAATCGGCCGCTTTTTTCTCGCCTTGCCACAAATGGGCGTGCCATAAGCCGGTGAGAACGCCGGCAAGACGCTCTTTTTCCGCCGGCTGGACGTGTTCTCCTTTGGACAAGTAGACAGAGCCGATTTCGTACAAGGCGACGTTCTCGACTTGGCGGGCGCGGTTGTAGCTCGCCGCTTCGAGCAGATGCGGAATCAAGCTTTGCCGAAGAACGCTCCGCTCTTCGCTCATCGGCAGCGCCAAGCGGATCGGTTCGGCCGTCTCGAGCGCAAAGCGCGTCGCTTTGTCCGGGCTCGTCAACGAATACGTGATCGCTTGGAACAAGCCCGCTCCTTCCAAATAGCGGCGGACGCGGCGGCGCTTCGCCTGGTACGGCGTGAGCCCGCCCGGTTTCGCCTCGGCCACCGGCAAGGTCGCCGGCAGGCGGTCGTAGCCGTACAAACGGGCGGCTTCTTCAATGATATCTTCTTCGATCGCAATGTCGCGGCGGCGCGACGGGACACGGATCGTGAACGTTCCGTTGTCTTCCGTAAACGGGAATTGCAAGTTGGTTAAAATGGCGGCCACTTCCTCTTTCGTCATCGCCGTGCCGAGAACGCCATTGATGCGTTCGAGCGTGACCGTCACCACCACTGGCTCTTGGCGCCACACACTCGCTTCGACGATGCCGCCGACCACCTCGCCGCCGGCGTATTCGGCCATCAACGCCGCGGCGCGCTCGAGCGCTTCTTTCGTCCGCGCTGGATCGATTCCTTTTTCAAATCGGGTGCTCGCCTCGCTGCGCAGCCCGTGGTCTTTCACCGCTTGGCGGATGACCGGGCTTGTAAAGTACGCCGCTTCAATGAACACGGTCGTCGTGTCGTCGCGCACTTCCGAATTCGCCCCGCCCATCACGCCGGCTAAGGCGACCGGCTCGCGGCCGTTGGTGATGACGAGATGTTCTTCCGTCAGCTTCCGCTCGACATCATCAAGCGTGACGATCGTTTCGCCCGCTTTTGCGCGGCGGACGACAATCTCCTTCGAACCGAGGCGGTCGTAGTCAAACGCGTGAAGCGGCTGGCCGTACTCAAGCAAAATGTAGTTGGTGATGTCAACGACGTTGTTGTGCGGGCGGATGCCAGCTGACATGAGGCGCGTCTGCATCCAAAGAGGCGACGGGCCGATCTGGACGTTCTTCACAATCCGCCCGGCGTACAGCGGATTGTCTTCCGGCGCCTCAACGCGGACGGAAATGTAATCATAGACATGTTCGCTGTTTTCCTTGACCTCCGCCTCCGGCAGTTTCACATCGCGGCCGAGAATAGCGGCCACTTCATAGGCGACGCCGATCATGCTTAAGCAGTCGGCGCGGTTTGGTGTCAAGGCGAGCTCTAACACTTCGTCGTGCAAGCCGAGCCACTCGATGGCATCGGCGCCGACCGGCGCGTCGCTCGGGAAGACGAAAATGCCGTCCGCATATTCTTTTGGCACGACTTTCGTTTCGACGCCAAGCTCTTGGAGCGAACAAATCATGCCGTTCGATTCTTCCCCGCGCAGCTTCGCCCGTTTGATTTTGAAATTGCCCGGCAGCACCGCCCCGACTTTGGCGACCGCGACTTTTTGCCCTTTGGCGACGTTCGGGGCGCCGCAAATAATTTGCACGGGTTCGTCCTCTCCCAAGTCGACAAGGCATTTCCGCAGTTTATCCGCGTTCGGGTGCGGCTCGCACTCGAGCACATGGCCGATGACGACTCCTTTCATTCCCCGGTCAAGCGCCTCGACCCGCTCGACTTCAATGCCGCTTTTCGTAATCAACTCCGCGAGCTCTTTGGCCGTTATGCCCGTCAAATCGACGTATTCCCCTAGCCAACGGTAAGAAACGAGCATTCCCAACTCCTCCTTTTTCTGTTACACACGCAAAAATTGCCGCAAGAAACGTAGATCGTTTTGATAGAAATGGCGGATGTCATCAATGCCGTACTTCAGCATCGCGATCCGCTCCGGCCCCATGCCGAACGCGAAGCCGGTGTATGTTTTCGAATCAAAGCCGGCCATCTCGAGCACATTCGGGTGCACCATGCCGGCGCCTAAAATTTCGATCCAACCGGTGCCTTTGCAGACGCCACAGCCCTGCCCTTCGCAGCGGAAGCAGGACACATCGACTTCGACCGATGGTTCCGTGAACGGGAAAAAGCTCGGCCGGAAGCGGATGTCGCGCCCTTCCCCGAACAGCTTGCGGGCAAATTCGCGCAGCGTCCCTTTCAAATCGCTCATCCGGATGTTCCGGTCAACAACCAATCCTTCAATTTGTGTAAACTGGTGCGAATGGGTCGCATCGTCGGTGTCGCGGCGATACACTTTGCCCGGGCAAATGATTTTCACTGGGCCGCGCCCGCGGTGCTTTTCCATCGTCCGCGCCTGCATCGGCGACGTATGAGTGCGAAGCAAAATCTCTTCGGTGATATAAAACGAATCTTGCATATCGCGGGCCGGATGGCCTTTCGGCAAGTTGAGCGCCTCAAAGTTGTAATAGTCGGTCTCAACTTCCGGCCCTTCGGCGACCGTATAGCCCATGCCGATAAACAAGTCTTCAATTTCTTCAATGACACGCGTCAGCGGATGCGGGTTGCCCAGTTTCACAGGCCGGCCCGGCAGCGTCACATCAATCGCCTCGGCGGCCAGCTTCCGCTCCACTTCCTCTTGCTCAAGTTTCGCTTGTTTCGCTTCCAGCGCCTGTTGGATCGCCTCTCTTACTTCATTGGCAAGCGCCCCAATTTTCGGGCGCTCTTCCGGCGGCAGCGCCCCCATGCCGCGCAGCACTTCGGTGATCGGCCCTTTTTTGCCTAAATAGGCGACGCGCACGTCGTTGAGCGCTTTTAAGTCGCGGGCTTGGCCGATTTGTTCGAGCGCCTGGCGTTTCAACTCGTACAGCCGTTCTTTCACATCAATCCCTCCTCATTTCAATTGAACGCTCTCCCACTTACGCTCACGCGTAGAAGTGGGGGGTCTTCTCGGTTTAGGATGATAAAAAAAACCCGCCCCGGTAAGGGACGAGTTGTTGCTCGCGGTACCACCCTTGTTAACAGCATAAGCGTGCTGTTCACTTCATTGCGATAACGGCCGAAAGCCGGAACACCTTTACATCCCTCCTTGGGATGGTCCCGGTGTCAACTCAGGAGGTGAACTTCACTTGCGTCGGCCATAAAAACGCTCCCAGTCTATGGCGTTTTCTCCCTGGATGGCGAGCGGCAAGCTACTTTTCTCCGTCATCGTTGTTGTCCGTATGGGAAATGTCGCTATCATTATACGCAAATGAGCGGGCAAAGGCAAGGTCAGGCCGAAATTTCTTTGCGCAGCTCATCGATTTCCGCTTCCTGTTCAATCGAGCGGATAGCAAGGCGCTCCATAATTTTTTCCTGCCGCACTTGCCCTTCCTTGAGCGCCGCAACATCTTTTTTGACCCCCAACATGTCCTTTTTCATGGCGTCCATGTCTTTTTTCATCGCA
>NZ_MQMG01000002.1 GCF_001908025.1 Geobacillus proteiniphilus
GGAAAGCGTCAATGTGCGAATGAGCTCGTGCGCGTTGTCGGTCGCGTTCTTCATCGCCGTCATGCGGGCGGCGTGTTCGCTTGCTTTTGCATCGAGCAATGCGCCGTAAATGAGGCTTTCCGCATACTGCGGCAATAACACGTCCAAAATTTCCTCTTGCGACGGTTCAAATTCGTACACCGTGCGCTGCTTATTCTCCGCCAAGTCAGTGAGCGGCAGAAGCTTCCGTTCCGTCACCTCTTGCTGGATCGCGCTCACGTAATGGTTGTAATACATATACAGCTCGTCAAACGTACCGTCGGCGAACAGCCCAACCGTTTTGCGGGCGATTTCTTTAATATCGGCAAACGACGGCTGGTCCGGCAAGCGGGTGATGTCGAGAATGACCGGCATGTTCCGCTTGCGGAAAAAGCTCAACCCGACGCGGCCGATGACGATGATCGCATATTCGTCCGGAGAAGCATGGCGTTTTTGGATCGTTTGGTACACCAAGCGCAACACGTTGCTGTTGTACGCACCAGCCAAGCCGCGGTCCGATGTGATGACCAAATATCCCGTCTTTTTCACCGGGCGCGAAACGAGCATCGGATGTGAAGCGCCGCCGGCGCCAAGCGCCACATTAGCCACGACTTCTTGGATCTTTTCCATGTATGGAACGAACGATTTCGCGTTTTGCTCCGCGCGGTTCAGCTTCGACGTCGAGACCATTTCCATCGCTTTTGTAATTTGGCTTGTCTTCTTCGTCGCGTTGATGCGCGTTTTAATATCGCGTAACGATGCCAAAGGTTTCACCACCTTTTTGCTGCACGGGATCTAACAGGCGTGAGGGGGCGATATGCCCCCGCCGCGGCCTTATTGAGAAACGACAAACGTTTTCTTGAACGCTTCGATCGCTTTATTGAGATCGTCTTCGTTCGGAAGATCTTTCGTCGTGCGGATGTGCTCAAGCAAGTGCTGGCCGTTTTGGTCGAGCCACAAATAAAACTCTTTCTCGAACCGGCGCACATCTTCAACCGGAATATCATCCAAAAAGCCGCGCGTCAACGCATAGATGATCAATACTTGTTTCTCGACCGGAATCGGCTGATGCAAATCTTGCTTCAACACTTCGACCGTGCGCGCCCCGCGGGCGAGCTTCGCTTGCGTCGCCTTGTCGAGGTCGGAACCGAATTGGGCGAATGCTTCCAGCTCACGGTAAGCAGCCAAGTCCAAGCGGAGCGTCCCGGCTACTTTTTTCATCGCTTTGATTTGCGCTGCCCCACCGACGCGCGACACGGACAACCCTGCGTTGATCGCCGGGCGGACGCCGGAGAAGAACAAGTCCGATTGCAAGAAAATTTGCCCGTCCGTAATCGAGATGACGTTCGTCGGAATGTACGCGGAGATGTCGCCCGCTTGCGTTTCGACGAACGGAAGCGCGGTCAAGGAACCGCCGCCTTTGGCATCGCTCAATTTCGCTGCGCGCTCAAGCAGGCGGGAGTGCAAGTAGAAAATATCCCCCGGATACGCTTCACGGCCCGGCGGACGGCGAAGCAAGAGCGACAATTCACGGTATGCCGCGGCTTGTTTCGATAAATCGTCATAGACCACTAACACGTGTTGGCCTTTATACATGAAATACTCGCCCATCGCCACACCGGCATACGGCGCCAAGAACAAAAGCGGAGCCGGCTGCGACGCCGAGGCGGTGACGACGATCGTATAGTCGAGCGCGCCATGTTTGCGGAGCGTTTCGACAACGGTGCGGACCGTCGATTCTTTTTGCCCGATGGCGACGTAAATACAAATCATGTTTTGGTCTTTTTGGTTGATGATCGTGTCAATGGCGACGGACGTTTTCCCCGTTTGCCGGTCGCCGATGATGAGCTCGCGCTGGCCGCGGCCGATCGGCACGAGCGCGTCGATCGCTTTAATCCCGGTTTGCAGCGGCTCATGCACCGATCTCCGGTCCATAACGCCCGGCGCACGGCTTTCAATCGGACGCGTTTCCGTCGTTTCCACCGGCCCCAACCCGTCAACAGGCTGACCGAGCGGGTTAACGACGCGGCCGATGAGCGCTTCCCCGACCGGCACTTCCATGATCCGGCCCGTACGGCGCACTTCGTCCCCTTCTTTAATGCCGGTGTACGGCCCTAAAATAACGATACCGACGTTGTTTTCTTCCAAGTTCAATGCCATGCCCATGACGCCGTTGGCAAACTCGACGAGCTCGCCGGACATGACGTTGTCGAGCCCATGAGCGCGCGCGATCCCGTCGCCGACTTGAATGACGGTGCCGACGTCGCTCACTTGGATTTGCGATTCATAGTTTTCGATCTGCTGCTTAATGAGCGCGCTGATTTCTTCCGCTCGAATGCTCATGCCTTTCACCCCTGTCTTCAAATGTTAGCCGATCAGCTGCCGCCGGATCCGTTCAAGCTGCCCGCTGACGCTGCCGTCGTAAATGCGGTTGCCGATGCGCAGCTTTACGCCGCCAATCAATTCCGGATCAACAATGTTTTCAATGTGAAGCGTTTGTTTCCCGACTTTTTTGGCGAATACATCAGAAAGCGCCTGCCGCTCTTCATCCGTCAACGGCCGCGCCGAATACGCGACCGCCTTGGCGATGCCGCGCGCATCGTTGGCGAGGGTGAGAAACTGTTCCGCCAGCTCGGGCACAAGGCCGAAGCGGTGGCGCTCCAGAAGAAGGAGAAGCGTGTTTTGCACCGGGGTGGACACGCCGGCGAACGCTTCACGGATAAGCGCTTTTTTCTGATCCAAGGAAAGTTTCGGATACGAAAGAAGCGATAAAAACTCGCCGTTTTCCGCCAATGCCTGGCGCACGGCGCGAACATCTTCTTCGATTCGATCAAGCTGTCCTTGTTCGAGCGCGATTTGGAACAGAGCGGACGCATACCGTTTGGCGATCACTTCTTGGTTCATCGCGCTCCTCCTACCTCTTGAACGTCTTTCATGTACGCTTCGATCAGCTTGCGTTGATCTTGCTCGGTCAGCTCTTTTTCAATCACTTTCGAGGCAATCAAGACAGACAACGAGGCCACTTGTTCGCGGAGCGCCGCCATCGCCTGTTCTTTTTCACGCTCGATTTCTTTTTTCGCCGCTTCTTTCACCCGTTCCGCTTCCGCACGGGCCGAGGCGACAATTTGTTCTTTCTGCTCTTCAGCCAGCTTGCGCGCGTTTTCAATGAGCGCTTGCGCTTCTTGGCGCGATTGTTTCATCAGCTCACGCTGCTCCTGAAGCAGTTTTTCCGCTTCTTGACGGCGTTTTTCCGCCTGGTCGATTTCGTTCGCGATATGTTCTTCACGTTGTTTCATGATATTCATTAACGGCTGCCAAGCGAATTTGCGCAGCAAGGCCAGCAAAATAATGAACATCAGCAATTGGTAAATAATCGTGCCGCCGCTGATGCCATGCGCCGCTTCGCCGAGCGCCCATACGTTTGCCTTCCACAACACCGCGTTTCACTCCTTTCGACAACTATCGCATCGACGCGATCTCGCAAAATCGCACATAAAGGAATGGCGAAGGTGGTCGTTGACACGAACTTCGCCATCACTTTCCATATCTATTTCTTATCGACCTAAGTAAATGAACGAGAAGACGACACCGATGATCGGAAGCGCCTCAACCAACGCGACCCCGATGAACATCGTCGTTTGCAAAACCGGACGCAATTCCGGTTGACGTGCAATCCCTTCGATGGTACGGCTGACGATCAACCCGTTGCCGATGCCGGCGCCTAACGCCCCCAAACCTACCGCAATCGCAGCTGCAAGTACACCCAAACTCATGTCGATAGATCCTCCTTCGCAATGTTTAAAGTAATGTTTCATTCAAGTCTTGCTCTAATGAAAAGGAATGCTCAATGGTCATGACTGACCTTATGAGCCATATAAACCATTGTTAACATCGTAAAAATGAACGCCTGAATAGAGCCGACAAAAATGCTGAACGCTTGCCACACCATCATCGGGATGGCTGCGCCAACAGCGCCAAGCACACCGTAATTCGTGCCAAGGCTGGCGAGCAAGCCAAGCAAAATTTCCCCGGCGTAAATGTTCCCGAAAAGACGCAAACCAAGCGTCAGCGTGTTGGCAAACTCTTCGATGATTTTGAGCGGGAACAACCAGGCGACTGGACGGGTGTAATCGCGCAAATATTCGGACGCCCCTTTCATTTTGACGCCATAGTAGTGGGTGAGGGCGACGACCATCACCGCCAGCGTCAACGTAACGGTCGCATCCGCGGTCGGCGATTTCCACCAAAGTTCACCGTTGACATGGACGGAAAACGGCAGTCCAAGCATATTGGCCACAAACACATACATGATGAGCGTGACGCCCAGCGTCAAAAAGCGGCCGCCCGTTTGCCAATCCATCGTGCTGTTAATGATGCCTCTGACAAAGTCAAAGACCCACTCAATAAAGTTTTGCATTCCCGTCGGGCGCAGCTGAAGCGAGCGAGTAGCCGCAACAGCAATGATGAAAACGATCAAACTCGTGATCGTAATCATCAACATATCAGATAAATTAAAAGTAAGGCCTAAAAATTCGACAAGCGGCGCTTCATGTTCCATCATCTCTCACCTCGCTTTCATACCTGCAGCTTGTCGTTTTTCTTGTGAAAGAAGAAATCTATTATAATGACAATGTAGGATGTCATTAATCCCAAAACGGTTGGCACGATATGAAAATATTGCGGATACGTCAGAACAATGACAGCAGCCAACGCGGCAAGCGCCAAACGCGACAAGGTGCCCAATGTACGCACTTTTTTGCGCGCCGCCACTGCTTGTCCGAATTTTTCGATTTTCCAGGTTAAGTTCCAAACCATGAGGAGGCTGATCGATGTGCCGAGAATCAGACTGAGAAAAACGGTTTTATATGGCGTAAACCCAAAGCCGAGCGTATAGATGGCGAGCAAATACAATATGTACCTAACTTGCCGCCAAAACATCGTTTGAAGGCTTCCCATTTCATTACTCCTCAGAGAAATATTGGCGGATCAAGCGCAACATGGCGTACACGCCGGCCGCCAGTCCAAGCAAGAGGCCGACGATCAAAAAGATCGGCTCGGTGCCAAATCGATCATCGATCCATCTCCCGCCGAAAACGCCGACCAAAATCGAACCGACAAGTTGGGAGACGATGGCGGACATCAACGCCATGGCTTGAAACGGGTGGCGCTGCTTTGGGGACATGCCAATGCACCCTTTAAATTTATAATGAAAACCTTCTCAATCTACCCCTTGTAAAGAATACAATACGCCCCCGTCAATGTCAATGTGTTTCCACGTAAAACCTCATTCACATAGGGCAAATATTAATAATTTGTGACAATTTCTCATTTTTTTCTCACAATGATGATGTATAATGGTATATTTTATTTTTAGCCTATTTTCCTTTTCATTATCCTGTATGCTTGGCTTTGCAAACGGAGCGGTTTCCCAGCGCCACCTTTCTGCCGCTCCGGTTCGATGCAAGCGCTTAACCGATGCATGGGCAAGGCACCCTCTCCGCCGCTCGATGGAATGCGAGCCCCGCGCAGAGCGGGGCGTCTTGCAGCCGTTATTTTGTGCCAAACAGCCGGTCACCGGCGTCGCCAAGGCCGGGAACAATATAGCCGTGGTCGTTCAGCCGTTCATCAAGAGCGGCGATGTAAATGTCCACATCCGGGTGGGCCGTCTCCACCGCTTTGACTCCTTCCGGCGCCGCGATCAGGCACATAAATTTAATGCTTTTCGCCCCCCGCTTTTTCAGCGCATCGATCGCCGCCACCGCTGAGCCGCCGGTCGCGAGCATCGGGTCGACGATGATAAAGTCGCGTTCTTCGACATCGCTCGGCAGCTTGACGTAATATTCGACCGGCTTCAATGTCTCCGGATCGCGGTACAAGCCGATATGGCCGACTTTCGCCGCCGGGATGAGCTTTAGGATGCCGTCGACCATGCCGATGCCAGCGCGCAAAATCGGAATGACGCCCAATTTTTTGCCAGCGATCACTTTCGCTTTGGCTTTGCTGACGGGGGTTTCGATCTCGACTTCCTCAAGCGGAAGATCGCGCGTAATTTCAAACGCCATCAACGTCGCCACTTCGTCGACAAGCTCGCGAAATTCTTTCGTGCCCGTATTCTTGTCGCGAATGTAAGTCAATTTATGCTGGATGAGCGGATGGTCAAACACATATACTTTTCCCATAAGTCATCTCCTCTTCCGTATGTATGCGCTGCACTTCTATACATTCTACTGGAAAACGAGCGCCTGTTCAACTGCCGAACGAACGGAAAAAGGCGCACCGCCAAGTCCGGAGGCGGTGCACCGTACGGTTTCGGACGAAGCGGCGGCTGCGCTTAGTCTTGATAGAGCGGGAACTTTTCCGTCAAAGCGGCGACGCGTTGGCGCGCTTCCTCAAGCGCTTGTTCGCTGCCGACGTTTTTCAGCACAAGGCCGATGATGGCGGCGATTTCGTCCATCTCTTCCAATCCGAAGCCGCGCGTCGTGACCGCGGCCGTGCCGATGCGGATACCGCTTGTGACAAACGGACTTTCCGGATCGTACGGAATCGTGTTTTTATTGACCGTAATCCCAACCTCATCGAGCACTTTCTCCGCCGTTTTCCCGGTCAGCTGCTGCGGGCGCAAATCGACAAGCAGCAAATGGTTGTCCGTGCCGCCGGAAATGAGGGTGAATCCTTCGTTTTGCAAGGCGGAAGCGAGCCGTTGGGCATTCTCCACGACGCGCTTCGCGTAGATTTTAAAGTCGTCTTGCAACGCTTCGCCGAGCGCGACGGCTTTGGCGGCAATGACATGCATAAGCGGGCCGCCTTGAATGCCAGGGAAAATCGCTTTGTCGATCTGTTTGGCGAACTGCTCCTGGCATAAAATCATCCCGCCGCGCGGACCGCGCAGCGTTTTGTGCGTCGTCGTCGTGACAAAATGGGCGTACGGCACCGGATTCGGATGAACACCTGCCGCAACAAGACCGGCAATATGGGCCATGTCAACCATTAAATAGGCGCCGACTTCATCGGCAATCTCGCGGAACTTGGCGAAGTCGATGATGCGCGGATAGGCGCTCGCGCCGGCGACGATCAACTTCGGCCGGTGAAGGCGCGCTTTTTCGCGCACGTCGTCATAGTCAATGACATGCGTTTCCGGATCGACGCCGTATTCGACAAAATTGTACTGAATGCCGCTGAAATTGACCGGGCTGCCGTGCGTCAAATGGCCGCCGTGCGACAAGTTCATGCCAAGCACCGTGTCGCCGTGCTCAAGAACGGTGAAATAAACGGCCATGTTCGCCTGCGCCCCCGAGTGCGGCTGGACGTTCGCATGCTCCGCCCCAAACAACTGCTTCGCCCGCTCGCGCGCCAAATCTTCGACGATGTCGACATATTCACAACCGCCGTAGTAGCGGCGTCCCGGATAGCCTTCCGCATATTTGTTCGTCAGCACCGACCCTTGCGCTTCCATGACCGCGCGGCTGACAAAGTTTTCCGAGGCGATCAGTTCAATTTTCGCATGTTGCCGCTTCCGCTCCTGCTCAATGGCGGCGAACACTTGCGGATCTTGTTGTGGCAAGTAATTCATCAATAGCTCCCCCTTATGCGAAATCAGTGAATATTCGTTTTTATTTTATCAGCTTCAGCTAGGCAAATTCAAAGAAAAAATGAATGAAATCGCTAGAAAGAACAGGAATCATTCGGATTTTCCAAAGAGTAGACCGCGCGGGCGCCGCCAATCAGCTTCGGCCGCGTTTTCGCCAGCGTCACGCACGCCGATCCAATGTGCTTCATCGAAACGCGCACGGGAACGGCGACCGGCTTCAAATGCATGCCGATGAGTGTATGGCCGATGTCAATGCCGGCATCGGCGCGAATCGCCTCGACGACAACCGGGTCGTCGAGCTTTCGATAAGCGTAGGCGGCCATCGCCCCACCCGCTTTCGGCACCGGAACGACCGAAACAATCTCAAGCCCGTGAGCTTTGGCGGTTTCCCGTTCGACAACAAGCGCCCGATTTAAATGTTCGCAACATTGAAACGCGAGCGCAATGCCGGTTTCGCGCCGCCACGCGTCAAGCTCGGCAAACAGCATGGCGGCAACGTCCATCGATCCGGCCGTGCCGATCCGCTCGCCAAGCACCTCGCTCGTGCTGCAGCCGATCACAACGATGTCGCCACGGCCAAGCGGCGCCTGTTTGCGAAACTCACGCAAGATGGCTTGCCATTGCTGCCGCCATTCGGTCAATCGTGCGTCCATGTCCTCTCCCCTCCTTCGCTCGTTTTTATCCACGCCGCCCTTGACGAACACTGGCACTTTCGACGGTGGTTCGTCAAAACCGAGTCCGGCTCCGGAGATGCCTGCGATGCTCACGAATATGGAGTTTTCCTAGAAGGCTGGTGAAAAAACAACCGTTTCCCCTAAATCGACAGTTCTCAAGTGAAGAGAAGGGCAAGATTTACAAGTTTTTTCAATTTGAGAAACGTCACCGTTGAACTGCATTTTCCGTTAAATCACCGGCCTCCTAGAAGAGCGGTGAAAAACAACCATTTCCCCTCAATCGATCGCTTTTGAGCAAAGCGAAGAGCAACTTTTATAGGGTTTCTTGAGTTGCACTTCTTGCTGCCGCCATCCTCATGAAGCAAGACGCCCACGGCCGGCATGGGGCCGCGCGGCGCCTTCCGCTCATGGCCCGCAGGCCGCATCAGCTCCGATGCGGCCTCGGTTCGACCTACAAATGCTTGTTTTCATAGTCGGCGATTTTGCCGATCCGCCGCGCATGGCGCCCGCCTTCAAATTCGGTCTCAAGCCATGCCTTGGCGATTTCACGCGCCAAGCCGGGGCCGATGACGCGCTCGCCCATCGCGAGAATGTTGCTGTCGTTATGCATGCGCGTCAGCTTGGCGCTGTAGACGTCGTGGCAAAGGGCGCAGCGCACCCCTTTCACTTTGTTGGCGGCGATCGTCATGCCGATGCCGGTGCCACAGATCAAAATGCCGCGGTCAAATTCGCCGCGCGCCACTTTTTCAGCGACCGGAAACGCGTAATCCGGGTAATCGACCGATGTTTCACAGTCGCAGCCAAAATCGGTGTACTCGATTCCCATTTCATCCAACAGCGCTTTAATTTCTTCACGAATGCGAATTCCACCATGGTCAGAAGCAATGGCGACTTTCATCACTTTCGGGCGAGGAGCCCCCGACTTCTAAGCGATAGCGAAAGCCAGGGAGGAATCGCCCTTCCTCCTTTCGATGAATCATGTGCTCGCACGTGCATCAGCGGGCACGGAACTGGGCGACAGCCGCCTGCAATTGTTCGGCCTGTTCAACCAACTCGCCAGCCAGTTTATGCACATCGCTGATCGATGCGGCCTGCTCCTCGGTCGCCGCCGCGACTTCGAGCGCACCGGCGGACGTCTGCTCGGCGATCGCCGCCACTTCTTGCGTCTGCGCCGCGGCTCGCTCCATATGCCCCATTTGGCGCTTCGCCAACTCAGCGATGTCATGGACGGCACGGATCACTTCATCGGCCGAGGCCGCCATGGCCGCGATGGCCTCATTCGTGCGCTCCCCTTTCGCCGCCTCGGTGTTTGCGGCGGCCACCTGCTTGTCCATTTGCGCCACCACACGGGCGACTTCGTTTTGAATGTTGCCGACCAGTCCCGCGATTTGCTTGACCGCCTTGGCGCTCTCATCAGCCAGCTTGCGCACTTCCTCGGCGACGACGGCAAACCCCCGGCCGTGCTCGCCGGCGCGGGCTGCCTCAATGGAAGCATTGAGCGCAAGTAAGTTCGTCTGTTCAGCAATGTCAGCGACAAGCAACGTAATGTTGCCGATTTGATTGGCATGTTCTTCGAGCTGCTTGACAGCCGCCCGCGACAGTTCTTGATTGTCAGCCAGCTGATCGATGCCGCTGACAAGCGAATGGGTGATATCGCGGCTTGCCTTCAGCGTTTTGGCCATCTCATATACCGACTGTTCCGCACGCTCGGCCGTTTCTTTTACTTGTACTGCGATGGCGAGCACATCCTCGGCCGCCGCAGCCGCTTCTTGGATCGCCTCCGCCGAGGCCGCCGCCCCTTTGGAAATGTCGTCAATGGTCGCTGCGATATCGCGTGCACGGCTTGACGCTGTTTCGGACGCCTGCCTCATTTCCGCCGTCTTTTCATTCGTGCGCGCCGCATTTTCTTCCACGTTGGCGACGACCGCGCGCAAATGGCCGAGCATCCGGTTGAACGCGACAGCCAACGAGCGAATTTCGTCATTGGAAGAGGGCAACGGAACATCCTCATCGATATGCCCTTCCGTCGCCTTTGCCGCCGCTTCCTCGAGCCGCTGCAGCGGCCTTGTAATCCAGCCAGCGGCAAAATAGGCAAGCACCCCGGACCAAAAAATGCCAAGGAGCAACACGACCATCGTGAACACGCTTTTGTTCCATGATGCAAACCACTGATCGTGCAAAACGTACAAGAAAAAGGCGCTCGTTGAATAGGTGATCAGCGCCAACGCTGTCGTAAAAACGACGAGCTTTAGGCGCAAGCCGAACCGGTGACTTGTCCCCCCCATTGTGTTCCCCCTCACTTGTCAACATCATTGTTCTGCTTGCAACTTTTCCGCCAGGCGGTCAATGAGCCTCTCCAGCTCATCGCGCGCCGCCCGGTACGCTTCAACCGGTCCGCCGAACGGGTCGGCGATGTCGCCGTCTGTTCCCGAGACGAACTGCTTCAACGTAAACGTTTTGTCCTTCGCCTCTGGGAAGCGCTCGACGATCATTTCTTTATGGCCGGATGTCATCGCCAGCACGTGCGTCGCCCAGTCGATATGCTCTTTTTTCAGCTGCGAGGAGCGATGGGCCGCTTCGATTCCTTTTTCCTTCAACACCGTCTTGGCATGGACCGACGCCTCGCTTCCTTCCGCCGCAAACACGCCGGCCGATTTCACCTCGACGCCTGGCAGCTGCTTATTCTCCAACAATGCAGCGGCCATCGGGCTCCGGCACGTATTGCCCGTGCAGACGAACAAAATGCGGTATGGCATACAACCACCTCTTCACATCAATGACTTACCATCAATATACCATAGGGAAAAGAGCAAAAAAAGCAGGCAGTCCGCTTTTTTCCACTGAAGGAAAACCGCCTGCCGCCGTTTATAGAAAAAGCAGCTTGAGCCCGAACGCCAGCAAAATGCTGCCGCCGAGCGCTTCGCTGTAAGAACCGAGCCATTGCTGAAAATGGCGGCCGACAAAAAGCCCAACCCATGTCAGCACCATGCTGAACAGACCAAACAGCAAAATCGTCACCATCGTCCGCGCTCCGAAAATGCCAAGGCTCAGCCCGACGGAAAAGCTGTCTAGGCTGACGCTGAACGCAAAAAAAAGCAACCCCACCCCGCGCGGAAACAGCGGCGAGCCGTCGTCCCTCCGGAACGAGGCGATGATCATTTGCACGCCAAGCCATAACAGCAGCGCCCCGCCCGCGTATGTCGCGACGCTTCCGAACTCGCGCGACAGCAGGCGGCCGACCGCCATGCCAGCAAGCGGCATGAGAATATGAAACAAGCCGATCGTCAACCCGATATAAAACATTTGCCGCAGCCGGAGGCGCAACAGCCCCATTCCTAAAGCGACTGAAAACGCGTCCATGCCCAGCGCCAGCGCCATCATTGACAGCGCGATGATTTCGCCGATGAATGCGCCCATGTTTCTTCCCTCCCGGACCGGCCTTATTGCTAACATATGCACGTCCAGGGCGGTTTAGAAGCAGGCGGGCAGCCAATGGGCGCCGCCTGATTGACGGGCGGACGGAAAAGAAAAAACCGGTTCGCAACAGACCGGTTTGGCGTTTGGAAACGGCATCCCCCAAGGCAGGCGGCCGCCCTTTCATTTCCGCTGTTCGCTGATGACGCGTCCGCCGGCTGCTTTGCGGAGCCGGTTCATGATCGCGGCGCCGATTCCTTCTTCCGGAAACGCCTCGCTGTAAATGAGATCGACGTTCGTTTCATCAAATCGGCGCAGCGTGTCGTACAGCCGGCTCGCGACCGTCTCAAGCGCCTGGCGCATTCCGCACGGCAGCACGACATCGGCCGCATACTGATCCCGATTTTCCTCGGTCGTCAACACGCCGACCGTTTTCCCTTCCGCCCGGCTTTCATCGACAAGCCGCTGCAAAAACGCGGGCGGGCCGGCGACGATCCAAAGCGGCGCTTTCGGCGCATAATGCGTATATTTCATCCCCGGCGCTTTCGGCGCCGCCTCGTCGTCCACAGCAGCGGCCTCTTCAACGCGGCCGATCGCCTCAATAAGCGCCTCTTTCGTCACCCCTCCCGGGCGCAAAATCGTCGGCACGTCCCCACTGCAATCGAGCACCGTCGATTCGACGCCCACGCCGGTCGGCCCGCCGTCGATCACCCCGGCGATCCGCCCGTCTAAATCGGCGAGCACGTGCGCCGCCGTCGTCGGACTCGGCCTTCCTGACCGGTTCGCGCTCGGGGCGGCCAACGCCAAGCCGCTCGCCTCGATCAACGCCAGCGCCAGCGGGTGATCCGGCATGCGCACCGCCACCGTCGGCAGCCCGGCCGTCACCCGTTCAGACACCGCTCCGGCCCGTTTTGGCAATACTAACGTGAGCGGCCCCGGCCAAAACCGCTCCATCAATGTTTTCGCCACCGTCGGGATCGAAGCAGCCACCGCCTCCGCTTGCGCGATATGAGCGACGTGCACGATGAGCGGATTGTCGCTCGGCCGCCCTTTGGCGGCGAAAATTTTTTCCACCGCCGCCGTATTGGCCGCATCGGCCCCCAACCCGTACACCGTTTCTGTCGGGAATGCGATGACTTCCCCGGCCCGTAGCCATTCAACCGCCTCTCGTATTTGTGGATAAACTTGCCGTTTATCAACAATATTATCCACAACCCAAACACGCGTTTTCAATCGTTTCACCTTCTCTATTGCCGTGATTCGCCTTGAAAATGGCGGCTTTTTTTACAAGCGTCAGATCCGCCGCCCGACGCCTTTCCACAGTTATACACAAATTGTGAATAAACTTGTTATTTTTGTGGATAACTTTGTGGATAGATGCTTATGGAATGAGATGGCTGAGCCACTCTTTGAAGAAAAATTTTACTTCCACCGGCTGTTCCGGCTCGACCATGACGGCGAAGGACGATTCTTGATCATCAGTGTGCCCTTTGTCCTTCTCGCCATCCGCATGGGCGGAAGAAGCGGCGCGATCTTCGGTTTCCACCATTGCGGTCCTCTCCTCTTTCGATTCATCCGGTTCGGCGACCCGCTCGCCGCTTCGCATCGCCTCAGCTTCCGCTTCGGCCGACTCGCTGTTTTGCTTCGACCCGGCTTCCATTGACCGGACGCTCTCAGCCGACACCGGTTCATTCGTTCCTGCAGGCGATCGGTTCGCCGCCATCATCACCGCATCGCTGTTGGAAAAATCGAGAAAACAAAGCGGCGGGAACAGAACACACCACCAGTTTGCTCCTTTTCCTTCCCCAAGCGTGATCAGCACGGCATCATAGATGCCAGCCGGATATACGTAGTTGCCGTACACTTTCGTCGGAAAATGAACCGGGCCAAACTCCACTTTGTACGTTTGATCGCTTTGTTCATCGCGCAACACGCGGGCGACCGTCTGCTCGATGTCCGGCAGGTGGGAGCGAATGACGCGCTTTGCTTCCTCAAACGAAGTGAGTTCGGCCACCCAGCCGTTGATTTGCGCATTGACCGCATCACGCACTTTTCGCTTCAATTGTTGGTCTTCATCGGCGTCGCTGTTGGCTAAAATGCGCAGGCGGATTGCCTCATCAGGGATGGCGACCGCCGCGTTCGCCCCGGCGTCCGTCTTGTGGCCGTACAGCTCGACGAGTACGCCTGTCGTTAATAGAATGATATATAAACATATAGCAATGGCATTTCCTTTGATGGTCATCATCGGCACCGTCCTTTCACCTTTCATTGTGGACGGCGCCGCTCGTTTTTAAACCTATCAATCTAACACTTTTTCCCGTTTTTCGGCCGCGTCATGTACACCATCCGGTCTTTGCCGTTGAGGTCAAAATCAACTTCCACTTCGGCTTCTGGAAACGCTGCGGCCAAGAGCGCCGCCACTGCTTCCCCTTGCCCGGCGCCGACTTCAAAAGCGGCAAGCGCCGGCGCACCGAGCACAAGCGGCAGCTCGCGGGCGAAGCGGCGGTAAAAATCAAGCCCGTCGCGGCCGCCAAAGAGCGCCGTGTGCGGCTCATAGTTTTTGACGACCGGGGAAAGCATAGCGGCGTCCGTCTCTGGAATGTACGGCGGATTGGAAACGACGACATCGACCGTCCGCCCCATGACAATGAACGGCTGCAGCAAATCGCCGCACAAAAATGAAACGTTCGCCCCGAGCCGCCGGGCGTTTTCACGGGCGACCGCGAGCGCTTCTGTGGAAATGTCGATTGCCGTCACGGACAGCGCTTTGTTCTCCAGCGCCAATGTCACGGCGATCGCCCCGCTGCCAGTGCCGACGTCAACGACATCGATCCGCTTCCGACCAGCAAATAGGCGCGGCACCCGCTTTAGGACGCCAAGCACAAGTTCTTCCGTTTCCGGGCGCGGGATTAACACATGGCGGTTGACAAGAAACGGCCGGCCGTAAAACGATTCATAGCCGATCAAATATTGAATCGGCACATGGTCCACCGCATGGCGGCGCACATCGGCCGCAAACCGTTCATATACCGCTTCGTCGACCGGCTCGCGCCAGCGGGCGAACAGCCCGGCCCGATCGGTGCGCAAATGGTGGCACAATAGCCACTCCGCCGCCCGCTCCTCTTTTCCGTGGGCGCGCAAAAAAGAAGAAGCCCAGGCGAGGACTTCATGTACGTTACGACGCATCGTTCGCTTGCTCCAATTTTTTCGCTTGGTCGTCCAAAATGAGCGCCTCGATGATTTCATCCAAATGCCCATCGAGCACTTGATCGAGCTTTTGGATCGTCAGTCCGATGCGGTGGTCGGTGACGCGGTTTTGCGGGAAGTTGTACGTGCGAATGCGTTCAGAACGATCGCCGGTGCCGACAGCTTGCTTGCGCGTTTGGTCGTATTCAGCGCGCGCTTCTTGCTGGTATTTATCGTAAATGCGGGCGCGCAATACTTTCATCGCTTTTTCTTTGTTTTTGATTTGCGATTTTTCGTCTTGGCACGTGACGACAATGCCGGTCGGAATATGGGTGAGGCGCACGGCCGACATCGTCGTGTTGACGCTTTGCCCGCCCGGTCCGCTTGAGGCGAACGTGTCGACGCGAATGTCTTTTTCATTGATTTCGACTTCGATTTCTTCCATCTCCGGCAGGCAGGCGACCGTCGCCGTCGACGTATGGATGCGCCCGCCTGACTCCGTTTCCGGGACGCGCTGGACGCGGTGCGCGCCGTTTTCAAACTTCAGTTTTGAATACGCCCCTTTGCCGTTGATCATAAAAATGATTTCTTTATAGCCGCCGAGGCCGGTCGGGCTCGCTTCGATCACTTCCGTCTTCCACCCTTGCGATTCCGCATAGCGCGTATACATCCGGTACAAGTCGCCGGCAAATAGCGCCGCCTCTTCGCCGCCGGCGGCCGCGCGGATTTCCATAATGACGTTTTTCTCATCGTTCGGATCTTTCGGCAAGAGCAACACTTTCAGCTTTTCAACGAGCGCCTCTTCCCGTTCTTCCAGTTCGCCGATTTCCTCTTTCACCATCTCGCGCAGCTCCGGCTCCAGCTTTTCTTCGAGCATCGCTTTCGCTTCGGCCAGCTGCTCGCGAACCGATTTGTATTCGCGGTACGTTTGCACCGTTTCTTCCAAATCCGCCTGCTCTTTGGAATAATCGCGCAGCTTTTTCGGATCGTTGATGACATCGGGGTCCATCAACAGTTCATTGAGCTTTTCATACCGTTGCTCCACAGCTTCCAACCGGTCAAACACATCATTCACCTCTGTTTTTCCCACACAGTCTAATTTTAGATTATAGCATGAAATGAAGCCAAACAAAAACCCCCGCTTTTGGCAAGCGGGAGCTCTCAGTTGACGCGCACGATGATCTCGTATGTCGGGATCGCTTTTGTCAGCAGCTTGTCAATGCGTTGCGCCTCGCGCTGCCGCTCCTCGTCAGACAGCTCTTCCGGCACATCGACCGTCACATACATATTGCCGCCGTGAAACCAGATGGAGTCGGCGTGGTAATCGGTGTACCGCTCAATGAGTTGCGCTGCCTTGCGCGTATCGGCGCGCTGGTTTTCGCTTCCTTCGGTCAAGCTGATAAAATTCGGGTTTTGCCGCACCTTTTCCGGATCGTCGAAGTTGTTGTACAAGTCGCGGTCGGCGTCGATTTTCGGCCGCCCGTCCGTCATCAGCCGCGCGCCGTTTTTGTCCTCGCTTTGCTGGCGGTAGGACGGATGATCCGGATTCAACGAACAGGCCGAAAGCAGTAAGATCATTCCTAACAGCCAGATGCGTCTCATCCTTTTTCGCCTCCTTAGCTGTTAGGATGTCCATGACCGCCATTGATGATACGTAGTAAGCCTTGAACGCTCTCTCACCTACGCAAACGCGTAGAGGTGGGAGATTGTAAACGATCGAACAACATCGATGATCGCCTCACCGTCACTCACCCGTATGTCCAGCAAGCGGGCGGTTGTACCGCTTTTTCGGTTTGCCGGGCACCTCGTGGTGATGGCGGCAGCGCGGCTCATACGCTTCACTGGCGCCGACGAGAATCACCGGATCGTCATAAGAGGCGGGCGCACCGTTAATGAGCCGCTGCGTCCGGCTGGCCGGGGAACCGCATACCGTGCAAACCGCCTGCAGCTTCGTCACCGACTCAGCGATCGCCATCAGCGCCGGCACGGGGCCAAACGGTTCGCCGCGAAAATCTTGGTCGAGCCCGGCGGCGATGACGCGGTAGCCGCAATCAGCGAGCGTTTGGACCACATCGATGATGTCGTCGGAAAAAAACTGCACTTCATCGATGGCGACGACGTCGGTGGCGGCGGAAATGTAGCGGAACATTTCCGCCGGCGTCGCGACCGGAATGGCGATCACCGAATTGCCGTTGTGCGACACGACTGCGTCTTCGCTATAACGATTGTCGATCGTCGGTTTGAACACTTTCACTTCCTGCTTGGCAAACTGAGCGCGGCGGACGCGGCGAATCAATTCTTCTGATTTGCCGGAAAACATGCAGCCGCAAATGACCTCAAGCCAGCCGGACTGCGTCATCACGTACATCGGGGCCTCTCCTTTCACACAACACTGTCCTCAAACCATCGGCCGCTCCTTGCCGTCTGCCATCGCGACGATCAGCGGGATCAGCCTTATAAGCAACCGGCCTTCCATCTGCTCTCACGAAAAAGCAGGCAAGTTTCGCTTGCCTGCTTTCGTCAATTCTTGTTTACTTAATGCCGTATTTTTTATTGAACTTATCCACGCGGCCCGCTGCCGTAACAAATTTTTGTTTGCCCGTGAAGAACGGATGGCATTCCGAGCAAATCTCCACGCGCAGCTCGTCTTTGACCGAACCGCTTTCGAATTCGTTGCCGCATGCGCAACGGACGATGACTTTTTTGTACTCTGGATGGATGCCTTGTTTCATCGTTTTCATCTCCTTCCGCCCTGTATCTTATCGAAACAGAGTGATTCGTAGCATGGAACGCTTCATGCTTATGCGCGCCCGCCCGTTTGGCAAGGCGCAGCGCATGGAACAGCCGGGACTCCACCGAAGCGAACCCGGCCGGTGCAAATCACGGATCGCACAAACAGAAAGGCGATAGCCAAAACACACATGTTAAGATTATAACAGCTTTTCTGTCAGTTTGCAACGGGCGATTCGCGGCAAATTCCGCCAACCGCCTAGAGGCGGAGCGGGCCGCCCTGTTTCCATTCCTGATCGAGCAAGGCGAAAAACTCTTCGTTTGACTTCGTCCGGCGCAATTTGTTCAAAAACCGCTCGATAAAGTCGGGCGAATCGGCCATCGTTTTGCGGATCGCCCACAGCTTTTCCAAATGTTCTTTCGGGATAAGCAGCTCCTCTTTGCGCGTTCCCGAGCGGCGAATGTCGATCGCCGGAAAAATGCGGCGCTCGGCGAGCGAGCGGTCAAGATGGAGCTCCATATTGCCGGTGCCTTTAAATTCCTCGTAAATGACGTCATCCATGCGCGATCCGGTGTCAATGAGGGCGGTCGCCAAAATCGTCAAGCTGCCGCCTTCTTCGATGTTGCGCGCCGCGCCGAAAAACCGCTTCGGACGGTGGAACGCCGCCGGGTCGATCCCGCCGGAGAGCGTGCGTCCGCTCGGCGGAATGACTAAGTTGTACGCCCGAGCAAGGCGGGTGATGCTGTCCATTAAAATGACGACGTCGCGCTTATGCTCGACTAGCCGCATCGCCCGTTCTAAGACAAGCTCGGCCACTTTAATATGGTTTTCCGGCACCTCATCAAACGTCGAGCTGACGACGTCGCCTTGCACCGACCGCTCGATGTCGGTCACTTCTTCCGGCCGTTCGTCAATGAGCAAAACGATCAGCTCGACATCCGGGTGGTTCGTGGTGATGCTGTTGGCGATTTCCTTCAGCAGCATCGTCTTCCCCGCTTTCGGCGGCGCGACGATCAACCCGCGCTGGCCAAAGCCGACGGGAGCGATCAAGTCGATGATGCGGGTCGACAGCTTGTCCGGCGTTGTCTCCAGCTTCATTTGCCGATTCGGGTAAAGCGGCGTCAACGCTGGAAAGTGAACGCGCTCCTTGGCGACTTCCGGGTCTTCTCCGTTGACCGCTTCGACATGAAGCAAGCCGAAGTAGCGTTCATTTTCTTTCGGCGGCCGCACTTTGCCGGATACTTTATCCCCGTTGCGCAAATCAAAACGGCGGATTTGGGAAGCGGAAATGTAAATGTCTTCCGAGCTCGGGGAATAGTTGATCGGGCGCAAAAAGCCGAATCCTTCCGACGGAATGATTTCGAGGATGCCTTCCATGAAAAAGAGGCCGTCTTGTTCGGCACGCGCTTTCAAAATGGCAAAAATAAGCTCCTTTTTCGTCAACTTGCTGTAGTATGAAATTTTGTATTGTCTGGCGAGCTCATACAGCTCCTTCAATTTCATGTTTTCTAATGCTGCTAACGTTAATTCCATCTTGACACCACACTTTGCAAATTTTCCTATTCTCCCATCGTTCGTGTTCGGACGTATTTGTCATCAATTCGACAGGCGAAGGGATTCATTTCGAAGATGATGAAGGCTGAAATGAAATAAAGAAGTAGAATGGCAGAGCTTATTTTTGCACAAGTAACACGACTATTTTACCCTTTTTTCTTCTTTTTAATCAATATTTTTTTGTTTTTCCGAGCCAGGCGCGGCTCCGGCGCCCGGCCGGATGGTAGGATATCATTTGATGACTAAGTTCGGTTTTTTCTTCAAACTGTGCCGCCCTTCGATGAAGCGGACCGTGCCGGACTTGGCCCGCATGACGACGGAGTGGGTGAGGCCGTACGCCCCTTTCAGCCGCACGCCGCGCAGCAGCTCGCCGTCGGTGACGCCGGTGGCGGCAAAAATCGCGTCGTCTCCTTTCACCAAATCGTCCATGCGCAGCACTTTGTTGACGTCAATGCCCATTTGTTTGCACCGCTCGACTTCATCGTCGTTTTGCGGCAGCAGCTTCCCTTGCAGTTCGCCGCCAAGGCATTTCAACGCGACCGCCGCGAGCACTCCTTCCGGCGCGCCGCCCGAGCCGAACAAAATGTCAACGCCGGTATGGTCGAACGCCGTGTTAATGGCGGCGGCGACATCGCCGTCATTGATGAGCTTAATGCGGGCGCCGGCTTCGCGCAGCTCATGAATGAGACGCTCATGGCGCGGACGGTTGAGGACAACCGCGACGACGTCTTCAATATCTTTGTTTTTCGCCTTCGCCACCGCCTTTAAATTGTCGATGATCGGCGCCTCAATGTCAATCATCCCGACCGCTTCCGGCCCGACGGCGATTTTCTCCATGTACATGTCCGGCGCATGAAGCAGATGGCCGTGGTCAGCGACCGCGACGACAGCCAGGGCGTTCCATCCCCCGGAAGCGACGATGTTCGTCCCTTCAAGCGGGTCGACAGCGACATCGACGCGCGGGCCATAGCCGTTGCCGAGCTTTTCCCCGATATACAGCATCGGCGCTTCGTCCATTTCCCCTTCGCCGATGACGACGGTGCCTTTCATCGGCACGGTGTCAAACACGTCGCGCATCGCCGACGTCGCGGCGTCATCGGCCTCATTCTTTTTCCCGCGCCCCATCCAGCGGGCGGCGGCAAGCGCCGCCGCTTCGGTGACGCGCACGAGTTCCATCGATAAGCTTCGTTCCATCGTCGTTCTCCCCTTCCCCTTTGTCGACTGGACGTTACGCGTTTTTCACTTGCTCGATTTCTTCATCGGTCATTTTTTCGCGCCAAATGGTGGCGCCGATGTCAGACAGTTTTTCGACGAGGTTGCTGTAGCCGCGGTCGATATGCTCGACGCCGGTGATCTCAGTCACTCCTTCGGCCATCAGCCCGGCAATGACAAGCGCCGCCCCGGCGCGCAAATCGCTTGCCTTCACTTTCGCCCCTTGCAGTTTGACGGGGCCGGTGACGATGGCTGAGCGGCCTTCGACTTTTACATTGGCGTTCATGCGCCGCAATTCATCGACATGCTTGAAGCGGGCGCTGTAAATCGTGTCGGTGACGACGCTTGTGCCGTTAGCTTTTGTCAGCAGCGCGGTAAACGGCTGCTGCAGATCAGTCGGGAAGCCCGGATAGACGAGCGTCTTGACGTCAACCGCTTTCAAAACGTCGGTGCCGCAGACGAGAATTTGATCTTCCCCCGTCTCCACGCGCACCCCCATTTCGCGCAATTTGGCCGTCAGCGATTCAACGTGCTGCGGGATGACGTTGTCGACGACGACTTCGCCATTGGTGGCCGCGGCGGCAATCATGTACGTCCCGGCTTCGATCCGATCCGGGATGATGGCATGGCGGCAGCCCGATAATTTTTCGACGCCGTCAATGCGGATCACATCGGTGCCGGCTCCTTTGATTTTCGCGCCCATATTCGAAAGCAATGTCGCTACATCGATGATTTCCGGCTCTTTCGCCGCATTTTCGATAATCGTCCGCCCTTTGGCGCGCACCGCCGCCAGCATGATGTTGATCGTTGCGCCGACGCTGACGACGTCCAAAAAAATGCGGGCTCCGCGCAGTTCTTCCGCGCGCAAATAAATCGCGCCCTGCTCGTTCGTTACGGTGGCGCCCAGCGCCTCAAACCCTTTGATATGCTGGTCAATCGGGCGCGGACCGAGATGACATCCGCCCGGCAAGCCGACGACCGCTTTTTTGAAGCGGCCAAGCATCGCCCCCATCAAATAGTAGGAGGCGCGCAGCTTTTTCACCTTCCCATTCGGAAGCGGCATGGACACCATATTCGTCGGGTCGATGACCGCCTCTTTGCCGTCAAACGAAAACGAGCCGCCGATTTCTTCGATCAAGCTTCCTAAAATGTGCACGTCGGAAATGTCCGGCAACCCCTCGATCGTCACCGGCGAATCGGCCAAAATCGCTGCAGGAATCAAAGCGACCGCGCTGTTTTTCGCACCGCTCACTTTGATCGTTCCCCGCAGTCGATCTCCGCCGATAATTTTCATTTTATCCATCGTCGTCTCCCTTCTTTGCTCGGAAGTTGGCTTCACCCCTGGGACGAAAAAGCAAAGCCGGGCGGGCTCATCACTTCCGGCCTGAACGCGGCAGAGCGAGCCCGCTTCACCCAAGAGGCAAACGGCTTACTTTCATTTTTGCCGATTCCAGTCGGCGAGAAACTTCTCAATTCCTTGATCGGTCAGCGGATGGTTGAACAATTGCATAAGCACCTTGTACGGAACCGTGGCAATATGCGCCCCGCGCAGCGCCGCTTCCGTCACGTGGTGCGGATGGCGGATCGAAGCGGCGATGATTTCCGTTTCAATGCCATGAATGTTGAAAATCTCAGCGATGGTGGAAATGAGCTCTAAACCGTTATGGCCGATGTCATCGAGGCGGCCGAGGAACGGAGAGACGTACGTCGCGCCGGCGCGTGCGGCCAAGAGCGCCTGGTTGGCGGTGAACACAAGCGTCACGTTCGTTTGAATCCCTTTTTCGCTGAACGCCTTGACTGCTTTTAAGCCTTCCGGCGTCATCGGCACTTTGATCGTAATGTTCGGAGCGATTTTCGCCAGCTCTTCGCCTTCAGCGATCATGCCGGCAGCGTCGGTCGAAATGACTTCGGCGCTCACCGAACCGGAAACGATCGATGTAATTTCGCGCAACCGATCATGGAACGATACGTTCTCCTTCGCCACAAGGCTCGGGTTGGTCGTCACTCCGGCCAAAATGCCGAGTTCATGGGCGTGTTTGATTTCTTCCAAGTTGGCAGTGTCGATGAAAAATTTCACGGTTGACCCTCCTTGTTATTCGTTGCACATGCAAAGACGGCCGTGCGGCGGCCAAACGCCGCCTGCTGAGCCGCTGCGTTGATCCCGCTCGTTATCGCACCGCTTTTCCAGACGAGCCGAACTCGCGCATTTTGCCAATGACCGTCGCTTTGATGGCGTCGCGGCCCGGGCCGATGATTTTGCGCGGGTCGTATACGTTCGGGTCTTTGGCAAGCAGCTCGCGGACGACTTTCGTAAACGCCATTTGATTTTCCGTATTGACATTGATTTTCGATGTGCCAAGGGAAATAGCGCGCTGAATTTGCTCGGTCGGAATGCCGGTGCCGCCGTGAAGCACAAGCGGAACGCCGGTTAAGTCGCGGATTTGTTCCATTTCGGCAAATCCGAGCTTCGGCTCTCCTTTGTATGGGCCGTGCACAGAACCGAGCGCCGGAGCGAGACAGTCGACGCCTGTCCGTTTGACCAGCTCTTCGCACTCTTTCGGGTCGGCGTAAATGATTCCTTCGCCGACGACGTCGTCTTCCTGCCCGCCGACGATGCCGAGCTCCGCTTCGACCGAAACGCCGCGCGCATGAGCATATTCAACGACTTGCGAGGTGATGCGGACGTTTTCTTCAAATGGATGGTGAGAGGCGTCAATCATAACCGAGGTGAACCCGGCGTCAATCGCCGCTTTGCATTTTTCAAAGCTCGATCCATGGTCGAGATGGATGGCGACCGGAACGGTGATGTTCATGTCTTCCATTAAGCCTTTGACCATGTTGACGACCGTTTTGAATCCGCTCATATAGCGAGCCGCCCCTTCGGAGACACCAAGAATGACCGGCGATTTTTCCTCTTCGGCCGCCGCTAAAATGGCTTGCGTCCACTCCAAGTTGTTAATGTTAAATTGACCGACCGCGTATTTGCCGCGCAGCGCCTCGTTGAGCATCTCTTTCATCGATACTAACGGCATGGTTACATCCTCCTTAGCTGATCGTCGTCTTTGTCGCCTTGGCGATGACTGGGCCCACAGGCGCAAAATCCATCTACGTTATAAGCATACCAACTTGCCGGCAAAACAGCAACATTTCCATCCTTTATTCTCCTAAAGACGACAGCGTCATCAATGTCCATCGATGCACTTTCTTTGCCAAAGGAAAGCCGCCCATCGATGGCGCCGTCTAGGCAGTAATGTATTTTTTGACGGCAGCGCGCAAATCGTCAATATCAAACGGCTTGGCAAAATGCATAAGCGCCCCGAGCTCTTTCGTTTCTTGAATCATATCAAGCTCCCCGTAGGCGGTCATGATGATCACCTTAATATCCGGATCGATGTCTTTTAACCGTTTTAAAATTTCAATGCCGTCCATGCCAGGAATTTTCATATCAAGAAGCACAAGATTGGGGTGATGTTTGCGGGCGATTTCGAGCGCCTGCATGCCGTTGGCTGCTTGATACGTTACATACCCTTCCCGCTGAAACACTTCATTGAGCAAAATGCGGATGCCATACTGGTCGTCGACAATCAAAATTTTGTTTCCCACCGTTATGCACCTCTATTCCCTGTTTTCTCCCTATTAATGTTTCGCATTTGGCAAACCCATTTCCTGCTTGCTTTTCTTGTTGTTTGCCGATTTTGTATAATAGCGGCGAAGGGAGGCCGAACCGTGAAAATTTTGACGACGCAAACGATCGGATTGTTGCAAAAAATCGCCGCGGACGAGGAGCTGGCGCTCGAAGACGGGGCGCGTCTGCTCGCTCAGGCCGCCATCGGCGATGGATGCATTTGGCTGTATGGCATAGGCGAACTCGATGCGGTCGTCACCGCCGCGCTTCTTGGCCCCGATCCGCTGCCAAAAGCCAAACGGCTTGAGCCGACAGCAACCGATGACTGGCAGGAGACGGACCGAGCGCTTTTGTTTGCCCGCTTTTCCAATGATCCTGAGGCCATTCGCCTTGTCGAACAGCTGCAGAAGCACGGCGTCGATGCAGTCGCCGTCGCGGCGCTCGTCAAGGATGAACCCGGACTGGCCGATATGGCCGCCGTCTTTATCGACAGCAAACTTTCCCGCCCGCTCGTGCCGACCGAAGACGGCCGCCGCATCGGCATGCCGACGATCATCACGGCTTCCTTTGTCTACTACGGGCTGCGTGTGTTGCTCGATGAAATTTTGGCGGAATATGAGTAACGGCCGCCATCCAAACGAGCCTCTCCCGCCGGCTGAAGGCAAAGAAGAAGAGAAGCCGTGCCTAGCCAAACGAGCATCGTGCTTGAAAAAAAGAAAGGGGGCTGAACCCAAAAGGCCGTTCGGCGGCTTTTTGGGACAGCCCCTTTTTCGTCACTGTTTCAGCGACGCTCTGACAAACTCGCGGAACAGCGGCTGCGGCCGCGTCGGGCGCGAGGTGAATTCCGGATGAAATTGCGCGGCGACGAACCACGGATGGTCCCTGAGTTCGATCACTTCAACCAACCGTCCGTCCGGGCTCGTGCCGGAAAAGACGAAGCCGTGCTCTTCCATGATCGGCCGGTATTGGTTGTTGAATTCGTACCGATGGCGATGGCGCTCGTAAATGACTTCATCGCCGTAGGCGGCGTAAGCAAGCGTTCCTTCCTGTAGCTTGCACGGATACAAGCCGAGGCGGAGCGTGCCGCCTAAATCTTCGACATCCTTTTGTTCCGGAAGCAAGTCGATGATCGGATGCGGCGTGTTCGGGTCAAACTCGGACGAATGGGCGCCTTTCAGGCCGACGACATGGCGAGCAAATTCAATCGAGGCGAGCTGCATTCCTAAGCAAATGCCCAAAAACGGCACGCGCTGTTCGCGGGCGTAGCGGATCGCCTCAATCTTCCCTTCGACGCCGCGGTCGCCGAACCCGCCCGGAACCAAAATGCCGTCCGCTTCTTTCAGCAACTCCGCTGCATTGTCGCGCGTCACGTGCTCCGCATTCACCCATTGAATGTCAATATCCGTATCAAACGCATAGCCGGCATGGCGAAGCGCTTCGACCACGGAAATGTAAGCGTCCGGAAGCTCGACGTATTTGCCAACCAAAGCGATTTTCGTCGTTTTCGATAAGTTGCGCACTTTCTCGACGAGCGCCTTCCATTCGGTCATATCCGCTTCGCGGCAGTTGAGGCGCAAATGTTCGCACACGATTTGGTCCAGCTTTTGTTCTTGAAGCATAAGCGGGACCGCATACAGCGTATCCGCATCGCGCGATTCAATGACCGCTCTCGGGTCAATGTCGCAAAAGAGGGCGATTTTTTCTTTCATTTCTTGCGGCATCGGCATTTCCGTGCGCACGACGATGACGTTCGGCTGAATGCCGAGGCTGCGCAATTCTTTCACGCTATGCTGCGTCGGCTTCGTTTTCATTTCCCCAGCAGCCTTGATGTACGGCACGAGCGTGCAATGGATGTACATGACGTTTTCGCGGCCGACATCGCTTTTGATTTGGCGGATGGCTTCTAAAAACGGAAGCGATTCAATATCGCCGACCGTGCCGCCGATTTCCGTAATGACGACATCGGCGTTCGTCTCTCTTCCGGCACGGAAGACGCGCTCTTTAATTTCGTTGGTAATGTGCGGGATGACTTGCACCGTGCCGCCCAAGTAATCGCCGCGCCGCTCTTTGCGGATGACGGCGGAATAAATTTTTCCTGTCGTCACGTTGCTGTATTTGTTCAAATTAATATCAATGAATCGTTCATAATGCCCCAAGTCCAAATCCGTTTCCGCCCCGTCGTCGGTGACGAACACCTCGCCGTGCTGGTACGGGCTCATCGTCCCTGGGTCGATGTTGATGTATGGGTCAAACTTTTGAATCGTCACGTTCAACCCGCGGTTTTTCAACAAACGCCCGAGCGAAGCCGCCGTAATCCCTTTTCCGAGCGAGGAAACAACGCCGCCTGTCACAAAAATGTATTTCGTCATTTTGTCTTCCCCCTTGCCGAAATTGCGGTAACAGTTTCAGTGTTTGCGAAAGGCGCAAATAAAAAACGCTCCGCTTACCGTACGTAAGGGAGCGATCCATTTGTTCGTTTTCAAGAGCCCAACACACATTGTACCGGGTTCCCCTGGCAAAGTCAAGCGGTTATTCGTCTTCCTCCGGCTCTTCGAGATCAAGTTCTTCATCGAGCGGTGCATCGTCCAGCTCAAACTCTTCATCGCCAAGGAGGTCGTCGTCAAACGCGACATCTTCGTCCAAATCGAATTCTTCATCTTCCAAGAGCTCGTCTTCATCAAGCTCGAGCTCTTCCTCATCATATTCATCCAAATCGTCGTAATCGAGATCTTCTTCGTCAAGCAACTCATCGTACTCGTCGTATTCATCATCAAGCGCTTTTTTCTTCTTCGGCTTGACGATCGTCACCGTTTCGTCTTCTGTCTGGTCGAACGGATACCATGCGCGCAATCCCCAGACGTTTTCTCCAACGCAAATAAACCGGCCGTCGATGTTTAAATCGGTGTAATATTGGGCCAGCCGCGCCTCCATCTCTTCTTCCGATATGCCAGCCAGCGCTGCTGCTTCACGGACGAGTTGATCAAACGGCAGCGCCTCCCGCTTGTCAAGCAAAATAAGGTTCGCCAGCTCGACGAACGACATTTCCTGCAATTCCTCTTGAGAGTATTGCTGCTGCAGGCTCAAGTTCAGCACTCCCCTTCTATATAATGAAACCAATGAATGCAAGTGTGGAATACATACCATTCATTATAAACAAATTGTCGGGGTTTATGCTACCCATTTGCCGAAAAAAGCAAAAGAGGGCAACCCTGCGGCGAGGGCAGCCCTCCTTCCGACATATCCGTTGTCAAAGTCACCTTTGGTCACGCCGCTCCACTTTTCCTTACGAAGCCAATTCGTCTTGATCTTTTGGCCCAATCCGCGTTCCGTTCGTTTCGCTTCCGGCGGGCCGGCACGCCAACGGCCGTTGCTGATCATTCTACCGATCCACCAAAGGACAACGGGCCGTTGTCCATTGTGATCGAGGCCGCCCATCTAAAGCCGCAAACAACGAAACGCCCTTGAATTACATATTCCGCCGGTATTGTCCGCCAACTTCGTACAAGGCGCGGGTGATTTGCCCGAGGCTGGCCGTTTTAACCGTTTCCATCAATTCTTCGAAAATGTTGCCGCCGCTTGTTGCCACTTGTTTTAACCGTTCAAGCGCCGGGCCGGCTTTGTCTTTGTTCCGCTCTTGGAATTCGCGCAAGTTGCGGATTTGCGTCTCTTTTTCTTCATACGTCGCCCGGGCGAGCTGGATGTTGTTCAGTTCCTCCTCTGACGGCGGGTTCGGGTTTAAGAATGTGTTGACGCCGATGATCGGCAGTTCGCCGCTATGTTTCTTCGTTTCATAGTAAAGAGATTCGTCTTGAATTTTGCCGCGCTGGTATTGCATCTCCATCGCCCCGAGCACGCCGCCGCGGTCGTTGAGCCGTTCAAACTCTTGCAACACCGCTTCTTCGACCAAGTCGGTCAACTCTTCAATAATGAACGACCCTTGGAGCGGGTTTTCGTTTTTGGTCAGGCCAAACTCTTTCGTGATAATGAGTTGGATCGCCATCGCCCGACGAACCGACTCTTCGGTCGGTGTCGTGATCGCTTCGTCATAGGCGTTCGTATGCAGCGAGTTGCAGTTGTCATAAATCGCCAGAAGCGCCTGCAACGTCGTGCGGATGTCGTTGAAGTCGATCTCCTGCGCGTGCAACGAACGGCCGGACGTTTGGATATGGTATTTCAGCTTTTGGCTTCGTTCATTAGCGCCGTATTTTTCGCGCATGACGATCGCCCAAATGCGGCGGGCGACGCGGCCGATGACCGAATACTCCGGATCGAGGCCGTTGCTGAAGAAAAACGACAAGTTCGGCGCAAAATCGTCAATGTGCATGCCGCGGCTCAAGTAATACTCGACATACGTAAAGCCGTTCGCAAGCGTAAACGCCAATTGCGTGATCGGGTTCGCCCCCGCCTCGGCGATATGGTAGCCGGAGATCGACACCGAGTAGTAGTTGCGGACGCGGTGCTTGATGAAATACTCTTGAATGTCGCCCATCATTTTTAAGGCGAAATCGGTCGAGAAAATGCACGTGTTTTGCCCTTGGTCTTCTTTCAAAATATCGGCTTGCACCGTGCCGCGCACCGTTTGCAGCGTCCATTCCTTCACTTGTTCGTACTCTTCCGGCGTGAGCGGGCGGCCAAGCTCGGCTTCCTTTTTCTCGACTTGCTGGTCGATCGCCGTATTCATAAACATCGCCAGCAAAATCGGAGCCGGTCCGTTGATCGTCATCGACACCGATGTGAGCGGGTCGCACAAGTCAAACCCTTTGTACAGCTTTTTCATATCATCAAGTGTACAGACGCTGACGCCGCTTTCTCCGATTTTGCCGAAAATGTCCGGACGATAGTCCGGGTCTTCGCCATAGAGCGTCACTGAGTCGAACGCGGTGCTGAGCCGCTTCGCCTTGTCTTCTTTGCACAAGTAATGGAAGCGGCGGTTCGTGCGCTCCGGCGTCCCTTCGCCGGCAAACTGCCGTTTCGGGTCTTCGCCTTGGCGCTTGAACGGGAAGACGCCAGCCGTATACGGGAACGAGCCAGGGACGTTTTCTTTATACACCCAGCGCAAAATCTCTCCGTAGTCTTTGAATTTCGGCAAGACGACTTTCGGAATGTCCAAACCGGACAACGTTTTCGTCGTCAGTTCGGTGACGATTTCTTTATCGCGCACTTTCGTGACAAATTGTTTTGCCGCATATTTTGCTTTTGTTTCTTCCCATGTCGCTAAAATGCGCTTCGATTCGGGCGTCAATTTCGCCTCATAATCCGCTTTGAGCGTCTCGAGCGCGCGGATGACGTCTTCAGCTTCGCCCCGTTCCTTTGCCGCTTCGATGGCCCCTTCGATTTGGAAGAGGCGGCGCGCAACCTCGACTTGCTGCTCGGCGCGGCGGTGGTACGAGCGGACCGTTTCCGCGATTTCGCGCAAATAGTAGCGGCGCTCGTTCGGAATGATGACATTATGCTTTTCGACATTGGCGACCGTTTTTAAACTCGTCTTCCAGTTCGTGCCCGTTTTTTTGTTGATCGTATCAACGAGCGCGACAAAGAGCGTATTCGTGCCCGGATCGTTAAACTGGCTGGCGATCGTACCGTACACCGGCATTTCCGAAACATCGCGGTCAAACAGCTGATGGCTGCGCTGATATTGTTTTTGCACTTGCCGTTTTGCGTCTTCTGACCCTTTGCGCTCGAATTTATTAATGACAATCAAATCCGCGTAATCGATCATGTCGATTTTCTCAAGCTGCGTCGGCGCCCCGAACTCGCTTGTCATGACGTACATCGACACGTCGCACACTTCGGTAATGGCGGCGTCGCCTTGGCCGATCCCGCTCGTTTCAATGATGACAAGATCAAATCCGGCCGCTTTGACAACCGAAATGGCATCGCGGATCGCCGGCGACAGTTCCGTGCGGGAATGGCGCGTCGCCAAGCTTCTCATGTACACGCGCGGCGAGTTGATCGAGTTCATCCGGATGCGGTCGCCCAACAACGCCCCGCCCGTTTTTTGCTTCGTCGGGTCGACTGACAAGATCGCGATTTTGATATCAGGAATTTCGTTTAAAAAGCGGCGGACGAGCTCATCGGTGAGCGAGCTTTTCCCCGCTCCGCCTGTGCCGGTGATGCCGAGCACCGGCACGCGCTTCTCGAGCGCCTTCACTTGTTCAATGGCGGCTTCCGCCGCCGCGGCCGCCTCTTTGTTTTCCCCCTCGGCGCGATATTCGCACAGCGTAATCAGTCGGGCGATCGCCTGCACATCACCGGACGCGAGCCGTTCGATTTCATCGGTCACCGCCGTCACGGTCGGAAAATCGCACTCTTCAAGCATGACGTTGATCATCCCTTGCAAGCCGAGGCGGCGGCCGTCTTCCGGCGAGAAAATGCGGGCGATGCCATATTCGTGCAGCTCTTTGATTTCACGCGGAATGATGACGCCGCCCCCGCCGCCGTAAATGCGGATGTGGGACGCCCCCCGCTCTTGGAGAAGATCGTACATATATTTAAAAAATTCCATATGCCCGCCTTGATACGAGGAGACGGCAATGCCTTGGACATCTTCCTGAATGGCGGCATTGACGATTTCCTCCACCGAGCGGTTATGGCCTAAATGGATGACCTCGGCGCCGCTCGCCTGCAAAATGCGGCGCATAATGTTGATCGAGGCGTCATGGCCGTCAAACAAGCTCGATGCGGTCACAAAGCGGACGTGATGCTTCGGACGGTAAATGTGCGCCATTGTGTCTCTCCCCCTTTTACACTCGCTGTTTCTCCATAATCCCCTTTAATAAAAACTCGGTTTGCAGTTCGATATATTCATCGAGTGTATACATTTTCCGCAGCACCCAACGGCGGAACGCCCACATTTGCCCAAGAACGACGATGTTGTGGGCGAACAGGCGGATTTCGCTTTCAGAAAGCTGCAGCGCCCCGTTCTCAACGCATGCGCGCAAAATATGTTCGAAAATCGCCGCCATATCGAGTTCTTTATTCAACACATACGGCAGCGATTCTTTGCTTAGCGCTTTCACTTCTTGGTACATGACGAGCACTTCATCATCGAGTTCATCAACAACGCGGAAATAGTGGGCAATGGCGCGCCTCAGCCCTTCGATCGTGCCATGGTGGGCACCGAGGTCTTGTTCCGTCCGCTCCCGCACTTCGTCGTAAATGCGGTCGCACACGAGATAGAGGACGTCTTCTTTCTTGCGGATGTACTCGTACAACGTGCCGATGCTAAAGCCGGACGCTTTGGCGATCTCCCTTGTCGTCGTTTGGTGGAAACCTTTTTGTTTAAACAACGAAATCGCGCCTTTGATCATCTCATTGCGCCGTTTTTTCACGAGCTTTTCGTCTTTGACCGATGCAATCACTTCCCGTTTTTTCATGTTCGTTGTCTCTCCCCCATTCCCATTTGACGGCGGGGCGCCGCCCCGCCCCATGCCTATCCGTGCGCCCTTCCCCAAAGCGCCAAGCCACCGTTCAGCTCCAAAACCATTGAAATGACGCACAATGTTTCAATCGCGCGCTAACATGCGCGAAATGACAAGGCGCTGAATTTCTTGCGTTCCTTCGTAAATTTGCGTAATTTTCGCGTCGCGCATGAACCGCTCGACCGGGTAGTCTTTCGTGTAGCCGTTGCCGCCGAAAATTTGCACCGCTTCGACCGTCACTTTCATCGCCGTGTCGCCGGCAAACAGCTTCGCCATGGCGGATGCTTTGCCGTACGGCAAGCCGTTCGACTCAAGCCATGCCGCTTGATAGGTCAAGAGCCGCGCCGCTTCAATGGCTGTCGCCATGTCGGCGAGTTTAAAGGCAATCCCTTGCTGTTCGATGATCGGTTTACCGAACTGGATGCGCTGTTTCGCATAGTCCACCGCCGCATCCAGCGCGCCTTGGGCAATGCCGACCGCTTGGGCGGCGATGCCGTTGCGTCCGCCATCGAGCGTCATCATGGCGATTTTAAACCCTTCTCCTTCTTGACCGAGCAAGTTTTCTTTCGGAATGCGGCAGTCTTCAAAAATGAGCTCCGTCGTCGGCGACGAACGAATGCCGAGTTTCTTTTCTTTTTTGCCGAACGAAAAGCCCGGCGTTCCTTTTTCCACGATAAAGGCGCTGATCCCTTTATGCCGCTTTTCCGGGTCGGTGACGGCAAACACGACGTAAATTTCCGCTTCGCCGCCGTTGGTGATCCATACTTTTGAACCGTTTAAAATGTAATGATCCCCGTCTTTTACCGCACGCGTTTTCATCGAGGCGACATCCGACCCCGCCCCCGGCTCGGACAGAGCGTATGCCCCAAGTTTTTCCCCAGTCGCTAAGGCGCGCAAATACTTCTGCTTTTGTTCTTCGTTGCCGAACTTGTAAATCGGCCAGCTGGCGAGCGATATATGCGCGGAGAGCGTCACCCCGGTCGAGGCGCAGACGCGCGACAGCTCCTCAACGGCGATGACATAGGCCAAATAATCGCTGCCAATGCCGCCGTATTCTTCCGGCCACGGAATGCCTGTTAAACCGAGTTCAGCCATTTTGTTGAAAATGCCGCGGTCAAACCGCTCTTCTTCGTCGCGCTCAGCGGCAGTCGGCGCTACCTCATTTTCGGCAAATTCGCGCACCATTTTCCGCAGCATTTCATGCTCTTCGCTCAATCGAAAGTTCATCGTTTCATTCCCCCGTTTTTTCAATATCTAAAATCCTCGTCCCCCGTATTAGCGTGATCACTATTTCGCTATATCCACACAAGGGGAAAGTTTCACATATCGCTGTTCCAAAAGCAGGACATTGATTTGTCTACTGTCGAAAGCAAGCCTCCAGCTTGCCACGCCTTGGCGTAGCAGCACGGACAAGCAACTGCATCCTCGACTAATGCATGGGGCTGGAAGCGATGTTGTTCGGCCACCTGACTGTTGATGAATGTCGGTCGGCTTCTCCATTCCATACGTATGAATCATAAATGTTTGCTGATGACGATGCGCTGAATCTCGCTCGTTCCTTCGTAAATTTGCGTAATTTTCGCATCGCGGAACAGCCGCTCGACCGGGTAGTCTTTCGTGTAGCCGTTGCCGCCGAAAATTTGCACCGCCTCGATGGCATTGTCCATCGCTGTTTGTGAAGCAAAGAGCTTCGCCATCGACGCCTCTTTGCCGCACGGCAACCCTTGCGCGCGCAGCCAAGCGGCGCGGTAGACGAGCCATTTCGCCGCTTCCGCCGCCGTCGCCATGTCGGCAAGCTTGAAAGCGACGCCTTGCTGCTCGATGATCGGTTTGCCAAACTGCACCCGCTCTTTCGCGTAGGCGACTGCATGTTCGACCGCCGCCTCCGCGATGCCAAGCGCTTGGGCAGCGATGCCGATCCGGCCCACGTCAAGGTTCGCCATCGCGATTTTAAATCCTTCCCCTTCTTGACCGAGCAAGTTTTCCGCCGGCACTTCGGCGTCTTCAAACGTAATGGTCACCGTCCGCGACCCGTGCAACCCCATCTTCTTCTCATCTTTGCCGATCGACATCCCCGGCGTCCCTTTTTCGACGATAAACGCAGAAATGCCACGGCTTCCGATTTCTTCCGGGTTCGTGCGGGCGAAGACGATGTACGTATCCGCCTCCCCGCCGTTGGTGATGAATATTTTTGAGCCGTTTAGCACATAACGATCACCACGGCGCACCGCTTTCGTCTTCAAGCTTTTCGCGTCCGAGCCTGCGCTCGGTTCGGTAAGGCAAAACGCCCCCAAGTACTCACCTCGGGCGAGCTTTGTCACGTATTTTTGTTTCTGCTCTTCAGTGCCGAAATACAAGATCGGATTCGTGCCGACCGACGTGTGCACTGATAAGATGACACCGACGGTCGGGCTCACTTTGGAAATTTCATGAATGGCGATGATGTACGAAACAAAGTCCATACCCGCGCCGCCATATTGCTCCGGGACAGTGATGCCCATTAGGCCGAGTTCGGCCATTTTCGCTAAAATCGGGCGCGGAAACTCCCCTTGTTCCATGCGCTCGACAAATGGGGCGATTTCGGCCGCGGCGAACTCGCGCACCATTTGCCGCATCATTTTCTGCTCTTCGGTGAAGCGAAATTCCATGAAATGGCCTCCTTCCGATGTCGCTGACACAAATGGTGTTTTCAGACGCTCCTCCGCTCCATGGGGCAGCCAGCAGGCAGCTGAACGATTCTATAGATTCGCCTTATAGGCCGTAAAACAGCGTTCCGTCATGCACCTAACGTACGGCGTTACGGGCGGCAGACAGCATAGCAGGCGCCGCCCCGCGCACATTGCAGCACGCTTCGGCGTTGTCCTGGAGCGACGCCAAGCGGTTTATTCATACGTGTAAAATCCGCGACCCGTCTTGCGGCCGAGCCAGCCGGCTTTCACATATTTACGCAAGAGCGGGCATGGGCGGTATTTGTCATCGCCGAACCCCTCATGAAGCGTTTCCATAATGTATAAACACGTATCGAGCCCGATAAAATCGGCGAGCGTCAGCGGTCCCATCGGATGGTTCATGCCGAGCTTCATCACTTCATCGATCGCTTCTTTGGTCGCCACCCCTTCGTATAAGGCGTAAATCGCTTCGTTGATCATCGGCATGAGGACGCGGTTCGAAATAAAGCCCGGAAAGTCGTTCACTTCGACCGGCACTTTGCCGAGCTTGCGGGCAACGGCTTCGATCGTTTCATACACGTCATCAGCCGTCGCCAAGCCGCGGATAATTTCGACAAGCTTCATCACCGGCACCGGGTTCATAAAGTGCATGCCGATCACTTTCTCTGGCCGTTTCGTCGCGGCGGCAATTTCCGTAATCGGCAGCGACGATGTGTTCGACGCTAAAATCGTCTCCGGGCGGGCGAGCGCATCGAGCTCGGCGAACAGCTTCGTTTTCACGTCCATGTTTTCGACGACCGCTTCAATGACAAGATCCGCTTCGGCAGCGGCATGCAAATCGGTTGAACGGGCAAGCCGCGCGAGTGCTTCGTCTTTGTCCGCCGCTGTCATTTTCCCTTTTTCCACTTGGCGGGCAAGCCCTTTTTCGATGTTGGCGATTCCTTTGTCCAACTGCGCCTCGCTAATGTCGTACAAGAACACTTGATAGCCGGCGACGGCGCACACTTGAGCGATTCCTGACCCCATCTGTCCGGCGCCGACGACCATAATTGTTTTCACATCCATCTTCTGTTCCCCCTATCGTCCGCTTTGCGTTTCCTTCTCCGCGCTCAAACCCATATGCCTCACTGCCACCAGCAGCCAACGGCAGCCGGTCTTTGCACCGTCATCGCAGCAAACCCTGCCCTGGTGTCAACCGTTGATGCCGTGGCTGTTGCGGCAGGGACAGAGAGGACGAGCAACTTGCCACGCGCTGCGACAAAGACAGCGGCGGCATGCCGCATGCCCGCCGCCCCGCTCGTTATACCTCGACCAAGATGGCATCGCCTTGGCCGCCGCCGCTGCAGATGGCGGCGATGCCGAGGCCGCCGCCGCGGCGTTTCAGCTCATAAATGAGCGTGAGGATGATGCGTGCGCCGCTCGCGCCGATCGGGTGGCCGAGGGCGACGGCGCCGCCGTTGACGTTCACTTTTTCCGGGTCAAGGCCGGCGATTTGGATAGCGGCAAGAGCAACGGCGGCAAACGCTTCGTTTACTTCGAACAAGGCAATGTCGTCGACCGTTTTTCCCGTTTTGCGGAGCAGCTCGTTGATGACAAGTCCCGGCGTTTTTGGGAAATCTTTCGCCTCAACGGCGATGGCGGTGTGGGCGACAACAGTCGCGAGCGGCTCAAGCCCCTCGCGGGCGGCGCGCTCCTCGCTCATCAAGACGAGCGCCGCGGCGCCGTCGTTGACGCCCGGGGCGTTGCCGGCAGTGATCGTTCCTTCCGGGTCAAACACCGGCGGCAGTTTCGCCAACGCTTCAAGCGACGTGTCTTTGCGCGGCGCCTCGTCGTGTTCGACGACAAGCGGCTCTCCTTTGCGCTGCGGAATCGTCACCGGAACGATCTCTTCCGCGAGCCGACCGGCTTCGATGGCGGCAATGGCTCGCATATGGCTGCGGTACGCCCACTCATCCTGCGCCTCGCGTGTAATGCCAAGTTCACGGGCCGTATTCCCGCCATAAACGCCCATATGGACGCCGGTAAAACTGCATGTCAAGCCATCATACACCATTAAATCCTTCACCGTGCTGTCGCCCATTCGCAACCCCCAGCGCGCTTTCGGCAGCACGTACGGGGCGTTGCTCATCGATTCCATCCCGCCAGCAACGACGACATCGGCCTCTCCTAACCGAATCAATTGGTCGGCTAGCGTCACGGCGCGCATGCCGGACGCGCATACTTTATTGACCGTCTCGGTGCGGACGTGCCACGGAATGCCGGCATGGCGCATCGCCTGCCGTGACGGGAGCTGTCCTTGTCCGCCTTGCAGGACGGTGCCGAAAATGACGTGATCCACTTGCTCGGCACTGACATTGGCGCGAACAAGCGCTTCTTTCGCGGCAATGCCGCCGAGCTCCGGCGCTGACAGCGCTTGCAAAGCGCCGCCGAATTTTCCAAACGGGGTGCGCGCCCCGCTGACAATCACGGTTTTCCCCATCGTTCCTCTCCCCCTTTTTTCAATAAGAAAGCGATTACAAAACACAGACTGAACGCTCGCTCGGTCGTGGTGCGAAAGAGAAGGTGTACGATCATACACCTTCTCTTTCATTATACTTATTATTTTAAAAAATAGAAATTGTCTTCGCAACTATTTTTACGACGCCGCTTCTTCTTTTTCTTCACCAAATACTGATTTTGCCAAAATCTCGGCGACATCGTACGTAAAGACGCGGTCTTCCACTTCTTTTGCCTTCGTGCCGTCTGACAACATCGTCAAACAGTACGGACAGCCGGAGCTGATGACCGTCGGATTGACGGCGAGCGCCTGCTCGGTGCGGGCGACGTTGATCCGGTTGCCGGTCGTCTCCTCCATCCACATGAGGCCGCCGCCGGCGCCGCAGCACATGGCGCGCTCACGGTTGCGCTCCATTTCGACAAGCTCGACGCCCGGGATGGCGCGCAAAATTTTCCTTGGCGCGTCATAGACGTCATTGTAGCGCCCTAAATAGCACGAGTCATGGAACGTAATGCGCTCATTGACCGGATGTTTCGGCACGAGCCGCCCTTCTTCGATGAGCTTGGCAAGCAGCTCAGTATGATGATACACTTCGGCCTCGAACCCGAAATCCGGGTATTCATTTTTGAACGTATTGTAAGCGTGCGGGTCGATCGTAACGATTTTCTTGACGCCCGCTTTTTCAAATTCCGCGATGTTGTTCGTCGCTAATTCTTGGAACAAAAACTCATTTCCTAACCGGCGCGGCGTATCGCCTGAGTTTTTCTCTTTGTTCCCTAAAATCGCAAACTTGACGCCTGCTTCGTTCAGCAGCTTGGCAAAAGCAAGGGCGATTTTTTGGCTCCGGCTGTCATACGACCCCATCGAGCCGACCCAGAACAAGTACTCGATTTCTTCGCCAGCTTTTGTCGCTTCTTTCACCGTCGGGACATGCACATCATCGCGCAGCTCGCGCCAGTTTTCCCGCTCTTTTCGGTTCAAGCCCCACGGATTGCCTTGGCGTTCGATGTTCGTCATCGCCCGCTGCGCGTCCGGGTTCATCCGTCCTTCCGTCAGGACAAGATAGCGGCGCAAGTCGATGATTTTATCGACATGCTCATTCATGACCGGGCATTGGTCCTCACAGTTGCGGCACGTCGTACAGGCCCAAATCTCTTCTTCGGTGATGACATCGCCGATTAAGCTTGGCATTTCGATCGTGGCCGCCTGCTCCGACGCCGCAGCAAACGCGAGCTGATTGCCTCTTGTATTTTTGAAAGCGAACGCCGGCACCCACGGCGTGCGTGACGTGACGACCGCCCCTTTTTCCGTCAAATGGTCGCGCAATTTTAAAATCAAATCCATCGGCGACAACATTTTCCCCGTTCCGGTCGCCGGACACATGCTTGTGCAGCGGCCGCACTCGACACAGGCATACAAGTCGATCAACTGTTTTTGCGTAAAATCTTCAATTTTGCCGACACCAAACGATTCTTGGCTTTCGTCTTCAAAATTGATCGGCGCAAGCTTCGGCCGCGTCAGCCGGCTGAAAAAGACGTTGATCGGCGCGGCGATCAGGTGGGCGTGCTTTGATTGCGGCACGTACACGAGGAACGTGAGCAAAATCAACAGATGCACCCACCAGGCGATAAAGAAGAGCACCGCAGCCCCCGTTTCGCCGACCCAGGAAAACGCGGCAGCGATGAGCGAGGCGACCGGCTCGCTCCATGTCGCTTCTTCGCCGTGCCAAATGATGCTCATCCCGTTGCCGAACAACACCGACAGCATGAGCCCGGCGATAAAGATGAGGACAAGCCCGGCTTTGAAGTCGCGCTTTAAACGGACGAGCTTTTCAATGTAACGGCGGTAAAAGGCGGCGAGCACCGCGATCAAAATAAGCAAGGTGACGATTTCTTGGAAAAACGTAAATCCCGCATACAGCGGCCCAAGCGGCAAATGCGCCCCCGGCGCAAGCCCTTTGATGATGAAATCAATCGCGCCAAATTGGACGAGAATAAAGCCATAGAAAAAGACGACGTGGATCAGTCCGCTTTTTTTGTCCTTGAGCAGCTTTTTCTGGCCGAACACGTTGACCCAGATGTTTCGCAGCCGCTCTTTTACTTTGTGGTCAAACTCGACTTTTTTGCCGAGTTTGATGTACATCGCCCGCGTTTTTACGACATACGCAAACAAGTAGATTGCGTAAGCGGTTACAAGCAAAAACGCGAGCCAGTTCACCACCAACAAGGCATTCATCTTCTCTCCCCTTCCCCCGCTTTTCGAGCGAATGTGTTGCCATAACAAAAGAAATTTTCAGAATTCGCTTTATGTCTATTGTACAAATGAATGAGCATTCAGTCAATAGCCTTTTTTCATTCCAGCCACGAAAACTTTCCCTTTGCAACGGAGCGGTCGCGGGGGAATCATCGATTGGTTCAGCCCTCTATAGACTCCCATGACGAAAAAAATTCATCAATATGGAAATTTTATTCATTTGGAGTTTGGGTATGTTCACGGTAGATGCAATTTGAAACGTTTTGCGCGTTCTCGGGCACATTAATAAATACCGAATCGACATAGGAGGAGAAGATATGGTCGTCATTTCCGTCATTGCCATCGTATTGCTGCTTGTTTATCTTGATGACAAGCTTGGACAGCTCATCTTCCGCAATGGGCGCAAAAAAGTCGTCTACCCGGAGCGGAGAAGCGATATTTCCCTCTATATCAACGGCAGGCATTTATTTTCTGATTACTTCGCCGAACTAGGCCGCGCCCGCGATCATATTCACGTCTTGTTTTACATTATAAAACATGACGAAACGAGCGCGCCATTTTTCCAAATTTTAAAGGAAAAAGCGGCTGCCGGCGTGAAAGTGCGAGTGTTGACCGATTGGGTCGGCAGCTTTGGACTGCCGAAAGCGCTCATCCATTCGCTCGAGGAAAGCGGGGTGGAGTTCGCCTATGCCCGAAAGCCGCGCTTTCCGTTTTTCATTTACCGCCTCAACCGCCGCAACCATCGGAAAATTACGGTCATCGACGGGCGGGTCGGCTACATCGGCGGCTTTAACATCGGCCGCGAATACAACGGAAAAGACGCCAACTTCGGCGAATGGCGCGATTACCACTTAAAAGTGAACGGCGAAGGGGTTCACGACTTGCAAGAACAGTTTTTGCACGACTGGGAAGAAGCAACGGGCCGGACGGTGCCTGACAAATATCGCTACTTCCCGCCGCTTTCGGCCGGAGCCATTCGCCATCAGCTCGTCGCCACCGACGGCGCTGCCCTTGAAGAACAGTTTATCGAGGTCATCCGCCAGGCGAAAAAAGAAATTATGATCGGCAGCCCATACTTCATCCCAAGCCGACCGCTGTTTAACGAGCTGATGCAAGCGCTTCGGCGCGGGGTGCGCGTGACCGTCCTTGTGCCGCTGAAAGCGGACCATTTATTTGTCAAAGAGGCCGCCTATCCGTACTTTTATCGGCTCCTTAAAGCCGGCGCGCGCATTTACCGCTTTTACCAAGGATTTTACCATGCAAAAACGCTCGTCATCGATGAGGAGTGGTGCGACGTCGGCACAGCGAATTTCGATCGGCGCAGCTTGTTTTTGAACGGTGAAATCAACTGCTATGTGTTTGACCGCGCGTTTACCCGCCTCGTCAAACGGGCGATCGAGCGCGATTTGTTGCGCGCCGAGCCGCTGACGGTCGACTTTTGGCAAAAACGTTCGCTTCTTGACCGCGGCAAACAGTCGATTTCCCAGCTCATCTCCGCCTGGCTTTGACCGATCCGAAGTTCCATTTCTCTCCCAAACAACAGAGGAAGCAAAAAACCCGGCCGGCGCTTCCGGCGGCTTGATGCTGCCAAAACTGCGCCAGCCGGGATTCTGTTCCCCGCTTGATCATGCAGTGCTTACTTCCAAAGCATCATGAACCATTGAAACAGCCGCATGCCGAGATACACCCCGACGATGCCGGCGATGCCGGCCAACGCCGGGGGGGCGGGAATCGGCAACCGAAGCAAGGTGAACAAAAAGCCGACAACGATGCCGGTGATGAGCGATAGTACAACTTCTTTCATTTGTTGATCCTCCACCACTGTTTTTCTTTCGAATGCCCAAACAAAAGAGGGAGCAGTCGCTCCCCCTCGTTCGTTTACATTTGTTCCGGCGCTGAAACACCAATGAGCGCTAACGCATTTTGCAGCGTAATTTGCACCGCCTTGACAAGCGCGAGGCGGGCTTTTGTTTTTTCGATGTTGTCCAGATCAAGCACTTTTTCTGCGTTATAAAAGCTATGGAGCGCGGAAGCCAAATCGAATGCATAGGCGGTGACGCGATGCGGCATCCGCTTGAGCGCCGCCTCGGCGACGACATCGGGGAAATCGCCGAGCACTTTGAGCAGCTCGATTTCCTTTTCCGTTTCCACAAGATGGTGAAGCGCTAAGTCGCCGTCATAAGAAATGTGTTGTTCCTCCGCTTGGCGAAGAATGCTCGAAACGCGGGCGTGCGCGTATTGGACGTAGTAAACCGGGTTTTCATTCGACTGCGACACGGCCAAGTCCATGTCAAAATCCAAATGCGTATCGCCCGAGCGCATCGCAAAGAAATAGCGGACGGCATCGACGCCGACTTCTTCCATGAGCTCGCGCATCGTCACCGCCTTGCCGGTGCGCTTGCTCATTTTGACGCGCTCACCGTTTTGGTATAGGTTCACCATTTGAATGATTTCCACTTCGAGCGCCTCCGGATCGTAACCGAGCGCAGCGATCGCCGCCTTCATGCGCGGAATGTAGCCGTGGTGGTCCGCTCCCCAAATGTTGATGAGCTTTTTGAACCCGCGCCGCAGCTTGTCTTGATGGTAGGCGATGTCCGGAAGCAAGTACGTATATGTGCCGTCCTGCTTAATTAAGACGCGGTCTTTGTCGTCCCCAAACGCCGTCGAACGGAACCATGTCGCCCCGTCCTGCTCGTAAATGTAGCCGCGCTCGCGCAAAGTGGAAAGCGCTTCATCGATTTTTCCGCTTTCATACAACGATGTTTCCGAATACCAGACGTCAAACGGCACGCGGAAGTCGGCCAAATCTTTTTTGATTTTTTCAAGCTCATAGCGGAGCCCATAGTCGCGGAAAAAGGCAAGCCTCTCCTCTTCCTCCATTTCGACAAACCGGTCGCCGTACTCTTCGGCAAGCTTTTTGCCGATTTCGACGATATCGTCGCCGTAATAGCCGTCCTCCGGAAGCGGCATATCGGTGCCGAGCGCTTGGAAATAACGGGCTTCGACTGATTTCGCCAAATTGTAAATTTGCTTGCCGGCGTCATTGATGTAATATTCACGCGTCACGTCAAACCCGGCTTTCGCCAAAATGTTGCAAAGCGAATCGCCGACCGCCGCGCCGCGGGCATGGCCTAAATGCAGGTCTCCGGTCGGATTGGCCGAGACGAACTCGACTTGCACTTTTTCCCCATTGCCGACGTTCGATTCGCCATACGCTTGTCCCGCCTGCAAAATCGCCGGCACGACCGCCGTCAAATAGCGGTTGTCCATATAAAAGTTGATAAAGCCCGGCCCGGCGATCTCGATGCGCTCGACCGATATGCGCTCGCGGTCAAGCTGCCCGACAATGGCTTCGGCGATCGCCCGCGGCGGTTTTTTCGCGATGCGGGCGAGCTGCATGGCGATGTTCGTCGAGTAGTCGCCATGCGCCTTGTCGCGCGGCACCTCAAGCAGCACTTCCGGCAGTTCGTCGGCTGAAGCCAGTCCTGCTCTCACCGCCGCCTGGCGGATTTCTTCTTTCATCTTTTCTTTTATTTGTCCGACAATGTTCACCGATTATACCCCCTTAAATGTCAACGTCAACGTATGGCGCCCGCTTCGCTCATGCTCTAACGCAAGTTCATATGAGAGAAAGAGCCGCCCCTTTTTCTGCCGGTCGTCATATTGAAATTCCATGGCGCTCGTTTTCGTCGAAAGCGCCCACCGCCCGAACACCGTCCCGTAATGGCCCGACGTTTCCTGGCGGCGGCGGAACGTTTGCCGCATCTCGACCGCTCCGGAACGAAGGACGGTTACCTCGTCAGGCGCGATTTTCACAATGTTGTTCACCCGCCCGAGTTCGTTTTCTTCGGCAAACTGCAAATAAACGGTTTCCCCTTTTATGTAATACATACCATCCGCCTCAAGCACGACTGTCTCTTGGCGCGGGCCGTCGCGAATGACAGCCACTTGGCGGAGCCGCACCGGAGTGCCGCTCGTTTCCTTCATCATGATGAACACACCTTTGCGAACAAGCAATCATAACAATAAGTATAAAGAACTGTTCCGCCCGATTCAAGGGGCCAAAAAGTTTGCAACCCTCGTCAGGGATTGATTCCGGAACTCCACCCACAAATATTTTACTCACACAGAACAAAGGAAGGACCCGAAGCTGACGCTTTGGGCCCCTCTTTTTTACGATGATGTCTTGACGTTTTGCAACACGTTAATAGCGAAAAGGATCCGCAACGACGCGGTATAGGCGCTTTTTCCTAATCTCAAGAAGATGTCCATTGCCGTGTTTCGGATCTCTGGTTCATCCAACCGGCTTTTTTGTCCCCATCTTGTCATACATACAAACCAAACGAAGGAAACGGCCCCATTCAACGGCTGGACGGCGGCCTGGCTCCTTCCTATTTCGTCCCCTTCGCCACCCAGCCAAGCAGCATTTCCCGAACAAGCTTGCTCGCCGTATTAGCCGTTTGTTCGGAATGGTCGTAAATCGGCGCGACTTCCACCAAATCGGCGCCAACGACACGCACATCGGAATGCGCGATCTCATGGATGGCCGCCAACAGCTCTTTTGACGTAATGCCGCCGGCATCGACCGTTCCAGTGCCTGGGGCATGAGCGGGATCAAGCACATCGATGTCAATCGTCACATACACCGGACGGCCAGCGAGCTTCGGCAGCACGGAGCGGAGCGGCTCGAGCACCTCAAACTTGGCGATGTACATGCCGTTTTCTTTCGCCCATTCAAACTCTTCCTTCATGCCGGAACGGATGCCGAACGAAAAGACATTCGTCGGGCCGATCAGGTCAGCGACTTTGCGGATCGGCGTCGCGTGCGACAGCGGCTCGCCTTCGTAATGTTCGCGCAAGTCCGTGTGCGCATCCATATGAATGACGGCCAAATCCGGGTAGTATTCATACACCGCTTTAATGACCGGCCAGGAGACAAGATGCTCTCCGCCAAGGCCGAGCGGAAATTTGCCGGCGTCAAGCACCTTTTTCACGAACTGTTCAATCAGCTCCAAACTGCGGGCCGCATTGCCAAATGGCAGCGGAATGTCCCCAGCGTCAAAGTAGCGGATGTCTTTGAGTTCGCGGTCCAAATATGGGCTGTACTCCTCAAGACCGATCGACACTTCGCGGATGCGGGCCGGGCCAAACCGCGAGCCAGGCCGGTAGCTGACCGTCCAGTCCATCGGCATCCCGTAAATGACCGCTTCGCTTTCTTCAAAATTCGGATGGCTGCCGATAAACACGTTGCCCGAATAGGCTTCATCAAATCGCATCGCCTGCGCCCCCTTACTTCGTTAAATCCGCGACAAATTTCGGCAAGACGAAACACGCTTTGTGCAATTCTTTCGTGTAATATTTCGTCTCAATGTCATGGAACCGGTCGTCGCTCACTGCGAGCGGGTCGTATTTTTTCGAGCCGAGCGTAAACGTCCATAGCCCGCTCGGGTAAGTCGGGATGTTCGCCGTATACAAACGGGTGATCGGGAAAATTTCTTTCACATCGCGGTATACGTTGCGAATCAAATCGGCCTTAAACCACGGGTTGTCCGTTTGGGCGACGAAAATGCCGTCTTCCTTCAACGCGTTGGCGATGCCGGCGTAAAACCCTTTTGTGAACAAGTTGACCGCTGGGCCGACCGGTTCGGTTGAGTCAACCATAATGACGTCATACTCGTTTTCGCTTTTGGCGATATGCATAAACCCGTCATCGACTTTCACTTCGACGCGCGGATCATCGAGTTTACCGGCGATGTCCGGCAAGTAGGTTTTCGAGCACTCGATCACTTTGCCGTCAATTTCGACAAGCGTCGCTTTTTTGACGCTTGGGTGCTTCAGCACTTCACGAATGACGCCGCCGTCGCCGCCGCCGACGACAAGCACGTTTTCCGGATTGGGGTGGGTGAACAACGGCACGTGGGCGACCATTTCATGATAGACGAACTCGTCTTTTTGCGTCGTCATGACCATGCCGTCTAGAATGAGCATGTTGCCAAACTCCGCCGTTTCAACCATATCAAGTTTTTGGAACGGCGTTTGTTCTGTATGTAAAGTGCGGATGATGCGTGCGGTGATGCCAAAATGCTCCGTTTGCTTTTCGGTAAACCACAGTTCCATCGGTAACATCCTTTCTCCGAACGTTGCTTACTATACAAGTTTTCCTTGCCAACAAAAAACTAAACATGAAAAAGTATAGAGCAATCTAGCAAAAATGCAAGAGGAACAAGTTTAAAATAAAAAAATTTTTTTCATACTGGTAAGAAAAAGCGGAAAACCTCGCTGGCGAAGCCTTGACAAAAGCAAGGCGGCGCATTCAGCCGGGCGTCCGCCCGCATGTCTGAAACAACGCCAAAACCGTTGAGGTGATGCGCAATGGAACCGATCCCGGGCAGCCGTTTTCGCGGCACGTGGAAATATGTGCGCGCCGCCGTCTTTATCGGCTTTTTTCTCGCCATCTTTGCCTTCGCCGTTCTCGGGAGCTTTGTTTTGTTCGCGAAAATCGAAGGCGCCCCGCCGGTCGCCGTGCCGCAGACGACGATTTTTTATGCCGCTGACGGCAGCAAAATCGGGGAAAGCGACCATGGGCAAAAACGCTATTGGGTTCGGCTCAAAGACATGTCCCCGCACGTCATCGAAGCGACGATCGCCGTTGAAGACCGGAAGTTTTACGAACATCACGGGTTTGATTTGAAGCGAATCGCCGCCGCCATCATTGCGAATGTCGAGGCGATGGCAAAAGTCGAAGGGGCGAGCACGATCACCCAGCAATATGCGCGCAACTTGTTTTTGACGCATGAAAAAACGTGGTCGCGAAAAATCCAGGAAGCGTTGTACACCATCCGGCTTGAAGCCAACTACAGCAAAGATCAAATTTTGGAAGGCTATTTGAATACGATTTACTACGGCCATGGCGCCTACGGGATTGAGGCGGCAGCCCGCTACTATTTCGGCAAGCACGCGAGCGAGCTGACGCTCAGCGAGGCAGCGATGCTCTCCGGCATTCCGAAAGGGCCGTATTACTACTCGCCGTTTGTCAATGAACAGCGGGCGAAAGCGCGGCAAAAAATCGTGCTCACCTCCATGGTGGAAGCCGGCTACATCAGCCGCCAAGAAGCGGAGCAGGCGTACCGCGACAAACTCGTCTACGCCCGGCACCGGGAACAAGAGCAGCCGATCGCTCCGTATTTTCAAGATGTCGTCAAACAGCAGTTGCGCACGAAACTCGGCCTGGATGAGCGGGCGATCGAGCTTGGGGGGCTGCGCGTCTATACGACGCTGGATCGGCGCCTGCAGCGGATTGCCGAAGAGCAAATCCGTCGCATCATCGATCCGCACTCTGCCATTCAAGCGGCGCTTGTGGCGATGGATCCACGCACCGGGGAAGTAAAGGCGCTCGTCGGCGGACGCAACTACGAAGAGAGCCCGTTCAACCGGGCCGTGCAGGCGGAACGCCAGCCAGGGTCGACATTTAAGCCGTTTTTGTATTACGCGGCGATCGAGCAAGGATTCACCCCATCGACCCAACTGCGCAGCGAGCTGACGACATTTACGTTTAACGGCGGCCGATCGTCGTACACCCCCCATAATTACAATGACTACTATGCCAATGGCCCGATCACGCTCGCTCAGGCGCTCGCCGTATCCGACAACGTCTTTGCGGTGAAAACGCTCCAGTTCATCGGCGTCGACAAACTCGTCGACACAGCGAAAGCGCTCGGCATCACAAGCAGATTGAAAGCAGTGCCGTCGTTGGCGCTCGGCACCTCGCCCGTGAAAGTGATCGACATGGTGGCCGCGTACAGCACGCTGGCCAACTACGGCAAACAAACCGAACCGGTGTTTATTAAAAAAGTCGTTGATGCAAACGGAAACGTGCTGTATGAACATAAGCCGGAGAGCCGGCAAGTGCTCGACCGCGACGCGGCGTTTGTGACGACCCATTTAATGACCGGGATGTTCGACCCGAAGTTAAACGGCTATACAACCGTCACCGGGCAGTCAATCATCGATGACATCACGCGTCCGTACGCCGGCAAGTCGGGAACGACGAAAACGGACAGTTGGATGATCGGGTTCGCCCCGCAACTTGTCGCCGGCGTCTGGACCGGCTACGACCGCGGGGAAACGATGGATCGTCCTGCCGAAAGGCAATATGCCAAACAAATATGGGTTCACTTTATGGAACAAAGCCTCGCCGGCGAACCGAAAAAATCGTTCAAACCGACCAAAGGCGTCATCGGCGTCTACATCGACCCGCAAAACGGCAAGCTGGCCACCGACTCCTGTCCGGTGAAACGAAAAACGTACTATCTCATCGGTACAGAACCGACCGACTATTGCACCGACCATTTGGAAAAGAAAAAGAAGAAAAAAGAAGACGGAAAAAGCTGGTTCGAGAAATGGTTCCCATGGTTTTAAACAAGAAAATCCCCTGCGTTTGCCCGCAGGGGATTTTCTTGTCCTAGTTTTCCTGTGTTATACATGTAGATTTAGTTTATCCTTTTTTCCAAACAAGAACAAGCCCTTGAGCAAACATGTTCACAAAACCGTCACAATTCGCCTTCGAGCCCTTTTTTCAGTTCATCGCTCGAACGGTTCCACATCCCGATGTCATGCCCTTTCAAAAAGTCGGCGAGCACCCGTTTTGATTTCGCGTCCATATGATCGACAATAATGTGCCGCTTTAGCGATTTATCAAGCCGGTTAACATGTTCCGGCAATAACTTATAGCCGCGGCGCGCCTCACGGTCGATCGTCATTTCGCACGCCGTCACCCCGGCGTAATACGGGCCGTCTTCACGGCGCTCGATCGTCACCCAGACGATCCAATACGGCTTGCCGTTTGGCACGGCGGAACGGTCCGGCAAAAACTTGATGCCGCGCTCAACGGCGCTGCGCGCATGCATCGCCCCCATATCGACGAACGCTTCGCCCGCTTCGACGTCAATTATGACCGGCGAAACGTTTTCTAAGCTCAACGCCCCGGCGCCAAAGCCGCGGTGCCCGTCGGTCGGATCGTCTTTGATGATATTAAAGCCGATGTTTTTTTTCTTTTTTTGCTCCATTCCGCTTGTTCCTCCTTCCTTACATAAACAAATTGGCGACCAACGACTGCAAATTTTCCAATACAAACGGCAGCGCCACTTGAAACACCGGCTCAATCGTATATCGGTCAAGCGGCGTGAGCACAAGGATGAGAAAAATGAGCGCCCCGTAGCTTTCCCATTGCGTCATTTTCGCCCGCAGCCCGTCCGGCGCCAAGTCTTCAATAATACGATACCCGTCAAGCGGCGGAAACGGCAATAAATTAAACAAAAACAAAACAGCGTTCAAGCTGATAAAAATTTGGAAAAACAGATCAAACCCGGCGGCGAACCAATCCGGCAGCGCCCGCATGATGCCGAAGTCGATCATCGCGTACCAAATGACAAATCCAAGCGCGGCAAGCACGAGATTGCTCAGCGGTCCGGCAACCGACACGAGAATGCCGGCAAGGCGCGGATTTTTGAAGTAGAAGCGATTGACTGGCACCGGACGCGCCCAGCCAAACCCAGCGAGAAAGATAAGCAGGGTGCCAAGCAAATCCAAATGGGCAAACGGTGACAATGTCAGCCGTCCCTCGTTTTTCGCCGTCGGATCGCCGAACTTGTAGGCGACGTATGCATGAGCGAACTCATGCACGGAAAATGCTAACGCCAGCGTCAAGAGCACGTACGGAATTTCGCTTAACGAATACGGCAAAATTTGATCCACTTCATAAACTCCTTTTCCCTATATTCACTATCTTTAGTATACATGATTAGCAGAAAAAAGTGGACTGAACTTCCTCACCCCGTGGTATAATAAGCGCGACAGCACTCGACAATGAAATGGGGGGACAACCGTGCCGTACGTAACGATCAAAATGCTCGCCGGCCGCACGGATGAACAAAAGAAAGCGCTTGTTGAAAAAGTGACGGACGCCGTCGTCGAGACGACAGGGGCGAAACGGGAGAGCGTTGTCGTATTCATTGAAGAAATGACGAAAGACCATTATGCGATCGCCGGAAAACGGCTGAGCGACACAGAGTGACACAAAGGCGGGGATGACCCAAAACGCGAATGCGTTTTGGGTCATCCCCTTTTCTTCCACGATCAACCGATCATATGTTGAGCAACGAAGATGTCACGCTGGAGCAACTTCTTTCGCCTGACGACACCTTGCCAACGCCCGCCTACACGCGAGTTTTGTTGTGGCATCGGTTGCGCAGCGCATCAATGTACGCGTACGCCTCCTCGATTTCTTCTTCCGTATAGCGCTGCTTGCTTTTTAACACCGCAATTTTCTCTTTCACTTCGTCTTTCGGCAAATGTTCAAAATAAAGCACGGTGGACACAAGTTCCAAAAAACGGGCATTTTGTTCGTTCATCGCTTGCATGCACTCCGCCAAGCCCGGCATGTCCCAGTCATAATGGCGCAAAAACTGTTCGCCCGCTTCGGTTAATGTATAGCGATATTGCATATAACCGCTCTTTTTCTCTTTCACTTCATGCAAAAACCCGAGCGCGCACAGCTCTTCGATGCGGCATGTCAGCTCTTCCGAATACGGGCCGTAAAAGTGGAAATCGAATTTCTCGTAAAACGGAAAGTCGAGCTTTTTCGCGATGTAGATCATTTTTTGCAGCTTTTTGCGGCCGGCAATTTCCCCGGCGGCCGCCAACGCCTTCATTACTTTCGCATGCTCTGTGAGCACTCTCCGTCATCTCCTAACCCTTTAAAATTTCCATAATCTTTTTCTTCACTGTCCGCTTCGTCGACAAGTCTTCCAGGAAATCAGCTGGGAAATACAGCTTATGGTCGGTGCGCCGTTTCCCGGAAATGGCGTCAACGAGCACCGATTCGCGCGACAGCTCGCGAAGCTCCCCGTTTGGCATCAACAAATAAATCGGCAGGCGCTCGCCTTCCTCGCCCGGCCGGTAAAAGTCATACGGCAAATCGGACGACGAATCGACGACCAAGTAGTAGTCCGGGTCGATGCCCGCTTTTTTAAACAAACCGGTCAGCTCAATGAGCTTCGCCATTTGTTCGTTCGTCGGATGGAACTCCGTATATTTGAACAGGCGGCGGCGGACAAACCGCTGGCACAGATCGCTTAAAATCGGATCCCGTTCGTATTGCCATTGCTGGAAGTAAAACAAGATGACTGCCTCATCCAGCGCCAAGTAATCGCCAAGCGGCACGTTTCCCGCAAAGAACGATAAAAAGTGAACCGGCTTCGTCTGAAAACGATACCCCTCTTCATACAGCTTTTTCGCCCGATGCAAAATTTTCGTCAAAATGACTTCCGCACTGCGCGTCACGGGATGAAAGTACACTTGCCAGTACATTTGGTAGCGGCTCATGATGTAATCCTCGACCGCATGCATGCCGCTTCGTTTGATGACGACTTGGTCTTCGCGCGGGCGCATGACGCGCAAAATGCGCTCCATGTCAAAATAGCCGTAGCTGACGCCGGTGTAGTAGGCATCGCGCAACAAATAATCCATCCGGTCGGCGTCAATTTGGCTCGAAATGAGGCTCACAACAAGCTTGTTCGGGTACGTTTTGGCGATCACTTCCGCCACTTTTTGCGGAAAATCGTCGCCCACTTCGCGCAAGGCGGCGTTCACTTCTGTATCGCCTAAAATGATTGCCTGTGTAAAATCTTCGTGGTCGAGGCGAAACACTTTTTCAAATGAATGGGAAAACGGGCCGTGCCCTAAATCGTGCAAGAGCGCCGCGCATAGGCAAAGAAGGCGCTCGCTATGATCCCAATGATCGCGGCCGACAAACACGTCGTCAATGATGCGGCGGATGATTTCGTAAACGCCGAGCGAATGGTTAAACCGGCTGTGCTCGGCGCCGTGAAACGTCAAATATGTCGTGCCGAGCTGCTTGATGCGGCGCAGGCGCTGAAATTCTTTTGTGCCGATCAAATCCCAAATCACTTTGTCGCGAACATGTATGTATCGGTGCACCGGATCTTTAAACACTTTTTCTTCGTCAAGCTGCCCGCCGGAATACATCGCATCCTCCTCTTCCGTCTCCAACATACATCTATTATACGCCGTTTCTGGCGGCAAAGAAATAGTTGACTTTTTTCTCCGTCTTTCTCCATTATTGACGGAAAAAACAAAAAATCACCTTCTTTCGGCAAAGAAGGTGATCGGTTATCGCTTTTTCAACCTTTCGGCAATTTTATCAATCAGTTCGTCTTCCGTCAGCGCCGCCACCGGACGGTTGTTGACGAAAGCAAACGTCTTTTTCCGCCCCGGGCCGCAATACGACTGGCAGCCGATTTTGATGACCGCATCCGGATCCAGCTTTTTGAGGCGCGGAATCAATGTTTTTAAATTCGGCGCCTTGCAGTCGTCGCAAACGCGAAACTCATTCGCCATCACTCGTCATCCCTTTCCGCAGCGTTTGCTTTGTGTATTCTACCGCTTTTGCCGGAAAATTGCAAGTTGGCATGCTTTCACCCTTGTAATTTGCCAATCCCATAAACTTGCAACGTATAATTTTTTTCCTTTTGGTCCACCCTTTTACTAGCATGGGAAAAAGGAGTGAAGAACAATGAAACAACGGCAAGACGCTTGGACGGAAGAAGACGATTTATTGTTGGCAGAGACCGTATTGCGCCATGTGCGTGAAGGGAGCACCCAGCTGAACGCGTTTGAAGAAGTCGGCGACAAGCTGAATCGGACATCGGCCGCCTGTGGCTTTCGCTGGAATGCAGTCGTCCGCCATCAGTACGAAGAAGCGCTGCAGCTGGCGAAAAAGCAGCGAAAAGAGCGGCTGCGGCTGCTGGCCAAACAAGGCGGCGCGAAAAAGCGGCGCCTGTATGAACCGCCGATGCCGTCATTAGAGGAGTTGGGCGATGTGATGCAGCTGCCAGCCGTCGTCCCATCCTCTCCGCCGCAACAAGTGACGCTTGATCAAGTGATCGCTTTTTTAAAAACGTTCCAATCCCATGAGCGGAAACGGGAGGCGCTGATCAAAGAAAACGAGCGGCTGCGCCGCGAAATTGACGAACTAAAGCAAAAAAATAAAGAACTTGAAGAAAAGGTTGCTAAATTAGAAGAAAATTCGTCGACCGTCCAAGAAGATTTTGAGACGCTCGTGAAAATCATCAACCGAGCGCGCAAAATGGTGTTAAAAGAGGAAGAAGAGCGGGGGCTGACCTTCCGTATGGACCCGAACGGAAACTTAGAGAAAATCGCCGAGTAACGAAAAAGGATGCCGGGTGAAAAGCCGGGCTGATCCCAAAACGCACTCGCGTTTTGGGATCAGCCCCTTTTTTGTTGGCGAACGTCCATCATTCGCGCCAAGGTTGGGCAGGGCATGGGTCGCGGTCAGCAGCGACGAAGCGCCTCATCGAAGCTAAAAGGACTTTACGGCTCGACTTCTCTCATCGGCTCTCCTGAAGATACGTTGGCATTTCGTTCGACGATGCGCGCCCAATACTGCTCATACCAATTCCATTCGCCGTTCTCGAGGGCAGACGAATATAGCTCGCCGCCAAACGACTGCAGCGTGCGCCAAAGGGCGACAAGCAGCTCATCGATCGACAACTCGCAGCCGAGAAGCTCAGACAGCGACGCCATGACAGCTGGGACAACATCGGGGTAGGCGAATTTCGTTTTCTCTCCTTGGCGGCCGAGCTCATAAAAGCGGCGAATAAGCTCAGCCCGCGCGGCTCCGCTCCCGTTGACGCAAAGGTAGATTTGCACGGCAACGCCGCCGCGCACCCGTCGCTGCGAAATGCCGGCAAATTTTTTGCCGCTGATGCTCAAGTCATAGCTCCCCGGGCAATACGAACCGACGATTTCCCCCGCCTCAACGCGGGCGCCGTATGGCGCAAGCATGGCGGCAATGAGCGCATACATCGCCTCATACCCTTGCTCGATGGCAATCGTGTTTTTCGTTTCCGGAAAAATGAGCGAAATATTCAACACCCCGCTGTCAAGGACAACGGCCAACCCGCCGGAATTGCGGACGACGACGCGATACCCTTCCTGGCGCAAAAACGAAATGGCCTCATCGATGTACGGAAGCTTCGTATCCGCGGCGCCTAAGACGACGGTATTCTCATGCACCCACGTGCGGACGACCGCATCCGACTGTCCCGCACCAACCGCGGTGCATAATGCATCATCGATGGCAAACGATTGTTTCGCATCAAACAGCGGACCGAAATGCGACTGGTCGATCACCCGCCATTTCGGTCGATGCAGCAATTCATGGCTCATCGCGAGTAACTCCTTGCATTGATCATTCCAACTCTATTCATTATAGCACAATCACAGCCTAAGCCGTTGGCGAATGGCGCAAAAAGAACGAGGAGGCGCATGCCCCCTCGTTTTCATCGGTTTCACCCAGTGGCGATCCCGTCACTCCCCGAGCGACTGGGCGGCGGTGATGAGCGCGAGCTTGTAGGCGTCTTCGGCGCTGCAGCCGCGCGATAGGTCGTTCACCGGCTTGTTCAGTCCTTGCAAAATCGGACCGACCGCTTCAAAGCGGCCGAGGCGCTGGGCGATTTTGTATCCGATGTTGCCTGCCTCAAGGCTCGGGAAAATGAAAACGTTCGCGTCGCCTTGAATGGGGGAATCCGGCGCTTTCTTTTTCGCCACCTCTGGCACAAACGCGGCGTCAAATTGAAACTCACCGTCAAGGATCAGATCCGGCGCCATTTCTTTCGCCAACCGCACCGCCTCAACGACTTTTTCCGTCTCCGGCGACGAAGCCGACCCTTTCGTGGAAAAGCTTAACAGCGCCACGCGCGGCTTAAGGCCGAACATTTTTGCCGTCCGGGCGCTCTCGACCGCGATTTCCGCCAAATCTTGGCTGTCAGGAGCAATGTTGATGGCGCAATCGGCGAACACATATTTTTCCTCGCCGCGCACCATGATGAACACGCCGGACGTTTTGCGAACACCTGGCTTCGTTTTAATGATTTGTAAAGCCGGACGGACAGTGTCGGCCGTCGAGTGGGCCGCCCCGCTGACGAGGCCGTCGGCCGCTCCCGTATAAACGAGCATCGTACCGAAATAGTTTTCATCGAAAAGCAACTCGCGCGCGGCTTCTTCTGTCACTTTCCCTTTGCGGCGCTCCACAAATGCCGAAACGAGCTCATCAAACCCGCCATAGCGGCGCGGGTTGACAATCTCCACCCCTTCAAGCGGCAAGCCAAGCGCCGCCGCTTTCACCCGCACAGCTTGCTCATCGCCAAGGACGATCGGCTGAAGCACTTGCTCCGTCGCCAAACGGCTCGCCGCTGTAAGAATGCGGTCGTCCGTCCCTTCCGGAAACACGATTTTCCGTCCCGCGCCGGCCACTTTCGTTTTCAAAGCCGCAAACAAGTCGTTCGCCACGATTCATGCCTCCCTCAATTCCCCGCCGGCGCCTTTCGTTCGGAAACACGCCAGCCTTTCTCTACTATTAAGCATACCTCTTTCATAGGGAAACGCAACGCTAGTAAGCCTTTCCAACAAATAATTCACCTTTTGCCACAATTCAGTCTACTTTTTCCTTATGCACCAACGCCCGCGTTTTTGGGCAAACTATGATATAGTGATACTGTACATTGATCAAGAAGGAGTGATGACGGTGAGCGAAGCGGCCCAAACGTTGGATGGTTGGTATTGTCTGCACGATTTCCGCACGATTGACTGGAGCGCGTGGAAAACGCTGCCGAACGAAGAGCGCGAGGCAGCGATCAGTGAGTTTTTAGCGCTTGTCGACCAATGGGAGACGACTGAAAGCGAGAAGCAAGGAAGCCATGCCATCTACACGATCGTCGGGCAAAAAGCCGATATTTTGTTCATGATTTTGCGCCCAACGCTCGATGAATTGCACGAGATTGAGACGGCGCTCAACAAAACGAAGCTCGCTGAGTATTTGCTGCCGGCGTACTCGTACGTCTCGGTCGTCGAGCTGAGCAACTATTTAGCGTCCGGCAGCGAAGATCCGTACCAAATTCCAGAGGTGCGCCGCCGTTTGTATCCGATTTTGCCGAAAACGAACTACATTTGCTTCTATCCGATGGACAAGCGGCGCCAAGGCAACGACAACTGGTACATGTTGTCGATGGAACAGCGGCGCGAACTCATGCGCGCCCACGGCATGACCGGCCGAAAATACGCCGGCAAAGTGACGCAAATCATCACCGGCTCCGTCGGCTTGGATGATTTTGAATGGGGCGTCACCTTGTTTTCGGATGATGCGCTCCAGTTCAAAAAGCTCGTCTATGAAATGCGCTTTGACGAAGTGAGCGCCCGCTTTGGCGAATTTGGCTCCTTTTTCGTCGGCACCCGGCTGCCGGTGGAAAATGTTTCTTCGTTCTTCCATGTATAAAAAAGAGGGGCCCAAACCCGGCAGGGCCCCTTTGCTTATTTTCCTATTCTTCAAGTAACCGGCGAACTTCTTCCCCTGAAAGGTCAACCAAATGAGCGATTTCTTCCGCCGTCATTCCTTTGCACGCCATGTTACGGATCAGCCGTTTCATTCCTTGCTTCATTCCTTGTTTGATCCCTTGTTGAATTCCACGTTCGATCCCTTCTTCCAATCCCTTTTTCCTTCCCTTTTGCTCATAGGAAATGATCAGCTCCAACACTTTCTCTTTTTCTTTTGTTTCCATCTCTTTCACCTCTCTTTGCAGTTGTTGCTCTTCTTCCTCCGATAGCTTCACATACGTTTCAAAAAAGCCCAACAAGAGCCGCTGCCTCGCTTCGTCCAATTCCAGACGCACAAGCATGCGCAAAAATTCTTTTTTCAACTCGACTTTCTCACTTTCAGTATACCCCATTTTGCTGAGAAGGGCAGCTGCCACCGGATTGTCATGCCGGATGTAGTCCCTCCAATTTTTCTTGCGCAACTCCACTTGAAAAAAGCGAAATTGCAGCACCCCACCAAAGGGAAACTCGATCGAAAACACGGACGGTTCATCGCGAAGGGCCTCATAGCTGAAGACAGCAATCGGAACAATGCGGGTGCGGTATTTTTCGAACAAGCGGCTGAAATAGAGGAACATGCGCTCTGGAAACGACGGTTGCACGTAGCTTTGGTTCTCCACATGCACAATGATGAGCCCGTCTTCCCCTTTCAACTTCGTCTCAACCAACAAATCAACGCGATACTTCTCTCCTGCCGTCACATCGGTGAACAGCTCTTCAGACAAAAAAGAAAGATGGCGGAAATCGATATGCTCATGCATGTCGGGGAAAAAAAGAAGGATAAACTCTTCGAAAAACGTTTGGATCAATTCCTTGAACAATCGATCATGATCAATGGCCATCTGATCACCTCACAGCCAAAATATTCATCAAATCTATTCGTGAACGCGAATCAAAAATCCTGCTCCAAAGGATAAAAAATATTTCGTAATCTGATTTCCCTTTTTGGCCAACCGCCCCTGTTTCTGTCATATACAGCCCAACTGCCCCATACATATAAATCAGAAATTCCGTTTAAACCGTTTGTCCGCCTGTCACCATTTTCCCGCTCCATCAATAGCCTATTACTGTCGACATTGATGACAACCGAGGTGACGATATGGGTCAGATCGCTCCCTCCATTGTAGCCCACACAGAAGAGGAAGTAAAGTTGTTGGCTCGGCTCATGCGAGCTGAAGCGGAAGGAGACGGGCGGCTTGGGATGCTCATGGTCGGCAACGTCGGCGTCAACCGCGTCATCGCCGACTGCCTTGACTTTCGCGGCATCCGCTCTATCCGGCAAATGGTGTTCCAAAGCCCGGGCGGCTTTGAGGCGGTGCAAAAGGGCTATTTTTACCAACGGGCGCGCGAAGTGGATATAGGCCTAGCGCGTCAAGTGCTTCGCGGTTGGCGCTACCACCCAGCGACAAACGCCCTTTGGTTTTTTAAACCACCTGAAGGCCAACCGTGCCCACCGCAATGGTTTGGCCAGTGGAACGTCGGCCGCTACAAATCGCACTGCTTCTTCGCGCCAACCCCATCTGACTGCCCACGCGTTTATTAACATTTTTGATGAGGAGGTTTTTTATGTCTAACTATACAGAAAACAACTTTTATCCGCTTGATGAAGAACGGCAACAGCCGTATGCAGCGTATCCGTACGGCTATCTATATCCGCAGCCGTATTATCCGGCGGCGTACCCGTATTATTACTATCCGCAAGCGGCTGCCGCTCCAACCGTGACGCCGGCGACAGCCGCCGCTCCGACGTTCGGTTTGCAGGCGCCAACGTTCACGGCTCCGACACCGACGCCGACCACCGCCGCACCCGCCACCACCGGCCCATCGATTCCAGGGATGCTGCCGATTGAAGAATCGTACATTGAAAACATTTTGCGGTTAAACAAGGGAAAAGTCGCCACCATCTATGCGACGTTTGAAAACAACCGCGAGTGGAATGCCAAGGTGTTTCGCGGCGTCATCGAGGCGGCCGGGCGCGACCATGTCATCCTGAGCGACCCGCAAACGGGAACGCGCTATTTGATCCCGATGATTTATGTCGATTATGTCACCTTTGAAGGGGAAATCGCCTACGAATATCCGTTTGCCGGTGCCTCCGCCACGCCGCTCGCCACCTATTCGCCGCGCTGAGTGCAAGCGCAAAACCGATGTTCGATGAGCAGGCTGCCCTAGGGTAGCCTGCTTTTTTTCATCCGATGTGACGGCCATCACAAATTGCTGACGCCCAGCTGTATATAATGGTGGCAAACGAAACAAAAGAGGTGCCTTCTATGATTTGGACGGTGCGTGATTTCCTGCTCGGGGTACACCTTGCCCCGCGCTCCGCTTACAGCCATTTTAACGCCGCATAGCCGATCATCACCCAGGCGACCAAAAAGGCGACGCCGCCAAACGGAGTGATCGCGCCAAGCGGCTTAATCTGCGTTACACTTAATACGTACAAGCTCCCGGAGAACAACACGATGCCGGCAAACATCACCCAGCCTGCCGCGCCGATCAGCCCGACATTTGGCGCCTTGCCAGCGAGCAATCCGACAACAAGCAGCCCTAATGCGTGGAACATCTGGTATTGCACCGCCGTTTTCCAAATCTCCAAATAACGATCCGGAATTTTCCCTTCAAGCCCGTGTGCGCCAAACGCTCCCAATGCGACGGCTAAAAACGCATTGAGCGCGCCGAGAATGATAAACGGTTTCATCACTCATCCGCCTTTCTTGTCGAAGTTTCCTTTTTCATTATAAACGAGGAACCCTTTGATCACAATTAACAGCGGAAAGGGGAGTGAGTGAAGGATTTGTGAAGGATTTGTGAATCACTCCTCAAATTTTGTTTTTGATTTCTCTTAATAGCTCAATGATGACATCATTCTGATCTTTTATCACTTTTAGTGTTCTTTCAATCATATTGGTTGAAAAGAAGACAATGATGACAAGTGCGATGCCAACAATCCAATCCATTAAATTCTCTTCCTCCAGTCATTGGTATTGTCAAAAGTTTATCCTCCACACTCACGGTTTTCCCTTGAGTTTCAACCCCGAGTTCGACAGTTTTGAGGCCATTTTAGGCAAATGAAAATGGCCAAAATGCTGTTATATCAAGGATTTCGCCATACGGATCCTAGAAAAAAGAGCTGAATTTCATAGGCACACGACTTGACAATTTATCCTTATAAAAAAAGCCTAATATCGTTTATCATATAGGCATGTCCATACGACGAGTCACACGCAAAAACAAAGACGGAACGACCGTGGCGCATCTCCAGCTTGCTCACAACGAATGGGATCCGAAGGCCAAATATGCGAAAGCGAAGGTGATTTATTCGTTTGGGCGCGAAGACGAGGTGGATCGCGCTGTCTTGGAGCGTCTGGCCAAAAGCATTTCGCGATTCCTTTCTCCTAATTCATGAATCGTGGCCGAAAGTCAGAGACGAATGCGAACGTCTCATGCTTGGACATTTTTCTTCCCAAAACGATGACCTTTATCAACGAACCGAACTGACGGCCAAACAAGCCCTATTCCTTGGGGCTCTAGGGCTGGAGCCTCCTCCGAAGATTCTAGGCATCCGCCCTCGCGCCTAGATACACGCCCAAAGTGTGTCCGAATGCCTCCGATCCTTTTTTGGATCAAGAGGCGAGAGGCATTTTGTTGGTCTAGTGACTGTCGAACTCCGGCCTCCCTAACGAACAGTATTCGCTAGAAAGGATACCATAATTTTTCACAATGCACAAAGGTCCAAATTCTTAACTTGATGGCTATGGGGTCCTTCCTGGATTTCACCCACAAATATTTTACTCACACGCGATAAGAGATAAACCATTTGTCGCATCATACAACAAAAACCCATTGACAAACTTGTGCAAATCGTCAATTCTTCTAAATAAGGATAATGGACATGCGTTTCATCCGGCAAGCATCCAAATGTGGAGGGCAGGGGGGCATATGAAAATTGCCAAAGTCATTAACAATAATGTCATCAGTGTCATCGAAAACGGCCGCGAACTCGTCATCATGGGCAGGGGAATCGCCTTTCAAAAGCGGCCTGGCGATGACGTTGATGAAGAAAAGATCGAGAAAATATTCAAATTGGAAAGCAAAGATATGATCAGCAAGTTTAAAGAACTGTTGTATGAAGTGCCACCTGAGTACGTTCATGTGACAGAGGAGATCATTCAATCTGCCAAAGAACAGCTGGACAAAAAGTTGAACGATATTATTTACATCTCACTGACCGACCATATTCATTTTGCCATTGAACGCCACCGCCAAGGCATACAAATTGTCAATCCTTTGCTTTGGGAGATTAAACGCATTTACAAACCAGAGTTTCAAATTGGCCAGCAAGCGCTGCGGATCATCCGCGACCGGCTTGGCATCGAGCTGCCAGAAGATGAAGCCGGGTTTATTACCATGCATATCGTCAACGCCGAGCTGAATGAACAAATGGGCGATATCGTCACCATGACGAAAATCATTCAAGACATTTTGACGATTGTCAAGTACCATTTCAAAATCGAACTTGACGAAGAATCACTCAACTATTTCCGCTTTCTCACCCATTTGAAATTTTTCGCCCAGCGGCTGTTAGGGAACACGCTGCTCAATCATGAAGAACATGACTTGTATCAGCTAGTGAAGCAAAAATACCGTGAAGCATACGAATGCACGAAAAAAATTAACGATTATATTCAAAAGACGCACGCTCGGACGTTGACAGCGGAAGAGGAGCTGTATTTAACGATTCATATCGACCGCGTCATCCGCCGCCATTAATTCTATGTTGACAGCCATGAAAGCGCATGCTAAACTGGAGTCAGAAAATGAATATGAGTCAGACAATTAGGATTGTTACTGGTCATGCAGGCAAAACCTAAATTGTCTCGCCATCTTTTCGCAGGCCTACTGCGCTTTTGGCGGGCAATTTAGGTTTTTTATTTTCATTCAACAAAAACAAAGGAGGAGCCGCTAATGAAGTATACTCAATTAAAACCGTTTCCAACGGGGTTTTTATGGGGCGGTTCGACGTCTGCTTACCAAGTCGAAGGCGCATGGAACGAAGACGGAAAAGGGCCGTCGGTCATCGATATGGCCAAACATCCGGAAGGAACGACCGATTTCAAAGTCGCCAGCGACCATTATCACCGGTATCAAGAAGATATCGCTTTGCTCGCAGAAATGGGGTTTAAAGCGTATCGCTTTTCCATCGCTTGGACGCGCATTTATCCGAACGGCGAAGGGGAAGTGAACCCAAAAGGATTGGAATTTTACAACAACTTGATTAATGAGATTGTCCGCCATGGCATCGAACCGATCGTGACGATCTATCATTTCGATTTGCCGTACGCCTTGCAAACGAAAGGCGGATGGTCGAACCGTGCGACTATCGATGCGTTTGTCAACTACTGCCGGACGCTGTTTGAACATTTTGGCGACCGTGTAAAGTATTGGTTGACCATTAATGAGCAAAATATGATGATCCTTCACGGGGAAGCCATTGGCATTGTCGATCCCGACAGCGAAAACCCGAAAAAAGAGCTATACCAGCAAAACCACCATATGTTTGTCGCCCAAGCCAAAGCGATGGCGCTTTGCCACGAAATGCTTCCTGATGCAAAAATCGGGCCGGCGCCGAATATTGCGACGATTTATCCGGCGAGCTCCAAGCCGGAAGATGTGCTCGCCGCCAACACGTATTCAGCGATTCGCAACTGGTTGTACTTAGATATGGCCGTCTACGGCCGCTACAATCCGACAGCGTGGGCGTATTTAGAAGAAAAAGGCTATACCCCAACGATTGCAGACGGAGATATGGACATCTTGCAAAACGCGAAACCGGATTTCATCGCTTTTAACTACTATACGTCACAAACAGTAGCCGCCAGCGTGGGGAATGAGAGCGATATCGGCCATACGGGAGACCAGCATATTACAATTGGCGAACCGGGCGTATACAAAGGCGCATCCAACCCGAACTTGCCGAAAAACGACTTCGGCTGGGAAATTGACCCGATCGGCTTCCGAACAACGCTTCGGGAAATTTATGAGCGCTACCGGTTGCCGCTCATCGTAACCGAAAACGGGTTAGGAGCTTACGATCGATTAGAAGAAGGGGATATCGTGAACGACACATACCGGATCGACTTTTTGCGCAACCATATTGAACAAATGCGCCTCGCCATCACGGACGGCGTCGACGTGTTCGGCTACTGCCCGTGGTCGGCGATCGACTTAGTCAGCACCCACCAAGGCATCAGCAAACGATACGGGTTCATTTACGTCAACCGCGACGAATTTGATTTGAAAGATTTGCGCCGTATCCGCAAACAAAGCTTTTATTGGTACCAACGGGTCATCTCCTCGAACGGCGAACAGCTCGACTAAATCCGGATCGGTTAGATTTTGGACAAGCTGGTCAGGGATCGCACAACATCGTCTTGTTGTGCGTCTCCTCTCACGAATTACTACTTTAAGGAGGGAAACGGCATGAAATACGAACAACTGGCAAAAACGATTGTCGATCTTGTCGGCGGGAAAGAAAATGTCATGAGCGTCGTTCATTGTGTTACTCGCCTGCGCTTCAAATTAAAAGATGAAACAAAAGCGGATACAGAAGCGCTGAAAAACTTGGATGGCGTCGTCACCGTCATGAAAAGCGGCGGCCAATACCAAGTCGTAATTGGAAACCATGTTCCAGAAGTATACAAAGCGGTTGTCGCGGTTGGCGGATTCCAGTCATCCGCGCCCATGCCTGCTCAAGAAGAAAAGAAACAAAATCTTTTTAACCGCTTTATCGATATCGTTTCTGGCATTTTTGCCCCAACGCTTGGCGTCTTGGCCGCAACCGGGATGATTAAAGGGCTTATCGCGTTATTCGTCTCGCTCGGTTGGCTCGATCCGTCATCGGGAACGTATCATATTTTATACGCGATTGGTGATGCGCTGTTTTATTTCTTCCCCATTTTTCTTGGTTATACAGCGAGCCAAAAGTTTGGCGGCACACCGTTTATCGGGATGGCGATCGGCGCCGCACTCGTCTATCCGGCATTAAGTGGGTTAACAAGCGGCAAAGCGTTATATACATTGTTTGCTGGAACAATGTTTGAGTCGCCCATTTATATTACATTTTTAGGGATTCCGGTCATTTTAATGACGTACTCATCATCAGTGATTCCCATTATCTTAGCTTCGTATTTTGCGGCCAAAGTTGAAAACGGATTGAAGAAAGTGACTCCGGATGTCGTCAAAACGTTTTTAGTCCCATTTTTCACGTTGTTGATCGTCGTACCATTAACCTTTTTAGTGATCGGGCCGGTGGCGACATGGGCTGGGAAGCTGCTGGGCCAGGCGACGCTCGCGGCCTATCATCTGTCACCTATTGTCGCCGGTTTGTTCCTAGGAGGCCTTTGGCAAGTACTTGTCATCTTCGGGCTTCATTGGGGACTTGTCCCGATTGGCATTAACAATTTGAGCACACTTGGCCAAGACCCAATTTTAGCAGTGGCGTCCGTTCCATCATTTGCCCAAATCGGTGCGGTATTGGCTGTTATGCTAATGACGAAACAACAAAAATTGAAAACGCTTAGCATCCCAGCGTTTATTTCCGGCGTCTTCGGCGTTACCGAACCGGCCATTTACGGTGTGACGCTGCCACTGAAAAAGCCGTTTATCATCAGCTGCATCGCCGCTGCTATCGGCGGAGCAATCGTTGGAGTCTTTAATTCTAAAATATATATGCTCGGTGGACTCGGCATTTTCGTCATCCCGTCCTTTATCGATCCGAAACAAGGCATGACGCTCGGTTTTTGGGGCTTCATCATTGCCATTATAGTCGCATTCGCCCTCGGCTTTATCTTAACGTTATTGTTCGGGAGACAAAAAACAACGGAGCACACGCCTTCCCAACCGTTGGATGGCCGGACAGCAAAATCCGAACGGGTTCAATCCGGCGGGGAAGTGATCGCCAGCCCGCTGACAGGGGAAGTCAAACCATTATCCATCATTGAAGACGCTGCGTTTTCATCCGGCGCGCTCGGCCAAGGAGTCGCCATCGAACCGGCGGAAGGCCGGTTATTCGCACCTGTATCCGGCACGGTCACCGCGCTGTTTCCGACAAACCATGCGATCGGCATCACGTCTGATGAGGGAACTGAAATTTTAATCCACGTCGGCATGAACACTGTTCAACTGGAAGGGAAATGGTTTACCGCCTATGTTGAGAAAGGAACGCGTGTGGAAAAAGGGCAATTGCTCATTGAGTTTAACATGGAAAAAATTCATGAAGCCGGATTGAAAACCGTTACTCCTATTGTCATAACGAACTTGACAGAACATACGGATTGGAGCGCCACCGACAAGACCCGCATCCAAGCCGGAGAACCGCTTCTTGTTCTTTGGCGCAAACAAGGACAAGCGGTTTAAAGGAGTTCTGTTGATCAAGAATCCCCGTGGAGAAGGCCGTTCCGCGGGGATTCGCTGTCCCACTCTCAGAAATCCAGCAACGACTCCCCGTTCGCCTCATCGTCAATGTCAGGGGAGCGTCCCCCGACAGAAACGGCTCCAAGCGAAAGCCCGCCAGCAACCGAAATCGGCCCGCCGACGACAAGCGGCCCGGCTGCGGCAGACGAAGCGGACGGCTGCGGATGGCTTGTTGCTTCCAACATCAAATCGCATAAAACGCGAATGGCGGCGACGTGTTCACGCACCCGCTGCAGGTCGTTCGTGGACCTCGCTTTCCGCAGCTCATCTTCCATCTTGGCGATAACGGCCGCAAACGAGATGGACATCATTCTCCCCTCCTTATTCAGCGCGGACGCCGATGTTTTCGATTTGCCAGTCGATCGGTTCGCGTCCGCATTTCATCAAAAACGCGTTCGTCCGCGAAAACGGGCGATGGCCGAAAAAGCCGCGCGCGGCGGAAAACGGGCTCGGGTGCGGCGCTTCAATAATCAGATGGCGCGGATTCGTAATCCGTTCTTTTTTCTCCTGAGCGTTCCGGCCCCAAAGCAAAAAGACGACCGGATCGTCTTTTTCATTGACGAGTTCAATGACGCGGTCGGTGAATTGTTCCCACCCTTTGCCGCGGTGGGAGTTCGCCTGGCCGCGGCGGACGGTCAGCACCGTGTTTAACAATAACACCCCTTGCTCGGCCCATTTCACGAGATAGCCGTTATCTGGTATGTAGCAACCAAGGTCATCATGCAGCTCTTTAAAAATGTTCACCAAAGACGGCGGCACCGGCACGCCCGGCTTGACGGAAAAACTAAGCCCGTGCGCCTGCCCCGGGCCATGGTACGGATCTTGCCCGAGCAGCACGACTTTGACGTTTGCATACGGTGTATAATGAAGGGCGTTGAAAATATCGTGCATATCGGGATAGATCGTCCGCGTTCGGTACTCTACTTTTAAAAATTCGCGCAGCTTCAAGTAGTATGGTTTTTGAAACTCCTCTTCAAGCAACGGAGCCCAGTCGTTTTTGAGAATCGGCATTGCGAGCAACTCCTTTGCCATCGGCTTTTTTCCTTTTATCATTGTAACCAAAAAGACCCCAGCGTCAAAGCGAAGCGAATGTTCAGATTGAGGCAACCATAGCGAAACCTGTTTCCCCAACAGGAAATGCGCCAATCCCCTGCCGCAGCCATAAAAAATTGAAGAGAAAATCAAAATGTCCACGAAATCAACCAGCGGAGCAGCCAAGCGCCAAGCAGCACGTATAAAAAAATGATCAGCGCCCCAGCGGCCCAGTTCGTCGGCTTGCCGCGCTTAGCGAGCTCTTCCGCCCGCGCCCGGTGTTCGGCAACAATGTCCTTAGGCAGCCATTTCAGCGCCAAGTAAATACCGAGTGGCACAAGCAGCAAATCATCGATATACCCAAGAACCGGAACGAAATCGGGAATCAAATCGATCGGGCTGAACGTATACGCCACAACGACCAGCATAAACAGCCGCAGCCAAATGGAAACGCGCCGATCACGAACCGCAGAATACAAGACAAATATGTCTCGTTTCAGCGCCCTTGCCCATTCTTTCCACTTTGTGAACATCGCGTTCCCCTGCCCTTTCCTGTTTCATATAGTATAAAATATGGGTATAGTAGTGTAAACATTGCAAGGTCGACAACCTTCCCGTACCATCATGAAACCGACTCATCGATCATGTGAGGTGAACAACCATGGATAGGAAACGATTTCATGTTGTACACGAAGAACAGCCAGACCGTCATGTTGTATACATAAAAGGGGAGCTTGATCTAGCGGCAGCGGAACAGTTTCAACACGCCGTCGAGCCGCTCGCTGGTGATGCGTCGAAGCCGCTCGTCATCCGCCTTGAAGAATTGACGTATATCGACAGCACCGGCATCGGAATGTTTGTCGCGCTATTAAAAACGCGAAAAAAGCAAGGGGCGCCGTTTGCGATTGAGAACGTACCGCCGAAAGTGCAACGCTTGTTTGATTTAACCGGTGTATCCTACTTGTTTTCGACAATGAATGACACGACAGAAAGGATCGAGGGGCAATCATGAAAGAGCATGAAACCGTCGTACAGCTGTCGATGCCAGCCGATGCGCAGTTTATCGATGTCGCGCGTTTGACGCTATACGGGCTGGCCGCTAAGATGGGGTTTTCCTATGAAGAGATTGAAGATATGAAAGTGGCTGTCTCAGAAGCGTGCAACAACGCTGTTTTGCATGCGTACAACGGAAGGGGTGGCGTCATTCATCTTCGCTTTGAGATGCGCGCCGATGCGCTTTCGATCATCATTAAAGACGAGGGCAAAGGGTTTGATTACAAACGGGCGGCGAAACAGGCAGCGCCGCTGTCCGCGAAGCCTCTTGAAGACGTCAAAGCTGGCGGCCTCGGCCTGTTTTTGATGGAAGCGCTCATGGACGATGTCACCGTCACCACAAAGGGCGGAACGGAAGTCCGCCTGACGAAATTCCGCCATCGCGGCGAAGGAGAGCATGCCCATGACTCTATATCCCCCTCCTCTGTCCAAGAGCAAGCTTGACGCCCTCATTTCCGCCTATCAACAAACAAAAACGGAAGAAGCGGCGACCGCCTTGCTCGTGCGCTTCGAGCCGCTCATTGCGGCCGCAGCGAAAAAAATGGCGCGCAGCCGCCCTGACTTTTACGAAGACTTGTTTCAAATCGGACGGCTGTCGTTTTTGCGCCTCCTCGATCATTATGACCCGAGCCAAGGTGCAAGCTTTGAGTCATACGCCATGAAAAGCTTGATCGGCTATATGAAAAACTATTTGCGCGACAAAGCATGGTACATCCAAGTGCCGCGCAAGGTGAAGGAAAAAGGAAGCAAAGTACAGCAGGCGATCGATGAGCTGACCGTCAAGCTCGAGCGTTCGCCGACGATCGATGAGATCGCCGGCCACTTAGGCTTATCGGTCGAAGAGACGATCGAAATTTTGGCCGGACGGGACCATTACCAAGCCGTTTCGCTCGATGCCCCGGTGCAAGACGGGGAAAAGGATGCGACGACGATCGGTGAATTCGTCGCTGATGAAGCGAACGAAATCGAGTCACTGATCGAGCGAATGGATTTAGAGCAAGCGATCGGCAAACTGAGCGAGCAAGAACGAATCGTCATCGACGCCATCTTCCGTCGCGGGGAAACGCAACGCTCGTTAGCCGAGAGGCTTGGCGTCTCGCAAATGACAATCAGCCGCATTCAAAAGCGGGCCATCGCGAAATTGAAGCGGCAGCTCGCCGCCTATTCGCCATAACGGTCAAACATTGCGCCGCCGGACGCATCAAGCGGTCGAACAGCCCATGCTAACGGCGGCGCAGCAGCAACAACGTCTGGTCATCTTTTTGTTCGTATTGATGATACGCTTGAATATGCTCGTACAACTCGCGCACGATCTCCGGCGCCGGCTGATCAAGGTTGACGCGGGCGACCATCGCGGCGAGAACGGAAAAGTCATCGTCCGCCTCTTCGGTACGCTTTTCCGTCACCCCGTCGGTGTACAGCAGCACAAAATCACCTGGTTCGAGCACAACCGATTTGGTCTCAAATGAAAATTGCGGAAACAAGCCGAGCGCGCAGCCTTTGGCGCCTAGCGGCACGCATTGCTTCGTTTTCGCCCGATACCAAAGCGCCGGTTCGTGTCCGGCGCACGCGTACGAGAACGTATGCGTTTTTTCGTTGTAATTGCCGACAAACATCGTGACAAACATCGACGGCTCGGTGTAGTCGTAGGCGAATCGGTTCAGCAAGTCAAGATACACGTGCGGCTGCGTTCCGTAATGGACGGTCCGGTCCAGAATAAATTTCATCAGCGTCATGAGCATCGCCGCTGGAATGCCTTTTCCCGATACATCGGCAATGCCGACGGACACCGATGTTTGATGGACAGCAAAGTGATAAAAATCGCCGCTCAACACTCGGGCAGGGACGCTGAGGACACCGATGTCGATGTACGAAGGCAAGTTCACTTTCGAAGATGTCTGCAAAAGCGATCGCTGCATATTCGCGGCAAGCGACAGTTCAAAGTCGAGTTGTTCGCGTTCACGCTCAAGCCGCTCTTTCTCTTTTTTCTCCGTCATGTCGCGCAAGACGGCGACAAGCCCCGCCAGCGCACCGTTTTCCAACACCGGTGCCAGCGTATAACCGACCGGCAGGCAGACGCCGTCGCGGCGGCGAAACGGCTCCTCCTCGACGCGAATCACCTCGCCGCTTTTCAGCCGTTTGACGACGCGGCGCAGCTGCTTCCAATCCCACTTGTCGCCGTCTGGCCCCGCGAGCGAGACAAACGAAAACAGCGGCTTGCCTTTCGCCTCTTCTAAAGTGGCGCCGATCAACCGGCTCGCCTCCGGATTCATCCAAACGATCTGCCCGTCGCGATTCACCATCAGCAATCCTTCTCCAAGGGCGTTCGCCATCATCTCGAGCTGTTGTTCACGGTGCTTCAGCTCCACGTACGGCTTTTCCACCGTTTCCACATACATGGCGCGCACGACATACAAAAATCCAGCCATTTCATAAAGCTGCCCCCACAGCCCGTACCCGCTGCCAAGCATGAGCAACCATTGGCCGAGGGCAAATAATAGAAGCGCCATAGACCAGTATAGGGAAGCGGGAGCCCTCCCTTGCCGAAAACGCCGCCATGCGAACACGGTCGCCGCTGCATCAAGCAAACCGACCGCTCCTTCCCCTGCGCGCCACCAAAACGGCCAGCGGCTCGTCCCATGCGCCGGCCAAAACGGGGACGTGATGTGGATGAACAAACTAACAGCCGCCGTATACAAAAACGCGGCCAAAAACGCCTGCCAGCGTTGCCCGCTTTGCCGTTCCATCACCTCATCGGGCCGTGAAAAGAGAAAGAGCAGCCCCCAAGCAAGCGTAAAGCGGGCAGCGAGCGAAAACAGCGCCGCCAAAACGTCAGCCTCTGTGAAGGAAAGGACAAAATGAACAGAAAAGAGCGCCCCCGCAGAAAAAAACAACGCCCCCATCATGAGCCGCTCTGTTGACAGCGTATGCGGAAATACGGCCCATCCTTGCAAGGCGACAAGCCAACAGACGACGACAGCGGCAAACCCTAAAGAAAGAAGAATAGGATGATAGAATTCGAGCAAAAGCGGCAGATGACCGCCAGCGAACAGAAGCAGGCCAAACAGCCCAGCCGCCAGCGTTGCCGCCATGCCGTGCCAACGCGCTGGCTGATATCGTTGATCCTTGTTCACAAATGGTGAACCTCCACTCCTCACTGCTATATGGCTTATTATACCATAACGTTGGACGTCAAGCGCATACGAACGTCGCCGCCTCCTCATTTTCGCTTCCGCCGCTGGAACAACAAAAAAGAACGCTCTCTAAACAGAGAGCGTCCTCAATCGCGGTCATTTCCCATGCAATTTCGAAATCGCCAACCTGTTCAAAGCGTCTCATTAGAACGTGTGAGCCAAGTCTTTCGCCCGGGCGATGGCGTTCGCTTTAATTTCTTCCGCCTTTTCCGGCATCGCCGCATGCCCTTCGACAAACAGTCCTTCAAACGACGGAACACCGAAAAATTGCATGATGACGCTTAAGTAACGATGCCCCATTTCCATTTCTGCCGCTGGGCCTTCCGAATAGAAACCACCGCGCGCTTGAATGTGGAGCGCTTTTTTATCGGTAAGCAATCCGACCGGCCCTTGTTCCGTATATTTAAAGGTCTTGCCGGCGACCGCCACCGCATCAATGTACGCTTTCAACACCGGTGGGAATGAAAAGTTCCACATTGGGGTAACGAACACGTACTTGTCAGCGGAAATAAATTGGTCGCACAGCTCGTTCATCCGCCCGACTTTCGCTTTTTCTTCGTCAGACAGCTCTTCAAACGATTTCCCGGAGCGAAGTTTGCCCCAACCGCTGAATACGTCGACGTCGATTTCCGGAATGTATTCTTTATATAAATCGAGATGGATCACCTCATGGTCCGGATGAACTTGTTTGTACGTCTCAATGAACGCCTTTCCAACCGCCATGCTGTACGATTGCGTATCGTCGTGAGGGTGGGCGGTGATGTACAACACTTTTACCATGATGCATACTCCCTTTCTTTGCTGGTGTCGCCATTTTAGTCACTAAAACGGCATACATTTATTTTTAAATCAAATATCTTTAATACGAGATATAATTATATAAGGAATCGAGACACTTGGCAACCGATTTGGCTCAAAAAAAATTGCCCTAGGTAAAGGCAATTTTGGCGTGGATCGTTATTCGCTTTGTTCAACAACAAACGGGTTGCCGCTGATTTGTTTTCGTATTTCATCCGTAAGCGTAAACGGCTCATTTTTGACAGCGCTTTCACCTTCGCTGCCAGGCAGATGCCCGCTTCCATCGTAGTAGATCGGTTTCCCTTCCATAATGTTTGACCCCCTCGATTGTTGTAGGATGCAAGAACTAGTCTACACTTCTATGTTACCATTTATCATAGTTCCGAAAGAAGACTCCAGCTTCAAGCGCGTGAATGGCGCAGCCCAGCGATAAGCGGGAGATGAATTTCGGTTGGCGTCAGCCAAAACACATGATAAAATAAATGTGTATCATGTTCTTTGTGAACTGGATATATGGGGTTGCATGGAGAAAATCCAATGCGAAAACCAAGCTAAGCCTTCCATGCGTAAAATATCCAAGGCGCGAAAGAACTCCGAATCGTCGGATGCCTAGGGTTGGGACGACCCGAAGTTACGCTCAGGGAGACGAAAGGCTGCTTTCGTCGTGGAACTGAGAAGCTCCCACTTCAAGCAAAGCTAAGTGGGGGTAGTTCACTCAATGAAAGTTGGATGATTTTTTGAAATTTTGCTTAAAAAAGCGGTTCCGTTTCCATTCCCCTTTTCACAAAAAAACCGAGGCTTCATCGATGCCCCGGCGTTTTTCATTAAAAGGCGATTTTTTGATCCAAAAAAGCTTTTAGGTCGCTGATCGGCAGCCGCACTTGTTCCATCGTGTCGCGGTCGCGCACGGTCACTTGGCCGTCTTGTTCAGACTCGAAATCGTATGTGATGCAAAACGGCGTGCCGATTTCATCTTGACGACGGTACCGCTTGCCGATCGAGCCGGTTTCGTCATAGTCGACCATAAAATGTTTCGCCAGCTCTTCGTAAATGCGGCGCGCCCCGTCAGCGAGCTTTTTCGACAACGGCAAGACAGCCGCTTTGTACGGCGCAAGCGCCGGATGCAAATGCATCACCGTCCGGGTCGTGCCGTCTTCAAGCTGTTCCTCGTCATAGGCGTCGATCATAAACGCAAGCGTGACGCGGTCGGCGCCAAGCGACGGCTCAATGCAGTACGGGATGTAGCGTTCGTTCGTTTCTTGGTCGAGATAATGGAAGTCCTCGCCCGAGTATTCCATATGCCGCTTTAAGTCGTAATCAGTGCGCGACGCGATGCCCCACAGCTCGCCCCAGCCGAACGGGAAATGGTACTCGATGTCAGTCGTGGCGTTGCTGTAGTGGGACAATTCTTCCTTCGCATGGTCGCGCAGACGGATGCTGTCCTCCTTCATGCCAAGCGACAGCAGCCACTCCTTGCAAAACTGCTTCCAATAGTCAAACCATTGCAGCTCTTCGCCCGGTTTGCAGAAAAACTCGAGCTCCATCTGCTCAAATTCGCGCGTGCGGAACGTAAAGTTGCCCGGCGTAATTTCATTGCGAAAGCTTTTGCCGATTTGCGCGATGCCAAACGGCAGCTTTTTCCGCATCGTGCGCTGGACGTTTTTGAAGTTGACGAAAATGCCTTGCGCTGTCTCTGGGCGCAAATAAATTTCGTTGGCGCTCGACTCGGTGACGCCTTGGTACGTTTTGAACATTAAGTTGAACTGGCGCACGTTCGTGAAATCGCGGCTGCCGCATTCCGGGCAGGCGATATCGTATTCCCGGATGAGCTCATCCATTTTCGCGAGCGGCAAACCGTCGACGATCATCTCGATCCCTTTTTCCTCGAGCGCCTTCTCAATCAACTTATCGGCGCGATGACGCGCTTTGCACTGTTTGCAGTCGACCATCGGATCGTTGAAGTTGCCTAAGTGGCCGGACGCTTCCCACGTTCTCGGGTTCATTAAAATGGCGGCGTCGAGCCCGACGTTGTACGGCGACTCTTGGACGAATTTTTTCCACCACGCCCGTTTAATGTTGTTTTTCAGCTCAACGCCAAGCGGGCCGTAATCCCACGTGTTCGCCAGCCCGCCGTAAATTTCCGACCCCGGAAAAACGAAGCCGCGATGCTTGGCATGTGCGACGATTTCTTCCATTGTAACAGCCATCGTGTTCATCCTCCTTCAATGTGATGTCCAACAATCAAAAACGCCCTCGCCCCTAGGCCTGACGCCTAGGGACGAGAGCGTAGCTCCCGCGGTTCCACCCTAGTTGATGCGCCGACAGCGCATCCTCTTTTTCCGTTCCCGCTCCGGACTGCCGTTTCATTAACCGTCTTCGCCGGGCTTCCACCGTCCCCGGCTCGCTTGGGAAGAGAGGGTTAACTACTATTGATCCGTCATCGCGATCCATATATGATTTTGTCTACTATCATAACAAACCCCAAAACCTTTTGTCAACGCCATCCTGCCTTTTTTTGCATCCAAAACCGTGACACGATTGGCTGACCGTTCCAAATGACTTCGCTGTCCGCCCGGCGCTTCGCGACTTCCGGCTCGTCAAGCAAGAGCCAAAAGTTTTTCACCGGCAAGTCGCCGAGCCCATGCTTCTCGCAAAGCCGCCGCAAATATTGGCGCCGCTTGCCGCCTACCTGTCGCGACACGTTGTCGCCGTCCGGGCTGAACGCATACAAGACCGTCGCCGCTGCGACACGCATGACGCGACAGACGACCGCCGCGCGCAAAAAGAAGTCCCAATCCCAATAATGGTGGACAGACGGGTCAAAGCAACCGATCTCGTCATGGAGCGATTTTCGATACACGCTTCCAGACGGGACGTACGTCGAAAACGTCCGCATCGCTTCCAAATCATACTCATAGGCAAATAAAAAACGGGCGGATGGGACGCGCTGATCGTTTTCCACCCGATACTGGACAATTTCCGCATCGGCATAGGCGAAGTCCGCATGCTCGAGCGCCGCGACCATCCGCTCGAGATGGCACGGCAACACTAAGTCATCGTCGTCGCAAAGCATGATGAGTTCGCCGCGCGCCGCCTTGACGCCTACGTTGCGGGCCGCGACATGTCCTTCGTTGTCGCGGCGGTCGATGAGACGGATGTCAAGCTCCGGGTACAAGGCGACGACATCATGAACCGGGACGCCGCCGTCATTGACGATGATGACCTCAAACGGCTTGTACGTCTGCCGGCTTAACGACTCGAGCAGCTCGGCAAGCGGATACGGGCGATTGTACGTCGGAATAACGACGGACACGGACGGACGCAAGATTGATTCACCGCCTCTCGCACTGGCTTTCCCCTTGGCGTCCGCGGGCGTCGATGCGCACACCCACAGAAAGCTTGTCCAATCAAAAAAGGGGCTTACCCTTAAGGTACCGCCCCTGCCGTTTGTTTGTCAATTTCGGCTTGCCTCCCCTAACGAGCGCCACGAACCAAAGCCCGCAACTCTCATTAGAGATCTGTCTTAGAATGTCCCTTACAACGATTTTACTCATGCAAGCTCCTGCTGCTTCGTCTCGCTGCCCAACACCGCGACCGCCAAAACGGCGACAAGGACCGATAGACAAAACAGCGTGAAAATGGCCGTCACCGACACGCCTTGGGCGACAAGCGAGCCGACCAACAGTGGGCCAAAAATGCCGCCAATGCGTCCAAACGCCGCCGCCATGCCCGCACCAGTGGCGCGAATCGACGTCGGATACTGCTCCGGCGTATACGCATACAGCGCTCCCCAAGCGCCAAGGTTGAAAAACGACAAGAAAATGCCGGATGCCATCAGCCCGACGAGCGACTCGGCCGTGCCGAAAAAGTAAGCGCTCAATGCTGTGCCAAGCAAGTACGTGACCAAGACAAATTTCCGCCCCGCCCGCTCGATCAGCCATGCGGCGCTGAAATAGCCGGGCAATTGCGCCAGCGTCATGATGAGCACATATTCAAAGCTTTTAATTAAACTAAACCCTTTCATCACCATGACGCTCGGCAGCCATAAAAACATGCCGTAATACGAAAAGACGACGCAAAACCAAAGCAACCAAAGCATGACCGTCTCTTTCCGATGGGGAGCGGACCATACTTTGACGATATTGCTCCACACCGTCTCCTCTTTTTGCGCGGCCGCAAACCGCGGCGAATCGGGCAGGCGGAGGCGCAAATAGATCGCATACAGCGCTGGAATCGCCGCCAGCCATAACGCCGTTCGCCATCCGTAAGCTGGTATGACGAAATACGAGATGAGCGCTGCCAACAGCCAACCGCCAGCCCAAAAGCTCTCAAGCAGCACGACAACCCGGCCGCGGTCGGCAGCCGGCACCGCCTCCGAAACGAGCGTTGACGCGACCGGCAGCTCGCCGCCAAGCCCCATGCCGATCAAAAAGCGGAGCGCCAAAAACGCCGCTAGCGTCGTCGTCAGCGCCGACAGCCCGCTGCCGATCGAGAACAGCAACAATGTGAAAATAAAAACGTTTTTCCGGCCGATCCGGTCGGCAAGCAGCCCGAACACGAGCGCTCCAACCGCCATGCCGATCGAGTTGACGCTGCCGATCCAGCCGACTTGGCCGGCCGTCAAATTCCAGTCTTTTTGCAAGGCCGCCATCAAAAACGACAACATGCCGACATCCATCGCGTCAAACAGCCAGCCAAGGCCGGCTATGCCTAACAGCTTGCGCTGGGAAATCATCGGTTCGTTCATGTGCATCCTCCTGTCATTATTAGTGTCAAGACATATTTTCATTATATAAAGAAGATCGGCTGCCTGTGAACCCGTATGCTCTTCTGATTTCTTTCCCAGCACTTTTCGCCAATAGTTCTTTTCTACTATGGATGGACAGGAGAATTTCAAGCGGCTCAAATAGTTTGCCCGATCATGCCATGATCATCATGACTGCCATATGGCGCTCGAACAGGGGCCTATCTTCTGCAATGATTTCATCCCTTGAACGCTCTCCCACTTACGCTCACGCGTGGAAGTGGGGGTCTTCTCGGTTTAGGATGATAAAAAATTTACGTTCATTATACATAATATTAATAAATTTCCAACAAATAAAAACAGTATGTTCATATTTCTCAAATATAATGGGTTATGCTGACAAGAAAAAATGCTTATGTAGAAAGGGGGATCACTACTATTGCTTACGCCCGTTCCTTTTTCAAAAGGAAATGAAAGGAGGTTCATAATGAAGAAAATCATCGCCGGGGCAGTCATGGCGTCTGCTCTGCTTGCAGGATCGCCTTTGCCGGGGACAAGCCTCGATGGACATGTTTATGCAGCAACTTCAGCCAAAAGCGTCATGTCCCGTTACCCCGTGAATGTCAATGGGAAATTGGCGACAATTCGTTCGCTCCACCATTCGGGAGTTGCCTTGTTTGCGGCGAGTGATCTAGCCAAGCTGTTTTCCGCGAATTGTACGTATGACAAGGCGCATCAAAGATACGAAATCCGTCGGACATCCCCGGCGATACGCATCGTTTTACAAGCCGGGCAAAACAAAGCGTTTGTCAATGGAAAACATTTCTCGTTATCCATCGCACCCCAACGGTCAGGAAAAGAGTTGTACATTGATGCAAAGCCGATCGCTGAACTTTTAGGCGGCCAATGGCAAGCGGAGAACGGGATCGCCGTCGTCTCGACGTCTGGCAGCTTCCGTTCATTCAGTGAAACGTGGGAGTTTGACGGCTCTCCGTCCGTCATTCATGGCGTCGCCTTTCAACACGTATCTTTTTATTCAGTGTACGATATTGCCGCCGCTTTCGGCGCCGCCGTTCACGTCGACAAAAAAACGAGCATGGTCAAAGTGACAAAGGGCAAACGGACGGTTCTCTTCCACCCATTTAGCTATACCTTGAACGCCAACGGCAAAAAAATGACCATGCCTATTGCACCGTTCATCCAAAAAGGGGTGCCGTACGCCGATCTGCCATCAATCGTCCGCGCATTAGGAGGAGACATCGATGGACGGTTCATCGCCATCGCCGGGCTGATCAAAGGAATGAGCACCCATCCGCAATGGGTGGATCAAAACACGTTGCTTATCAGCCGACCGGACGATTCCACTTCGCTGCTTTTGGACATTCGTTCGAGAACCGCCATTCGATCCATTAGCCAAATGGATCTCACTCTGTCGCCTGACGGGAAGCAAGCGGCCTATGTCGATGAAAACGGCCATTTGTTTGTCATCGATTTGGCTTCCAACGTCGTCAAACAAATCGGCGACGACGATGAGGTGAAAACCGATCTCGTTTGGTCCAACGACGGCCGCTCACTCTATTGCATTTACGGAAGCAACAATGAGGCAGTCGCTGTCGCGTCCCTAGATACAGGCAGCATCAACAAATTGATCGACGACAAAGTGAAATATAAAACCGACCTTCGTCTATCCCCGGATGGAACGAAGCTGTTGTACACGGTTGCCAATGAAGGAAAAACAAACTACACTGACGATCAAAAAACGGATGTTGATTCAATTGATACAAGCGGGACGGATCCGCAGCTGTTTCTCGTGGATCTCTCCTCTCCGAACAAACAGCCGACGCCATTAACATCGTCGCCGGACAATAAAGTCGACAGTGCATTTCTTTCTAACAATGAAATCGTGTATGTAAGTGCGATCGACGATGAAGCCGCTCGGCCGTCATTAAAATGGACTAGAAACGGAGAAGAGCAAACACTGCTTGCCGACCAGAACATCATTGACGCGGTCGTTGTCAAAAGCCGGATCTATGTCGCTCTTGAAACGAACGGCATCTACACAATCCGCATCTTCGACCCGTCCACAAAATCGTGGACAACCGCAGGAAGTACGAAAAACGAAATCACCTCGATCGCGCCGTCACCATATGACAATCAAATCGCCGTGACGATCGCGACCGAGAACGGGGAAAAAGTATCGATCCTCCGCAACGGACGCTGGATCGATATGACGAAATGATCATGGAAAAACAAGGGTCTCCCAGGCCGCTAAAATTGATCACGGAGGGATATGCCATGAAACGAACCACACTATGGAAACGGATGGCTGCTGCTGTTCTTTCATCAGCTTTGCTGATTGGCGCTGCCTTTACGACTCAACACCGCGCTGACGCCGCAGAAGTATCCGGAAAAATCGTTATCGCCGGCTCCACCGCTTTGCTGCCGTTAACCCAACAGGCGGCAAAAGAATTTAAAAAGAGTCATCCGAAAGTGAAAATTGTAGTCTCCGGATCCTCGTCAATCGCCGGTCCGCAATCCGTCGCCAAAGGCGTCGCGACCATCGGCGCATGCGATTGGGACGCGACCCGAGCAGTCGGAGGATTCCCTGCTTACAAAGGATTAAAAGCATACAAAATCGCAAAAATTCCGTTCGCTGTCATCGTCAACAAAAACAATTCCGTGGACAATCTATCAGTCCAACAAATTCAAGACATTTATGAAGGCAAAATCACCAACTGGAAGCAAGTCGGCGGGAAAGACGAAGAGATCGTCGTCATCAACCGCGCGAAAGGTTCCGGGACGCGCGTCAATTTTGAAGACAAAATCATGGACGGGCATGCCATCAAAACATCCGGAGACAACTACAAAGAAGTGCAAAAATCAGGGGATATGGTCAATGCTGTTTCTTCCAATCCAAACGCCATCGGATTTGTCGACTTGGCCTATGTCAAAGGCGGAATTAAAGCGGTCAGCATCAACGGCGTAAAAGCGACAACCGCCAACGCCGCCAGCGGGAAATACGTGTTCTACGGCTATGGCTACTTATTGACAAAAGGCGAAGCGAAAGGGGCCGACAAAGCATTTATCAATTATATCCTAAGCAAAAAGTTTCAAAACGGCTCTTTGAAAAAACTGAAATTTATCCCTGTGAAGTAACAGAACACAACTCAGCCTCTCCTTCCCGGCGGAGAGGCTGATTTTTCCGCCAACAGGGGAAGGGGGATGCGCAAATGGAGAAACTATCGCCGGATTGGACTGACGCAACGAACTTGTTGACGGCCCGCCGTCAAAGCCGCTGGGCCGCCAAATATGCCGCCGACCGCTTTTTCCGTTTTCTATGCCTTGGAAGCATCATATTCCTTGGCGCCGTATTGGGCGCCATCGTTCTATTCGTGAGCGAAACCGGTTTTCTCGTGTTTCGGGACGTATCACTTTGGGAATTTTTCTTCTCCTCCCGTTGGGACCCGGAACACGGCAAATATGGAGCTGCCGTTTTTATCGCCGGTACATTGTATTTAACCTTGGTGACCCTGCTGATCGCAACGCCGATTTCGATTTGTGTGGCGGTGTTTATCGCGGAAATCGCCCCGCCATGGCTGCGGCAATGGCTTCGCACACTGCTTGATTTATTGGTCGGCATCCCATCGATCGTCTACGGCTATTTAGGGGCCACCTTGCTCATTCCATGGATCCGCGAACACACGGGGGCCCCGGTCGGCGACGGATTTCTCGCCGCCGCTATCGTTTTATCCATCATGATTTTGCCGACCATCACCCGCATTACTGATGACGCCCTCTGCGCCGTTCCAAACGAATGGCGGGAAGCAAACTATGCGCTTGGGGGAACAACATTCCAAATGATCGTCCGAGTGGTGCTCCCAGCTGCGAAATCAGGCATTGCCGCCGCCGTCATCCTCGGCATGGCGCGCGCCATCGGTGAAACGATGGCCGTAGTGATGGTAATCGGCAACGTGGCCCAATTCGGCTTTGACTTGGTCACTCCGACCAGCGTGTTGACCAGTCATATCGTGATGCAAATTTTAAACGTCGATTTTCAATCGACCACCAACCACGCTCTTTACATGATGGCGTTTTTGTTGCTTTTGATTTCGATTTCGCTCATTATGGCCATTCGCCGTTTGCGGCTGAAAGGAGGGCAATAAATGAATGAGCTGGTTTCTGTTCCAAGCAAAAAAATGGGGCGTTTCCGCACCCGCCGCACGATCAACAAACTTATGCTTGGGCTGATCAGCGCCGTTTCCTTATCTATTTTTTCCTTGATTTTGGCTCTTCTTTATACAATTGTCCGGAAAGGATTGCCCGACATCGATGTCCATTTCCTTGTCGGGTTGCCTGAAGAAATCGATGCAGGCGGCGGAATCGGCCCGTTTTTATGGAATTCGCTTTATATTCTCTTTTTATCCCTTTTCCTATCGCTTCCAATTGGGATAGGCGCCGGCATCTTTTTGGCTGAATACGCACCGCGCACCCGATCCATGGAATGGGTCCGCGGCGCCATCGAAAGCTTGGCATCGGTTCCGTCGATTGTGTTTGGGCTATTCGGCTACGCTCTATTCGTGGAATATTTCCAAATTGGCGTCACCATTCTGGGGGCAGCTGTCACGCTGGCTTTATTGAATTTGCCCGTTTTGGCCCGCGTCACGGAGGAAGCCGTTACAGCCGTGCCATCAACATGGCGGGAAGCCTCTTTCGCTTTAGGCGCCACCAAAACGCAGACGATCTTAAAAACCGTTCTCCCTGCCGCTGCCAGAGGTATTGTAACCGGCGTCAGCCTCGTCGCGTGCCGCGCGTTCGGCGAATCCGCCATTATTTTATTGGTCGGGGGAACATCGGCATCCGGGGAGATGTGGGATTTTCATCTTCTTTCGGAAGGGGCAACGCTCCCTGTCCACTTATGGTATATCCAGTCCGAAGCGCTCGTCGCTGACGCGCAGGAAATTGCCCAAAAAACATCCGCCCTCCTCGTGGTGATCGTTTTGCTCCTTAGCTTTGCCATCCGCTTTCCGCTATGGCTTACACAACGCAAAAAGCCGCGTTGACCCATTTTTCCGACAAAGCGGCTGTTTGGGGAAAGGGAGCATCGATTCATCGATCAGCCTGACGCTAGAAAAGGTGTCCCGATCCTTTTGGGACACCTTCTTCTCACTTAGAAGGGGCATTTATTTCTTTTCGCCAATCTTTTCTGTGAACTACTCCAACTTAGCTTTGCTTGAAGTGGGAGCTTCTCAGTTCCACGACTTGTCGTCCGGATGCGGGAAAAAACCGCACAGTAAGTGTTCCTTCGCCGCCCTTATTTCATCTTCACTTGAAATTAAGGCCGTATCCCCTTTTGCCGCCGCTCCCTCAGCTTTTTTCTTGAGGTTCTCAAGGGCATCACCATTCGTGATGATGATCGGCGTCACCGCGCTTTTCGCTTTCTCGCGCACAAGCGGCAAGTCGATGGAAAGAAGCCGATCCCCCCGTTTCACCCGGTCGCCGGCTTTGACATAGGCGAATCCTTCCCCATTCATCGACACGGTGTCGATGCCGACATGGATGAGCAGTTCCACACCCGCTTCCGAACGCAAGCCGATGGCGTGTTTCGTCGGAAAAAGCTGAACGATTTCGCCATCGACCGGAGCGACGACATCCCCATCCGCCGGATCGATGGCGAGGCCATCGCCCATCATTTTTTGCGCAAACACCGGATCCGGCACGTCTTCAAGCCGCATGATCGTCCCGTCGAGCGGCGCGGTGATCGTCTCTTCCTTCGGCTGTTGCTTGCCAAACCATTTTTTGAACAAAGCGTGTCATCCTCCTCCTTGGCCAATCCCTTCTTCCCTTCATTCGACAGAAAGCGCAGCCATTCCTTTCTTTCATCATACAATAACGGTGGTGGATTCACATTTATGATAAAATGAAACTACAAATCATATGGACGATGCGAGGGAGCCAATATGTCTTATGATACCGACCCGTTCCGCGGCGAATTTGACAGTCTTGAAGAGTTTGCCGACCGCGTCAGCGACGTGCTGAAATGCCCGGTAACGATCGAAGACGCGAACCATCGGCTCATCGCCTACAGCGCCCATGATGATTACACCGACCCGGCGCGGACGGCGACGATCATCAGCCGGCGTGTGCCGGAAAAAGTGATCAACAGCTTATGGAAACAAGGCGCCATCCCAGCGCTGCTCAAAAGCCGCGAGCCGGTGCGCGTGCCGCCGATTCCAGACGTGGGCCTCGGGAGCCGCGTCGCTGTCTCGATCTGGAAAAACGATGAGGTGATTGGCTTCATCTGGGTGCTCGAAACAAACCGGACGCTTTCGCCCGAGGAGATGGAATGGCTGAAGCTGGCGGCGAAAGCGGCGAAAAACAAAGTGTTGCAGCTGTATATGCGCAAAAACAAAAAAGAAGAGCGGGTGCAAGAGCTGTTTTGGAAGCTGCTCACCGGCCACATCGCGCGTGAAGACGAAATCCACGCTCATCTCGCCGCGATGCAAATCCCGACCGCACCGCAGTTTGCCGTTGTCGTCTTCCGCTTTGCCGCCGATTTGACCGCCGAAATGGAGCGGCAAATTTCCTACCTATTGCAAACGACCCAGCAACTCCCGCTCCTTCTTTATACGACCGACGGCCGCGATGTGATTTTGCTGGCGGCGCCCAAAACCGACCAGCCGCTCAAAGAGCTGAATGCGTTCATCGAGTCGTTCGCCGCCAAAATGAAAGAACGATTTCACATCCACGATGTACAATGCGGGTTTGGCGGCGTGTATGGCATTTATCGCCTCATTGAAAAAAGCTACCGCGAAGCGCTCGCCGTCCTGGCGCTGAAAGAAAAGCTCGGCGATGAAATCAAGTCGGTTTACGGCTATGCCCAGCTTGGCATTTACCAATTTTTTGATTTTTTGCTTGAACAAAAACGGCAAGGGGAATGGACCAACCCAGCGTTAACGAAGCTGCAATCGTACGACCGCAAACATCATAGCGACTTGGTGAAAACGTTTGAAACGTTTTTTGACCATAATCAAAACGTGCAAGAAACCGCCGACGTCCTCAACGTTCACCCGAACACTCTTGCTTATCGGCTCAAGCGGATCGCCGACATCGCCGAGCTTGATCTCCATGACATGAATCAAAAAATTAAATTATACATTGATATTAAATTAGCGAAATACGAAGCGCGCGGTTGAATTTGTGGAAATCCACAAAAGCCGGGCGCTTCTTTCTCTTTTTTGAACAATGCCCGGCCCGTTCCCTCTCTTTTATACTATTAAGTAAGGCCACTTCTGACGAGGAGGAACGATATCCATGATTATTGGAGTGCCAAAGGAAATCAAAAATAACGAAAACCGTGTCGCCATTACGCCGGCTGGCGTTTTGTCATTCGTTCAAGCAGGACATACGGTGCTGATTGAGAAAGAGGCAGGGGTCGGAAGCGGTTTCATCGACAGCGATTACGCCCGTGCCGGCGCACAAATCATCGAGCGGGCGGAAGATGTTTGGGCGCAAGCCGATATGGTGATGAAAGTGAAAGAGCCGCTGCCAAGCGAATACGGCTATTTCCGCCCAGGTCTCATTTTGTTCACCTATTTGCATTTGGCCGCCGACCCGGAGTTGACGCGCGCCTTAAAAGAAAGCGGCGTCATCGCCATTGCCTATGAGACGGTGCAAGTCGGCCGCACGCTGCCGCTGTTGACGCCGATGAGCGAAGTCGCCGGACGGATGGCGGCGCAAATCGGAGCGCAATTTTTAGAAAAACCGTACGGCGGCAAAGGCATTTTGCTTGGCGGCGTCCCAGGCGTCGCCCGCGGCAAAGTGACGATCATCGGCGGCGGGGTCGTCGGCACGAACGCAGCGAAAGTCGCCGTCGGCCTCGGGGCAGATGTCACGATTATCGACTTGAATGCTGACCGCTTGCGCGAGCTTGACGACATTTTTGGCAACCAAATTACGACGCTCATGTCCAACCCGATGAACATTGCCGAGGCGGTCGCAGAGGCCGACCTTGTCATCGGCGCTGTCCTCATCCCAGGGGCGCGGGCGCCGAAGCTCGTCACCGAGGACATGGTGAAAGCGATGAAACCGGGCTCGGTCATCGTCGATGTCGCCATCGACCAAGGGGGCATTGTCGAGACGAGCGACCACGTCACGACACATGACAACCCGACGTACGTCAAACACGGCGTCGTTCATTATGCGGTCGCCAACATGCCTGGCGCTGTCCCGCGCACATCGACGATCGCTTTAACGAACGTCACGATCCCATACGCCTTGCAAATCGCCAATAAAGGCGTCATCCAAGCCATCGCTGATAATCCAGCTCTTGAACTTGGCGTCAACGTCGCCAACGGCGAAATTACGTATGAAGCGGTCGCCCGTGACCTCGGTTACCGCTACGTCCCGGCCCGCGAAGCGCTCGGGAAAACGCTAGCTGCCAACTAACCGCTGGTTGGCGCGGCCGGCAACGCGCGCTGTCGGCCGCCTGTTCATCACTGCCCATTCGCATCACGAATCGCCCGCCCATAGCGGGCGGCTTTTTTTTATCGTCCTAAACCGACAAGGCCGCCATTTCTGCAAGTGAGCGTAGGCGGCGGGAGTATGTCACCCGTTGCGTTATGCCAAATCATTTTCGTTCGGCAAAGCGGCCAGTGTATAATGAAAATAGAAAGCTGGAAAGAAGGTGATTTCGTGAACGTTCCGGAAAAACAGGCAGTGTCGCGTGAAGAATTCTACAGAAAAAGCCGTCTTTCATCCCACGGTTTCAATCGTGGGATGAAAGACGGCGTTGCTCGGTAATCCCTTAAGAGGATTGCTTCGAGCAACCATTTTTATCTTTAGGTGCTGCAGTATAACCATTAAACTGATACTATTCATAATATGGAACAAGAATATCGAAGAACGAAAACAACTGTATCTTTGATTCACTATCATTTTGTTTTCTGTCCGCGTTATCGAAGAAAGGTGTTGGTAGGCAGAGTGGAAGAGCGATTCAAGCAGTTAGTAGAAGAAATTTGCCAAGAGAATGATTGGGTCATCCTTGCTATGGAAGTGATGCCTGATCATTGCCATTTGTTCTTGAATTGCCTCCCTTCTGATTCTCCATCAGATATTATGGCAAGAGTGAAAGGAGTGACTTCCAGACGATTAAGACAGGAATTTAAACACTTGTCTCATTTGCCTAGTCTTTGGACACGCTCTTTCTTCGTTAGTACAGCAGAGAATGTATCAAGTGAAACAATAAAACGCTATGTGGAATCTCAAAAGAAAAGGGGGTGAATCCATGCCGACCATCACACTAAAGCTGGAGCTGCACAACCCAACGAAAGTCAAACAAGACATGTACGAACGGATGACAGAAGTGAATACCGCGTTTGCGAATTGGCTGTTGAATCATCCCGAGCTGAATCAAGCGACGAGCAAACGATTTAAAGAATTTTCATCGCAGCGGTTTCCTTCTGCCGTCGTGAATCAGACGATTCGAGAAGTGAAGTCCCAAAAGAAAAACCAGAAAACAAAGAAGTTTCGAACATTATGGTGTTGCTTTAACAATCAAAACGTAAAGGTGGAAAAGAAAGGAGAGTTCTACACCGTTTCATTCCCCACACTGGAGAAGCGAATTGGCGTGCCAGTGGTCACGCGCCCCTATCAAGAAGCATGGCTGAATCGGCTTATCAATGGAACCGCCAAACAAGGGGCAGCCAAGCTCTACAAAAAGAGAAAGAAATGGTACTTGGCGATCACCATCACCTTTGAAGTGGAGCCGCGACACGAAACAAAGGTGATGGGGGTTGACCTTGGGCTTCGCTATATCGCCGTTGCCAGCGTGGGAACGAAATCGTTGTTTTTCAAGGGCAGCCAATGCGCTTTCATTCGCCGACGATATGCGGCTTTGCGGCGAACGTTGGGCCAAGCGAAGAAGCTCCATATGGTTCGCAAAATCGGCCGTAAAGAGTCCCGCTGGATGAAGGATCGAAACCATAAAATCAGCCGTCAAATCGTCCGTTTTGCCCTCGCCAACGGTGTTGGCGTGATTCGGATGGAAGAGTTGACAGGGATTCGGAAACGGGCAACATCGGCCAAAGAAGCAGGACGAAGCCTTCATTCTTGGGCATTTCACCAACTGCAAACGATGATTGCCTATAAAGCGGAAATGGCGGGCATTCGGGTGGAGTGGGTGAAGCCGACCTACACGAGCCAAACGTGTAAATGTGGACATCGAGAGAAAGCGAACCGAAACGGCATCCGCTTCCGATGCCAAAAGTGCGGATACACTCTCCATGCTGACTTGAATGGCGCGATCAACATCGCCAAAGCGATTTCGGGCTTTGCCGCCTAACCTAGCGCACTGGTCACAGGTGCGCCGCCCATCGGGGTACATCCTAACCCGATGGGATGGGCTGATGACACAGCCCCGAACTTGGGCGTTGTCCGAACCAGAAATGGATGAGGACGCCAACGACCCAAGAATCCCACGGCTTTAGCCGTGTGGAGTGTCAACGCATGCGGGAAACAACCGACCGCGTTTTAGAATACATTGATGGCGTTGTGTTTATGCCCCCCCTCTCCTTCGACCCAGCACCAACGCATATCGGGACGGCTGCACGTCAAACTGTTCCATTTTTTAGAAGGAAAGCCGTGTGAAGTGTTTCATGCCCCTTTTGATATCGAACTAAAGAACGAACGGATCGAAGGAAAGAAAATTGTCGTCCCTGATTTAACCGTGATCTGCGATCGAAGCGGATTAACGGACACAAAATTTGTCGGCGTCCCAACGTTGATCATCGAGATTTTGAGCCCTTCCAACCAGGCGTACGATCTCGTGTTCAAATTGAATTTGTATATGCAATACGGAGTCCATGAATACTGGATCGTGAACCCCATGCATCGTGTTGTGCAAATCTACTCGCTCAATGACAATGGACAATATGAACAAGCCGGCGTCTGGAAAGAAACCGGCACCGCATGTTCACGTGCGCTTGACGGCTTTTCCGTCGATGTAGAGCAACTGTTTCAATCTTAAGGTGAATTCATGATATTCATTGAAACAAAAGGAGAGTGGGTACGATGACAATGCCAAAAGCATTAACGATCGCCGGGTCGGACAGCAGCGGCGGCGCCGGGCTGCAGGCGGACTTAAAAACGTTCCAAGAGCTTGGCGTTTACGGAATGACGGCCATCACGACAATCGTCGCCATGGATCCGCACAACCGGTGGGCGCACCAAGTGTTCCCCGTTGACCTGGCAACGATCGAAGCCCAGCTTGAGACGATCATCGTCGGCGTCGGCGTTGACGCTTTGAAAACGGGAATGCTGCCGACGACGGACATCATTGAACTGGCCGCGCGGACGATTGAAAAGCATGGTTTGAAAAATGCGATCGTCGATCCGGTCATGGTATGCAAAGGGGCGGATGAGCCGCTCCACCCGGAAAACACGGTGTGCTACCGCGAAACGCTCGTACCAAAAGCGACGGTCGTGACGCCAAACTTGTTTGAAGCAGCGCAACTGGCCGGCCTGCCGCGCATTGAGACGATCGAGGATATGAAAGAAGCAGCCGGGCGCATTCATGAGCTCGGAGCGCAGTATGTGATCGTCAAAGGCGGGCGGAAAATTCCGCACGACTATGCGGTCGACGTCCTTTATGACGGCAAAACGTTTGAACTCCTCGAATCGGAGCGGATTGAAACGACGTATACGCACGGAGCGGGCTGCACGTTCTCGGCGGCCATCGCCGCCGAACTGGCGAAAGGCCGGCCGGTGAAAGACGCCATTGCGACGGCGAAAGCGTTCATCACCGCCGCCATTCGCCACTCATTCCCGCTCAACGAATACGTCGGGCCGACGCACCACGGCGCGTACCGCCGCTACGGAGAACAGTAGACAAGGATTCGATCTTGTCTTTGTCATGAAGGGATTGTGTGCATTCACCGGAAACATCGGCATTCGCCCGACCAGCCTCCAAAAAGGCGCCGCTGCTCGTTTTCGCCTCATACGGCTGTCCTGCTGGTGGTGGGAATGGATGCGCCAAACCGGTTTCATTATGGTAAAATGGAGACTATATGCGATGAAAGAAGCAGAAAGGAGAGTGCCGCCATTGCGCGTCTCGGCTGTCCAATATCATCTTCATACCATCCATTCGTTTGACGAGTTTGCCGCGCAAGTGACGCATTACGTGAAAACGGCGCAAGAGTTTGACGCCGAATTTGTCTTGTTCCCGGAATTTTTCACGACGCAGTTGCTTTCCATTCCACTCGATGGCGGACGGCAAGCGACGATTGATGACTTGCCGAATTATACCGAAAAATACACCGAGCTGTTTGTGTCGCTCGCCAAAGACACCGGCATGTATTTGATTGGCGGCACGCATGTCATCCGCCAAAACGGCAAGCTGTACAATGTCGCCCATTTATTCACGCCGGACGGACATATCCATCGGCAGGCGAAATTGCACATCACCCCGACGGAAGTGAACGAGTGGAACATCGCTCCGGGCGACGGTGTGCATGTTTTTGAAACGGACAAAGCGACGATCGCCATTTTGACGTGCTATGACATCGAGTTCCCGGAAATCGTTCGCTTGGCGCGCGCCAAAGGGGCAGATGTCATCTTCTGTCCGTCGTGCACGGATGACCGGCACGGGTTTTACCGCGTACGGTATTGCTGCCACGCGCGGGCCATCGAAAACGAAGTGTATGTCGTCACGACCGGCACGGTCGGGTCGCTTCCGACGGTCGACTTTATGCGCGCCAATTTCGGCCAAGCGGCCGTCATCACGCCCAATGACATCCCGTTCCCGCCCGGCGGCGTGCTCGCGGTTGGCGAGATCAACGACGACATGATCGTGACCGCCGACCTTGACTTGTCACTCCTTCGCAAAGTGCGGGAAAAAGGATCGGTCGCGACATGGCGCGACCGGCGCATCGACTTGTACCCGGATTGGAATCAAGTGAAATAGTCCTAAACGACAAAAAGGGTGCCCCTGCGCACAAGGGGACACCCTTTTGCCTATTTTTAGGACAGCAACTGCTTGAATCGATCAAATTGTTCAGCTACTTTCCCTTCTGGCTCCTTCGTCAGCAAGCTGACGATAACAATCGCTGCCAAGCTGGCGGCAAAACCGGGGATCATTTCATACAACAGCCCTTTTAAGTAGGCGGATTGCGTCCAAAGAATGACCGTCAACGCCCCGGCAACCATGCCGGCGAGCGCCCCCCATTTCGTCATCCGCCGCCAGAATAAGCTCAACAAAATGACCGGTCCGAATGACGCGCCAAAGCCCGCCCAGGCGTAGCCGACCAAGTTTAAAATCGTGTCGTTTTTCGTGTACGCCAACGCGGTCGCGACAACCGCAACAATAAGCACGGACAGGCGCCCGACAAAGACAAGCTCCTTATCCGAAGCCGAGCGGCGGAACAGCACTTTATACAAATCTTCGGTCAGCGAGCTCGAGGTGACGAGCAGCTGGGATGAAATGGTGCTCATAATTGCGGCTAAAATCGCTGCCAGCAAAAACCCGGTAATAATCGGATGGAACAAAATGTGCCCGAGCTTAATAAATACCGTTTCCGGATCATCAAGCTTCATGCCGCGCTGCGAAAAGTAAGCGATTCCAAAAAGACCCGTCAACATCGCCCCAACAACGGAGAAAATCATCCAACCCATGCCGATGCGGCGGGCGCTTTTCATTTCTTTGACCGACTTAATAGCCATAAAGCGGACGATAATATGCGGCTGGCCAAAATAGCCGAGCCCCCAGGCGAATAACGAAATGATGCCGAGAAAACTCGTTCCTTTCCATAAATTCAACAAGTTTGGATCGATGTCGCGGATCGTCTCAATCGTATCCACTGGCCCGCCTGTATGGAACAGCGTCACCACCGGCACCAGAATCAACGCAATGAACATAATCGTCCCTTGCACAAAATCCGTCCAGCTGACCGCCAAAAAGCCGCCAAACAGCGTGTAAGCGACCACAACGCCGCCGACGATCCAAAGTCCAGTATGGTAGCTGACGCCAAACGAGTTCTCAAACAACACGCCGCCCGAGACAAGGCCGGATGAGACGTAAAATGTAAAAAAGACCATGATAACGATCCCGGACACCATCCGCAACAATTTCGTCCGATCGCCGAAACGGTGTTCCAAAAACTCGGGAATCGTAATCGAATCGTTCGCCACTTCTGTATAGACGCGCAAGCGCGGCGCAACGAACAGCCAATTTGCATAAGCGCCGAGCGTCAAGCCGATGACGATCCATGCGGCGCTCACTCCATCGATATACATCGCCCCCGGCAGCCCCATTAGCAACCAGCCGCTCATGTCGGAAGCCCCGGCGCTAAGCGCGGTCACCGCCGGCCCGAGCGTCCGGCCGCCAAGCATATAATCGGACAAATTCGACGTCCGTTTATACGCCCAATAGCCGATCCACAGCATGCCAACTAAGTAGACAATGACTGAAAATAAAACCATGTCGTGCTCCCCTTTCTTTGTTGTCTTGTTACCTGCACTCTTATCATAATGGAACAAATAATATTTATACAATAGTATTTATTTTTTTCCAAATCCGATAAAATAAAAGAATTTAAAAAAAGATGTACAACACTCTCTCTTTCCGATATAATATTTAGTAAATTCAGAATCATACATAACTGCAGCTTCTTTTCATAAACATTATTTTATAAAAATTCAATTCGTTGTTATTTATCAGGATGATTCTATATAAAACCATTGATAAATACATATTTTTTGTATTAAGGAATGGATACCAAAATGTTCAAACAATTATTTTTATAAAACCTATTGCATAATCGCAAAAATATTGATAGTATGATAATCGTTCATCGACAATGATTTCAAAGGGGGATTTTATAATATGTTGAAGAAAGGGTTGATCGCAGTCGTCGTTGCTGCGTTGTTCATGGCGCTCGCCGCCTGCGGCGGCAAGTCAACGGAAACAAATTCGTCATCAGGCGGCGGTGGGGAAGCAAAGAAAAAAATCGTCGTCGGGACAGATGCGGCGTTTGCGCCGTTTGAGTATATGGAAAAAGGGAAAATCGTTGGGTTTGACGTCGATCTTCTCGATGCGGTCATGAAAGAAGCCGGCTTGGATTATGAATTGAAAAACGTCGGCTGGGATCCGCTGTTTGCCTCGCTGCAAAGCAAAGAGATCGACATGGGCATCTCCGGCATTACGATTACGGATGAACGGAAACAAACGTATGACTTCTCGGCTCCATACTTTGAAGCAACACAGGTGATCTTAGTAAAAGAGGACAGCCCGGTGAAAAACGCTCTTGACTTAAAAGGCAAAACGATCGGCGTCCAAAACGCGACAACCGGTCAAGAAGCCGCAGAAAAACTGTTTGGCAAAGGCAATCATATTAAAAAGTTCGAGACAACCGTCGTCGCCATTATGGAAATGCTGAATGGCGGGGTGGATGCTGTCATCACCGACAACGCTGTCGCCAATGAATATGTAAAAAACAACCCAAACAAAAAACTGAAAGTCATCGAAGATCCGAAAAACTTTGCTTATGAATATTACGGCATGATTTTCCCGAAAGACAGCGAACTGAAAGCGAAAGTGGATGAGGCATTAAAGAAAGTGATGGACAGCGGCAAATACGCTGAAATCTACAAAAAATGGTTTGGCAAAGAACCAAATATGGCACGCTTAAAACAACAATAAACGCACGAACTTAGAAAAATGCGTAACTGCCAGCAAGTTACGCATTTTTCGTAGAGAAAGGTGAGATCGATGGATTTTCGTTTTGATATTATTGTTGAATACGCCCCCTACTTTTTCCAAGGACTACTTGCGACGATTGGCGTGTCACTAGTCGGCATCATCTTCGGCCTCATCCTCGGCTTGTTCATCGGACTTGGCAAAATGGCAAGCCACCCCATTGTCCGCTGGCCGTTTGTCTGGTATATCAACTTTTTCCGCGGCACGCCGCTTGTCGTGCAAATTTTGCTCGTCCATTTCGGCGTCATGCCGCTTCTATTCGCTCAGCCAAATGCGATCGTTTCTTTAGCTGTTGCACTTTCGCTCAACTCCGCCGCGTATGTCGCGGAAATTTTCCGCGCCGGCATCCAGTCCATCGACAAAGGGCAAATGGAAGCAGCCCGTTCGCTTGGCATGACGCACGCCCAGGCTATGCGCTACATCATTTTGCCGCAGGCGTTAAAGCGAATGATCCCGCCGTTTGCCAACGAATTTATTGTCTTGATTAAAGACTCGTCGCTTGGGATGGTCATCGCCGCCCCGGAAATCATGTACTGGGGGAAAGCAGCGGCCGGCGAGTATTACCGCGTCTGGGAGCCGTATTTAACAGTCGCATTTGTCTATCTCGTTTTGACGCTGTCGTTAAGCAAATTGTCACATTACCTTGAAAGGAAGTATTCAACCTCATGATCGACGTGCGCCAGTTGAAAAAATCGTTTGGATCGCTCGAAGTGCTGAAAGGGATCAACGCCCACATCCGCGAAGGGGAAGTGGTCGTTGTCATCGGGCCATCCGGTTCAGGGAAATCGACGTTTTTGCGCTGCTTAAACTTGCTTGAAGATTTCGATGAAGGCGAAATTATCATTGATGGCATCAACTTAAAAGCGAAAGACACGAACTTAAACAAAGTGCGTGAAGAAGTGGGCATGGTGTTCCAACGCTTTAACTTGTTTCCGCACATGACGGTGTTGAACAATATCACGCTGGCACCGATGAAAGTGCGCAAATGGCCGCGTGAAAAAGCAGAGGCGAAGGCGATGGAGCTGCTCGCCAAAGTCGGTTTGCAAGATAAAGCGCACGCCTATCCGGATTCTCTCTCCGGCGGACAGGCGCAACGCGTTGCCATTGCCCGGGCGCTCGCCATGGAACCAAAAATCATGCTGTTTGACGAGCCGACATCAGCGCTTGACCCGGAAATGGTCGGGGAAGTGCTCTCGGTCATGAAGCAGCTGGCCAATGAAGGGATGACGATGGTTGTCGTCACCCATGAAATGGGCTTTGCCCGCGAAGTCGGCGACCGCGTCCTGTTTATGGACGGCGGTTGCATCGTCGAAGAAGGGAAGCCGGAAGACTTGTTCGACCGCCCGCAGCACGAGCGGACGAAAGCGTTTTTGTCAAAAGTATTGTAAAACGCGTCTTGCCGTGAATCGGCAAGGCGCTTTTTGTAGTTGGCGCAAGGCCGCGCTCTCATCTATGGCCATCGGCCAGCATTCGCTGATTATGGAGCAAGCAAAGGCAAACCCGGCTGGCCAAAAACAAAAAAACGCGCCAGTCAGCCTTCAAACGGGCCCAGCCAAAGCGTTGCAGTCCATCCGTTCCCAAAACACCAACGCTCCCTCATTATGAAAAAAAGCCGGCCTGCCATGAGGCCAGCTCCACTTTACAACACAAACTGCATCACCCAAATCGAACCGGCGACAACGACAATGGCGATAAAGAAGCTGTACGCCATGTTGAATGTTTGAATGCGGCCGCTGTCGCTTTCGTTGACGTGCATGAACATAAACAGCTGCAAGCTTGCTTGAATCACAGCAAACACGACTATGATGACAATGACCGCTTTGAGCGGTAGCCCGGATGAGAGCGCCACCCAAAGGGCGGCAAACGTCAAGACGAGCGAAAGAACAAAACCGATAATATGTTTCCAAGGAAATGATTCGTGATGGCCGTTCGCGCCCATGTTACATCACCATCCCTAGCAAATAGACGAGCGTGAAAATGAAAATCCAGACGACGTCTAAAAAGTGCCAATACAAGCTGACGATAAATACTTTCCGCGCTGTTTTCGGCGTAAAGCCGCGCTGGAGGAGCTGGATGATGATCAAAATCATCCAGCCAATTCCTAGACTGACGTGGGCGCCGTGCGTGCCGACGAGCACGAAAAAGCTCGATAAAAACGCGCTCGTCTGCATCGTCGCCCCTTCATGGACGTAATGGATGAACTCGCGAATTTCAAACGCGATAAACCCTGCACCAAGCAACAGCGTGACAAGCAGCCAAGCCAGCAGCCCGGCGAGCCGGCCGCGGCGCATTTCAAAAATAGCCAGCCCGCACGTAAAACTGCTTGTTAAAAGCAACAACGTCTCGATGAGAACGTCCTTGACTTCAAACAATTCGCTTGCCGTCGGCCCGGAGCCGGTCCGTTGGAACAAGACGAGATAGGTGGCAAACAAGGTCGCAAACAACGCGACTTCCGCCCCGAGGAAAATCCAAAAGCCCAATATGTTCAACCGACTCTCTTGTGTCCGATACTCCAGCGGCAGCGTTTCATCATAACGGTGTGCAACTTCTCCCATTCGTTACGCCCCCTTTCGCGCCGCCCGCTCCATCCGTTTAATCTCATCGATCGGAATATAGTAGCCATCATCATCTTCAAATGAGCGGAGGATAAGCCCAAGCACAATGAACAAGGCACCGACAATCGCCAACGCAAACCATTTGAACACGAGGCCGAACCCGGCGACGAAAAACGCCACCGACATCCAAAACGGGCGCCCTGAGTTGCTTGGCATATGGATCGGCTTCAAGTCTTCTTCTTTCACTTGGAAGCCGCCATATTTTTTCTTCATCACCCAATACGCATCCAAATCTTCGACAACCGGCGTCACCGGGAAGTTATAATGCACCGGCGGCGACGCGGTCGCCCACTCGAGCGTCCGCCCATTCCACGGGTCACCGGTCATGTCGCGCTCGCCGTAGCGGGCGCTGTAGTAAATGTTATAGCAAAGCACAATGAACCCGATGCCCATCAAGGCCGCCCCAACCGTCGCCACGACGTTCAGCGGCGTCCAGCCGAGACCTTCTGAGTACGTGTACATGCGGCGCGTCATCCCCATCAGCCCGAGGAAATACATCGGGAAGAAGCAGATGTTAAAGCCGATCATAAACAGCCAAAACGTCCATTTGCCGAGCCGCTCGTTTAAAATATGGCCAAACATTTTCGGATACCAGTAATGCAAGCCGGCAAAGCAGGCGAACACCGTACCGGCAATCAACACATAATGGAAGTGGGCGATGAGAAAATAGCTGTTATGGTATTGGTAATCGGCCGCCGCCATCGCCAGCATGACGCCCGTCACGCCGCCGATGACAAAGTTCGGGATGAACGCCAGCGACCAAAGCATCGCTGTCGTAAAGCGAATTTTTCCTTTCCGCAGCGTAAACAGCCAGTTGAAAATTTTCACCCCGGTCGGAATGGCGATCGCCATCGTCGTAATCGAGAAGGCGGAGTTCACTGCCGGGCCGGCACCCATCGTAAAGAAGTGGTGCACCCAAACGATAAAGCTCAGGAAAGCAATGCCGACGATCGAACCGACCATCGCTTTATAACCGAACAGACGCTTCCCGGCAAACGTGCTGACGACTTCCGAGAAGATGCCGAATGCCGGCAAAATGACGATATATACTTCCGGGTGGCCCCAAATCCAGAACAAGTTCGCCCATAACATCGACATGCCGCCGTTGGCCATCGTGAAAAACTGCGTATCAAACAGCCGGTCAAACGTCATTAACGCCAACGCGACCGTCAATACCGGGAAAGCGAAAATAATGAGCACGCACGTAATGAGAATCGTCCACGTAAACATCGGCATGCGCATCAATGTCATGCCCGGCGCGCGCATTTTTAAAATCGTGACAAGGAAGTTGATCCCTGTCATCAACGTCCCGATCCCGGAAATTTGCAAGGCAACGGCATAGTAATTGTTGCCGACGCCATGGCTGAATTCGTTGCTGGCAAGCGGGAAGTACGCCGTCCAACCGGCATCCGGCGATCCGCCGATGACGAACGAAATGTTAAACAGCAACGCGCCGAAGAAAAAGAGCCAAAAGCTTAACGCATTCAAATATGGAAAAGCGACGTCACGCGCCCCGATTTGCAGCGGAACGACAATGTTCATCAAACCGATGATGAACGGCATCGCCATAAACAAAATCATAATCGTCCCGTGCGTCGTGAAAATTTCATTGTAATGTTGCGCGTCAAGAAACTTCATGTTCGGCGCGGTCAGCTGCGCCCGCATCAAAAGCGCATCGACGCCGCCGCGGAACAGCATAAGCACCGCGCAAATAATGTACATGACGCCGATTTTTTTATGGTCCACCGTCGTGAGCCATTCGTTCCACAGCCATTTCCACTTTTTAAAATATGTCAACACGAACACAATGCCGACCATCGTCAAGACGATGGCGACATCGGCCGCATAAATAAGCGGCTCACCAGTGACAAAAAACTCGCTCCACTTCATCCTTCGTTCCTCCTTTCCTACTCCCCATGATGGTGACTGTTTGTCATCGCTTCATCGCTTTGATCGTCGTTTTTCATTGGCTTTCCATCTGCATGATGGCTGTTTTGTTTCGCATGGTCAATCCATTCTAAGTGGGTGTTCGAAAACGTCATTCGCCCAACAAGCCCCGGTTTTAAAATTTGTGTATATTTTTTCTCATCGAGCTTCGGGGCGGTTTGTTTCACTTCATTCACCCATTTTCGGAAGTCATCTCCCGTTTGTGCGACGACCTCAAACTCCATATGGGCGAACTTTTCCCCGGAAAAGTTGGCGCTCCGCCCCATGTAGGAACCGGGCTTGTCGGCTTGCAAGATCAGCTCTGTCTCCATGCCGTCCATCGCATATTTTTGCCCGCCTAATTCCGGCACCCAAAACGAGTTCATCGGTCCGACCGAAGTCAGCTTAAACTTGACCGGCACACCGGCCGGAATATGGACGTAGTTGACCGTTTCAATGTTTTCTTCCGGATAGCTGAAAATCCATTTCCAGTTCGCCGCCGTCACATGAATCGTGATCGGTTCAACTTTCTCGGTCGGCGGCTTTTCCAACGCAAACGTCGCCTTCACTGTCGGAACAGCGAGCGCAGCGACGATCAAAATCGGAATGGCCGTCCAGACGACTTCAAGCAGCGTGTTCCCTTCCTCATCCGGCGGCTCATAGCCGGCATTTTCCGGCTTCTCGCGATAACGAATGAGAAAAACGGCAAATAACGTAAATACAACAACAATAATGAACAACATAAAGCCGACCGACCACATGATCAAATCATACTGCATGCGCGCCACCGGCCCTTGCGGATTGAGCACAGCTGTGCGCTCCACGCAGCCCCCAAGCAAAAACAAAAGCGGCAAAACCAGCACCGCGCGCCATCTCGCCCGTTTCATCGCTATCGGTCCTCCCTCTTCCGCCCCAGCCATTTTGGGGCCTTCCATGCATTTTCTTCTGTCTCTACCATATCAAAATTGAAAATGTTTGAAACGAACGAGCGAAAAAGTTCATAAATCGGCAAAACATTTGTCACAAACTGTTCAATCATTGTTCAACAAATCGCCACTTGTTTTCCTCGATTAGGGAAATATTGATGAGGAAGGGGAGTTGCGGAAAAATACGCCATAACAAAAACAGCCGGATTCCTTATTGAAAGGAGCCCGGCTGTCCTCCGTTGTTTTGTATTGTATATCCTTGTTGTTCCAATTGTTTGCGGATTCGTGGATTTAACGTTTGCCACATCCACTGTTCATACAACACCTTTTTCTCCCCGGACGATAAATAGTAGCGCTCCCCTGCCTGGCGGCGCGCCCGCTCGGTGACATCATAGAGCGCCAACGCCGCGGCGACGGAAATGTTAAAGCTTTGCACAAAGCCGTACATCGGAATGACAAACGTTCCGTCCGCCAAGCGGAGCGCCTCTTCCGACACGCCGCTATGCTCGTTGCCAAACAACAACGCCGTCGGTCGGGACAGATCGATGTCGGAAAGCGGAATCGTCCCCTCGCCGAGATAGCTTGCATACACTTGATACCCTTGCTGTTTCAAGTCGGCAATGGCCGTTTTGATATCTGGCTTATGGCGGAGCGTCAGCCACTGATCGGCATAGCGCGTCACAAGCCGGTTCGGCGAAAACGGCGCCTTTCCAGTCACAATATGAACGTCTTGAACGCCAAATGCCTCGGCCGTCCGCAGCACCGCTGCTTGGTTGTGTGGGTCATCGACCGCTTCGATCAAGACGGTAATATAGCGGGTGCGCTCGTTCAAAACCTCATACATCCGCTTCAACCGCCTCGGCAAAATCATTTCCCAAACCGGACGCGTCGATTCGGTGAGCAGTCCTTCGTGCTGCAGCTGTTCAAGAAACGCTTTCGCTTCCCGTTCTTCCATACATCATCACCCTCTGCCTGCGTATCTCGCGTTTCCCATTGTACAGAATAGCATTATACCGAGGCAATTCCTATATTTTTAAATACTATTCATATTATTCTATATATAGTATTTGAAAATATTGATCATTTACAAACCGGTTTTATATCGATTAGTATTATGATGTAAGCGCTTTAAAAATCCTTTTTCAAAAAATATTCTTTATTATTGGATGAAGGAGGAGAAACAATGGAGCAAAAACAGCCGCAATTGCATCGGGGATTGGAAGAACGGCACATCTCGCTCATGTCGCTCGGTGCAGCGATCGGCGTCGGCTTATTCCTCGGTTCGGCGTCCGCGATTGAAATGGCCGGGCCGGCGATTTTGCTCGGCTATGCAGTCATCATCAACTTTGTCGTCTTGACCGCCGCCTTGTCGTCGTGCAACAGCGGCATTTTCAGCACCAGCCGGATGCTGTTTAACCTTGCTGAACAGCAAGAAGCGCCGAGCGCATTCGGCCGGCTGACGAAACGCGGCATTCCGGGCGCCGCCTTGATCGCCACTGCGCTTGTCATGCTTGTCGGCGTATATTTGAACTACGTATCGGAAAAAGTGTTCCAATGGGTGACAAGCATCGCCACATTCGGCGCCATTTGGACGTGGGCGGTAATTTTGCTGTCCCAGCTGAAATTCCGCAAACAGTTGAGCGCGGAACAAGCACAACGTCTCACGTTCAAACTTCCGCTTCATCCGTACAGCTCATACGTGTCGCTTGCCTTTTTGATCGGCGTTGCCGCCCTAATGGCGTATTTCCCGGATACGCGCATCGCCTTGATCATCGGCCCGGCCTGGCTGCTGCTTTTGACGGCAGTATACTTCGCCAAAGGAATGCATCGTCGCCAGCATGGCCAAGCCGAAGAAAAGCAAGCTGGATGACAAGTCCGATCAAAAGAGAGGGTGTCCCAATCCTTGCGGGACACCCTCTTTATAAAACAAAAAGCAGGAAATGTGCGATCGCAGACGCCATCCTTTCGATCGGTGTATTTCCGTTTGGATCATGGCCCCGCTTTCCCCCTCCAATCCTTTCATTCATCAACCGCTATGTAGGCTTGGCGCGGATGATTTGGCTGATCCGGGTATTTTAAGCGGATTTTCCCTTCCTCCAACAGCTTTCCTAAATAATTGTTGCGCAATCCATCCGGCGTCCGTTCGAGCAGCTCGGCCAGCTCTTTCAGGCGCAGCGGCCGCTCGCGGCATAACCGAACGATCAATTGTTCCATGACCGCTGGAGCCAACCGTTTTTTTCGCCGTGCTAATTCTGCCATCTTCCATAGCCGTTCGTCGATCGTTTCCCCTTTTTCGTTACTGTCATGCATACTGGTGTCGTTGTTTACGGAGCTATGCAAGCTATTTACGAACCTCAGCTCTTTATTTATAAAGTTCGACGTTCTATTTACGGAGTCAGACTCATTTTTTATGGAGTCCGACCCGTTGTTTACGGAGTTTTTGGCTATATTTACGGAGTTTTCTTCGTTGTTAACGGAGTTGGCGTCTATATTTACGAAGCTTAGTTCGTTAGTTACGAAGCTCTCGGTTTCCTGTCGGTTGTCCGAATCCTTCCATTCAAGTTCCGTCTGTTGCAGCCGTTCATCCAGTTCTGTTTCGATTGTCTCGCTAGTCTCAGCTGGAAATCGCAATGGGCACAACACAACGATTGTACGGTCTGGATTCGTTTGCTGCGAGATATCGATCGGGCAAGCAAGCGCCTGTCCCTGCATATCGTGCATTCGCTTGAGGCCCGATCCCGCGCGTTTGCATACATCGATCAACAAAAACATTTTAAAGATATTCGGGTTGCGCAAATTGCTCGTATGCCCCGCCATTGCCGCTTCAATCGGAATGCGGAACCGTCCCGGGTTGGCAAAGCAAAACGAGCCGTCCTCTTTTTCGACGGTGATGCCGCCTTCCTCCCCATAATCGGCATGAACGAGCGCATTGACGAGCGCCTCGCCAAGCAGAGCGCGCCCTTCATCCGACCAAACGTGACGCTCCAGCTCAGCCAACACGCGAAAATAAAAATCGTAAATGTTGCCCGACCATGTGCCGTCTTGCGATGTGAACCGCTTCGTCCATCCTGCCGCTTCACCGTCAGCATGCTCTCGATATTCCAAAAAGTATTGCGGCAGCACCTCGGTGATGATCCGCTCCTCACTGAACATCAACAATCCCGCGAGCGTCAGCCCTTCTTTGCTGCTGTCGCGCAGCTTGCCCCACGCGCCGATTTTGTATAAAAATTCTTTTGTCTCGAGTCCGTTCCACGGATGGTCCGGCTTCACTCGAGCGAACCGCTCGCGGTAATGGCTGACGGTCTCAAAATTGAGCTCGCTCAAGCTGTAATGCTCCAAAATTAAGCTGTCTGCCATCGCGTTGGCGCGTTCATGAAACGAATTTGTATATTTATTCACTCCTGATCTTCCTTTGACATTATTTTTGCAAAACAGTTTTGTCCTCTTTTTTTCTATTGTATCATCTTTCACTCTTCTTGCGGACGGTTGCCAAAAAAGAAAACCGTTGTGGATATGTGGAATAGTTCGCCTGACAAAAGGAAAACTACAGAAGACAACATTGACAGCCAAGGAGGTGTAGTGATGTCGTCCCTTCCTCCCATCGTGGAACCGTACTGGCGTGATTCCGTTTCACTTCGGTCGTTTCCGAAGCTCGATGCGGACATTTCCGTCGACGTCGCGGTCATCGGCGGCGGCATTTCCGGCATTACAACCGCTTATTTGCTGGCGACGCAAGGGGCGCGCGTCGCCCTTCTGGAAGCCGATCGGCTCCTTAACGGCACGACCGGCCATACGACAGCGAAAATCACCGCCCAACACGATCTCGTTTACGATGAGTTTCTCAATCATTTTGGCGCAGAAAAGGCGAGGCTCTATTATGACGCCTGCATGGACGCGCTCCATTTTATCCGCCGCACGATCGAAGAGCAACAGATCGACTGCGATTTTTGCGAGCAAGATGCCTACATTTATACGACGTCTTCCTCCTCTTTCCAAAAACTAGTGAAAGAGTGGGAAGCGTATGAACGGCTCGGCATTGACGGCGCCTTCGTTGAGTCAATCCCGCTCCCGCTGCCGGTGGCGGCAGCGGTCGTGATGAAGCGGCAGGCGCAGTTCCACCCGCTCAAATATTTGGTCAAGCTCGTTGACGCCATCACGCAGGCCGGCGGCGCCATTTACGAGCACACGCCGGCGGCGGACATCGAGCAAGGAAGACGGTTAGCGGTCACAACACGCGACAAAAAACGGGTCGAGTGCGACCATGTCGCCGTCTGTTCCCACTTTCCGTTTTACGACGGCGGGTTTTACTTTTCGCGCATGTACGCCGAACGGTCGTACGTATTGGGAGTGACGATCGCTGAACCGTACCCGGGCGGCATGTATTTAAGTGCCGACGAACCGAAGCGCTCGGTTCGCTCCGCAGCGGCAGGCGGCGAGACGCTCATCTTGATCGGCGGCGAAAATCATAAAACCGGCCAAGGCGTGCCGACGATGCGTCATTACGAGGCGCTGTCCTCGTTCGCTTCGCAGCTGTTTACGGTGAATGACATCCGTTACCGTTGGTCGGCCCAAGATTTGACGACGCTGGACAAAGTGCCATACATCGGTCCGATGACGGCAGGGGCGCCAAACATGTATGTCGCGACAGGGTACCGGAAGTGGGGGATGACGAACGGGACGGTCGCCGGGATGCTTTTATCTGACCTCATCCTCGGCCGCGACAACCGATACCGCGACTTGTACTCCCCGTCTCGCTTTTACGCCGACCCGAGCATTAAACAGTTTTTCGCGACAAACCTCGATGTCGCCAAACATTTATTGTCCGGGAAAATCGAACCGGCCGGCCGGCGGCCGCAAGATTTGGCGCGCGGCGAAGGGGCGGTCGTCTCGGTCAACGGGAAACGGGCCGGCGCCTATAAGGACGAGTCCGGGACGCTCCATGTCGTCGATACGACGTGCACCCATATGGGCTGCGAACTGGAATGGAACAGCGGCGACCGGACATGGGACTGCCCATGCCATGGCTCGCGCTTCTCGATCGATGGCGATGTTATCGAAGGACCGGCGACACGGCCGCTCGCGCGCATTGAACTTGATGACGCGAAGTGACGCGCTGACGCAGGACGGTGACGCGTGAGGAACATCGTCGCGGTTGGCATGCCGACCTTGAGTTCCAACGGGGGTTGGGAATATATGTTCCCAACCCTCTTATCGTTTTCATTTGCCGATGGCGCATTTCGTGATAAGATGAAAATTAGAGTGGACTGCATGTCGCATGATGTTTTCGGGAGGGATGAGGCATGGACCTTGAACCGATTTTTCTCACCCCTGTCTTTCAAGAGCGCATTTGGGGCGGCACGAAGCTGGCCGAACGATTCGGCTATGACATTCCGTCTTCGCAAACAGGGGAATGCTGGGCGGTGTCCGCCCATCCACACGGGCAGACGGTCGTCGCCCGCGGACCGTTTGCCGGGATGACGCTCGGGCAATTATGGGAGGAACGCCGCGACTTATTCGGCCATTTTCCATCTGACCGCTTTCCGCTGTTGACGAAAATTTTAGACGCCAATGCTGATTTGTCAGTCCAAGTCCACCCGGACGATGAATACGCGAAAACGCATGAAGGCGGAGAGCTCGGCAAAACGGAGTGCTGGTACATCATCGATTGCAAGCCGGGCGCCCAGTTGATTTACGGCCATCATGCAGAAACGAAAGAGCAGCTGCGCGCCATGATGGAGGCGGGGGAATGGGATCGTTTGCTGCGGAAAGTGCCGATCCGCCCCGGTGACTTCTTCTATGTCCCGAGCGGCACCATCCACGCCCTTTGCGAAGGGACGCTCGTCCTTGAGACGCAGCAAAGCTCGGATACGACCTACCGCGTCTACGATTACGACCGCGTCGACAGCCAAGGGCGGAAGCGCGAGCTTCATCTCGAGAAAGCGATTGACGTCACGACCGTCCCGCACCGCGACACGGATGTCCGCCCCCATGTCTCCGAAATTCCTGGCGCGACAGTAACAACCTTCGTGGAAGGCGACTATTTCGGCGTCCAAAAATGGGATGTCCGCGGCGCCGCTGAGTGGGAGCAGACGAAACCGTTTCTCATCGTCAGCATCCTCCAAGGCGAGGGTGAGCTCGTTCATAATGAGCGGACATACGCGATCCGCCAAGGCGACCACTTTATTTTGCCGCACCGATTCGGCAAGTTCACGATTCGCGGGATGCTTGAGGCGATCGCCTCATGGCCGCGGGCAGGCAAATAAACGACTGACTGCCTCAACCAATGGGTTGCAACATACAAAAAAGGTGTCCTCTTGCCTTTGGGACACCTTTTTTCTATTGCCCGCCCAAGAAAGATGTTGATTGAACAGAAAATATGGCTCAACAATGGAATTTCTCAAATAGAGAAACCCCATAAAGTCTGTCTTTCTCTTCACTCGAGAACTGTCGATTAGGAGAAATAACTGTTTTTTTCACCAGCCTCTAAGACGGATGGGCGAACAGGCCTTCTTCGTTTATTTTCCGCTTGCTGCCTTTGTTTCTCGCGCTTTGTAGTCATACTCCCAAAAATCGGCCCCTTCAATGCCGAGCTTCGCCGGGTCAAACACCGGGTCTCTCCCTTCTTTTTTCTGCTGTTCATAGTCTTTTAACACCTTGAGCGCCGGTTTGGCCAACAGCAAGATCGCGATCAAGTTCAACCACGCCATGCTGCCGACGCCGATGTCGCCGAGCATCCAAGCGAGTTCAGCCGTTTTTACTGAACCGTAAAAGACAACGCCTAGCATGACGATCTTCAACGCAAACTGGAACGCTCGGACGTTTTTCCATTTCAGCAGCCGTCCTAAGTACGCGATGTTCGTCTCCGCCATATAGTAGTAGGCCATAATGGTTGTAAATGCAAAGAAGAACAATGCAACTGCGACAAACGGTGCACCGAGATCCGGGAAGACGGTTTCCACCGCCTTTTGCGTGTAAATCGGCCCAGGCTTGACATCGCCAAGCGTTTGCACGATCGGCGCTTTTCCTTCCGGTGTGACGTTGTACATGCCGGTCATTAAAATCATAAAGGCCGTCGCCGAGCAGACAAACCATGTGTCAATATAAACCGAAAACGCCTGAACGAGGCCTTGCTTCGCTGGGTGCGACACTTCGGCCGCAGCCGCTGCATGCGGCGCCGTCCCTTGTCCCGCCTCGTTCGAGTAAATGCCGCGCTTGACCCCCCACGAGATGGCCGCCCCTAAAATGCCGCCGAACGCAGCATCGGCGCCAAACGCGCTGCGGAAAATAAGACCGAGCACTTCCGGCAGTTTCTCAATATTCACCACAACGATAATGACTGCCATTAAAATATAGCCGATGGCCATAAACGGCACGATGAATTCCGCTGCCCGGGCGATGCGCTTTACACCGCCTAAAATGATGATACCTAGCAAAACGACAATCCCGATCCCTGTTATCGCCGGATGAATAGAAAAGGCATTTTTCATCCCCTCAGCAATACTGTTGGCCTGAACGCCCGGAAGAAGGACGCCGGTCGCCAGTACCGTGACGACGGCAAACAGCACGGCATACCATTTCCATTTCAACCCTTTTTCAATATAATAGGCAGGTCCGCCGCGAAACTGACCGTCTTGTTTCGTCTTGTACACCTGAGCCAACGCCGCTTCAACGAACGCCGAACCGGCTCCGACGAAGGCAATGAGCCACATCCAAAACACCGCACCTGGACCGCCGTAGGCGATCGCCGTAGCCACCCCAGCGATGTTCCCCGTGCCGACCCGGCCGGAGAGCGCCAATGAAAGCGCCTGGAATGACGAAATTCCTTCGTCTGAACTTTTGCCGCGGAACATTTGTCTGATCATCTCTGCAAAATGCCGAAGCTGCAAAAAACGGGTTGATAGCGAAAAAAACAAGCCAACGACAATGCAAAGGATGATCAACGCCGGGCTCCAAACAAGATTACTGACCGTCTCCACCCATTTCTCCATCCATTCATCCCCTTTCTTTTCTATAAATACAAATTTTATTATAAAATATTTATATTTTTCTGTCATTATACTTGTAAAAAAATCTTCCCCGCTTAGGAGGAAGATGTCCTTTTCATTTGACCGAGACGATACACAGAGGCAATATGCCGCGCCGTTTGTGTCACATAATGTTCCGCCTGCTCCAACGCTTTTTCCAGTGACACAACGCCTGGAACGATCGTAAACAGCGCGTCGATGCCATGATCCAACACGACGGCGCTGTCGTCGCCCAACGACCCGGCGATGCCGATGACCGGGACGCCGAACCGTTTCGCTGTCTTGGCGACGCCGATCGGCGTTTTGCCGAACACCGTCTGTCCATCGATCCGCCCTTCGCCGGTGATGACCAAGTCAGCGTCTTTGACGCGCTCCGCGAGCTGAACCGTCTCGATCACAATCTCCACGCCGCGCTTCAGCTCGGCCGGGAGAAACGCGAGCAGCCCTGCCCCCAAACCGCCGGCCGCGCCAGCGCCGGGAATGTCGCCGACTTGTTTACCGAGCTCGCGGCGGATGACATCAGCGTAATGCGCTAAATTCTGGTCGAGGACCGCGACCATGTCCGGCGTCGCTCCCTTTTGCGGACCGAAAATGGCGGACGCTCCGTTCGGCCCAGTGAGCGGGTTGTCGACGTCGCACGCCACGTCAATGCGGACTCCCCCAAGACGCGGGTCGAGACCGGAAAGGTCAATCGCATGCAAATCGGCCAGCGCGCCGCCGCCCGGACCGATGTCGCGGCCGTCTTCGTCCAAAAGCCGCCCCCCGAGCGCCTGCACCATGCCGGCCCCACCGTCGTTCGTCGCGCTGCCGCCGATGCCGATGATGAGGTGGGTGGCGCCGGCATCCAGCGCTGCAAGGATCAACTCCCCTGTCCCTCGCGTCGTCGTCACCAACGGGTTGCGCCGGTCGCGCGGGACAAGGTGCAATCCCGAGGCGGCGGCCATTTCAATCACCGCCGTCTTCCCATCGCCAAGCAAGCCAAAAAACGCCCGCACCGGCTCGCCGAGCGGCCCGGTCACTTCCGTTTCGACGATGCGGCCGCCGGTCGCATCAACGAGCGACCGCACCGTCCCTTCCCCGCCGTCGGCCATCGGCACCTTAACGTATTCCGCCTCCGGAAACACCGTGCGGAACCCGCGCTCGACCGCCTCGGCGACTTCGAGCGCAGAAAGGCTTTCTTTAAATGAATCAGGGGCAATGACAATTTTCATTCTTTTTCCCTCCTCTTTTGTCTCCATCCAAACACTGGCAACCAAAAGTCATCGGGAACGGCCGCCTTGGCATAAACGATGACAGCACCCTCCAACTATAATGTTGTTCGCCAACCGAAGCGCTACTTCCTTTGTGCGCAAACAAGTCGGCCAACATACTATGCAACGAGCAAGCCATGGCTGCCCGTAGCCGTCATGAGCGGGAAAAGAGAAGCGCCAAACACCTCGGCCGCCGCAATCGTATTCGGATTCGGCGATATGATATTTCCGGCCTTTCCGTCGCCGACAACGCCGCAATCGCGCTAGCTGTACTGGAAGAACCACCCATGCTTTATATGCTTCCCTTTTCATTCAGCGAAACAAGCGCGATCCAGCTGTATTGTTCACTAAAGAATCGGCATCGATTTGAGCCAGCTTTCACTCAATATGTGTCAAATTTTGTGGAAAAAAGGCGAAAAACAACGCCATTTCGTCTATTTTCACTATTTTCACAATTGTGTATATAGTACTATAATAGATGTAACCATATGTTCGTTTGTTCCAATTGGGAACATATTGATTCTATAAAAAAATGGCGGTTTCCAAATTCACCATCCGCCATCGCCTGCTATAACCCGTATTTTTGCTGAAAGCCACTGGCATGGAGTGGCCATCCTCTTTTTTGGCATCACTTCGCCAACGCCGAAGTTGTCAGAGGTCAGATTTATAGGAGAGAGAGCCGAGATGTTACTCCGAGCACGACCGATCATTTTTACTGTTTTTTCCGCATCCATTGTTGTTGTTTTTGTGTCAGAACCGCCTTCCTTCGATCGCACCTATGTCATCGCTTTGCTGTTTTATTGGCTGTTTTCTAGCTTGTATTCACACTTGCGCGTCATCGACAAAACGAAAAACAATATTCCCGTTGATTACGGCATTAACTATAGCTTATCGTTCGCCTTATTTGCCGGCCCGCTCGGGCTGTTTATCTTTGAAACATTGTTTCGCTTGACTGAACATATGGCAAAAAAATATTTGAAAACAGCGGAACCGGATGAATGGCTGCACACATTGTACAACATCGGCTCTTTTGTGATGTTCAATTCACTAGCGTTTGCCTTATACAATCTCCTTGGTCCGCTGTTTCAGTCTGTTCCGCTTATCGGCTTTTGGCTGCTTCTGTTTCTGCTCGTCGTCATCGTTTCATTTTTGACTGATTGCTGCCTCATCGTCATTTTTTATATGACCGGCGACATTCGGACGCAGCGCGAGGCGCTGGATTTTATTAAGACGAGAAGCTGGATGGACATGGGAAAAACGGCGCTGACAAACGGCCTGTTATTTCTCTTTTTGCAAGAACAGCGGTGGGATATGCTCTTGAGCTTATTTTTGCTTAATTACTTCGTCAGCCGCTCGTTCTTTTCCAAGTCGCAAAGCATCCAGCATAAACTAGAGCGCGATCAGTTTGAAAAAATGGCATACACCGACTTTCTGACCGGCGTCCATAACCGCGCCTACATGGACAAAACGATCACCAAGTTAAACGGAACAGGCGAATGGATTGGCGTCGTCGTCGCCGATATCGACAATTTTAAAGCGATTAACGACACGTACAACCATGCCGTCGGCGACGAGGTGATCCGCCATTTTGCCTCGACATTGAAACAGTTTCTCAAAGAGGGCGATTTTTTGTTCCGCAGCGGCGGCGAAGAATTTACGATGTTTTTGCGCCATCGCACGTTTGAAGAAAGCGTCCAGCTTGTCGAACAAATGCGGGAAACAGTGCGCCATAGCACTGTGTTGGTCGATTACATGGCGGCGAAACGTCCCATTGCCTATACGTCGTCCTTTGGCCTTTACTTTTGTCAAGCAGAAGGAACGATGTCGATTGAAAAAGCGTACATTTATGCCGACCATTTATTGCTCCGTTCGAAAGAAAGCGGCAAAAATAAAGTATCAGCCCAATGCGGGGGAGTTGCGTGAGGAGGTGGCCCCTTTTCCCTCCCGGTTGATTCCAAGCCCGTATGAAAAGGCGCCGCCTCTACAATGGCACAGAGATCGCATAACCGCAAGCAGGCAGCGGGAAATTCGTTGACGCCGAAGCTAGCTGGTAAAGGCGTTCTCGGATTTGGCGTTGATCGACCTTTATTTATGATACGGTTCGCCGCGGTTAATCCGAAATGCGCGGTAAATTTGCTCGAGCAAAATGAGGCGCATCAGCTGGTGTGGAAACGTCATTTTCGAAAACGACAACGTCTCGTCGGCGCGCGCCATCACTTGTTTGCTTAAGCCGAGCGAGCCGCCGATGACGAACACCACTTTGCTTTTGCCGTAGGTGGCGAGCTCATCGAGACGGGCGGCGAATTGCTCGGACGATTTCATCTTCCCTTCAATCGCGAGCACGATGACGTGGGCGTCATGCGGAATTTTCGCCAGCAGCCGTTCTCCTTCGCGCTCTTTGATTTGTTCCTCCTCAAGTTCGCTCGCCCGCTCCGGCGTTTTTTCATCAGCGACTTCGATGATGTCGATTTTGGCGTACGCGGACAGACGCTTTGTATATTCATTAATTCCAGCGATTAAATATTTTTCCTTCAATTTACCCACAGCGACAATGGAAATATGCACAAACAACCCCTGCCTTATAAACAGCTTATCAACAGAATTTATCCACATATACACAACACATATCCACATGTTGTGAAAAAACTGTTATCCTCCTACGAGATATACAGCTTGTTTCGAGCAAAAATGGCACTGTTTTTCGCTGTTGTCCACAGGCAGGAGATCCGGCGCCTGTTCCGTTTCATCTACATATTGATCAATGGCGATGTCGACATGTTCTTCACATGTGAATATCATCATTCTCACTCCTTTCCTTGTGGAAAAAAGAAGGAGCGTTTCCGCTCCCTCCGTCCGTTTTCGTTTAATACGACTCGCGCGCCAGCTTCATCGTGACCGTGCGTTTTTTCCCATCACGATAAAACGTGACTTCCATCTGGTCTCCGATCGATTTTTTCGTATACAAATACTTGCGCAAATCAAGCACGTTGCGGATTTTTTCACCGTCAAGCGCGACGATGACATCAAACTGCTTTAAGCCCGCCTGTGCGGCCGGCGACATCGGCACGACTTGAATGACCGCCGCTCCTTCCGTTACGTTCGGCGGCAAATGGAGCGTCGCCTGCAAATGGTACGATGGGATGTCGCTTAGCGATCGAAGTTCAACGCCCATATACGGACGGCGCACTTGTCCGTATTTTTCCAAGTCCGAAATGATCGGAATGGCCGTGTTGATCGGGATAGCGAACCCGATGCCTTCGACCGCCTCTTGGGCGATTTTCATCGAGTTGATGCCGATGACTTGCCCTTTGATATTGACAAGAGCGCCGCCGCTGTTGCCCGGATTGATCGCCGCATCTGTCTGCAACACTTCTGCGTTCCAGTCTGGAGCGCCGTCTTGGTCCAAATCGACTTCGACCGTCCGGTTCGTTCCGGAAATAATGCCTTGCGTCACCGAGCCGGCAAACTGCAAGCCGAGCGGGTTGCCGATGGCAATGACCGGCTCGCCTGGCTTCACCGTATCGGAGTTGCCGAACTGGGCGACTTTTTTCACATGCTTCGCATCAATTTCCAAGACAGCTAAATCCATAAGCACATCGCTGCCAAGCAGCTTTGCCGGCACTCTCGTCCCATCTTTGAGGCTCACTTCGAGCTGACTGGCGTTTTCAACAACATGATGGTTCGTGACGATAAACGCCCGGTCTCCCGCTTTCTTGTAAATGACGCCCGATCCGACGCCAGCCTCGCCTCCTTGCGACCAGAAGCTGGCTTCTTGAATGTTGACAACGCCGACAACCGCATCCGACACTTGGTCAATCGCCTTCGTCACCGCCGTCGTCACATCAACGGAAACGTTCTGCCGAATCGGCGGAGCTCCGTTTCCTCCCTCCGGCTCTTCCTCTGCGCCTTGCGGCGGCACAGCATCATACGGGAGGATATCCCAACGGGAAAGCGCCGGAATGGACATGAGGACGAGCAGTCCTCCTAGCACGGCGCCGACAAGCGCAGAAACAAACGATCCGCTGCGCCGCTTCCTCCTCGTTTGTTCGTACGGCTCATAATGGTCGTCGTAATATCCCATGCTCACCATCCTTTCCGCATTCGTCTCCATCCCTCATTATAATCATGAACAGGAGAAAAAATCCAACAAATGCGTTTCCCTCAGTTTCGGCAAAACGGGCTTTATACATACGCCAGCGCCGTCGCCCGACGCGGATCGGTATCGTACAAATGAAAGCGGGCGCCGACCGTCAAGCCTTTCTGTTCCAACACTTGCGCCACGGTCATGCGCGCCAGCTCTTTCATATTGTTATCTTGGCTCAAATGGGCCAAATAAATTTGCTTTGTCCGGTCGCCGATCACGTCAGCAAGCGCCAAACCCGCTTCCTCATTCGAAATATGGCCGACATCGCTTAAAATGCGGCGCTTGACGTTCCATGGGTACTTCCCCATCCGCAACATGCCAACGTCGTGATTGCTTTCAAACACGAACACATCCGCATTTTCAATCGTCTTTTTCATCCGCTCACTCACATAGCCGGTATCAGTGAGCAACACAAGCTTTTTCCCTTCATAGTGGAAAACGTAAAACATCGGCTCGGCGGCGTCATGGGAGACGCCGAACGATTCGACGTCGACATCGCCGAACGTCCTTACCGCGCCGAGTGGAAAGACAAATTTTTGCTCGGCCGGAATGTCGCCGACCGCTTGTTCCATCGCCCGCCACGTTTTTTCATTCGCATACACCGGCAGCCGGTATTTGCGGGCGAGGACGCCAAGCCCTTTAATATGGTCACTATGTTCATGGGTGACAAGCAACGCATCAAGCTGTTTCGGATGGCGGCCGATTTCAACAAACAGCTCCTCAAGCTGCTTGCCGCTCAAACCGGCGTCAACAAGCAGGCGCTGGCGATCTGTCTCAATGTAAAAGGCGTTGCCGGTGCTGCCGCTGGCCAGCACACTAAATCGCATCGTCATGTTCTTTCACTCCAGCACATTTCCTTGATCATTGATCACTTGCCCTTCAAACGCATTGACGAAATAGTCTTCCTTCCGATTGACAACGATATGCCAAGTTGGAGTCAACACTTGGGATGCAGTAAATTGAACAAGCCCGTAATAGCCAAGCTCCACTTTCGTGACGCGGTCGCCCGGCTGCAAATGCCCTTTTCGGTACAACGTCTCAATGGCTTTAATCGCCGGGACGATATCTTGCTTCCGCTCGTACTTTTCCAATTCGCTGAGCATCGTCTGTTCATACGACAACGCTTCCCGTCTCCCGTTGACATGGATGACGAGCTTGCTGTTTTCATTGCCGTAAATCATCTTGCCGTCATACACTTGGTAGCAGGTCAAGATTCCTTGTTTTTCATCAAACGACCAAAAGGCATATTGCCCACCACCGATGATGTAGCGCTGCAAAAACTCACGCAGCTGGTATGGATCGTCAATCGGCAGCGCAACCGGATCAATGAACGTCCCTTTGACTTTCGTTTCTCCTTCGATTTTCACTTTTTGCCCGGGCAGCTTTTTTACATCCGCCATGGTGAATGAGCGGCTTTTGCCGCTGACATACGCCGCTTTCGTCACTTCTTTCGGCAACTCGACGTACGTAATGCCGTTCGCCTCAAGCTGCTCTTCAATCGTCGTTTCCAAAATGACATCGAGCTGGCTGCTGTTTCGTTTTTCCATAAACTGATAGCCTAAAAAGCAGTCGAGGATGAGGAACACGATAATAAAAATCGTCTTCGTTTTACTCCAGTCCATTTGTTCCCCCTCCTCCCGCCTCATCGCCCATGTTCACCTTTTTCCACGTTTGTCCGTACAAGTAGAACCATGCCGGTTCAAGGCGGATGACTTTTTCCCGCTCCGGATCTTTGATGAGCTCATAGCCGATGGCGATATCTTTGATGAGTGATTTGCGAACGCCTTTCGTCTGTTCGAACCAGTTGACGATCTCATGGCCGGACGGCAGCGTTTTTGATGTGCGGTTGCGATCCGCGATTTCAAGGCGGAAGAGCGGGCGCTGATATTTCATCAAATCGGACGCTCCCCACGTCTCCACGATTTCTGACATGCCGTATTCATTAAAGACTGGATAGCCGTTGACGACAAGCCGGAACGTGACTTTTCGATCCTCCTCGCTCCAGCGGGCGAAATGGTACAGATCCGTCCAACCGCCATGCTCATTGACGAAATCAATGCTTTTTTGGATGATATGGGTTTCTTGCTCCGTTTGTCCCATATTCGAGACGCGCGCCGCTGGATTCACATACAGCAGCATCCGTTGAAGAAAATCGACGTCCATCAGCCGCGAACCGTCTGTATATTCTTCGCCAAACGGAATCAAATCTTTTTTGACAAAGCTTGGATCGCTAAAGAGCGCTTCTTTAAACTTGTCTGCGTCCAGCTCGTCGGTATAATATTGCAGACTGCTGAGCACCACTTCTTTTTCCGGCAAATACAACTGCTTCGTTTCGCTGACCGGATAAGCGAAATAACGCGGAAAATGGCTCGCTTCTTTCGCCAGCCGGCCGATCGCCGACAAGGAGGCATCGCTGGCAATCGCCTTGTAAATTTTGTGCTTGTCGGTCGCGATGAAGTAGATGGGGAACTCGTCCTTCCCGCCGAGCGGGACGAGCAGGCGGTCAAACGCCAATCCGTCGAGCCCCCTGTCATCGATCGTGAAAATCAATCGGTATATGTCGATCGGCACCTCATCGGGGTAAATGATCTCGAGCCGCTCTTTGCCGTTTAAAAACGATAAAAACTTCCCTTGTGGAACAGAAGACGAAACATCTTCGAAATCGTCAAGCGTCCATTTTCTCATTTCTTTCAGCACTTCATTTTTCTCTTCGTCTTTCGTCACAGCATAGGGGACGCCGTTTTTATGAATGAGAATCTGCTTTGGCTGCACGACCATCGCTGTATCCACTTGCGTATTGCTCACGGAGACGTGTTGAATGTATTCGTCGTTTTGCAGCACGTCGTATTTCGGATGATATGTCCATAAGGCAAACGTTAAGGTAATGCTGATGAGCACAAGCAACGTCAACACGATGGTTTTGATCGTTTCATACATCGCACCAGTCATCCTTTTGCTCGCGTTCTAGCGGCAGCGTAAAATAAATCGTCGTTCCTTTATGCTCCTTGCTTTCTGCCCAAATCGTCCCGCCATGGGCAACGACGACTTCTTTGGCAATGGCCAGCCCAAGCCCCGTACCGCCCAATTTGCGCGATCGCGCCTTGTCGACCCGGTAAAACCGTTCGAAAATTTTTGCCAAGTCGGCTTTCGGAATGCCGACTCCTTCGTCGCTGACGCTGACGATAATTTCATCAGCAAGTTTGCGGACGCGAAACGTAATCGTCCCGCCTTGCGGAGAGTATTTCAAAGCGTTCGAAATAATGTTATCTAACACTTGCGTAATTTTATCTTCATCAACTTCAATAAAAATCGCCTCGCGCGGAATTTTGCGAACGAACCGGATGTTGTCGCTTTTCGTCAACTCAAATCGGTCAATGACTTTATGGAAATAGGCCGAAAAATTGATCCACGTTTTCTTCAGCTTGTAGTCTTTGCTGTCGAGCTTGGACAGATGGAGCAAGTCGTTGACGAGCCGAATCATCCGTTCCGTTTCATTTTGCACGACTTGAATGAACCTCGGCGCGATGTCTTTATCTTGCCAAGCGCCGTCAGCGAGCGCTTCTAAGTAGCTTTTCATCGTGGTGAGCGGCGTGCGCAATTCATGTGACACGTTGGCGACAAACTGCCGCCGCTCGCGGTCGATTTTTTCCTGTTCGGTAATATCGTGCAAAACGACGATCAACCCATTGACAAATCCGCCCTCTTTTTGAATCACCGACAACGACGCGCGCAAAATATACAGTTCCTCATCCGTGCTGAAATCTAAAATGAGCGAATCACGCTCCTCAAGCAGCGTTTCAAACGTATACTGGTCGGCAATGCCAAGCACGTCGACGATCGAACTCGACAGCACTGTTTCACGTGAAACATTCAAAATGTTTAACGCTGCATCGTTAATGAGAATGACGCGCCCGCGACGGTCGGTCGCAATGACGCCATCGGTCATATGCGTCAAGACGGACTCGAGCTTGCGCCGTTCCCCTTCCGTCGTCGCCTGCGCTTCCTGCAATTTTTTCGTCAAATTGTTGAACGTCATCGCCAATTGGCCGATTTCATCATAGCCGTACACTTTCACCTTGCGGGAGAAATCTCCCCTCGTCATCGCCAGCGCTTGCCGGCGCATATCGGAAATCGGCCGGGTGATCGTGCGCGACAAAAAAATGCCGAGCACGGCGGTAATGGCGAGAGCGATCCCCGTCCCGGTCGCCAAAATCATATTGATTTGCCGCATTTGCGAAAAGACGTTTTCCATCGAGGCGATGACGTAAATGACACCTTTGATTTCGCCGCTCGTTTTAATCGGAGTCGACGAAATGTACATGCGATGGCCTGTTTTCGAATCGAGCAGCATCTGGTCAACCATTTCACCCGTAACAAGTGAACGTTTTACGTAAATTTCCGTCGTCCGCTTCCCGACGATATTTTGCGTATACGGATTGGACGTTGCCAACACTTTCCCTTTCTCATCGATGACGCGCACTTCGGAAATGTCTTGGGAAACGAAATCATGAAGAAGCGAACGGATGTCTTCTTCCAATGTCGGGCTTTTTTCATCGCGCTCCCGATTCATCGCCTGCTCGACGTTATAGGCGAGCAAGGTCACCCGTTCGTTTAATGAGTTTTTAAAGTTCTGCACAAGCTCCGTTTCCAGCTTGCGAACGAAGTACACGCCGATGATTTGCATGGCGACGAGAATCAATAATACATAAATGATGACAAACTTAAAATGAATCGAACGGAATGGGCCTACTTTTTTCATGCTGGCTCATGACTCCTGTTCCGGATTGCGCAAGTAATAGCCGACGCCCCGCCTTGTGACGATCCAATTCGGGTGGGAAGGGTTGTCCTCAATTTTTTCACGCAGACGTCTTACCGTCACGTCCACGGTGCGCACATCGCCATAGTAATCGTAGCCCCAGACGGTTTGCAACAAATGCTCGCGCGTCATCACTTGGCCGATATGCTTCGCCAAGTAATGAAGCAGTTCAAATTCGCGGTGGGTCAGTTCAATTGTTTCCCCCCGCTTTTGCACGACATACGCGTCCGGACGGATGACGAGCGGGCCAATGACGATTTCATTTGTTTCGTTTTCTCCTTCTTCTTGGTTGGCCGTTTGCGCATGGCGGCGCAAGTTTGCCTTCACCCGCGCCAGCAGCTCGCGCGTGCTGAACGGCTTTGTCACATAATCGTCCGCACCGAGCTCCAACCCAAGCACTTTATCAATCTCGGAATCTTTCGCCGTCAGCATAATGATCGGCATATCATACTTTTTCCGCACTTCGCGGCATACTTCCATGCCGTCTTTTAACGGCAACATAATATCCAATAAAATCAAGTCCGGCATCGTTTCTTCGACTTTTTGCAGCGCTTCTTCGCCGTCGTAGGCGCAAATGACTTCATATCCTTCTTTTTGCAAATTAAATTGCAAAATATCGGCAATCGGTTTTTCATCATCAACGACTAAAATGCGTTTTTCCATCTCGCTCACATCCTTCCTTTTGCGATGGAATCCTATCATTACTAATTTACCATGTTATGAACATGAAATCATCCTTTGCCGATTGCCATTTTGAGGAGCCTATCAAAGAAAAAAAGCATAGACGCGCGTGCATCTATGCCTGTAGTTTGCTTTGTTTATACGCCGCCTGTCACCGTCTACTATCGCCGCTTACGCGTAGACGCTGCGGACAACGTTCGTTTGCGAACGGTCCGGGCCGACGGAGAAAATCGAAAGCGGAATGCCGGTGAGCTGGGAAATGCGCTCGACGTAATGGCGGGCGTTTGCCGGCAGCTCGTCTAGACTTTTCACCCCGGTGATATCTTCCGTCCAGCCAGGAAGTTCTTCATAGATCGGCTCGCATTCGGCCAACACTTTCAAGCTAGCTGGAAACTCTTCGAGCACTTGGCCGCGGTAGCGATAGGCGACGCAAATTTTCAACGTTTCAATGCCGGTCAACACGTCGATCGAGTTAAGCGACAAGTCCGTAATGCCGCTCACCCGGCGGGCATGACGGACAACAACGCTGTCAAACCAGCCGACGCGGCGCGGACGGCCGGTCGTCGTCCCATACTCGCGGCCGACTTCGCGAATGCGATCGCCGATTTCATCGTGCAGCTCTGTCGGGAACGGCCCGTCGCCGACGCGCGTCGTATATGCTTTCGCCACCCCGACGACATGTTTGATTTTTGTCGGCCCGACACCGGCACCGATCGTTACCCCGCCAGCGACTGGATTCGACGACGTGACAAACGGATACGTTCCTTGGTCAATGTCAAGCATGACGCCTTGCGCTCCTTCGAACAAGACGCGGCGCCCTTCATCGAGCGCATTGTTCAATACGACCGATGTGTCGCAGACATATTTGGCGATTTGCTGGCCGTACTCGTAATACTCCTCAAAAATGTCCTCCAACCGGAAGCCTTCGACCCCGTACACTTTTTCAAACAACGTATTTTTCTCCCTCAAGTTGCGCTCCAGCTTTTCGGCAAACACGTCGCGGTCAAGCAAATCAACGATGCGGATGCCGATGCGCGCCGCCTTGTCCATGTACGCCGGCCCGATTCCTTTTTTTGTCGTGCCGATTTTGTTTGCCCCTTTCCGCTCTTCCTCAAGCTCGTCCAATTTCAAATGATACGGCAAAATGACATGAGCGCGGTTGCTGATGCGCAAATTGTCGGTCGAAATGCCGCGCTCGTGCAAATACGAAAGCTCCGCAACGAGCGCCTTCGGGTCGACGACCATCCCATTGCCGATGACGCAAATTTTATCTTTATAAAAAATGCCCGATGGGATCAAGTGCAGCTTATACTTTTCCCCGTTGAACACGATCGTGTGTCCAGCGTTGTTTCCCCCTTGATACCGGGCAATCACTTCCGCATTTTCCGATAAAAAGTCCGTAATTTTCCCTTTCCCTTCATCGCCCCATTGCGTGCCGACAACAACGACTGACGACATGGCGAGCACCTCCAGTTTCCTCGGTCTAAACATTGTCAGTGTACCAGTTTTCAGCCATAAAGTCAATGAAACACGAACATTAAAAGGAAATATCGTCTTTTTTATTCGTTTATTAATGATCAGGAAGGCTCCCTCTTCAACGCCGCGGGTGTAAACGGGGAAATAGTCAAAGGCCAAAAGAACAAAAAGGCGCTCGCCGCCGGCAGCGCGGTCCGTCTTACGCCCCCGGCGGAATTTGCGCCTCATCGAAGCGGCGCTCTAAGTTGACGAATTTATTGTACTCTTTAATAAAGGCGAGCTGCACCGTCCCGACCGGGCCGTTCCGCTGTTTGGCGATAATGATTTCGATGATGTTTTTGTTCTCGGAATCTTTGTTGTAGTAGTCGTCGCGATACAAAAAGGCGACGATATCAGCGTCTTGCTCAATGCTCCCCGATTCGCGAAGATCGGACATCATCGGCCGCTTGTCCTGGCGCTGCTCAACGCTGCGGGACAGCTGTGACAAAGCGATGACCGGCACTTCGAGCTCACGGGCGAGCGCCTTTAACGAACGGGAGATTTCCGACACTTCCTGCTGGCGGTTTTCCCGGTTGCGCCCGCTTCCTTGAATGAGCTGCAAATAATCGATCACCACCATGCCGAGGCCGCTTTCCTGTTTCAAGCGGCGGCATTTGGCGCGAATATCGCTGACGCGGATGCTCGGCGTATCATCAATATAAATGCCGGCGTTTGACAAACTACCCATCGCCATCGTCAGCTTTCCCCAATCTTCCGGCGTCAGCTTGCCAGTGCGCAAGTTTTGGGCGTTGATGTTGCCTTCGGCGCAAAGCATCCGCATCACAAGCTGCTGGGCGCTCATTTCCAAGCTGAAAATAGCGACATTTTCGTTCGTCTTCGTCGCCACATTTTGGGCGATGTTTAACGCGAATGCCGTCTTCCCGACCGACGGGCGGGCGGCGACGATAATCAAGTCGCTGCGCTGAAATCCGGACGTCATCCGGTCGAGTTCAGTGAATCCGGTCGGGATGCCGGTGATGTCCCCGTTCCGGTTATGGAGCATCTCAATGTTGTCATACGTCTGTACAAGAACATCTTTAATATTTTTAAAGGCGCCTGAATGTTTCCGTTGGGAAACCTCCATAATTTTCCGTTCCGCTTCATCGAGCAAAACGTCAATTTCATCTTCCCTTGTATAGCCATCTTGGGCAATCGATGCCGCCGTGCGAATGAGGCGGCGAAGCAATGATTTTTCTTCAACAATGCGGGCGTAGTATTCGACGTTGGCCGCTGTCGGCACAGAATCGGCAAGCTCGCTTAAGTAGGAGACACCGCCAACTTCCTCCAGCTGCTCCAAAGCGGCCAGTTCCGCCGTCACCGTCACTAAATCGACCGGCTCGCCTTTATCAGCGACGCGAAGCATGGCGTGGAAAATTTTTTGATGGGCCGCACGGTAAAAGTCTTCGGGAATTAATCGTTCCGAGGCGAGCGTCAGCGCAGTGGGATCCAAAAACACAGCGCCAAGCACGGCCTGCTCGGCTTCAATGCTTTGCGGAGGAATTCGTTCTGAAAAAAGTTCACTCATCGTCTCACCGCCTTTTCCCCCGTTTCATTTCCGTCGATAATGCCCCCGCCATAGCGGGCGGGGGCATCGTCGCTACCGTTATTTTTGTTCCTTGACGTGCACTTTTAAGGTCGCTGTCACTTCCGGATGGAGCTTCACCGGCACGTTCGTATATCCGAGGGAGCGAATGGCATCAGCAAGCTCGATTTTCCGTTTGTCAAGCTTCAAGCCGTGCTGGGCCTGAAGCGCCTCAGCGATTTGCTTGCTCGTGATCGAACCAAACAAACGGCCGCCCTCGCCGGCTTTCGCTGGAATTTCCACCGTCAGCTTCTCGAGCTCTTCTTTCAGTCTTTTCGCGTTCGCCAACTCTTCTGCCGCTTGACGCTGCTCTTTTTGTTTTTGCGCTTCGAGCGCCTTGATGTTGGCCGGCGTTGCTTCAATGGCGAGCCCTTGTTTGAACAAAAAGTTGTTTGCGTAGCCGTCGGCGACGTCTTTGATTTCCCCTTTTTTTCCTTTTCCTTTCACATCTTTTAAAAAAATGACTTTCATGATGGCTTCCCCCCCTCGAAATAGTCATGAATGGCTTCACGCAGCTGCCGTTCCGCCTCTTCAACCGTCACTTGAGACAGCTGGGCGGCGGCGTTCGTCAAATGCCCGCCGCCGCCAAGCCGTTCCATAATGACTTGCACGTTGACATCGCCGAGCGAACGGGCGCTGATGCCGATCGTTCCATCAGCCCGCTTGGAAATGACGAACGAAGCAACGACGCCGCTTAAAGTGAGAAGCGTATCGGCTGTTTGTGCAATCAACACTTGGTCGTGCACCTCGTTCTCGCCCCCTCTAGCGATGGCGATGCCATGCTCATCGATCACCGCCCGCTCGATCAATTTCGCCCGTTTGACGTAGTTGGCGATGCTTTCCCGCAGCAATTTTTGCACAAGCACCGTATCCGCTCCTTGGGCGCGCAAGTATGACGCAGCGTCGAACGTCCGCGAGCCGGTGCGGAGCGTAAAGCTTTTCGTGTCGACGACGATGCCGGCAAGCAAGGCGGTCGCTTCGAGCATCGTCAGCTTCATCCGTTTCGGTTGGTACTCTAACAGCTCGGTGACGAGTTCCGATGTCGAAGAAGCATAAGGCTCCATATAGACGAGAATCGGCGCCTCAATGAACTCTTCGCCGCGGCGATGGTGATCAATGACGACGATATGGTCGGTGCGATACAATAGCCGCTCTTCAATGACGAGCGACGGACGATGCGTATCGACGACGATCAAAAGCGTATCCTCGGTGACGAGCTCAAGCGCCTGCTCTGGCTTTAGGCATCTTGACCATAATTCAGCATGTTTTTTCATTTCCTCAAGCAACCGTTGCGCCCCGGCGTCGGTTCTTGCCGGATCGATAACGATAAACCCTTCCTTTTGGTTCGACTGGACGACTTTTAAAACGCCGATAGCCGCTCCCATGGCGTCCATATCGGGATATTTATGCCCCATGATGAGCACTTTGTCGCTTCCTGCAATCAGTTCGCGAAGCGCATGGGAAATGACGCGGGCGCGGACGCGCGTCCGCTTTTCCATCGGGTTCGTTTTGCCGCCGTAAAACTTCACTTTTCCATTTCCTTGCTTAATCGCGACTTGATCGCCCCCGCGCCCCAACGCTAAGTCCAAGCTCGATTGGGCGAGCGCCCCGAGCTCCGGGAGCGGGGACACGCCGGCGCCAATGCCGATGCTTAGCGTCAGCTGGGCATGATGCTTTGCCGTCTGCTCGCGCACTTCGTCGAGAATGGAAAATTTGTTTTTCTCGAGCCGCCCAAGAATATTTTCGTTCAATACGGCAATAAATCGGTCGGATGACGTCCGCTTCAAAAAAATGCCATAGTCGTTCGCCCACCGGTTCAACACGGAAGTGACGAGGCTGTTTAGTTGGCTTTTTGCCTGATCGTCCATCCCTTGCGTAATTTCGTCATAATTGTCAAGAAAAATAATGGCGAGCACCAGCCGTTCCGCTTCGTACTGCCGCTTCAATTCCAAATGCTCAGTAACATCGAAAAAGTAAAGAAGCCGTTCAGGGCGGCGAATGACCACTTTCAGCTGCTTTCCGTTCAATTCGACGATCTCTTCGTCCGTTTTTCCCGTTTTCACAAAAGCGGCCAACGATTCGGAAAGTTCGGCGAGAGAGCGGCCGACAAGCGTCTGTTCCTTAAAGTAGGCGGCCAAAAAACGGTTCGACCACTCGATTTCTCCCCCTTCATCGATGAGCATAATGCCGATCGGCATTTGCATCAACGCTTCCTCGCCTACTTTTTTCACCCGGTGCGACAAATTGGAAATATAGTGCTCCAACTCTTTATGCAAGGAGCGTTGCGCCCCAATGACATAATAAAGCACAAACCCGACGCCAAGAAGGGCGACGAGGCCGAGCAGCCATTGGAAGTAAAACAAGACGATCGCCATAAGCACCGCCAGGGCGGCTAACGCATATAACGGATAGCGATACGCTTTCCTTTCATAAAAATGGGACATTCAAGTCAGCTCCTACACTGAAGAAATGGCTCACCTTATCCAATTATAATATGCGGCGGCGCAAATCAAATCCTAAATCAATTATACCGAATATCGCCACAAGATAAAGTAGAAAAGGCAGGAATAAGCAAATGACCGTCCCTGCCGCCACCACACCTTTGCCAATCCCTTTTTTGTAAGCGGCGTAGTAAAGAAACGAAAATCCTTGCACGATCATCGCCAGCTGCAATACATAGGATAAGTTCAACACGGCGATATAAGCAAACGATCCTTCTTTGAACGGGAACAAGGAGAGAAGGAGCACAAGGACATACACCCACAATACGGTTTTCGGCCACGTCAACTCGCGAAACGGCGGCCATGAGCCGACCGGCAGCTTCAGCCTCTTCATCACCGGCAGCGAGACGATGATCGTCGCGTACGCCAGCGCAAACGAAGCGATGACAAACAGCGTCGGAACCATATAGCCGATCAGCTTCAGCCCTTGTTCGAACTGCCTTTTCATCTCCAAAGGCGGCGCTTGGCCCATTCCCTTCATTAGATTCATTGCCGTGTCAAACGATTCTCGCACGAGCGCAAGCGTATCTTGGATCATATCGACGTGCAAAAATTGAATCGAGATGATGTAATCAAGCACGATATTCACCAAAAATACAAGCGCGCCGACAAGAAGAACAAGATAACGGTTTTTCTGTTTCGAAAGCATTGCGCCGACCGCCATGCCAACGGTGCCAAACATGAGCGCCATCGGCAGTGACAAAAGCGAGCCGATCAAACCGGAGATGACAAGGGCCGCCGCCAGCAGCAAAACAGCGGGAGCAAGACCGTTTCGCATCGTAAACACCATAAACGGAAGCGCTAAAAACAAAGCGGCGACAATCCCAATGACCGGCGCGTACAGCGCAAGCAAAAACAAAACGGCAAACAGCGCGAGCTCAATCGCCGCTTCGGTGAGGGCGTGCGTTTTTCGCAATGAACGTTCCCCTTTCTTTGTTTTTTTGGTGATTTGACCTCCTTCCCCACTTTCGCCCTGCTTGAGAGTGGGAGTCCGCTCGGTCAGAGGAGATAAAAAAAGCAGTAAGGATCCCCCCTTACTGCTTGCTTTCGGCTCACTCGTCCGCAACGTACGGCAGAAGCGCCATTTGGCGCGCGCGTTTGATCGCGACCGTCAATTTGCGCTGATATTTCGCGCTCGTTCCCGTTACACGGCGCGGCAAAATTTTGCCGCGTTCGGAAATGAACTTTTTCAGCAAATCGACGTCTTTGTAGTCGATATGCGTAATGTTGTTCGCCGTGAAGTAACATACTTTGCGGCGTTTGCCGCGTCCGCCTTTCCGTCCTGCCATGCTTGTTTCCTCCTTTCCATTGCCGTCGTTTCCTCATCGGTGGAATGGCCCGCTGCCTGCACGTTGCTTAGAGGCAGGGGGCTTCAAGCGACCTGTTTATTTAAAACGGCAAATCATCATCAGAAATATCGATCGGCTGGCCGTCATTGGCGAAAGGATCGTCATCGATGCGGCCAACCCCTTTTTCATTCGGATATCGGTGGTTCTGATCTTGTCCGAATGGGAATGGATCCCCATAGTAGCCGCCTGCTGTTGCCCCTCGCTGCTCGCTCGTTCCTTTCGGCTCAAGAAATTGGACGCTATCAGCCACCACTTCCGTCACATACACGCGCCGACCTTCTTGATTTTCATAGCTGCGGGTTTGCAGTCGGCCATCGACGCCAGCCAAGCTCCCCTTTTTCAAAAAGTTGGCGACGTTTTCCGCCTGGCGGCGCCAAACGACACACTGGATAAAATCCGTTTCTCGCTCGCCCTGCTGGTTTGTAAACGGACGGTTGACCGCGAGCGTAAACGTGGCAACAGCCACTCCGCTTGGAGTGTAGCGCAACTCCGGATCTCTCGTTAACCTGCCGACCAAAATGACGCGGTTAATCATCAGAACCACCTCTTCATCCTATCGAAAAGATTATTCTTCTTCTTTGACGACGATATGACGGATGATGTCTTCGCTGATGCGCGCTAAGCGGTCGAATTCTTGCACCGCTTTCGGCTCCGATACGACATTGACGATCATGTAATAGCCGTCGCGGTATTTTTGAATTTCATAGGCTAAGCGGCGCTTGCCCCAATCCGTCACGTTCGTAATCTCCGCGCCGTTTTCTTTCAACACATTGTTGAACCGTTCCACGAGAGCTTGTCTCGCTTCATCGTCCATGTTCGGGCGGATGATGTACATGATTTCGTACTTTCTCACGCTCGTCACCTCCTTTTGGTCTAAGCGGCCCTTCCGTTCGAAGGGCAAGGAGCAATCACCATTACTCACATTTGTTGATTATATCATGACCGACAACGATAAGCAAGGCAGTTTGCCGCACTCCGTCGGAGCAAACATCTTCCATCCGTGCGGATAAGCCAAAAACGGCCCCACGCCGTGACCTGCTGCATCCACCCCGCCCTCGAACCGATGGTTACACGTTGAACCGGAAATGCATAATGTCGCCGTCTTGCACTTCATAGTCTTTTCCCTCCAAGCGCACTTTTCCGGCTTCGCGCGCCGCCGCCATCGATCCAGCCGCGACAAGGTCATCGTACGACACCGTTTCCGCGCGAATAAACCCGCGCTCAAAGTCGGAATGGATAATGCCGGCGCATTGCGGCGCTTTCATCCCTTTGCGGAACGTCCACGCCCGCACCTCCTGCTCGCCGGCGGTGAAAAACGTCGCCAATCCGAGCAAGCTGTAAGCAGCGCGGATGAGCTGGTCAAGGCCGGACTGCTCAATGCCGAGTTCCTGCAAAAACTGCCGTTTTTCCTCATCGCTGAACTCCGCGATTTCCTCTTCAATTTTAGCGCAGACGACGATGACTTCCGCATTGTCGCGCTTCGCAAACTCGCGCACATCCTTGACAAAGGGATTGCTGCTAGGGTCGGCGACATCTTCCTCGCCGACATTGGCGACGTAAAGCATCGGCTTTATCGTCAACAAATGCAGCTGCTTGACGACTTTCATCTCTTCATCAGTGAACTCGAGCGTGCGCGCCGGCTTGCCGGCTTCGAGCGTCTCCTTCAACTGCCGCAAAATGTCGTATTCAAACGCCGCCTCTTTATCCTTTTGCTTGGCGATTTTGCCGACCCGCTCGATTCGTTTGTCAACCGTCTCTAAATCGGCCAACACGAGCTCCAAATTGATCGTTTCGATATCGGCGAGCGGGTCGACTTGGCCGGCGACGTGAGTGATGTTTTCGTCGCTGAAGCAGCGGACGACTTGGCAAATCGCATCGACTTGGCGGATGTGCGACAAAAACTTGTTGCCAAGCCCCTCTCCTTTGCTCGCCCCTTTGACGATGCCGGCGATATCGGTAAATTCAAAAACGGTCGGCACCGTCCGCTTCGGCCGAAACATTTCCGTCAATACATCGAGCCGCTCATCGGGCACTTCGACGACACCGACGTTCGGCTCAATCGTGCAAAACGGATAGTTGGCTGACTCAGCACCTGCTTTTGTAATGGCGTTAAACAACGTCGATTTGCCGACGTTCGGCAATCCGACGATTCCTGCTGTCAATCCCATTCGTTCCACTCCTCTTTCCCGTTCACATCTTCCCTCATTATATGGGCTGGCGCGGAAAATGACAAGCACGCTGCAAGCGGGGAATGCTTCCTCTCCCACCCGCTTCAAAAAAGGCAGGAGTTTGCACCCTTTTTCCAACCCTTGGATGCCAAAATCATCCTTTTCGGATCAACAGCCTTGAACCGCATTTTGTCGTCGACAATATCTTTTTTCTACTGATCCGAAGCAACTTTGAACCGCTTACTTTGCTTCCGACGTGACTTTTTCAATATTGACCAAACAGTCGTACAGCGTGCTGCCGCAGCCGTTATCCGACTCCAAATCGGACGTGAGCACATTGACCGGTCCGCCGAATGCCCCCCACTGCCCCTCGTCGATGTTCACCGTACCTGGGTAGGCCCGGTCAAGCACCTTGACCGTTCCCACGAGCGATCCGCGGTCGTTGTAAACACGCGCCCGGTCGCCATCGGCAAGACCCTTTGCCGCAGCAACATCAGCCGCTACCTCAATGCGGACTGTCTGAAGCGCTGGGATGAGCGGATAATGCTGCGAATGATTCGAACGGAGTGGATGGATCGTCAACAACCGATACGGATATTTGGCGGCCAATGATGGATTGGCCTCCTCCGATTCGGCCGGATACATGATTTGCAGCCGGCCGTCCATCCCTTTTTGCTTGGCGACGGACGACGTGAATTCATATTTGCCGCTCGGTGTTTGGAAACAGCGATCGCGCCATGGCACCGGTTCGACAGGTAAAAGGATGCGATGTTCTGCCTTCAGTCGTGCAAGCGTAATACCATACTGTTCCAACGGGCGGAGCGCCATCGCTAGAAATTGCTCGCGCGTATAGGCAAAATCGTCCCCAAACCCGAGCCGTTTTGCCAGCTCCGTCCAAATCCACAAGTCCGGCTTCGCCTCACCCGGCGGGTCGACAAGCTTCGGCCCGTAGTTGATATACGCATGGTACATCGATGAGCAATAGACGTCTTCCTCTTCAAACGAAGCCGCTACCGGTAAAACATAATCAGCCATTGCAGCCGTATCGGTCATGAACTGCTCAAACACAACCACCGTTTCGACGGAAGCGAACGCTTTTTTCATCAAGTTCGTGTTCGGCACTTGAGCGAGCGGGTTGCCGCATGTAACGATCACCATGCGGACGGGCGGATCATCCGCTTTCAATATTTCTTCCGCCTGCTTCATCATCGTCCATGTACGCGAGGCCGTTTTCCGCTCCGGGAGCGTCAATGCGGCTTTATCAAAACACTCGCCCACCTGCAAGTTGCCGAAATTCGCCCCTCCGCCGGGAATGCCGACGTTGCCGCTTGCCGCAACAAGAGCGTCAATCCACCGGATCGTATTGCCACCGTTCGCATAGCGCTGCATGCCAAGGCCGAGATACGTTGCGGTCGGCCGATCCCCATAAAGACGAGCCAGCTCCGTCATTTGATCCCGGCTGACGCCCGTACACCGCTCGATCTCAGAGAGAGAAATCGTATCCAATACTTGTTTCACGTCCTCAAACCCGAGCGTATGCTGCTCAATAAAGGTGCGATCCTCAAGTCCAAGGCGAAGCAATTCTTTCATGACGCCCATCGCCAAAAATGCGTCCATTCCCGGTTTCACGCATACGTACCGGTCGGCGATGCGCGCCGTCGAGCCAAACAGCGGATCGATGACAACGATCGTTGCGCCTCGTCTTTTCGCTGCCAAGAGCCGCTCAAATAAATGCATGTTCGTCCGGGCGACGTTTCGCCCCCAAATCACGATGTGCCGGCTATTTTCAATATCTTCGGGTGCGTGGCTGTAAGCATTGCCGAAATCCCACATTTGCGCCTCGATGCCCGACCCCCAGCAGAGACTGCCGACAAGCTCCGTCGCACCGCCATAGCAATTGAAAAAACGCTTGTCCAAATTTTTCAGCAGCCCGTTGTTGGCGTAATCATGGCTGTGAAGCACGGCTGTCGGCCCAAATTGTTCTTTCAACTTCCGCATTTTCCCGGCGATGTCATCAAGCGCCTCTTCCCAAGAAATGCGAACGAACTGCCCGTTTACTTTTTTCAACGGATAGAGAAGGCGTTCTTTGGCGTTTACCCGCTCTTTCAACATTCGCCCGCGCCCGCAAATGTTCCCTTTCGTGATGGGATGGTGTTCGTCGCCATCAACACGTACGACTTTCCCCTCGTTCACCGTCACCTTCAGCCCGCATACGTCCCAGCAGTTGAGCGGACATGATGTCACATGCGTCGTTTCCGTCATTTTCTCCCTCCCTTTCGCAACAAAAGAGCATGGCCCCGCCGCCATGCTTCATTTGCTTATTCTTCATGCTTGACGAGCACTTTTTTCATTTTGCGGATAAACTCTTTGCGCGGCAACAAAACGCTATGGGCGCACCCTTCGCATTTAATGCGGATGTCAGCGCCCAAGCGGATCACTTTCCAACGGTTCGTTCCACACGGGTGCGGCTTTTTCATTTCGACGATATCGTATAGGCCGAACTCTTTCTCTTCCATCGGTCCACCTCCCTATGACAACGATTGCTCCCGTTGCGGCTTTGCCTCCGGCTGCTCTTGTCCGTCGCGGCGATGCAGCACAAGCCGCGGGTATGGGATTTCGATTCCCCGTTCGTCCAACAGCAGCTTCACTTCCTTGCGGATCGCCCGAGCGACCGCCAGATGGCGCATCGGCTTCGTTTCGCACGTGATGCGCAATATGACTTCCGAGCTGGCTAAATTTTGCACGCCAAGCAATTCCGGCGGGGCGACCATGTCTTCATACTTCGCCGGCAGCTGCGGAAGAAGCTCGCGGATGGCTTCCTCCGCCTCTTCAATGTCTTCTTCATAGGCGATGCTGACGTCGACGACAGCGAGGCTGTTGTGCAGTGAATAGTTCGTCACTTGAGTGATGCTGCCGTTTGGCAAAATGTGCACTTCCCCGGTCCAGCTTTTAATTTTCGTCACCCGAAGCCCAATCGTTTCAACATACCCTTCAAAATTGCCGATGCGCACATAATCGCCGACCGCAAACTGGTCTTCAAAAATGATGAAAAATCCAGTGATGATGTCTTTCACTAAGCTTTGTGCGCCAAAACCCACGGCCAGCCCGACAACCCCAGCCCCGGCGAGCAACGCTTTGACTGGAACGCCAAACGTATCTAAAATCATCAAGAGCGCAATAAAATATAGTACGTACGTAATGACGTTGTCGAGCAGCCGAACGAGCGTCGCCTCCCGCCGTTCGGAAATGCGGATCGGCGCCTTCTGTCGCACTTTGAACATGTTATGAACGGCGATTTTCAACACTTTCACCGCGATGGCGCAGATGAGTAGGATAAGAACAATCTTCAGCGTCCCTTTTCCGATCTGGAGCCACAATTTCTCATCTATCAAAAATGCGAACAATCGGCTCATCGTTTTTTCCATCGTGTTCAACGTTGGCGACACCTCAATCTTTTTTCTTGTTCTGCGCTTTTATTTTAACAAGACCGGCCGCTGATTTGTAGCCCGATATCCCGTTATCGCGAAGAAAAGGCAAGAAAACGAACAATGAAATGTATATCATTCTTTTATTTTCCGTATACTGTTAATACTTTTGAAACGAAAGTAGGAGTGAAGCGAATGAGCATACCATCGATATTTTTCTCGTCCAAGGAGGAAAGAAACCGCGTGTTTTACGATGAGCAAGGGGCGGTGTCGTCGATCGGCTGGCGGGTCGCCTCACTGCTTCCCGACCCGCTCGTTCAGCCGGTCGCTATCGTTTGCATCGGCACGGACCGCTCGACCGGCGATTCGCTTGGACCGCTTGTCGGCACGATGTTGAAAGAAAAACGACTGACCCGCTTTCACGTGTACGGAACACTCGAAGAACCGATCCATGCCGTTAATTTGGAAGAAAAGGTAGAAGCCATTCGACTAATTCATAACGATCCGTTCATGATCGCGGTCGATGCCTGCCTCGGGCGGCTGAAAAGCGTCGGCGCCATCACGATCGCCAAAGGACCGGTCCGCCCTGGGGCTGGGGTCAACAAACAGCTCCTTCCCGTCGGCGACGCCCATATTACTGGGGTTGTCAATGTCAGCGGGTTTATGGAGTTTTTCGTCCTGCAAAATACGCGCCTCCATCTTGTCATGAATATGGCGAAAACGATCGCCAATGGCATTTACGAAGCAGAGCGGTTCATCCTCCGAAAAGAGCGGCTCGCTGCCCCTCCGCTCTCAACAGACCGGCATTCATTATGGTAGGCAGCAAATCCCCCTCTTGGTCAGCTGTTCAAGGAGGGGATTTCTTTTCTGTCCGGCCAAAACAACCGGTCGTTAAACGAGTGAAAGAATGAAAACGGCGGCTGCCGTAATGAGAATGCTCGGCAGCAAATTGGCCACGCGAATGTTCGTCAAACCGAGCATATTGAGTCCAATGGCCATAATTAAAATGCCTCCGGTCGCCGTTGATTCGGCGATGAACGAATCGAGCACTTCCTTCGGCACAAACCGTTCGATTTGCGTCGCCAACAGCGCGATGCTCCCCTCATAAACAACGACCGGCAAGGCGGAGAAGATGACGCCGATGCCGAGCGTCGTCGTCAAAATGACACTGGCAAAGCCGTCTAAAATCGATTTCGTATACAAGACGCTATGGTCGCCGCGCAGCCCGCTGTCAAGCGCTCCGACGATGGCCATCGCCCCGATGACAAACAACAACGTCGCGCTGACAAACCCTTTAGCGATGCTTCCTTGCCCGTTTCCGCCCACTTTCGCCTCGAGCCATTGACCGAGCCGGTTCAGCTTTTCCTCCCAGTTCCACCACTCCCCGAGAATGCCGCCGAAAACAAGGCTGAAAATAACAACGAGAAACTGTTCGCTTTTCATTCCCATTTGTATGCCAAGCAACGCCACCGCAAGCCCAATCCCCCCCATCACCGTTTCCTTTACTCGCTCGGGGATGCGATGAAGCCATTTTCCAATCAACGCCCCGGCGATAATGCTCACTCCGTTGACAATCGTTCCTAACAACACCATGATGTCCAACCCTCTCTTGCAAAAAAATAAACCGGCCTTGATCAAAGGGCCGACTTACTCGTCGAACCGCACATCGAGCAGTTCTAATATTCTCTCTAAATCTTCCGGAGAAAAAAACTCAATTTCAATTTTTCCTCTTTTCCTCGTTTGTTTAATCGTGACGTTCGTCCCGAATTTTTCGCGCAGCAACGATTCGCTTTCCCGAATAAACACGCTTTTTTCCGGCGGTTTCCGCTTCGATGTTTCACGTGAAACATTTTCGTTCGCTTGTTGGATCAGCTTTTCAAGCTGGCGGACGTTCAACCCTTCGCGAATCGTCCGTTCCACGATCGGTTTCATTTTGCTTTTTTGTTTCAGCCCTAAAAGCGCGCGGCCATGTCCCATCGAAAGTGTGCCGTCAATAAGCAGCTTTTGCACATCTGAAGGGAGGGACAACAAACGCAAATGATTGGCGATGTGCGGACGGCTCTTCCCAACGCGGCTCGCGACTTCCTCCTGGGTTAAGTGCAGCTTGTCCATCAACATTTTGTACGCCATCGCTTCCTCGATCGGGTTCAAATCCTCGCGCTGCAAGTTTTCAAGAAGGGCGAACTCCATCATTTGCTCATCAGTCAACTCGCGCACCACGACCGGCACTGACGGCAAATTCGCCTCTTTCGCCGCCCGGTAGCGCCGTTCGCCAACGACGATTTCAAATCCGTTCGGTACACGGCGGACGATGAGCGGCTGCAAAATGCCGTGCTGCAAAATCGATTGCTTCAACTCCTCAATCGCCTCAGGCTGAAACGTTTTCCGCGGCTGGTACGGGTTTGGATGAAGGTCGTGAATGCTTACTTCCCGCACCGTTTCCTCTTTCCCATTAAGTTCATTGAGAGAGAGGTTGTCAAACAGCGCACTGATGCCTTTGCCGAGACCTTTAGCCACGTTCAAGCACCTCCTTCGCCAGTTCCAAATACACTTCCGCCCCCCGCGATTTCACATCGTACAAAATGATCGGCTTGCCATGGCTTGGCGCCTCACTCAGCCGCACGTTTCGCGGGATGATCGTCTGGTACACCTTTTCGCGGAAATACTTTTTGACTTCTTGAATGACCTGCAAGCCTAGATTCGTCCTTGCATCAAGCATCGTCAACAGAACGCCTTCGAGGCGCAAATCATAGTTTAAGTGCCGCTGCACAAGCCGGATCGTGTTAAGCAGCTGGCTGAGCCCTTCTAACGCATAATATTCGCATTGGACAGGGATGAGCACGGAATTGGCCGCTGTCAACGCGTTGAGCGTCAGCAAGCCGAGCGAAGGAGGACAGTCGATAATAATGAAGTCGTATTTGTCTTTCAGCGGCTCGATCGCGTTTCTCAGCCGGATTTCGCGGGAAATGACCGAGACGAGCTCAATTTCTGCGCCGGCGAGCTGGATCGTCGCTGGAATGACGTATAAATTTTCAATGTCCGTCGGTCGAATGACATCTTTTGCTTTCATGTCGCCAATGATGACATTGTAAATGCATTCGTCGACATCGCCTCGCTCAATGCCGATGCCGCTCGTCGCATTTCCTTGCGGATCGGCGTCAACAAGCAGCACTTTTTTTCCAAGATGCGCCAAACAGGCCGATAAATTGACCGCCGTCGTCGTTTTTCCAACTCCGCCTTTTTGGTTTGCAATAGCAATGACTTTTCCCACGATGCCACCTACCTCTATCTCTTCCTCAATCCATTTTATTTTAGCACGAAAACAGGAAAATGACTTTGTTTTCTGAAAGAAAAAACCCCATCAGCTGTGCTTGATGAGGCAAAAGGTGACTTTCGTTATTTTTTCGCGATTCGAATCGTAATTTGATAGTAGTCATCGAATTCTTCTTCTTCAGATTGGACGGACACCCCGCTGCTTTCGACCATGGAAAGCGACTGGCGGATCGTGTTGACGGCGATGCGCATATCGCGGCTGAACGCCTTTCGCTTCGGTTTTGGCTTCCGTTCCCCCGCCTCGAGCAGCTTTAACACCCGATCTTCCGTCTGCTTGACATTCAACTGTTTGTCGATGATTTCTTGCAGCAGTTTCAGCTGTTTTTCTTTATCTTTCAAGGCAATCAACGCGCGCGCATGACGTTCCGTAATCGCCCGTTGCAAGAGCGCCTCTTGCACCTCTTGCGGGAGTTTCAGCAGACGCAGCTTATTGGCGATCGTCGACTGTCCTTTGCCGAGCCGCTGAGCGAGCGCTTCTTGCGTCAAATCATGGAGCTCGATCAATTTGGCGTACGCCATCGCCTCTTCAATCGGCGTCAACTCTTCGCGCTGTAAGTTTTCAATGAGGGCGACGGAGGCGGTTTCTTTGTCATTTAAGTTTTTGATGATCGCGGGGATTTCCGTCCAGCCAAGCTTTTGCACCGCTCTCCATCTCCGCTCGCCGGCGATGATTTCAAACCGTCCGTTCCCGCATTCGCGGACGACGATCGGCTGGATGATGCCGTGCGTGCGGATCGTCAGCGCCAACTCGTCGATCTTCTCTTCATCAAACATCGTGCGCGGCTGAAAGCGGTTCGGAATAATGCTTTTGACCGGAATGTGGCGAACTTCCTCCCGCTCTTGCTTTTCCTCCATTTCTTCCTGTTCTTTTTCTCCAAAGCTGAACAAGCGCGAAAATGGATGCTTCATCCCCCTACACCACCTTTGGACATACTTGGCCAAAATGTCTCTGTCTCGCCCGGCATACGCCGCCTTACGGTCGGTTTTTTGGCGCGGGACAAAGGCGGGGAGCGAAACAGCTTGTTTCTCTCTTTCAGCCGGCAAAGCCCTCCCGCCGCCCGCAAAAACGCTACTGAATCGGTTGTTTGTTCGGCGTTCCCGGTTTGCGCGGGTATTGGTTCGGCGTTTTTCTCATTTTTTGGATGAAAATGATCGTTCGTTCGCCTTCGTCAAACGGCAACGTGAACGTTTCCGTCGCCGTCACTTCTCCGCCAAGCACAGAAATCGCCTTGTTTCCCTCTTTCAGCTCCTCGGGCGCCGAAGCAGCTTTCATCGCAATGAATGTCCCGCCCATTTTCACGAGCGGAAGGCAAAGTTCGGCAAGCACCGGCATGCGCGCCACCGCTCTGGCCGTGACGACGTCAAATGATTCGCGCATCCCCTTTTGACGGGCGAACGTCTCAGCGCGTTCGTGGTAAAGCGCCACGTCCGCAAGCCCGAGCTCGGCGGTAAGATGCTCTAAAAAACGGATGCGTTTTTGCAGCGAATCAACGATGGAAACGCGCAAATGCGGAAAACAAATTTTGAGCGGAAGGCTCGGAAATCCCGCCCCGGAGCCGACGTCGCAAAGCGCAAGCGGCGCTGAAAAGTCGTAGTAAAAAGCCGGGGACACCGAGTCGAAAAAGTGCTTCACATAGACGCCGGGCTTGTCCGTAATAGCGGTCAAATTCATTTTCTCGTTCCACTCAACGAGCAGTTCGTAATAGCGCTCAAACTGCGCAAGCGCCCGGGAAGAGAGGGAAATTCCCCTCTCTTCGAGCATGGCTTGAAATTGTGTCGCCTCCATAAGCCAATCCTTTCCCTCATTGTTTATTCATTCGACACGCGCGCGATTCTTCCTTGTTCCAAATACACTAATAATATCGAAATATCGGCCGGATTGACGCCGGAAATGCGCGACGCCTGGGCGATCGAGAGCGGGCGCACTTGTTTGAGCTTCTGCCGCGCCTCGGTTGCAAGCCCTTGGATGGCGTCGTAATCGATATCTTCCGGGATTTTTTTGTTTTCCATTTTTTTGAGCCGTTCGACTTCTTGCAACGATTTTTGGATGTAGCCCTCGTACTTGATTTGAATTTCGACTTGCTCAGCCACTTCCGGAGCGATCTCCTCGTCAGCCGGCGCCAGTTTTCGGATGTGCTCGTACGTCATCTCCGGGCGTCGGAGCAAATCGGCGGCGCGAATGCCGTCTTTCAGCTCGCTTCCCCCCGCTTCACGGATGACTTCCTGCACTTCCGGCGTCGGTTTGATGATCACCGTTTGCAGCCGCTTTTTCTCTCGTTCGATCGCCTCTTTTTTCGCTAAAAATTTTTGATACCGCTCTTCGGAAATGAGACCGATCCGATAGCCGAGCTCGGTCAGGCGCAAATCGGCGTTGTCATGGCGAAGCAAAAGCCGGTACTCGGCACGCGACGTCAGCAGGCGGTATGGCTCATTCGTCCCTTTCGTCACCAAGTCGTCGATCAAAACGCCGATATAGGCATCCGAACGGCTTAAAATGATTTCTTCGCGGCCGAGCGCGCGGTGGGCGGCATTAATGCCGGCCATAATGCCTTGGCCCGCCGCTTCTTCATAGCCGGACGTGCCGTTGATTTGCCCCGCCGTATACAAGTTTTTCACGAGCTTCGTTTCCAACGTCGGCCATAGTTGCGTCGGCACGATGGCATCGTACTCGATCGCGTAGCCGGCCCGCATGAGCTGCGCCTTCTCAAGCCCCGGGATCGTCTCGAGCAGCTTGCGCTGGATATGTTCCGGCAAGCTTGTCGACAACCCTTGCACGTACACTTCTTCCGTTTCCCGCCCTTCTGGCTCAAGGAAAATTTGATGGCGCGGCTTATCATGGAACCGGACGACTTTATCTTCGATCGATGGGCAATAGCGCGGGCCGGTTCCTTTGATCATACCGGAGTACATCGGCGACAAGTGCAAGTTTTCATCGATGATGCGATGCGTTTCCTCCGTCGTATACGTCAGCCAGCACGGCAGCTGATCGGTGATGTACGTCGTCGTTTCGTACGAAAACGCCCGCGGCTCCTTGTCTCCCGGCTGGATCTCGGTTTTGCTGTAGTCGATCGTCCGGCTGTTGACGCGCGGCGGCGTGCCCGTTTTGAAGCGAACAAGTTCAAACCCGAGCTCTTCTAAATGCTCGGACAGCTTAATCGACGGCTGCTGGTTGTTCGGGCCGCTCGAATATTTAATGTCTCCGATGATGATTTCCCCGCGCAAAAACGTCCCGGTCGTAATGACGACCGCTTTAGCGTAATAATGCGCCCCCGTGTGAGTGATGACACCTTTGCAAACGCCGTCTTCGACGATCAGCCGCTCGACTTTTCCTTGCAGAAGCGTCAAATTTTCTTGATTTTCGAGTGTTTTTTTCATTTCCCGCTGGTACAGCACTTTATCGGCTTGCGCCCGAAGCGCGCGGACGGCTGGCCCTTTGCCGGTGTTTAGCATCCGCATTTGAATGTATGTTTTGTCAATGTTTTTCGCCATTTCCCCGCCGAGAGCGTCGATTTCGCGCACGACGATTCCTTTCGCCGGGCCGCCGATCGACGGGTTGCACGGCATGAACGCGATCATATCGAGGTTGAGCGTAATGACAAGCGTTTTCGCCCCGATGCGCGCCGAAGCTAATGCCGCTTCGCAGCCGGCATGGCCGGCGCCGACGACGATGACGTCATACGTTCCTCCATGGTAATCCATTTTTCGATATCCTCCTTGATTATTTTCCTAAACAAAATTGAGAAAACAACTGGTCAATCAAGCTTTCATGGATCGTATCACCGATGATTTCACCAAGCAGCTCCCATGCCCGGCGCAAATCGATTTGGACGAGATCGACCGGCATGCCGGCGTCAATGCCGGCCAACGCGTCTTCAATCGCTGTTTTCGCCTGCTCGAGCAAGGCGATATGGCGGGAGTTAGAAACGTACGTCAAATCGCCGGCCTCCAGCTCACCCCCAAAAAACAGGTCAGCAATCGCTTTTTCCAGTTCATCAATTCCTTGTTCATGCAACAGCGATGTCGCCACGACCGGCCGGCCGGCCGCCAGTTCCTTGACTCGCTCCATATCGATCCGCCGAGGCAAATCGGTTTTATTCACAATGACGATGGCGTCCATTCCCTCGATCATGGCAAACAGCCGCTCGTCCTCTTCCGTCAGCGGTTCATGATAATTCAAAACGAGCAAAATTAAGTCGGCCCGCTTCAACATTTGCTGCGAGCGCTCGACGCCGATCCGTTCGACGACGTCTTCCGTTTCGCGGATGCCAGCCGTATCGATCAAGCGAAGCGGTACGCCGCGGACGTTGACATATTCCTCGATGACGTCGCGCGTCGTTCCCGGAATATCGGTGACGATCGCCCGATTTTCATGGACGAGCGCATTCAAAAGCGACGATTTGCCGACGTTCGGCCGCCCGATGATGACCGTTGCCAGCCCTTCCCGCAATATTTTTCCTTGCGCGGCGGTCGACAGAAGCTTTTCAATTTGCCCGCGCACATATTCCGCCTTTTCCCGCAAAAGGAGCGGCGTCATCTCTTCGACATCATCGTATTCCGGATAATCAATATTGACTTCAACATGTGCCAGCGTCTCCAAAATCGTCTGCCGCAATTCGCGAATCAATTTTGAAAGGCGCCCTTCCATTTGCTGTAGGGCGACGTTCATCGCTCGGTCGGTTTTGGCGCGGATTAGGTCGATGACCGCCTCAGCTTGAGATAAATCGATGCGCCCATTTAAAAACGCCCGCTTCGTAAACTCCCCCGGTTCGGCGAGCCGCGCCCCGTTTGCCAGCACGAGCTGCAACACCCGATTGACGGAAACAAACCCGCCATGGCAGTTGATCTCGACCACGTCCTCGCGCGTAAACGTCTTCGGTGCGCGCATAACCGACACCATTACTTCTTCAACGACCCGTCCGCTTTTCGTATCGATGATATGCCCGTAGTGGATCGTGTGCGATGGAACGTCTTTGAGCCGCTTTCCGCTCGGGCTGCGGAAAAGCCGGTCAGCGATCTCAACCGCTTGATCTCCGCTCAACCGAACGATGGCAATCGCCCCTTCGCCCATCGGCGTCGAAATGGCGGCGATCGTATCAAATTCCGTCAAAGCTGTTCACCTCTCTTTGCTCCGCTTTCTCTATATCCACAGCCCGTTTTGGCCGCTTGTTTTCCTTGTGCATATTCACTTAGTTCAATTTTAACTTATCCACATGTGAATAACAATACGGCGCGCTCAACGCGGTTGTTGAAAAATATAAGCGGCGGCCGTCAAAAAAGTTGATGGAAACTAGTGATTTCTTCACAATCATCTGGACGGATAGGCAAAAAAGACTGTTGCTGCGCTGTTTCCCAATTTGAAAAAGCTCTTGCTGAAACGCCCCCCATTTCCATCGCCAATCTTCCATGCGGCGCCAACACCGTAAAAAAAGAGGCGCCTCTCTACAGTTTAGCGAGGCGCCTCTTTTTTCGGCGACATTTTGCCTGTTTTCGGAGCGACGACGATCGAACGGTGCGGATCAACGCCAACGGAATAGGTCAAGACGTGCTTGTTGCCAGCCAGCGCTGCGTGGATGATCTTCCGTTCATGCGCCGGCAACGGCTCCAACCTTACTTCTTTTCCCGTCTTCACCGCCCGGGCGGCCAGCTTGTGCGCCAGCTCGATCAGCGCCTTTTCCCTTCGTTCGCGGTAATTTTCGACATCGACGGCAATCGACACGTATTCGTCAGCATGGCGGTTGGCGACGAGCTGCGCCAAAAACTGAAGAGCGTTTAACGTTTGCCCGTGCTTGCCGATTAATAGACCGACCGGCCCCCCGTGCACATGAAGCGTCACCTGCTTGCCGCGGCGGGCAGCTTCGATGCTTGCCCCTTCCGCCCCCATTTGCGCGATGACTTGCTGCAAAAAGCGAACCGTCTCCTCAACCGGGTCGATTTTCAGCACGGCTTTCACAACCGCCGGCCGGCCGCCAAACAAGCCAAACCAACCTCTTTTCCCTTCATCGAGCACAACAATATCCGCACGCTCTCGGGGCGCGCCAAGCTGCGCGAGCGCCAACTGCACCGCCTCTTCGACTGTTCGGGCGGTCGCGGTTACTTCTTTCACTTTTTCGCTCCTCCTGAATGGGCGGCAATCTCCGGCCCTTTAATGAAATACGTTTGCACAATGGAGAAAATATTTCCGACGACCCAGTAAAGCGACAAAGCAGCCGGGAAGTTGATCGCGAAAATGACGATCATAATCGGCATCATCCAAAGCATCATCGCCATTTGTGGATTTTGCTGAGCGGAGCCGGCCATCATGATTTTCTGCTGGATGAACGTCGTCACGCCGGCAATGACCGGCAAAATGTAGTACGGGTCTTTTTCGCCAAGGTCAAACCATAAAAAATTATGTTGAGCAATTTCCCTCGTCCGCATGATGGCATGGTAAAACCCAATTAAAATCGGCATCTGGATCAAAATTGGGAAGCAGCCGGCCATTGGGTTGACGCCGTGCTTTTGGAACAAGAGCATCATCTCTTGTTGGAGCTTTTGTTGAGTTTGCGCGTCTTTTGAGCTGTATTTTTTGCGGAGCGCTTCGATTTCCGGCTGAAGCGCTTGCATCGCCTTCGCGTTGCGCGTCTGTTGGATCATCAGCGGCAAAATCAACAAGCGGATCAAAATGGTGACGACAATGATCGACAGACCAAAGCTTCCGCCGAGCAGCCCGGCGACATATTTGATCAGCCAAGAAAGCGGATAAACGATATACTCGTTCCAAAACCCCTTGCTTTCCGGGGTGATCGGTTTGTGAATTTCCGTGCATCCGGCCAGCACAGACGCTAACGCACCGAACAAAACGATCAATCCGATTCGCCTTTTCACCTTCTTTTTCCTCCCACATATACAAGTTCACGTATGTATTTTACCATCTTTTTTTGCCGCGTGGAGCATTTTTTCAAGCCGAATGCGGCGGCCGGCCTCCATTTTTCAGCCCTCCGGATTTCCGGAGCACATGGATTAAACTTCTTTTCACTTCCGCATAATTCATCTCCGCCGCCGGCTGCCTAGCGATAACGACATAGTCTTTGCCAGGGGTGATGTCCTCTTTCAATTCGAGGAAGCATTGGCGGATGTATCGCTTGATTCGATTTCGGACGACAGCCTTTCCGAGTTTTTTGCTGACAGACAGCCCGATGCGAAAATAAGGTTGCTCCGGGCGGTCAAGCGTGTAGATGACAAACTGGCGGTTGGCCGTTGAAGCGCCCCTCTGAAACACTTCCTGGAACTCTTCGTTTTTCTTGATCCGATACTTTTTTTTCATTCTCCCAAAACACTCCATTTGCCTAATTTCCCGGCGGCAAAACATTGAGAAAAAAGACCACTGAAACTTCAGTGGCCTATTATGCAGACAAAACTTTTCTTCCTTTGCGGCGGCGGCGCGCCAACACTTTTCTGCCGTTTCTCGTGCTCATGCGCGCGCGGAATCCGTGCACTTTGCTGCGTTTCCGTCTATTCGGTTGATACGTCCGTTTCATCTATGACACCTCCCTAGGGAATAACAGTTACGGGCAGTCTTTCTCATTATATTGAACAATCTTAGCAAATGTCAACCGCCTCTTCGTTTTTCCAACTTTGATCATCGTTGTGGATAAATTTTCTCTCTCCTGTCAACAATCCACAACATTTATCGACATTTTTTTCACATGTTCAATGGTGTGGATAACGATTTTTGCACAGCTTGTCAATTTTGTGGATAATCAAAAAAATCCCGTTGCAACAGGCCGTTTTATTTGCTATTATTATTGTGTTTTCACTATGGATAATCATGTGAATAAGATAAATCTATCCACATTTTGTGGATAGTTTGTGGATATTTTTTTCACAGCGTGTTAATAACGTTATCCACAGATGGTGGATTTTGTCGAAAAGCTGCTTTTTTCCTTAATATACTTTTTCCACAAACTTATTTTTTCAAACAAACGATCATCCTCTGACTTAAGGGAGGGGCAACGGGTGGAAAATATCCATGACTTATGGGATCGCGTGCTCGCGGAGATCGAACGAAAAATCAGCAAGCCGAGCTTTGAAACTTGGCTCAAGTCAACGAAAGCCCACTCTTTACGAGGTGACACGCTCGTCATCGTAGCCCCGAACGAGTTTGCTAGAGATTGGCTTGATTCTCGCTACTCCCATTTGATTGCGGAAACGATCTACACCATCACGGGCGAAGAATTGGCCGTCAAGTTTATCATTCCGCCAAATCAGGATGATGAAGAACTGGAGTTCCAGTCATCCAAGAAAAAGCAACGGAAACCGTATGAAGAGGCAAACGATTTCCCACAAAGCATGTTAAATCCGAAATACACGTTCGATACGTTTGTCATCGGCTCCGGCAACCGGTTCGCCCATGCCGCTTCATTGGCGGTCGCTGAGGCCCCGGCCAAAGCGTACAACCCCTTGTTTATCTATGGCGGCGTCGGATTAGGAAAAACGCACTTAATGCACGCGATCGGCCATTACGTGATTGAACATAACCCATCAGCGAAAGTGGTCTATTTATCTTCGGAAAAATTTACGAATGAGTTTATTAACGCCATCCGAGACAACCGCCCTGACGACTTTCGCAACAAGTACCGGAACGTTGACGTTCTACTGATCGATGATATTCAGTTTTTGGCTGGAAAAGAACAAACGCAAGAGGAATTTTTCCATACGTTCAATACGCTGCACGAGGAAAGCAAGCAAATCGTCATCTCAAGCGACCGACCGCCGAAAGAAATCCCAACGCTTGAAGACCGCTTGCGCTCGCGCTTTGAGTGGGGGCTCATCACCGACATTACGCCGCCTGATTTGGAGACGCGGATCGCTATCCTCCGCAAAAAGGCGAAGGCAGAGGGGTTTGACATTCCAAACGAGGTGATGCTTTATATCGCCAATCAAATTGACTCAAACATCCGTGAGCTTGAGGGCGCCCTCATTCGCGTCGTCGCCTATTCGTCGCTCATCAACAAAGAGATCACCGCTGACTTGGCAGCAGAGGCATTGAAAGATATCATCCCGAGCGCAAAGCCGAAGGTAATCACGATTCAAGACATTCAACGCGTTGTTGGACAGCATTTCAACATCAAGATGGAAGATTTTAAAGCGAAAAAGCGAACAAAATCGGTCGCGTTCCCTCGGCAAATTGCCATGTATCTCTCCCGCGAACTGACCGACTGTTCGTTGCCGAAAATCGGCGATGAATTTGGGGGACGCGATCATACAACCGTCATCCACGCCCATGAAAAAATATCAAAGCTTTTGCAAACCGATACGCAGCTGCAAAGGCATATACAAGAGATTCAAGAAAAGCTGAAGCAACTGTGAACAACTGTCTCGGTTTTATGCACAGCTTATCCACATGTGGACAGGCTGTGCTTGCTTCGCTTTTTTTGTTTATCCACATACTAACAAGCCATACGACTAGTACTACGGTTTTTGTTTTTATATTTTCATAATTTATTTCCGACGATCTAAAGAAACGGGGAGGAACAGCAACGTGAACATTTCCATTGACCGCGAAGCGTTGGCCAAGAGCGTCCAAGACGTGATGAAAGCCGTATCGACAAGAACGACGATTCCGATTTTGACCGGAATCAAACTAACAGCAACCGCCTCGGGAGTAACGCTGACCGGAAGCGATTCCGACATTTCAATTGAATCGTTTATTCCGCTTGAAAAAGAAGGCAAGTTGCTCGTTGATGTGAAAAGACCGGGGAGCATCGTACTGCAGGCGCGCTTTTTCTCTGAAATCGTGAAAAAACTGCCGCAACAAACGGTGGAAATCGAAACGGAAGACAACTTTTTGACGATCATCCGCTCGGGGCACTCAGAATTCCGCCTCAATGGGCTAAACGCCGACGAATATCCGCGCCTGCCGCAAATTGAAGAAGAAAACGTGTTTCAAATCCCGGCTGATTTATTGAAAACCGTGATTCGGCAAACAGTGTTCGCCGTTTCTACATCGGAAACGCGCCCAATCTTGACAGGTGTCAACTGGAAAGTTGAACATGGCGAGCTTGTCTGCACAGCGACCGACAGTCATCGCTTAGCCATGCGCAAAGTGAAAATTGAGTCGGAAAATGAAGTATCATACAACGTCGTCATCCCTGGAAAAAGTCTTAATGAGCTCAGCAAAATTTTGGATGACGGCAACCACCCGGTGGACATCGTCATGACAGCCAATCAAGTGCTATTTAAGGCCGAGCACCTTCTCTTCTTTTCCCGGCTGCTTGACGGCAACTATCCGGAGACGGCCCGCTTGATTCCAACAGAAAGCAAAACGACCATGATCGTCAATGCAAAAGAGTTTTTGCAGGCAATCGACCGAGCGTCCTTGCTTGCTCGAGAAGGAAGGAACAACGTTGTGAAACTGACGACGCTTCCTGGAGGAATGCTCGAAATTTCTTCGATTTCTCCGGAGATCGGGAAAGTGACGGAGCAGCTGCAAACGGAGTCTCTTGAAGGGGAAGAGTTGAACATTTCGTTCAGCGCGAAATATATGATGGACGCGTTGCGGGCGCTTGATGGAACAGACATTCAAATCAGCTTCACTGGGGCCATGCGGCCGTTCCTGTTGCGCCCGCTTCATACCGATTCGATGCTTCAGCTCATTTTGCCGGTGAGAACATATTGACCCACCGCCCTCCTATTGGCGAAAACCATTCAGCTTCAAGGGCAAAAGCCGCCCGGCAACGCCGCTTTTTCTCAAGTCCGATGAGAAGGCGGGCAACACATACGCCCGTCCTTCCCATCGGCTTTCTTTGCGAGTGGGCGGATTTTCCGGTAAAATAAAAAAATAGGCAGTTTGAAAGAAAGCGAGCGATGAACGGATGGAACAACGGGTGACGATCACAACGGAAACGATTACGCTGGGGCAGCTTTTGAAACTCGTGCGATTGATCGATACTGGCGGTGCGGCCAAATGGTTTTTGCAGGAACATCACGTGCTTGTCAATGGAGAACGGGAAAACCGGCGCGGGCGAAAGCTGAGAGACGGCGACCGGGTCGACATTGAACCGTTTGGCACGTTCGTCGTCGTAAAAGCGGAGTAGGTGAAGGTTCGGTGTTTTTGACCAACTTAACGTTGACGAATTACCGCAATTATGAGTATGAAACGCTGAATTTCGGCGAGGGCGTAAACGTCATCTTAGGAGAAAACGCCCAAGGAAAGACGAACATGATGGAGGCCATTTATGTTTTGGCTATGGCGAAGTCGCACCGCACGTCCAACGATAAAGACCTTATCCGTTGGAATGAAGAGTATGCTAAAATAGAAGGAAGAGCGGAAAAACGAAGCGGATCGTTAGCGCTTGAGCTGTTGATTTCAAAAAAAGGAAAAAAAGCAAGGTGCAACCATATTGAACAGCAGCGGCTCAGCCAATATGTCGGCCATTTGAACGTCGTCATGTTCGCTCCCGAAGACTTGAATTTAGTCAAGGGAAGTCCGCAAGTGCGGCGCCGATTTGTTGATATGGAAATCGGGCAAATGTCGCCTGTGTATATACATGATTTGAGCCAATACCAAAAGCTGCTGCAGCAACGCAATCATTACTTAAAAATGATGCAAGCGCGCGAGCAGAGCGATGAGGCGGTGCTTGATGTGTTAACTGAGCAGCTTGTATTGCTGGCGGCCAAAATTACGCTGCGGCGCCGCCAGTTTTTGTCGCTGCTTGAGCAATGGGCGATGCCGATCCATTATGAAATCAGCCGCGGCGCTGAACAGCTTTGCATCCGATACGAACCGTCGGTCGACGTATCAGAAAAGACGGAATTGTCGAGAATAGTAGAAGCATACAGTGAAACGTTCGCTGCCATGAGGGAACGGGAAGTTCAGCGGGGAACGACGCTGATCGGCCCGCATCGCGATGATATCGCGTTTTTCGTGAATGGAAAAAACGTGCAAACTTTCGGTTCTCAAGGGCAACAACGCACAACGGCGCTAGCGGTCAAGCTGGCAGAACTTGAGCTCATCTTTTCCGAGTTAGGCGATTACCCCATTTTATTGCTTGATGATGTGTTGTCAGAACTCGATGACTTTCGGCAAACCCACCTCCTTGATGCCATCCGGAAAAAAGTGCAAACTTTTGTCACAACAACAAGCATTGACGGCATTAAGCACGACATCATTCAAGAAGCGGCCATTTATCGAGTCCATTCTGGTTCGGTAACCGCTCCTTCTTGACCGCGAGACCGTTGAACGTTTGCAAAGAAAGCGTAGGTGATCAGGCATGACAATGGAACAACGGGTTGAGCAGACGTACGATGCAAGCCAAATCCAAGTGCTTGAAGGTCTTGAAGCGGTCCGCAAGCGCCCGGGGATGTACATCGGCTCGACGGGGCCGAAAGGACTTCATCATCTCGTTTGGGAAATCGTCGACAACAGCATCGACGAGGCGTTGGCGGGCTATTGCACAAACATCGATGTGACGATCGGCAAAGACAACAGCATCACCGTCGCCGACAACGGGCGTGGCATTCCGGTTGACATTCACGAGGCGACCGGACGGCCCGCCGTCGAAGTCATTATGACCGTCCTTCATGCCGGCGGGAAATTTGGCGGAGGAGGCTACAAAGTGTCCGGCGGCTTGCACGGCGTTGGCGCTTCGGTCGTCAACGCCTTATCGGAATGGCTCGAAGTGTATGTCTATCGGGATGGAAAAATTCATTACCAGCGGTACGAGCGCGGGGAGCCGTGCACCGACTTGCAAGTCATCGGCGAGACAGACCGGACCGGAACGACGACCCGTTTTAAGCCGGACCCGGAAATTTTCACTGAGACGACTGAATTTGACTATGAAACGCTGGCCACTCGGCTGCGTGAGCTCGCCTTTTTAAATCGCGGCTTAAAAATCACGCTGACGGACGAACGGGTCGACAACCGAAAAAACGAATATGTTTACGAAGGCGGCATTCGTTCATACGTCCGCCATTTGAACCGAACGCGAGAAGTGCTGCACGAGGAGCCGATTTATATCGCCGGCGAGCGCGACGGCATTGCCGTAGAAATCGCCTTGCAGTATAACGACGGCTATACAAGCAACATTTATTCGTTTGTCAACAACATTCATACGCATGAAGGCGGCACGCATGAATCCGGCTTTAAAATGGCGCTGACGCGCATCATCAACGATTATGCCCGCAAGCAACAAATTTTCAAAGAAAACGACGCGAACTTGACCGGCGATGATGTGCGCGAAGGGCTGACGGCCATCGTGTCGATCAAGCATCCATCGCCGCAGTTTGAAGGGCAAACGAAAACGAAGCTCGGCAACAGCGATGCGCGCACGGTGACCGACGCTGTCTTTTCCGAACAATTTGAGACGTTTTTGCTTGAAAATCCAACGATTGCCCGGAAAATCGTCGAAAAAGGCATGATGGCAGCGCGGGCGCGGCTGGCGGCAAAAAAAGCGCGCGAACTGACGCGGCGCAAAAGTGCGCTTGAAATTTCCAATTTGCCGGGCAAACTGGCCGACTGTTCGTCAAGAGACCCGTCGATCAGCGAACTGTACGTCGTTGAGGGCGATTCGGCCGGCGGTTCGGCGAAACAAGGACGCGACCGCCATTTCCAAGCGATTTTGCCGCTGCGCGGGAAAATCCTTAACGTGGAAAAAGCGCGCTTGGACAAAATTTTGTCGAACAATGAGGTGCGGGCGATTATCACGGCTCTTGGCACGGGCATTGGCGAAGAGTTCGACATCTCAAAGGCGCGTTACCATAAGGTAATCATCATGACCGACGCCGATGTTGACGGGGCCCACATTCGCACGCTTCTTTTAACGTTTTTTTACCGTTATATGCGGGAATTGATCGAACGCGGTTACATTTATATCGCTCAGCCGCCGCTGTATAAAATCGAGCAAGGAAAACAGGTGCGTTACGCTTACAACGACCGCCAGCTCGAGAAAATCCTTGCCGAGCTGCCGGAACAGCCAAAACCGACAATTCAACGCTATAAAGGGTTGGGCGAAATGAATCCGGAGCAACTTTGGGAAACGACGATGAATCCGGAAACGAGAACGTTGCTGCAAGTAAGCCTGCAAGACGCCATTGACGCAGATGAAACGTTTGAAATTTTAATGGGTGATAAAGTTGAGCCGCGCCGCCAATTCATCGAAGAAAATGCCCGTTATGTGAAAAACTTGGACATTTAAGCTAATAAAGAAGAGGAAAGCAGCCGCCCTCCTCGCTTCACCTTGCCGACGGGGACAACCCGGCGCGCGAGCAAAGCGGCGCCCGCCGTCCGTCCGCGTCCGCCTGGCCGGGCGGGCCGGACTGGAGGAGGTTTGAAAGGGAGGTTTGAACGAATGGCAGAACACGAACAACCGCGCATCCGCGAAGTGAACATCAGCCAGGAAATGCGTTCTTCGTTTCTTGACTATGCGATGAGCGTCATCGTTTCGCGCGCCCTGCCGGACGTGCGCGACGGGCTGAAGCCGGTGCATCGCCGCATTTTATACGCCATGCACGACCTCGGCATGACCGCCGATAAACCGTATAAAAAGTCGGCTCGCATCGTCGGCGAAGTGATCGGGAAATATCATCCGCATGGGGATGCCGCCGTGTATGACACGATGGTGCGCATGGCGCAAGATTTCAACTACCGCTACATGCTTGTCGACGGACATGGCAACTTCGGATCGATCGACGGCGACGCGGCAGCAGCGATGCGCTACACAGAAGCGCGCATGTCGAAAATCGCCATGGAGCTTTTGCGCGATATCAACAAAGACACGATCGACTATCAAGATAACTATGACGGTTCGGAAAAAGAACCGGTCGTGCTGCCGTCCCGGTTTCCCAATTTGCTTGTCAACGGTTCATCCGGCATCGCTGTCGGAATGGCGACGAACATTCCGCCGCACCAGCTTGGCGAAGTGATCGACGCCTTGTTGGCATTAAGCCAAAATCCGGAGATGACGGTCGCCGATTTGATGGAATACATCCCAGGTCCTGACTTTCCAACCGCTGGACAAATTATCGGCCGCAGCGGCATCCGCAAGGCGTACGAAACGGGACGCGGCTCGATTACATTGCGCGCCAAGGCCGAAATCGAGCAGCAGCCAAACGGCAAGGAAACGATTATTGTGAGCGAGCTCCCTTATCAAGTAAACAAGGCGAAACTGATCGAGCGGATCGCCGAACTTGTGCGCGAGAAAAAAATTGACGGCATCACCGACTTGCGCGACGAGTCGGATCGGAGCGGCATGCGCATCGTTATCGAAGTGCGGCGCGATGCCAACGCGAAAGTGGTGTTGAACAATTTGTACAAACATACGGCATTGCAAACGAGTTTTGGCATCAACATGCTCGCTTTGGTAAACGGCGAGCCGAAAGTGCTGAACTTAAAAGAATGTTTGGAGCATTATTTGAACCATCAAAAAACCGTCATCCGCCGGCGGACGGCGTTTGAGCTGAAAAAAGCCGAGGCGCGAGCCCACATCTTGGAAGGGTTGCGCATCGCCCTTGACCATTTGGATGAAGTGATCGACCTCATCCGCCGCTCACAGACGACGGAGGCGGCGCGCGAAGGGCTGATGGCGCGGTTCTCCCTTAGTGAACGGCAGGCGCAGGCGATTTTGGATATGCGCCTGCAACGGTTAACCGGCCTTGAGCGGGAAAAAATCGAACAAGAATACCAAGACCTTGTCCGTCTGATCGCAGAACTGAGAGGCGTATTGGCCGACGAAGAGAAAGTATTGCAAATCATTCGCGATGAACTGAGCGAAATTAAGGAGCGGTTCAACGATGAGCGGCGCACGGAAATCGTTTCAGGAGCCGTTGAGCAGTTCGATGACGAGGATTTAATTCCACAAGAGCATGTCGTCATCACGCTCACTCATAAAGGCTACATCAAGCGCTTGCCTTTATCGACGTACCGGAGCCAAAAACGCGGTGGCCGGGGCGTGCAAGGCATGCATACGGCGGAAGACGATTTCGTCGAACATTTGCTTGTTACGTCGACTCATGACACCGTGCTGTTTTTCACGAACAAAGGGAAAGTGTATCAGGCAAAAGGCTACGAGATCCCGGAATTCGGCCGCACAGCCAAAGGGTTGCCGATCATCAACTTGCTTGAGCTCGATAAAGATGAGTGGATCAACGCCATGATTCCGATTGAAAGCGAGTTTAGCGATGAACGCTACCTCGTGTTTGCGACAAAGCAAGGAATTGCCAAACGTTCCCCACTTTCAGCGTTCGCCCATATTCGTAACAATGGGCTCATCGCCATCCATTTGCGCGAAGGGGATGAACTGATTTCTGTCCGGCTGACGGATGGCAAAAAGCATTTGATCATCGGTACGAAAAACGGCATGCTCATCCGTTTCCCGGAAACCGACGTGCGGGCGATGGGCCGCAGCGCGACTGGAGTCAAAGCGATCACGCTTGATGACGGGGATGAAGTAGTCGGCATGGAAATTTTAGAAGACCATCATGATGTGCTTGTCGTCACGAAAAAAGGGTTCGGCAAGCGCACTCCGGCCTCGGAATACCGCGCGCAAAGCCGCGGAGGCAAAGGATTGAAAACGTGCAACGTCACGGATAGAAACGGTCCTGTCGTTGCGGTGACAACCGTCGTCGGCAATGAAGACGTCATGGTGATCACGACCGGCGGCGTGCTCATTCGCATTGCCGTCAGCGATATTTCTCGGACGGGAAGAATCGCCCAAGGCGTTAAACTCATTCGCCTCTCTGGCGAAGATGGGCACGAGTGCGTCGCTACGGTGGCGAAAGTGCCTGAGGAAGAAAGAGACGAGGAAAAAGAAGAAGATCATTCGGCCTAGCGGAAACGGCGCTTCGCCTATAGGCGCGGGGCGTCGTTTTTCTGTTTCAAAAGCACTGCCATCGCGGCCAAAATCATGTTACGATAGAAATACAGAGAAAAAAGACAAAGGGGGCACTAATCGATGGTCCGTGTGAAACGCTCCCAGCTTCGCGAAGGATGCGTGCTCGCTGAAGATGTGCTCGGCAAGACGAAACGTCCGATTATCCCGAAAAACACCGTGATCACGAAACCGTTGCTGCTCGTACTTGAAAAATTCCTCGTTGAGGAAGTGGACGTTGAACCATTGCTTGCTAACGGCGAACCATTTCCCAACGTCGATTCCGCATCAACGGCGGCTGCCAAACAGCCGATGGCCTTCTACTTAGAGGCGGTCCAACGATACAAAACATGGTTTCAATCGTGGCAAGCCGGTTTGCCGGTTGATATCGGCGAAATCAGAGGGGTCATCATTCCGCTTTTTGAACGAATGGCGGGCCAAAAACGGGAGTTGCTTATGTTGCATCATTACGCAACAAAGGACGAATATTTGCACCATCATGCCGTCAGCGTCGGGCTGCTCGCGGGCTTTTTGGCCATGCAGCTTGGATACAGCGAAGGGGAATGCCACCAAATCGCCCTTGCCGGTGTGCTAGCAGACTGTGGCATGGCGAAAATAAGCAAGAAAATTTTGATGAATCCGTCGGCGCTCACTGAAGCTGAATTCAATGAAGTAAAGCAGCACCCTGTCTTCAGCTACCGCATGGTGCAAAAAATCCCTGCGCTAAACCATGGGGCAAAACTTGCCGTGCTGCAGCATCATGAACGAAATGACGGCAGCGGCTACCCGCTCGGAGTAAAAGCAGAAGGAATTCACCCTTACAGCCAGATCGTCGCCGTCGCTGATGTCTACCACGCCATGACTTCAGAACGGTTATACCGTCGCAAACAGTCGCCGTTTCGGGCCATTGAAACGATGCAAAGGGAGCAGTTCGGCAAACTGAGTACAGAAGCTGTCGCCGCGCTGGTGAACAATCTCATCGGCCTACAAACAGGAGCCGTCGTCAAACTCTCCAACGGCGAAATGGCTGAAGTGATGTTTATTCCTTCAGACGAGCCAGCCCGGCCGATCGTCAAGATCATCGAAACCGGACAGTTGCTGTCACTAAGCGTTCAGCGGGACATATATATCGAGGAAATGGTGCAAGGTTGATCAATGGTTTCAAAAAATACTATTGCCTAAACAACATCCACATGATATAATCAGCATTGCTTGTGACGGCAACGAAACAAAAAAGTTGTTGACTTTTCGTTGTCCACGCGTTATTATTTAATAGCTGTCATCATTAGGCGTCAGTGGAAAAGCT
>NZ_MQMG01000003.1 GCF_001908025.1 Geobacillus proteiniphilus
CCAGTGGATTCAAACACTTTTCCGTACAGGGTCTAAGCCACCATTAAGCATAACGTCCTGTTGAACTGTTTGCGCCTATTCTTCATTATGGGAAGAAAAGGGGGATTTTCATCCCTGGGTGGAGGGCAAACCATTGCCCATGGATCTTTTCTGTGAAAATCAAATGACCATGGCCGAAGATGTATACCTCGGGATCCGTGTGGATATACTACAAATGACCAAAAAAGACAATAGGAAAACAGAGCTACCTTATTTTTAGGTATCTCGTATATTTCTTATTCTTTTTGGTTATACTAACTGATTTGCGGCTCTCGGAATGGTTCTTTCCGAGAGAGCATACAGTAGATGATGGTGAGCATTCGGTGCGCGATCGCAACGAGTGCTTTTTTCTTTCCCCGGCGAGCCGCCAATGACCAAAATTTCGCCGCCAACGGTTGATTCCTGCATCGGGATAACGCCCATGCCGCCTCGCATAACGCGGATTTAATATGAGGATTACCCTTTACCGTTCGTGTACTTTTGCGTTTTCCAGCGCTTTCGTGATTTCCCGGGGCCACCCCAGCCCAAGAAGCGAGGCGCTGCGGTGTCGGGAACTGTCCCATATCCACTCCGATTTCGGCGATGATGACGGCGGCGGTTTCTTTTTCACTCCAGGAATCGTCATCAGAAGATCCACTTCCTGTTGATACGGTTGTAAGAGATGGTCGATGCGTTGGTCCATCTCCTGAATCAAGCTTTCCAAATACTCGATGTGCTTCCACGATTGGCGAATCATGAACAACTCATGTTCGGTTAATGTCCCAAAGAGCGATTCCTGAATTTGTTGCTTTTTCCCTTTCATTCTTCCGTGAAGGCAAGCGTCGATATCGGCTTCTTCGATGTACCCCTGTTCCATTAAACGGGTCAAGAGTTTTCGGCCCGATACTCCGAAGATGTCGGAAATCACCGTACCCAGCTTGATATTGGAACACTCCAATACTTTATGAATTCGGTTTTTTTCCGCAATCAATTGACCCACCCACTTTTTGCGTAAACGGGTCAAGTCCCGCAATTCTCGAATTGGCGCGGGTGGCACAAAACTCTTTTCAATCAGTCCATAACGCAATAATTTAGCGATCCATTCCGCATCGGATACATCCGTTTTTCTCCCTGGGACATTCTTGATTCGCTGAGCGTTGGCCAAGGTAATGTCAAAGTAGTCCTCTAAAATGTTAAAGACCGGTTTCCAGTAAACCCCCGTACTCTCCATCGCTAGATGAGTGATTTCTCGATCCTCGAGCCATTTCAGGAGGCGAAACAAGTCTTTGGTAAACGTCGAAAACGTTTCGATCTCCTTTTGAATGTGGTCTTCTTCTCCCCAAAGCGCACAAACGACAATCGTTTTGGCATGAACATCTAAACCTGCGCAACGATGATAAAGCACATCCATGATCCGGACTCCTTCCATTGATGAATTCGCAAACAGTGAGTCCACTTGTTCGTTAGGCATTTTTCTGTTCGTAGTCACCTTTTCCAAATGAAAAGGGCTTACAATGGGTGGAACACCAAATGGACTCAAACAGTTTTTTGTACAGGGTCGAACCACCATTAAAAAGCACGTCTTTCCAAACTGTTTGCGTTCATCCTCCATTATGGAAGGAGAGATGGATTTTCATGCCTGGGTGGGGAGTAAAATTTACTCATGGATGTTTTTTAGGTATTTTCTTTTTAATAACCTTTTTAACAACATACTTAGTACCTACTCTAACAATAACATAAGCAGCAACTATAAGGTAAGGATTACGCCCATCACTATCCGTTAGCATTACAGGATTATTACTTACGTAATTATAGCCATTTTGAGTTAAAACATCATCTTCATCCCCTGGGTCTGGATCCAAAGAAAGGAACACGCCATGCGTTGGATGATAGTACCGGGCGATCAGATAGTACAGACCCGTTTCTTTGTCATATTGGTATCCCGCATATCGGTATGGGTTTTCGTCCGCCAAGGCGCCGGATTGGGAAAGAATATTCCCCCACGCATCGTATTGATAGCGGGCAACAATGTTTCCTTGTTCATCCGTCAGGGCGATGACATCCCCATGCGCGTTATAGTGGTAAAAATACGTCGCATTGCCTTTTTTCATGGCAAGGAGTTGCCCGTTTTCTCCGTATATATATGATCTTACCACATTTCCATCCGCATCGGTTTCATACAGAACGTTTAGGCTATCCCCTTGGTAATGGTAGTTCGTAATGACGCCATTCACATTCTTTTGGATGCGCCGGCCGTCTTCATCATATTTGTACGTCACAAACGGCGTGCATTCAAGAGTTAATAGAAGTAGAGTAATCCACTCACTATAGCAATTGGTATAAGGGGTAGAAAAGTTGCGAAAAAAATTTTTAAAACAGGGAGAAGCAAATATAAAGTTTTAGAAGATAAAAACGGTAGTAACTGATGATTTTTCAGTTGTTTATAGTTAACGAAAATCATAAAACAGGACATCTTTTTCAAACTGATTTTGGCGTACAATGTAACGAAAAAAATATCTTGCAGGAGTTTCGTGGGTTATGTGTATAGATTGTTGCTCTTGTCGTTTATTCGCCACTACACCCCTTCTAAAAAAGAAACCTTGAAAGGCTTATAGCCAATCAAGGTTCTCTTTGTTTTATTTTTGTGTTCGGAATAGACATCTACATTTACTTAACACCGTTAGAATAATTTAAGAAGAAAGTATCAGCAATTTCTTGTGGAAGTTGTTGATTTACAAAATTGAGCCCCACCCACGATAAAACTGTTTCATCAATAGAGCGCCAATTTTTTAAAATCGGCAATAAATCCGCACTATTGTTTACATCTTGAATCCCTAAAACACAAACCCCATAACTTCTTTCTCCCCATATTGCCCATTTCATTGAAGGAGGTAGCCAAATAACAGTATAAGAATTGTACAGCACTGCATCCGCTGGACTTTCCTCAGGTCCTAATTCAAGAACATCTAAATATTCATCAGGTGATAAATTGACAGGGAGTTTCATCCAATTATAATAATTAAACTCTTTATAAAAATATTCTACTGGATTAGGGTCTAACACTGCGGTAAGGACATAATCATCTTTTGTTTCTATAGATAATTGCTGGATTGTGCTCCAAAAATCTTTGTCCATTGCCCAGTCAAACTCTTCAAACAAAAAATAATTGAATTGTTCCCGGAATACCTGTTCAGGCAATCTATTTTCTATATAAAACGTATCACTAGCTATTCCTATTAATTTATTAAACTCTTTTTTTTCCCTAACAAATAAAGTTTCTAAATTCATTGGACTCCCCCTATTTTAACCTAATTTTTAAAGTCATTCTTTTGCTCCCTTTTGGATAAAAGTCAGCGGTTGAACCACCTGTGGATTTAGCACCGTCGCGAAGAACATATTTTGCGCCATCTTTTGTCAGTATTATTGTTTTTCCGTCTTTAGATATTGATTTTTTCCATCCATCTCTAAGTAGATTTTTTTCGAACTGTGCTTTAGATACATCAGTCGCTCTGTTAGCATAACGACTACCAGATTTAGTCACATCTACATATTTAGAAGCTTTGCCTGTACCCTTTATAATAAATCTACCTGTATTTCTAACAAGTTTAAATTTTCCTCCACCAACAAAACCAATAGCTGCCGTAGCCGCGACGCCTTTCCATCCTTTTCCTGACTTGTATGCCTTATACCCATCATACGCCGCAAATCCCGCGTTGATAGCCAGCCATACCCAATGCCCATCCGGATCCACCAACATCACCGGGTTGTTGTTCGCATACGTATATCCGTTTTGCGTGAGAATGTCATCCGCATCCCCTGGATCTGGGTCTAGAGAAAGGAACACGCCATGCACCGGATGGTAGTACCGGGCAATCAGATAATACAGACCCGTTTCTTGGTCATATTGGTATCCCGCATATCGGTATGGATTTTCGTCCGCCAAGGCGCCGGATTGGGAAAGAATGTTCCCCCACGCATCGTATTGGTAACGGGCCACGATGTTTCCTTGCGCATCCGTTAGGGCGATGACATCGCCATGGGCGTTATAGTGGTAAAAATACGTCGCATTGCCTTTTTTCATGGCAAGGAGTTGCCCGTTTTCTCCGTATATATACGATCTTACCACATTTCCGCTCGCATCGGTTTCATACAGAACGTTTAGGCTATCCCCTTGGTAATGGTAGTTCGTAATGACGCCATTTACATTCTTTTGGATGCGCCGGCCGTCTTCATCATATTTGTACGTCACAAAAGGAGTGCTTTCTCCTTTTCTTGTAATGGAAACCAATTGGTCCGCTTCGTTCCATTCGTATTGATATTTTCCATCTTCGAGACGGTTGCCGTTGGCATCATATGTGATCGATTCGTTTCCAAAACGAATGAGCTGATTGGCAGCGTTATAATCGGCATTGGTCGTCGTCGACTGCCCATCTTTCGTTTTCACGATTTGCTTCCGATTGCCGAATCCGTCATAGGCATATTCGATTTTCGTGCCATCTGGAAGCTGCTCTTCCACTAATTGGTCTAGGGTATCGTAACGGTAGACGGTCGTTTCCCCCGTTGGGGATTCCACTTTCGTCCGGTTGCCGTTTTCATCGTAACGGTACGTTTCCGATAAAATTTCTTTTCCGTCCGCCGTACCGATCGAAACGCTTTCCACTAAGCCGCGGTCATCATACGTAAAGGTTGAACCGGCCCCATTTCCTGTCGTGAAGGTGCGAACGTTTCCTCTCTCGTCATAGTCAAAGCGGTACGTATACGTTCCATCTTGGACGACCGTATTTTGATCCAATGCATTGTATTGGTAATTGATCGTTTGACTAAAGGACCCATGAGAGAACATGAACTGCTGCAATTTATCCGATGTGGTTGGGTACAGCCATTTTTGCAGCCCGCCACGGTCCGACAGTTCCACCAGCCGATTCGCTTTATCAAATGTTCTCGTTTTGGTGGTGCCGTCTTTTAAATATTTGACGGAAAGTTCGTTCCCATTTTTATCATAACTAAATTCGTAATACGGGACGTTGTTGTAGGAAACAGTTTTGACTCTTTCGGCCCCGTCATACGTCCATTGAATCGTGTTTCCTTTCGGCAAAACCGTTTTGATTTTATTTCCGTTGGCATCATATTCATTCGTTGTCACATCATTCAACGGACCGACGGTTTTAATGAGTTTACCGGTCGCATCATAAGAATAGGCAAATGTTTGAGACTGGCCGTCGCTGGTTTGAATGACTTTTGAAGTCATATTGCCATTTAAGTCATAATCGTAGTTGACGGAAGTACCGTTCGCTAACAACAGCTGTTTTAAACGATCCGATAAATCATACGTGTACTCTTTCTTGTTTCCTTTCTTATCGTACTCGCTTAACAGGTTTCCTACGGCATCATAATTCTTTTTCGCCACATAGCCTTCTTCATCCACTTCTTCCGTGACATAATTTCCGCTTGCATCATACTTGTTTTTCGTCACCACGTTTCCTTCCATTAAACGGATCGCGTCAAACCATACCGTTCCCGTGTAATTGCCACGGAAGACAGCGGATATGTCGATTTTATCAATTGGCTTGGAAGGTTGAATCGAAACGGCGGCACGGTTCCAATCTTGATTGCCAGTAGGGAAATCGGCGGTATACGTTTGGGTCGTTCCATCCACAAAGTATACTTTAGCCGTAATGGAATAATCGCTTGCGCTCACTGTGCCATTGGCTTTTACATTTTCAGCTTTCGAAACCCCAGTAAGCGTAAGGTTAATTGGTGCATCACCAGATGTTTGGCCAACGATGATGGTCTGCTTATACTCACTTGCCGATTGCGTGGTGCTTGTTCTAGATATTTTTAGTGAGTACCCTCCATCAAATGATTGTGTAGAATCTACGCTTCCTCCTGTTCCACTCCAATTCGTGGTGGTTCCTTCAAAACTACTATTTACAACTGGGTTGTAGCTGGAAGAAACCTGCGCTTCTTCCAATTGAACATTATCAAACCAGGCTTCTCCGGAAGCATCTGGAGACTTATGATCGACCTCTAAATAGACGCGAATTTTGGCTGCATTCGAAGGAGTAGTAAACGTAACTTGCCGCTCTGTCCAAGGTCTTGTGCCTGTAAGTTGGCTATAACGATGATCCGCCCAAGAAATCGTTTGATTTTGACTATTCATGAATTGAACATTGAAAAAGGCATTGGCTTTCGTTAAATTCGTTTTGATCTTCCCGCTTAACGTATACGTGGTATTTGGTTTCACTGTGATTTCTTGGGTAGCCGCTACATAGCCAAGTTCTGTATTAGGAGAAGTAGAGTCAGCGACGATTTTTAACGTTTTTCTCCCTGTCAATCCATTATATACATTCGTGTCTTCCAGTAATTGCCCAGAATCATAATGACTGAGAAGATTCCAAGCTGTGATTCCTTGTTCAAAGCCGCTATTAGAGAGCAAATTCGTGGCACTGCCTAATGTATCGCTTTCTTCAATGATATTCCCATAGGCATCGTACTTCGATACAGAAGACGTTTTTCCCGATTGATCCGTTTCGGATACAGGATTTAATCCATCATAGGCAATCGTGGTTGTATCGCCTTCCGTATCTGTCATGGAGATGACATCATTATTTTTGTTATACTCGTATGTTTCCGTACCATAACTATCTTTCGCCGTTAACACATTCCCCTTGGCGTCATACGTATATGATTCAGTAGGATTCGCTGCATTTTGATCATTCGGATCCCGTGATTCTACTAGATTATTTCCCTCATAAACATAGCTTGTCGTAATGTTTAAGCCATCTACGTCTTCGATAATTTGAATTGGGTTCGCTGCTTCATTAAATTTATACTGAATTTTACGGCCATTCGGTTGCGTTACGACAAGTTGTCGTTTTGTTTGGTCATAGTTCATCTATAGATGCGGTTTTCAGGATCAATCGCTTGGCTTAGCCTGTCGCCATTATAAATGAACTGATTAACGACCGTTTTTGCTTCCGTATGCGTCGGTTCCAATACTTTCTCTAATCGACCAAGTTCATTATATTGGTATCTCGTTACTTCCCCGCCCGTCTGGGTTACTTTTGTTAACAAGTCGTTGTTATACTCATACGTGATTGTCCGATTCATTGGGTCGGTAATTTTCTGGATTCTGCCGCTTGCGTTGTACTCCATACTCAGTTTTCTGCCCGACGCATCGGTAATCGACACGAGCTTTCCGTTAGAATAACTGTAGGTAGTGGCATTCCCATGTCCATCTACGATTTTAGTTAACTTGCCGTTACTTTTTTGAAAGTGGATTTTCGTTTGATCTTTTGTCGTCAGTATATATTCATCGGTTGTTTCGCTTAACTCCAAGTAAACACCTGTCGGGGCTTTATACGTGCCGTCGGATAATTTCGTGAATATATGGAGCGTGCCATCTTCATCCGTAAATCTTGCTTCATTTCCTTGGGCCACGATGTTCATTTCCGCATCGCTATGCCATCCTTTTCCAAACAATCCAACCGATGTGGATAAACTATTGTAAGTTCTTGTGATTTCAAGCCCCGGTCCTCTTCCGGAAATCGAAACATCGTCTTCGTCTATAATCAGATTACCGGTAGCGGCATTCACGCTGCCATACGGAACATCAATGATGGACCAGTACTCTTCTTTTCCTAAATACTCATTCGCCTCCGGAATTTTCACCGTCAATGCATTGCTGGAAAATACTGTTTCCCCATCCGCATTGTATGCACTGAGTCGGAAGTAGTAATTGGTGCTTGTGGCGTATTTTGTCCCCATTTTCGCATACATTGGGGAAGGATCTTTCGGAAGTTCCAATCCTTTTCCATCATGATGCAACGTTAAGGTGCTGGAATCCCCCTGTTGGATTTCCTCCGGAGTTGGCCAAATTCCTTTGTTTTGTGTCGTCCAATGGTCCACGTCTCCTACATCAAATGCTTCATAGTAAAGTCCATTGAAAATCCACACTTTATACCCTGTCGCTCCAGGAATCTTATCCCAGTTTAACATGACATAGCCAGAGTTGCTCCCCGATTGATTGCTGTAAGCAAATCCGGAAGGCGCTGATGGCACTGGCAAATCTGGAATACTAGGCATATACGCATCAGAAAAGACGGTTTCCCCTTGAGAGTTATAGGCACTTACTCGAATCCAGTAGTTGGTAGCCGTTGCGTATTTTGTTCCTGCATTGGCATAGACCGGAGACGGGTCAACAGCTAATTCCGTGCCAAGACCATCGTTTACATGCAACTTATATCTACCTGCTTGAATTTCCGTGGAGGTTGGCCAATACTTTTTGTTTTTCGTTGTCCAAGAAGTGACGTTCCCGACATCTAGCGATTCATAGTAGGAGCCATTAAAAATCCAAATTTTATACCCCGTCGCTCCACTCACAGGATTCCATTTGAAATCGATATATCCTGTTCCATTTCCGTTTGTATAACTTACCCCCGTCGGAGCAGATGGTTTTGCCAAATTCGGAATGGTCGGCATATACGCGCCTGACATGGCGCTTTCGCCTTGAGGAAAAATCGCACTGACTCGGAACCAGTAGTTCTTGCTATTCGGATAACTTCCTCCTGAATTTCGATAGACCGGGGAAGGATCGACAGCAAGCTCCGTCCCTAACTGATCTTGGTGCAAGTCGTATCTTCCAGCGCTAATTTCAGAAGGGGTCGGCCAGATTTTTTTCCCCTTTGTACTCCAGGAAGTGACATTGCCTACATCAAACGCTTCATATGATTTCCCGTTATAAATCCAAACTTTATAACCCGTAGCACCAGGAACCGGATCCCATGATAAATTTATATATCCTGTGCCATCCCCATTACTGAAGGCCGTTCCTGTCGGCGTATTTGGAACTGGTATCGTATACGTAACAGACAAATATGGTTTATAACTGCTATTCGTGGTGGAGACAACCTTTTTCCAATACGTTTGTCCATTACCATTCGTATGAAGTTTAAATCCGTAATTTGGCTTTGTCCCGGATGCCCATTCTTTTACCGTATTCGTTACATCAAATTGCGCCCATTGGTCTCTTGCGACATCAACCTTGCCAATGTTGGTGGAGGAAGGTTTATTATTCCACGTTAACGTGCTCGCGGACCATGGACCGTTGACAACATCTAGCCATAGACCTGTTGGTGTTGTTGCATAATACGAATGGGTGACATATACATTGAATGTGGCACTCGTCACATTCATATTTTTGATGCTCGATAGATCTTGATTCAAAAAGCCATAGCAAGTGCCTGTTGTTCCATCATAATACCCCACCTTTAAAACGTATTGTCCCTGCGCCGAATCCCACTTACTTGATGAGGAACTATAGTTGGTTGTCGGATAGGCGCTCATTACAAATGCATCGGTAGACACCTGAATGGAAGTGCTCGGATCAATATAAACAGGGTATACACGTTTAGGATCCTTCAGCCACTCCGGGTCGGCTTTGACCGTTAAAATATATCCTTGATTATCCTGTTGTAATTCATACGTTACATTCTCTGAGCGCTGCACTTCGCCAGAGCGTTCATCGACATTCGAATCCACCATAAACGGCTTCGGCAGTTCAAACACCTTTTCATGTTCTTGATTTGTCAATAAAATGGAGCCATCGTCTTGAATGTCTGCATGTAAATTCGTTTTCAGACGGAATTTGAAAATATGATAGCCAGTAAAAGAATGAAGAACTAAATCTTCTTTCGTTGACTCGTTAAATGTAATATTTTGCAGGTCTATACTTGGAAAAATGTTTTTATGAAGAATTTTGTTGTCTTTTTTCTTATAGGTAGCAGCAACATCCTTCGCCTTTATCGGTTGTACGTCATTACCTGCTGCCTCTAAAATAGAATAGGAAATCGAATATCCATTGTAATGGAAAGTAGCATATTCTCCATCGATCATTTTTTTATTAAAGGTCGTACCTAAAATGGTATTCTCTGTTTCAACGTAATTCGTACTATTGGTACTATCCGTTAAACTAGAAGATACTTCCTCAAATAGTTTTTGCCCCTTTTTCTTCACATGAATAGGCTCAAAGTAGATCTTCTTTGTAAACGTGCCGTCACCGTTGTAGTAAACCTTTGTATTCTCAGTTCTTTCTTCTATGATTTCCCCTGGCTTGAGATCACGTTTCGGGGCTTGCGGCACCTTTGGCGGCTCCTCTTTTGGCTCTACACGGTCAACCCCTGATCGGATCGTTTCGGCAAGTCCCTTTGTCGGGACGCTTGACATCACTAAAGCCCATACGACCATCCAAACCAACCATCGTCGCAAACGAATGTTTCTCATATGCTCTCCTTCCCGATTTCCATTACTTTTACAATCAAATTGTATCTTTCCTGCTCCCTGCCATCCATCATTTTCGACAGACAAAGTTCGACATGGTTTTTCATTTTCTTCGGAAGCTTTTGCGAGTAAACCAATTTGTATGTGAAATGGAGAAAGAGTCCTAAACGAAGATTGCCAGTGGTTGCTTGCGATGGTGATCTTGATCACTTAGCGAAAGGCTGTAAATGATCGTTTTATTTGAACACCAAGCTACCCGCTTTCCGTGAAAATCCCGTCGGCAAGCGGTGATTTTCATCCCCGGGTCGAGGGCAAACTTGTCCATGGACCTTTCTTGGCGCTTTTTCTAGGTTTCGGTTATGATGAGGGTAAAACGAACGAAAGGGGGATCAGCATGTACGATAAACATTTATACGTCTTTGACGGCAACACCCCGCGCGAAGCGGTCATCCGCAACTATACGACAGACGACTTCACTGATCTCATCCGCGTGCAGCAAGAAAGTTTAGAAGACGAAGAATCGCTCAACCATGCCGTGTTAATGGAATGGCGCAATCCGTTCAAGCAAAAACAAGGACACAATTGACAGAAACGAAAAAAAGGAATCACCAGCATCGGCGGCGAACTAAGAAAAGGAGAACGACCGACGGAAAGGAATGGCGGCCGATGAAATCGATTTTGTATAGTGATCCGCTTGCTCCTTTGCTTATTCGCAATGAATTGTTTTCCCTGCTGCCAGCGCACATTTCCCGTTTGACCGTCGTTTGCATCGGCAGCAACCGCATCAACGGCGACAGCTTAGGGCCGTTCGTCGGCACGCTGCTGGAAAACGCTTATCCGGATCATTTGACCGTCATCGGTACACTTAGGAAGCCTGTCGATGCAACGAACATTCATCGTGTTTTCGAGCGGCTGCAACACGAGCGCGGAGCGTATGTGGTGGCAATCGACAGCATTGTCGGGCCGCAGCCGTTTGTCCATACGATCGCCATCCGCCCTGGCGCCCTTTCCCCTGGCACTGCGCTTGGCAAATCGCTGCCACCGGTCGGAGACATCAGCGTCATGGGAGTCATGATGGAGGACACGGCCGATGTAAGCGCGCTTCCGTATACGAATTTGCACATTGTTTACCAAATGGCGAAAGTCATCGCTTTAGGCCTTTCACTTACGATCCGGCAGCGGTATGGCTATGAATCATCGACACCGCTGTTGGCTTGAACAGAGCGCGGAAACATATGTCTTGCCTTTAAAGGCAAAAAAAGGCGCAGCGGCCGATTCATGCCGCTGCACCTTTCGCTATGATCAAGCCATATGGAACGTTCGTTTGACAAACGACACGACTTCCTCAGCCGTACCAAGCGACAGCACTGTCTCTTTCACGCAGACCGCATCCTCTTTTGACAGCCGCTTCAGCTGGGCGCGCGCCGGCAAAATCGAGGTGGCGCTCATGCTGAACTCATCAAGGCCAAGAGCAAGCAAAATCGGAATGGCGATCGGGTCGCCGGCCATTTCCCCGCACATCCCGACCCATTTTCCTTCGCGGTGAGCGGCGTCAATGACATAGCTGATGAGCCGCAAAATGGCCGGGTTGTACGGTTGATATAGATACGACACCCTCTCATTCATCCGGTCGGCCGCCATCGTATATTGGATCAGGTCGTTCGTTCCGATGCTGAAGAAATCGACTTCTTTCGCAAACTGGTCCGCCATGACGGCAGCCGCCGGAATCTCGACCATCATGCCGACTTCAATTCCATTCGCAACTGGAACCCCTTGGCGGAGGAGCGCTTCTTTTTCTTCGAGTAAAATCGCTTTCGCTTGGCGGAATTCATCGAGCGTCGCAATCATCGGGAACATGATTTTCAAATTGCCGTGCACGCTCGCCCGCAGCAAGGCGCGCAGCTGCGTGCGGAACATGTCTTGCATTTCCAGGCAAAGGCGAATGGCTCGAAACCCTAAAAACGGGTTCATCTCTTTTGGCAAGTGTAAATACGGGAGCTCTTTGTCGCCGCCAATGTCAAGCGTACGCACAACGACCGGCTTGCCGCCCATTTGTTCAAGCACCGTTTTGTAAGCCGCAAACTGTTCGTCTTCCGTAGGCAGCTCCGATCGTCCCATGTATAAAAATTCCGTGCGATACAATCCGATCCCTTCTGCCCCGTTGGCCAACGCTCCTTTCACATCGTCCGGCGTGCCGATATTGGCCGCCAGCTCAACGTGCACGCCATCAGCGGTGACCGTCGGTTGATCGACAAGCTTCGCCCATTCCGCTTTTTGCTCCTCATAGCGAGCCCGCTTCTCTTCATAACGCGCAAGCAGCTCCGGGGACGGATTGACGACGACTTGACCGTCGAGCCCATCGACGATGACAATGTCGCCGTTTTGCACTTCCGCCGTAATCGCCTTCGTGCCGACGACAGCCGGGATTTCGAGCGAGCGGGCCATAATGGCCGAATGCGACGTTCGCCCGCCGATGTCGGTGGCAAATCCTTTCACATATTGGCGGTTCAGCTGCGCCGTATCGGATGGCGTCAAATCCTCAGCGATAATGACGACCTCTTCGGAAATGAGGCTCGGATTGGAGATCGTCACACCAAGCAAATGGGCGAGGACGCGCTTCGTCACATCGCGGATATCGGCGGCCCGCTCTTTCATATACTCATTGTCCATGCCTTCAAACATGGAAATGAAAAACGATGCCGTTTCATGGAGCGCATATTCCGCATTCACTTGTTCTGTTTTGATTTTTTCCTTAATCGGGTTCAGCAATTCTGGGTCGTCAAGCACAAGCAAGTGGGCGGCAAAAATGGCGGCTTTGTCTTCACCAAGCTTTTCCAAGGCATGCTGTTTGATGGCTTCCAGCTCTTCTTTCGCTTTCGCGACCGCCGCCTCAAGCCGCGCAATTTCCGCCTCGACGTCGGCGACCGTCCGTTTTTCGGCCGCCAAATGAGGCGTCTCCAAGCGGTATGCCTTGGCGATGGCGATGCCGCTTGAAGCGGCGATGCCATGAATCGTCTTTTCCATTATTCCGCAAGGCCTTCCTTTGCCAACGTATCGGTTAACGCCGCCATTGCTTCTGCCGCATCGGCCCCTTCTGCCGTGATTTTGATCGTCGCCCCTTTCGGAATTCCTAACGACATGACGCCCATGATCGATTTCAAGTTCACCGTTTTGCCGTTGTACTCAAGCTGGATTTCGCTGTTGAATTTGCTCGCTGTTTGCACCAAAATCGTCGCCGGACGAGCGTGGATGCCGGAATCAGAAACGACTTTAAACGTTTTTTCTGCCATGTCCATCATTCCCCTTTTCTTCAATTTTTTCTTTGCCATCATATCAAATGCAGGGGCGGGGAGGCAACGGAAAATGCTTGGTCCCGCCCCGCCGCGAATAAGCAGTTTAGCTGATCGTCACAACAGCGTCTTCTCCTCGAGCAACCGGGCCTTGCTTGTTGACGTGAACCGTTTCGCCGGCTTTGAGATTCGTGAAAATCACCGGCGTAACGATCGATGGCGCGTTCTGTTTTACATAATCAAGGTCGACGCGCAAAATCGGCTGCCCTTTTTTCACTTCGTCGCCTTCCTTCACAAGCGCTTCAAACCCTTGGCCGTTCAGCTTCACCGTGTCGATGCCGACGTGGATTAACATTTCATGCCCGCCGGCCGACTGAATGCCAATGGCGTGCTTCGTCGGAAATACGTTGATGATTTTGCCATCAACCGGAGAGACGACCGTGCCGTCCGTCGGCATGACCGCGAAGCCGTCGCCCATCATTTTTTGCGAAAACACTTGGTCCGGCACTTCAGCGAGCGGAACGACCTCTCCTGACATCGGCGAAGCAATCGTTTCGGACTTCGCGGCTTCCGGGGCCGCTGCTTTCGGTTTCTCTTCCGCCCGGGCCGGCGCTTTTCCTTGCATGATGTCTTGAATTTGCCCTTTTAACATATCCGATTTCGGACCGAAAATCGCTTGCACGTTGTTGCCGACTTCAAGCACCCCTGCGGCGCCGAGCGCTTTCAACCGGTCTTTATCGACCCGGCCGATATCATGGACCGAAACGCGCAAACGTGTAATGCATGCGTCCAAATGTTCGATGTTTTCCTTTCCGCCAAGGGCGGCGAGCACTTCGTACGGCAGATCGCCAGCGGCGGCTGCCTCGGCTTTCGGTGCTTCCTCGACCGTTTTTTCCCGGCCCGGCGTCGCCAAATCCCATTTGCGGATCGCAAAGCGGAATCCGAAATAATAAATCACGGCAAACACCAAGCCGACCGGAATGACAAGCCACCATGCCGTCCGGTTTGGCAGAACGCCAAACAGCAAGAAGTCAATGACCCCGCCGGAGAAGGTCATCCCGATTTTGACGTTCAACAGGTGCATGATCATAAACGACAAGCCGGCAAAGACGCAGTGAATGGCAAACAGCGCCGGGGCGACGAACAAGAACGAAAATTCGATCGGTTCGGTAATCCCGGTCAAAAACGATGTCAACGCGGCCGACCCCATGATGCCGGCAACGACTTTTTTGTTTTCCGGTCGCGCTTCGTGGTAGATCGCGAGCGCCGCTGCCGGGAGACCGAACATCATAAACGGGAATTTCCCGGTCATGAACGTGCCGGCCGTCAATTTGACCCCGTCTTTCAGTTGCTCGAAAAAGATTTTTTGATCGCCATGGACCACTTGCCCGGCTTTATTGACGTACTCGCCAAATTCAAACCAAAACGGTGCATAGAAAATATGATGCAAACCAAACGGAATGAGCGCCCGTTCGATGACGCCGAAAATGAACGCGGCCAACGTTTTGTTCGCATCGATCATATTGTGCGAAAACGCATTGAGCCCGTGCTGAATCGGCGGCCAGATGAATGTCATGAGAATGCCAAGCACGACTGCGGACGCCGCCGTCACGATCGGCACGAACCGCTTGCCGGCGAAAAAGCCGAGATATTGCGGAAGTTCGATATTGAAGTATTTGTTGTACATGTACGCTGCCAAAATCCCGACGATAATCCCCCCAAATACGCCGGTTTGCAGCGTCGGGATGCCGAGAATGTTGGCGTACGACGGGTCGGCGCCGATCATATCGGAAGTCACGCCCAAGATGACGCTCATCGTCACATTCATAATCAAGTAGCCGATGATCGCCGCCAAGCCCGCGACCCCGTCCCCGCCGGCAAGGCCGATCGCCACACCAACCGCAAACAAGAGCGACAAGTTGGAGAAGACGATGCCGCCTGCTTGCTCCATCACATTGGAGATGAGCACGACCCAGTCGGCTTTGAGCGCCGGAATTTTGTCAGTGAGCGCCGGGTTTTTCAAGGCGTTGCCAAGCGCCAACAAAATCCCGGCCGCCGGCAAGATCGCCACCGGCAGCATGAGCGCTTTCCCGACCTTTTGCAGCGTGCCAAACGCTCGTTTCATCTTCATAACCTCCTTTAGTTTCCTTTTCTTAAGTTTTACAGCAAACGACCGATTCATGTACCGAAAATGAAGCGGGCGTTTCCGAGGGAGCCGGCGCAATAAAAAAGGCATGACTAAAGAGAGACAAAAAGAACGCTTACAACAGCGCAAAGATGAATTCGCAGCTGTTGCCGCCTTATTTGCCCTCTTTACTCATGCCTGATCGAGTCAGTAACACGTAAAGCGAGACAACCTATGCAGTTGTATTGTTCTTTTTCTCCGCCAGCCGTTGCAAATGCAACGTCAAATAGACCGCCTCGGCATCGTCCGCCGGCAGATGAAGCGTTTGCTGCATGACTTTGACCAACTTCCATGCTAGATTATAGCATAATGGATACGCTTCCTTCAAGATTTTCGACAAATTTTTTGGTTCTTCGACTTTTTCGCCTTTTTTCATCCGCTCAATCGCATAGCGCAAGTGACGGACAAACCGCAAATAATGAACGCTCTCGCGGTCGATGTCAACGCCAAGCTGTTGCTCGACGATCTTGACAAGATCAGCAATGAGCTGGGAATATCGATTCGCTTCCGACACGCTTTGCTTGGAAATCGCGCTATGAATATGAAGGGCAATAAAGCCTGCCTCTCCTTCAGGCAGCACAATCCCGAGCTTTTGTTCAATCATGCGGGCCACTTCATTGGCAATTTCATATTCCAACGGATACAAGCTTTTCGTCTCAGCCAAAAACGGGTTTTTGACATCCAATCCTTGTTCAAGCCGCTTTAATGTAAAAGCGATATGGTCCGTCAGCGCCACATGGATGTGCTCGTCGAGCGGCGCGCCCACGCGTTGCTGAATATGTTGAACCACCTCGCTCATGAGGGCGATGAATTCTTCGCTCAATTCCGGAAGCAGCTTTTTGTATTGCTCTTGTTCGCGTTCGTTTTTCAGAACGAAACATTTTTCCACAGCGCTCTTGGCAATCTCGTCCCCCCGTTTTTTGCCGAAGCCGATTCCTTTGCCGAGCAAAACGACTTCGCCATATGCCGGATGGGAAGCGATTAACACGTTGTTGTTGAGCGTTTTTTCGACGCGAAACGGCTGTTCCATCAGCCTCCCTCCTTTCCGCACCCATCGTCTGCCGCTAGTCTATGCAGACTACATTATAAACCGGATGGGCCATCGCTCTCAATGACGTTTTTTGGATGGGACGCCGCTCTTCTCGACATACTAATGGGAGGGAGGAAAGAATATGCCATACGTATCGATCAACCAACGAGTCCGCCTTTACTATGAGGAAAAAGGAGAAGGAACACCGCTTTTGTTCATCCATCCCCCAGGAATGGGGCATGCCGTTTTTTGCCGCCAAGAACCGCTCGCCCGCCATTTTCGCCTTATTTTGTATGATATGCGTGGAAACGGGCGAAGCAGTTCGTCAGATGCACCGATCACCGTACCGCTGCTTGCCGACGACATTTCCGTATTGCTCCGCGCCCTCGGCGTTCGGCGCGCCATCATTTGCGGCTACTCAAACGGCGGATCCATTGCGCTTGATTTCGCGCTCCGCTATCCCGAGCATGTCGAACAGCTCGTTTTGATCGGCGGGTTTCCGGAAGTGTGCACCCCGCTTTTGTTCAGCGAGTTTTTGCTCGGCATCTCCGCCGCAAAACTTGGGGCCATCCCGCTGCTTGCGGCGGCTCTTGCTTGGGGGCACAAAACGAACTGGCGCGAATGGCAGCTGTTGCGGCGGTACGCCCGGCTGACCCATAAACGGGATTTAAACGCCATGTACCAGGCTGGGCTTGTTTATGGATGCACAAAACAACTGTCTTCCCTCCGCTTGCCCGTGCTCCTTATTTATGGAGCACGCGATCGTTACATCCATCCGTATATCGCTATGTTCCAACGTTATGTGCCGCATGCAGATATTGTGTTTATTGACCAGGCCCGCCATCAAATTCCGACGAAACATAGCAGCGAACTAAACAGCATTTTGCGGGCATACGGCAAGCGGAGCGAAACTGGCCGAAAGGAGGGGATCGCATGTCGAACAAAGGAAGACAAAACAAGGTGAGCCAAGAAGTAGCCAACCCGACCGTCTCCAAGACGGAGGCAGAAATGGCCAAAGACAGCGTGGATACGGCCAAGCAAGCGAAAAAGAACCGCTCGTAGCGACAGCGAGGCTGCCCTTTTTTGGGGACAGCCCCGCTGTTTTGCCGCTATAGCGCCGGCCATCGGCCCGGCTGCCCACTTCGACGGCGACTAGGCCGTCCGGCGCACCGGATGAAGACGGCTGAAAATCATCTTCAATAACGGCGGCGTCACAACAGTCGTTACCAATACGACGATGATCATGACCGCAAACATGTTCCCATCAAGCAGGCCGGCTTCCAAGCCGATGCCGGCGATGATGAGCGCCACCTCACCGCGCGACACCATGCCAGCGCCGACCGCCAGCGAGCTTCCCCACGAAAATCCGGCCCATTTTGCCCCCAGCGCGGCGCCGACAAGCTTTGTCAAAATCGCGAGCGCACTCCAACCGACAATCAGCGGCCAATGCTCGACGATGCCGGAAAAGTCGGCCGCAACCCCGATGGAGGTAAAAAAGACAGGGACAAACAAAGAATAGGCGATCGTTTCCACTTTCTCAAATACTTCTTCCCGATAGTCCGTAAAACTCGCGCCAAGCCCGGCCATATAGGCGCCGATGATCGCCGCCACCCCCATCGCCTCAGCAAAATAGGCAAATGCAAAACAGATGACCAGCCCGGCCGAGACAACCGCCTCTGTCACACGCAACGGGGCAAACCACTTTAATACGAGCGGGATGGCTTTCCAAGCGAGCAAAATGGCGACGGCAAAAAAAACAGCTTTTTTCAGCACGACCGCACCAAGCTCGACGTCGCCGCCAGTTAGGCTTAATAAAAACGCCAAGGCAATGACGACCAGCACGTCGTCGATGACCGCCGCGCCAAGAATCGCTGATCCTTCCTTCGATTGCAGCTGTCCCATCTCTTTGAGCGCCTGCACGGAAATGCTGACGCTCGTTGCGGACAGCAAAAGTCCGAGGAAAAGAGCCGTGCCGGTTTCCATGCCGAACGCTGCGCCGGCCGCATACCCGGCGAGCAGCGGAACGAGAATGCCAAGCACTCCGACCGCCACAGCAGCTTTTCCAGTGCGCCGAAACTGGTCCATATCCGTCTCAAGGCCGGCGATAAACATAAGCAAAATGACGCCGATTTGACTTAACTCCTGCAAAAGATCCGTATCCTCGATCACACCGAACACGCTCGGGCCAAGCACAATGCCGATGAGCAGCTTGCCGAGCACGGCGGGCTGGCCAAGGCGCACGGCCGCATCACCGGCAAGTTTGGCGGCGAACAAAATGACCGCCAGTTGGGCAATCAACATCCCTTCACACTCCTTCGCTTTAAGTCTCTTTTTCGAATTACGTTTATCATGCGTGGAAGGTTTCACTTTTATCATTTCCCGAATTCAGGCCAAAACGAAACATCTCCCTTAGTTGTCTTACCGCTATCGACGCCGCGCCGGGCCAAGCCGGCAAACAAAGAAGCGTTTCATGTTCCAAACCGCTATGTGCCGACATTGCCTATGGTGATCGGCAAAGCATCGGCCTCTGCCCGCCGTGCAACTCGACTGTCTATCAGCCATCGATTGAGACGTTAGCCAAAAAAAAACAGACATCCTCGCTCTGCGTGGACGCCTGTTGTTATGACAGCGCATTTTGCCGGCCGTTTGCGGCTTTGACGCCGCCGGACGGAAACGTCAAATGAACAGTCGTTCCCTTCCCAACCTCGCTTTCGATCCGCATCGTTCCTTTATGTTCTTGAACGATTTTCATGCTTGTCGTCAGCCCGAGCCCCATTCCTTTTTCTTTCAAAGTGAAAAACGGTTCACCGATTTTCTGCAGCCGCTCTTTCGAAATGCCGACGCCGGTGTCGGCAACATCGACATAGATCTTCCCGTCCCCTTCCGCAACGTGGACGTATAAAATTCCTCCATCAGGCATCGCTTCGACGGCATTTTTCATAACGTTCAACAACACTTGAACAATTTGGTTTTGATCGCCGTACACACAAGCTTTCGGAGCGGTGTTATGGACGGAAATGGAAACGTTGTTCAACGTCGCCTCATGGCCAATCAAGCTGATGACATACGAAATGGCCTCGTCTAGCAAAAACGGCCGATAATCGTGGCTTTGCGGCTTGGCGAGCACCAGCAGCTCGCTGACAATTTGGTTGATGCGGCCGAGTTCACTTAACATAATGCGCATATAATGATCATTCACTTCGCGCGTTTCTTGCATCATCTGAATAAATCCTTTCATGGAGGTGAGCGGATTGCGGATTTCATGGGCAATGCCGGCGGCCAGCTCGCCAAGGACGGACAGCTTTTCTTTTTTCAAGAGCAGCTCCTCGGCAAGCTTTTGCTGGGTAATGTCGCGGCCGATCGTCAACAACCCTTTGCGCGCTCCGTTTTCGTCAAAGAGCGGCACTTTAATGACGTCAAACGTCTTCACTTCCCCATCCGGCGTCGCAAACGACTCCTCGCGGCGCGTCACCTTTCCGCTCTCCCACGCCTCGCGGTCTGATGCAATGCACTGCGCAAACGCTTCTTTAAAAAACGGCACAAGCTCGCCAAGCTCGCGGTCCGTCTTCCCGATATAATCGATCTGTTCGAGGCGGTACAGCCGCCGGCCAAAATCGTTGACGCGCAGCCATCGCCCCTCGCTGTCTTTAAAGCAAACGAAATCTGGCATCGAATTGATGAGCGTAAGCAGCTGCTGTTCATTTTCCTCGGTCTTTTCCAGCTGCTCGCGCTTTTTTAACAGCTGGTACAAAAAAATGGCCGAGAGCAAAATAAACACGGCCCCTTTGGCGGCGCCAAGCGCCATATATACATCGCGGCTGATCGACAGCATATTGAGCAGGGTGTCGGTGGCGACAATCCATAAAATGCTGCCTATGATATATACTGCGATTACTTTTGTTTTGTTGACCACGTTGTCATCGAACCCCTAACATGCAAAGTCGCGGCAGCCACGGTCGCCCTCTAGGCTACATTTCCCGCGCCCAGCCGAGCAACCGCACGGCCAAGAGGGCGGCGCGCTCATGGTCAAGCCGCTTTTTTAGCGATGCCTCAAGCCGCTCGGCCACCGCCTCCGCCTCTTCCTCATAGGCGAACGAAAATGACCACTCAAGCGCCGGAATGGCAATCACGATATATTCTTCTTTTCGATTTTCGTAAATGTAGACATTAGCCGGAGCTTGTCCGTCCATCACCGGCGTTTTGCGGATTTTCATTTTTCCGTCCCACCTTTTCCTTTGAAACCGTCTCCATTTTGTTTATTTTAACAAACGCCCGCTCCCTACTCAATATAAATCATTTTCCTGGTCATTCCCCCGTCGATCACCAAATTTACCCCAGTGATAAAATCGTTTTCCTCATCGCATAAATACAGACAAGCGCGGGCGATATCATCCGGTTTGCCGACGCGGCCGGCCGGGTGCTGCCGGTGGTCAATGTCTCGCAGTTGCCCATAATCGCCCGTTTCAATCCAACCGGGGCTGATGCAATTGACGCGAATGCGATCATCCGCAAACGACACCGCCAGCGCATGGGTCAAAGCGACAAGGCCGCCTTTCGATGCAGCGTACGCCTCGGAATTCGGCTCGGACATGAGCGCCCTTGTCGAGGCAATGTTGACGATTGCTCCGCCTTTTGCATTGCGGCGCATATATTTAGCTGCTTCTCGAGAAGCAAAAAAAGCGCTGCGCAAATTCGTTGACAGCACGTCATCCCACTCCTCAACCGTCAGCTCATACGGCGACTTCCAGCGTGAGACGCCAGCATTGTTGATCAAATAGTCAATGCGGCCGAAGCGGCCGGCAGCTTCTTGTACAAACCGTTCAATATCGTCCACCTTCCGCACATCCGCCGCCACAAAGATCGCCTCGAACCCGTCCGATTGCAATTGCGCGGCGAACGCTTCACCGTTTTGAATATCGCGGTCGATGATCACGACGTTCGCTCCCTGTTTTGCGAATGCTCTAGCGATCGCCTTGCCGATCCCATTCGCTCCACCGGTGACAATGGCTGTTTTCTGTTCCATGCTCATGTGCAATCTCTTCTCCCTTCCTTTGCTCCGTTTGCTTTCGGATGGGATCCAACCGAAAGAGGTAGGCTTTATGCATGGCCTTCCCTCCTACGATAAGGAACGTTTGTTCTATTCATGACCATTTTATACCTTTCGTTCTCTTGATGCAAGAGAAAGGTGGATGAGGAAAGATACCGATTCATCCCCCACTTGCGCTCACGCATGGAAGTGAGGATTTTCTCGGCTCCAGATGTAAAAAAGACCGCCATTCGGCGGTCTTTTTTGGCATCTTACCGATAGGGGCCATACGAGATTGGAAAGCCAGGCGCATACGGGGTTCCTCCGCCATAATATGGAGGCAGCGGCGCAGCGGGATAGCCATAGCCATACGGCATCACCGGGGCATACAGCTGCGGCGCCATCGGTGGATAGTACAGCGGCGCATACGGATGTGCGCCAGGAACGAAACCTGGTGTCGCACCAGCAGCCATTCCAGACAGCGTGCCAGGAACGGCCACGGGAGCCGTGCTGCCAGCCGGGGGAACGTTTTCTGCATACGGGGCCGTCATGCCATACGGAATAGCGGCGTCATCAGGCGTCATCGGCGGCGTGTTTTCTTTCCCACCCATCGGCCAAACGGAAGCATGGGCCATATTCGGCCCGGCTCCTAAACCGAGCGGCGGCGCCGGCAGCATCATATCGGAGCTGTCCGGACTGTCTGGACTGTCAAGATGGACCGGACTGACAAGCGGCGCTGGCGGCGCAACCGGTGGACACCAATAGCCATAAGGCGCTGCCGGCGGATAATACGCCATCGGCATCACTTGAGTCGGCGTCGCTTCATTTGGTGTCGTTGCCGATAGCGGAGCCATCGGCGGCACGTTATTCTCCATCCACCCGGCTTCATTGTCATGGCCGGAAGAGGTTGAAAACGGACCATTCATATACGGATCCCAATGATTCATTGTTCTCTCCCTTTCTTGCTTATATTCTCGGGGCGCGTACCCACCCATATTGTATGTCAGAACAAGCAAAGGGTGTTTGCCCGGCCAAAATATAGGTATTTAACCCAACAGTCGTCTGTGATACGATAAATAACGGTGACGATGCCGAATCAACGCTTGGGGGGACATGCGATGGATGAAGCACTGGCGGCCAAGCAAATCGATGAATTGCGCAACGGAATCATCTCCGAACTGTTGGTGAAAAAAGAGGACTTCCCTGTTTTTCGTGCCGTGCTCGTCAAACAGCCCGACTTCAAACGATTTCGCGGCATCGCCCAGCGCGGCGGCCACGTTATTTACCACTATATGGATGCTCCACGCAGCTAAAAGCTCCTGTTCCCATGGCTTCACACCCGGCTTTCCGTCCTGGAAGCCGGGTGTTTTTGCTCGCGGAGAATTTTCCATCCCTCTCTATGAAACTAGTCATTTCAATGCCTCGCGCGTTTTTTCCATCATTTCGATAATGACTCATCGCGTGATCCTTGTTACTCTAGTAGCGAGTTTGCAAGACAAAAGGAGGGATGTGGATGAAACAAGCAAAAGCATGGGTGACGGCTATGTTGTGCGGCATATTTTTCTTTGCCGGCCATGCCGATGCGGCGATGATCCACACCGTCAAGCGCGGCGATACGCTTTGGAAAATCGCGAAACAATACGGTGTGCCGCTGAAACAACTGCAGCAGACAAACCGCAAAGGCGATTGGCTATATCCTGGTGAAAAACTCGTCATCCCTGATGCCGGCATCACGGCGGCGGAGAAAGATTTGCTCGCTCGCCTCGTCCATGCCGAGGCGAAAGGGGAACCGTACGCCGGGAAAGTGGCCGTGGCAACGGTCGTGCTCAACCGCGTCGACCATCCGGATTTTCCGGATACGATCCGCGCTGTCATTTATGAGCGCTCTGGCGGCCATTATGCATTCACGCCGGTCGCAAACGGATCGATCAACGAACCGGCCGACCGTGAATCATACCGCGCCGTTGAAGAAGCACTTGCTTTTCGCGGTTTAGGAAACGGCTCGCTCTATTTCTATAATCCGAAAACGGCGAAAAGCAAATGGCTGCGCTCGCGTCCAGTGACCGTCGTCATCGGCAACCACGTCTTCGCCAAGTAAAAGAAGGATAGGCTGCCTTAAAAGACCGTTTTCTCCTAAGCGAGGCGCCATATATGGTCTTTTGAGCATATTGGATGCATATATGCACCCATAAGGAAGGTGCCCAAACTCTTTTTCAGGGCACCTTTTTTAAATATTTAGGAAATAAATCTCTTTACTTGCGCATAAAAATAAGGCACACTAGTAAAAAAGCGCCTAATCCCCGCCGACCGGGGAGCGGCGACGGAATCAGGCAAGCCTCGATTCCCGCGGCCGTTCGCTTGAGCGGTCCGTCCATCATTTTGATTAAAGGAGAATGATGATGATCAAAAAAGCGAAAGTCGGAGATATTATCGAATTTAAAAATGGGCTGCGCGGCATTGTGGAGAAGGTGAATGAAAACTCCGTCATCGTGGATTTAACGTATATGGAAAACTACCGTGAACTCGATTTGCAAGAACGGACAGTCGTCAATCATAAAAACTATAAGATCATCGAATAAAAAAGAGGCTGCCAAGAGCCTCTTTTTTGTTTACGAAATGCGGGCGAGTTCATCACATTCATAGATATGGACGCCGCTCGTTGCTGACGCCGCCCGGTAAAACATCGCCAAAGCAAGCTGATGGGCGTCAACCGGCTTATACTTTTTCCATTTGCCGACGAACAAAAACGGAAGACGGCATAACAACCACCCGCCTAACGCTTCGCCAAGGCGGAACTCCCGGCGCTTGCCGACAAGCAGCGACGGGCGAAAAATATGGAGCGACGGAATGGAAAGCCGCTGCAACGCCTCTTCCGTCTCTCCTTTGACTCGCTGGTAAAAAAACGGCGAGCACGGGTTGGCGCCGACCGAAGAGACGGTCAAAAAGCTTTTCGCACGGCACTTTTCCGCCAGCGCCGCCGCGCGCAGCGTATATTCATAATCGACTTGAATGAACTGCTGCTTTGTTTTCGCCTTTTTGCGCGTCGTCCCAAGGCAGCAAAACACATCGTCCACATAAAAATATCGTTCGTACGATTCAAGCCGCGCAAAATCGACGACGACTTGCTGCAGCTTTTCATGTTCCACCGGCAGCGGAGTGCGGACGAAAATCGTCACACAGCGGTACAAATCCGACTGCAGCAACAGCTTCAGCAACTCTCCGCCGACCAAACCGCTCGCTCCAAGCAAAAGAGCTGTTCTTCGCTCCAACGCCAAAACCTCCAAGGCAAACATTCATTGTTCATTATATAGGAGTTGGAGCGAAAAAACTACCTCTTTTTTTATCTCTAGCGGTTGTCGACTTTTTCTGGATACAAGTCATGATTGAGCAGCCGGTATTCCGCCATTTTTTCGTATTTCGTCCCCGGGCGCCCCCAGTTGCAGTACGGATCGATGGAAATGCCGCCGCGCGGGGTGAATTTGCCCCACACTTCGATATAGCGCGGTTCCATGACTTTAATCAAATCGTTCATAATGATGTTGACGCAGTCTTCGTGAAAGTCGCCATGATTGCGGAAGCTGAACAAATACAGCTTCAACGATTTGCTTTCGACGCATTTTTTGTCCGGGATGTAGCTGATGTAAATCGTTGCGAAGTCCGGTTGTCCGGTTTTTGGACACAACGTCGTAAACTCCGGACAATTGAACTTCACGAAATAATCCCGGTCAGGATGTTTGTTGTCAAACACTTCAAGCAGATTGGGATTGTACGTAAACGAATACGTTGTCCCTTGATTGCCAAGCAGCGTCAAGTCTTTCAATTCTTCCTCTTTTCTTCCTGCCATTCGTTCATTCCTCCCTCATTATTCATTGCCGGGCGAATCGCCGCACCCCGCTTTACACGCCGCGCTTGTTTCCCCAAAGAAACGTGTGCAGCTGCGGCAGGATGTGGACGTCTGCCAGCTCCTCCGAATCGGCGGCTTGTTCCACCAGCCATTCCAACCGACTGAAAAGCTTCGCACGGAGTGCATCCACATCCGAATCGGCCACATCGGCGTTTCCTGCCTGCAAATAAAACGGAACACTTGGGTAGCGGCAGTGCACCTCTTTCGCATACGCCAAATCGGCGTCATCAAAGACGACGACTTTCAAGCTGATGCGCCGCACTCGGCTTTGGTCAGCCTGCAACCGTTCAATGATTTGATCGAGCGCCGCCCAGTCGGTGTCCATCCCCGAGCTTGGCGGCTTCGGGGAAAGAGTGACGTCGTCAATGTCAAGCAGCCAATCCTGCCAACGGCTCCCTTGCGTTTCAACCGCGACCCGCATCCCTTTTTCATGAAGAAGCGCGATGAGCTCCCCAAGAGCCGCAATCAGAAGCGGGTTGCCGCCTGAAATCGTCACGTGGCGGAAGCGGCGGCCGCCAATGGCTTCAAGCCGCCGCCAAATTTCGTCTGCCGTCAGCTGCTCGATCTCGTCTTTTGCTGATCCGTCCCACGTAAACGCCGAATCGCACCAGCGGCAGCGGTAGTCGCAGCCGGCTGTGCGGACGAACATCGTCTTTTGGCCGATCACCATTCCCTCTCCTTGGATGGTCGGACCAAAAATCTCCAACACCGGAATCGTGCGCGCCATTACCGCTCCCCCGCTTTCGGACGGTAGACGACATAACTTGTCGGCGTTTCGCGGACAAACACTTGCAAACATTTCGGCTTGTGCGGCAGCGTATCCAAATAGCGCTGAATCGTTTCATAAATCGTGCGCGCCACCACTTCCGACGTCGGAAACCGATTCGGGTCATGACCGTCAAACCAATCGCTATGGTCGTTGAGCAGCGTATGGTCCAGCTTGCGATGAACGAGCTGTTTTAACGTTTGAAAATTGACTAAAAAACCGCTCTCATCGAGCTCATCGCCGGCGACCGTCACATTGACGATGTACGTGTGGCCGTGCACGTTTGCGCAACTCCCGGCCGCTTCGTGCGGGATGAAATGGGCGGCGGCGATGTGCATATCTTTGTTCAACTCATAGCGATAGTTATGCATAACTTGCGGATACAACTGATGCATCATCGCACCTTGTCCCCCGCCTTCTCCCGCAAATACTCGTCAAGTCCGCGCTTTCGCAACACGCACGCCGGGCATTCGCCGCAGCCGTCGGCGATGATGCCGTTATAGCACGTCAGCGTCTTCGTGCGAATGAACTCGAGCGCCCCGAGCTCATCAGCGAGCTTCCACGTCTCCGCTTTCGTCAGCCACATGAGCGGCGTATGAATGACAAATTCGTAATCCATCGCTAAATTCAGCGTGACGTTCAATGATTTGATAAACACATCGCGGCAGTCCGGATAGCCGCTGAAATCTGTTTCGCACACTCCAGTCACAATATGGCGCGCGCCCCGCTGTTTGGCGAACACGGCAGCGAATGATAAAAACAATAAATTGCGTCCGTCCACAAACGTCGTCGGCAGCTCGCCTTTCTTTTGTTCAATGGCAACGTCGCGCCGCGTCAAGGCGTTCGGCGCCAACTGCCCGAGAAGCGACAAATCAAGCACTGTATGGCGGACGCCAAGCTCGTCAGCGATCGCTTGAGCGACGTCAATTTCCCGGCGATGGCGCTGGCCGTAGTCAAACGTCACCGCTTCCACTTCACCAAACTGTTTTTTCGCCCAAAACAAACACGTCGTGCTGTCTTGGCCGCCGCTAAAGACGACGACCGCCTTTTCTTCATTCATCTTCATCATGATCAACCTCCTTCTGAATCAGCAGAAGAAGAGGTTTCCAAAACAAAAAAGGCCATACCCCTAGGATACAGCCGTCCCTAGTTTTTTATAGAGGGTTTTGCTAGAAACCTCTCCCGTACAAGCGTACGGAATTGTGATTCTTCTGTTTTCTTTATTTACTATACCATACTTATGGCTTTTGTTGTAGCGCCTTTTTCACTTTTTCCGCCATCCATACGTACACATACAGGAGCGGAACATACACCGCGACAAGATAAAACCCTGCCTTCGCTGTCCATTGCGTCAACTGCTCAATGTCTGTCTTCTCTTGGAAAAACAGCGTCCCGACAAACAAGCAAGCGAGCAACACTGGAAGCGAACGGCGTTGCTGAACGGCAAACAGCTGTTTCACAACCCGCGTCGCCGCCCAAACCGAGAGCGTGATGATCGGAACCACGACAAGCACATAAATCGAGATGACGATGTATTCCATCCGCTCGATAAACGGCACTTCTGGAATTTTGGCCAGCGTCAGCGTCGGCCATGTAATATGCTGGATTTGCTCTTTGTTATAAAACACGACGGAAATGAGGATCAAAACAAAATAAATGAACATCGTAAACGCGTTGGCCGCATGCGCCCACTTTTGCGAGGACGGAGCATTTTTTAAAAACGGGTAATACATAAGCAGCATTTCAAACCCTAAATATTGCAGCACCATCTCTTTCGATGCTTTTGCCAATTGCCCAAACGAATGGTCGAACACCGGCAATAAGTTCCGGTATTGAGCATACTCAAGCGGAAAGAAAACCATCGGAAAAATCGTCAACAGCGGAATCACCACCCCCCAAACGCATAAGCCGACAACGACGCGAAACCCGCCGGAGACGGCATAATACGTCAGCAGCAAAAACACGAGGCTGAACTGCCACACCCCAATCAACGGGAACACCCATACTTTAATGATTTCAATGTATGATTGAAGCACCATAAACGCCGCCAACGCGTAGTAAAAAAGAAGTCCAAGGCTCAGCACCCCGCCGATCCACCGCCCGAAGTACTGTTCATGAAGCGACACGAGGTCTCCGCCTGATGGAGAATGCGACAGCAGCCGATACATCAGCCAAATCAACACGTGCGCCGCCAGCCCGGCCATTAAGACTGCCATCCAGGCATCCTGCCCCGCCTCTTTCATCAGAGGACGCTGAAAATTGAGTGCCCCGACCCCAACTTGCGTAGCGTGAATGACAAAAAACACAAGAAACGGGGAGATGAGAAACCGTTCCTGAATGGCCTGCTTCATCCTAATCCCTCCTCATGTTCCCCGTCTTATTCGCCAATGCCTGTATGGACGATATCCACCGTGACGTGCGGGCGGATGTCTAGATCCGGGTATTCGCGGTAAAACGCGTCGGAATCCCAATGTCTTGTCACGCTGCGAACAAAATCGCCAATGCCGAGCGGGTCAATCCGTTTTTTCTGAAAATAGTGGAATAACCGGCGCATATTATGCTCCAATTCGTTTTGCATCTTTTTCTTCACATCAGCAAACAAATCACCTCCCGGCTGATCGAGCCATGACGGGTAATCCCTCACCGACGCATGGATATGGACGAACACGTCAAGCACATGGCGTCTTCCATCACGCTTCCATTCATATTTCGGCTTCGCCCATAAGTTTTGCAGCATCACCCGATCCTCCCCCTGTTTTCCGCGATTCCCAACCTTCAGCTGGTAGACGCCGTTTTTCGTTTCCCCGAGCAAAATTTTCATTAAAAACGAATCACGCAAACTTACATGCCCGACATATTGGTCATCGCGAAACAACGCGACCCCTTCAAGCTTGACGAAATCTCCTTTTTTCTCAAAATACGGCAAAAAAGGGTCGCTCCCCGGGGAAAAATAGCGATACAAAAACAAGTGCAAATTCGTTTTCGGCAAGTTCATCGACTGCTCGTTCTGCTCCACAAGATTCGGCAAATACAACGTATCGCTCAGCGTCGTTTTCGCCGTGATTTTCAGCAGCTCCTTAGCGCTTTCTTCCGCCACGCCAAGCAGCAAATGGCTGCCGACTTTGTTGTTGCGCGCGAGGCTGTGCGTAATTTGCGTCACCCCCCGCCGAGCAAACTCCTTGCCGAACAAAATAAGGCGCAGCTGCCCTTCCTCAATCGGCAGCGCTGATTTCGATGACAGGCGCGGAATCAAGTCGTAGATCGTCGGCGACGTCGTCGTCAGCATATTCGGCTTTGTCATCGGCCCTTGCTTGAACGTCGGGTACACCGCAGTGCCCGTGTAGCGGCCGTTCTCGAAATCATACCCCATCTGTTGAATAATTTGAATTTCGTCAATCGGCCGCGAACTGACGCAGCCGCCAAGCAACAGCAACGCACCGACCCATGCGAGCCCACGCCTCATCATGATCCCCCTTACTCATCAATATCGCGTTTTTGCTTCGCCGCATTCGGATCGTAACGAAACCGCGACCGCGGACGAAGAAACATCGGCCGCTCCGCCGTTTCACTGTATGGCGAACGAATGAATGTATCGCGGAAGCTGCGAACACGAAATGGATAAAACGGCAGCAAATACGGATAACCAAACGACTGCAGCCGCCCTAAATGAATGAGCAGTCCACAGACAGCAAAGATGATGCCGATCCCGCCCCAGAAAGCGGCAAACAAAATAAACGGGAACCGGATAAACCGGATCGTGTTGGACATTTTGAAAATCGGCGTTGTAAACGAAGCGAGCGCCGCCAACGCGACGACAATCAACAAAATCGTACTCGTCAGCCCGGCATCAACGGTTGCTTGCCCGATGACAATCCCACCGACAATTCCGAGCGTTTGCGCGACTTTCGTCGGCAGCCGCGCCCCGGCCTCGCGCAACAGCTCAATCGTAATTTCCAAAAACAGCACCTCGAGCATCGGCGGAAATGGCACGTTCGAGCGTGAATAAATGATCGGTCCAAGCAAGTCTTCGGGAATCATTTCATAATGATACGTCAGCACCGCCACATAAATCGGCGACGCCAACACCGAAAACGCAACGCCGAAAAACCGGATGAGCCGGAAAAACGTACCGAGCACCCATGGCAAATAATAGTCTTCCGGCGACGTAAAAAAATCGAAGAGAGCGGCGGGGCCAATCACGGCATACGGGGAGCCGTCGCAAAAAATGGCCACCTGCCCCGACACAAGCGCATAAATGGCCCGGTCGATCCGCTCGGTCGAGATAAAAAGAGGAAACGGTGTCCGCGAATTGTCCGCGAGCAGCTGATCCAAAATAGCGTTGTCAAACACGAGGTCAAAATGAATGGACTCAAGCCGCTGCGTCACCGTTTGAATGACTTCCGGATTAGCGACACCGTCGATGTAGGCGATGACCACTTTCGTTTTCGACATCGAACCGATCGACATTTCCCGAAACACAAGATTTGGCGTCACCACTTGCCGGCGGATGAGATGCAAGTTGACGCCGACATTTTCCACAAATCCGACTTTGGGCCCAACGACGCTGAATTCGTTTTCCGAATCATTGTTTTCCCGAAGCCCCAAATTTTCAGCCGCGGCGCCCATGAGCGCCGCTTTGTTCGGTTGCTCGCGGAAGGTGACCGCGACAAACCCTTTCAGCACCTTCTCTTCAATCAGTGCCGTGTCTTCACTCACCTCAATGCGCTGAATCGGCACGATTTGCTGCAAGTCTTCCAATCGGACGTTCGGATGCTGGGGAATGTCGTTTTGCAAATGGCAAAAAATCCGCTCTTGCAGCACTTGCGGATCAACGAGCGAATCGAAATAGTAAATCGACAGCTCCTTGCCTCCGACAACAAACGACACTTCGACAAAATCGCTCGATTGCCGAAGCTTTTCCCAAAGTTGCGAAAGATTCCTCTGTGCGGGGCGCTTTTTCTTTTTCTTCCAAAACGAGAACCAACCCACGATGATCCCCTCGCCTTTCCGTTTACGGCATAGTCTTCCAATCATCCAACATTTTTATGCATCCCCCTTCTTCCCTATTGATTCGACAAAATATTCTATATATTATTGAGGATAGACAAAAACGAAAAAAGGAGAATCGTCTATGAGCGAATTGACGAAACGGCGCCGGGCGAAACGGGCGTTGAAAAAAGCGACGGAGACTGCGGAAGCGCTGCGGCGGTCAATCGACCGAACGCGCCCGCTTGAGGAGCAGCTCGACCGCATCCGCGCCTTGTTGGATGAACGGCTTGGCCATGATGAATATTTTGTTCTTGTCGATGAAAACGGATACGGACTCGTCCATACGAACCGCCTCCGTGAAGGGCGGGTGTTTGCCGACCCGGTCGGGCTCGCCGCTGCCCGCACGAACGAGCCGCTGTTGCAAGTGTACGAACGTGATACAGGCGAAGTGTTGATTGACGCCAGCTGCCCGCTTTGGACGGAGCCGGGCGGAAGGCGGATCAATTTGCGGATGGGGCGGCTCATGCATCGTCCGTATTTGCAATGGGTGTTAGCAAGCATCGCCATCGCGCCCGCAGCCGTCGGACTGGCCGCTTCCGCTGCCGGGGCGCCGCCCGTTTTTGCCGCGCTGTTCGCCGCTGCGGTTGGGCTTGGGCTTGGCGCCGCCTGGCATCGGGCCATTGCCGCCCAGCTTCGCCATTGGTACAGCGTCGCCCGCACCGTCTCCTCCGGCCAACTGCAGGCGGAAGTGAAAACGACGAAAAAACGGGATGAATTTCATCAAATCGCTTACGAAATCAACAAAATGATTCTCGGCATCCGCACGATCATCGCCGAGCTCGGCAAAGCGGCCAAAACAGTGCATGATGTCAGCCATGAACAGCAGATGGAAATGCGCCGCCTTTCTGAATCGTTTGACGAAATTGCCGCCGCTGTCGAAACGTTCCGCGAAGGAGCGAAACAACAAACGGCCGCCGTAGAGCAAGCGGATGACGTCATCCAGCAGATGGTGGAACGCGTGCAGTTCATGCGGGCCGCCGTTGAACGCGTCGTACGGCAGGCGGGCGACGCCTGGTCGTCAGCGGCCGAAGGCATCCGCCTCATTGAGGAAACGAAAACAAACATGGACGCGATGCAACGCGGCATCGGCGAAACGACCGCCCTCATCGACAAAGCAGCCAATGAAGCAGCGCGCGTTCATGAGATGATCGCCGCCATTCGCACGATCGCCAAGCAAACGAACTTGCTCGCCTTGAACGCTTCGATTGAAGCGGCGCGGGCCGGTGAAGCGGGCCGCGGCTTTTCGATCGTCGCCCAAGAAGTCCGGAAGCTCGCTGAAGATACAAACGCCTTCGCCGCTGAAATTTTCGCTTCGCTCGACGCCATGACGAACGCGCTCAAAGAAGCCGTGCATGCGATGCAAGGAAGCGGCCGCCACGTCGAAAAAACGAAAGACTCTCTTTGGAAAACAGGGGAGACGTTCACATCGTTTCAAGGCATGTTCGCCCAACTGAACGACTTGCTTCAGCAAAACGAAGCGTATGTTAACGCCATCACCGCCGACGGCGAGCAGCTCGGCGGACTGATGGGAGACGTACGCACCGTCGCCGCCGATTTTTCAAACATGGTGCAAGAAACAGCGACTGGGCTTGAGCAACAAACGCTCGCCCTTCACCAACTAGCGCGGGAAGCAGACACGTTGGCTGCGGCAGCGCGCGATTTAGAAAAAATGATCGCCCGCTTCCACTCATAACGAAACGAAACCCTTTCGTCCCCCTTCACCAAAAAAACTTTGGGGAACGAAAGGGCTCATTTACCGGCGCGGCAGCTGCCGGCGCCAAAGAAGCCACAACAGCACAAGACTCATATAACCAAACAGCGGATAGATGAATGACAGCAGCTCCCCGTAATGAAACGGGCTGACCGCCGCAAACAGCAAAACGAGCAGCACGCCCAGCCATTTCCCGCGAAACGGCACCCAAACGCGCACTTGACGTGCGAGCCCAAACATGCCGCCGATGACCGATGTAAAAATTTCTCCGTAAATGACGACGACATAAAGCCAATACAACACAGTAAAAAACGTATGAACGACTTCTGCCATTGGAATATCATAATCGTCCTTGTGTGGAAACGACAGCAGCACCATATGGTTCAACAGCAGCAAAACCGTCAGCACCATTCCACCTAACATCGCCCCGCGCCTCACCGCTCGCTCATCGGTCGCTTCACGGGCGATGGGGACAAGCACCGCTTGGGCCATCGCCAAGTTAAACGCCGTATAGGAAAACGGCGACAACATCGCCTTGAGGGAATAGTCCGCCGCGGCCATGTCCAGGCGGCACAAGTCGCCAGCCATCATCGTTTTGATAAAAGCGATGGAGCTAAACAACACCATCATCGGCGCGACAAACACGTTGACGCCAAACAGCCCTTTGCGGTCAAACAACATGACAAGAAGCGCCAAAACGAGCGTCAGCGCGATGCCCGCCTGCCGCGGCCAGCCGAGCTGCTCTTCAAACACCGCGCCCGCCCCAGCGATCATCACCGCCGTCACCCCCGCGATCATTGCCGTCATCACGAGCGTCACAAACGGACTCAACATTCTTCCGAACAAATAGCGATTCAATTCATCATATGACGCGGCTCCAATGCGGCGCGCCATCACCATCAGGCGCGCGCCGCCCCATGTGAACAAAACGCCGCTGACCGCCACCCCGATCGTCCCAGCCATTCCGTAGCGGGTAAAAAATTCAATAATTTCCCTGCCAGTCGCAAATCCCGCTCCAATCACCGTGCCGACGTAGACAGCGGCGATTTGCCAAGCCTCCGACCATTCCGTTTTCTTCTTCACTGCCTGCCCTCTCCTTCTCCTTGTCCACTGCTTTACTTCCATATATATGTCCGCAGCGGACAAGAAAGACGAATAGAAAAAAAAGGATGCCTTCCTCGGCATCCTTCATTACTGAACAGTCACTTGTTCGACTTGATGTTCGTGCAATTGATCTGCTTCCACATGCACTTTCACCGAATACGTTCCTTTGTTGGCAAACGTGGCAACGGCCTCGTATTCGCCGTTTCCTTTTTCATCCGCATCAACAAATTCATGCTTGTTGTTGGCCTGCCAAATCTCAAAGCGAACAGTGGCGTTCGTAAACGGCTTCCCGTCTTTGGTGAGATGGACGGTCAATGCCGCCGGTTTCCCGGCTTCGAACGAACGGGATGACAGCGAAATGGCGACGGCGCCATGATGGTGTTCTTCAGCACTGCCTTGGGAATTTTCGCCCGCACCGTCGGCCGTTGCCGCCTGTTCCGGGTTGCCAGCGACAATATCTTTTTTCGGCATGTTATGCATATCGCGCGCTGTCACATGGGCAACGACCGAATACGTTCCCGCTTGGGTAAACGTTTTTTCCACCGAGTAGCGGCCATCGCCGTCATGCTTTGCTTCAATCATTTCCCGCTCGCTGCTTCCATGCTTCCATACTTCAAACTTTACTTCGCTCGCATCGTCCACTTTTTCACCGCCATACGTCACGACACAGGAGAGCTTGGTCGGCTTGTTCAAATCGATGTGATCCGGAACATCCATTTTCACTTCAAGCACGGCCGGCGTCTCGGCTTGCTTGTTGTTGTTTGTGCAAGCGGCCATGATCATCATCCCAAAAAGCATAGTAGTTAATGCTAAACCAAAATGTCTTCTCATCTTCACCTTTCTCCTTTTTCCTTAAAATTCATTATAAACGTAGTTCAGCCGCCCCGTTGTCAGCACCGAAGGCAGGCCTTTTCCGCCTCTTTTTCTGTTTTTCACTTTATCATAGCTTTGCCGCACCTACATTAGTATTCACCATTTTTTCAAAAACATTTCATCGTTATCACAATTTTTTTGTAAAAAACACTTGAAAGTCAAAAAAGGTCAAAGTATAATAAAGTCAGAAGATCAAAGAAAGTCAAAGTCAAATCCAAATAACGGAAAAAGGGGGTATACCTCATGCGTTGCCAAGCATGCCAACAACGTGAAGCAACGGTGTTTGTCAACTTGCAATGGAACGGTGAAAAACAACAACTTCATCTGTGCCATGAATGCTATGAAAAACAAAAACAACAATTGTCGATTCCGATGATGAACTTCGGCTTTTCGCCGTTTTCCTTTGATGACTTCTTTACTAGCCCGTTCACAGCCGCCAACGCGGGGATGAGCTCGCCAGAAACGATGGCGAAACGCCCGCAAAGCCATAGCGGCGGATTTTTGGATCAGTTTGGCCGCAACTTGACGCAAATGGCCAAAGCGGGCTTGATCGATCCGGTCATCGGCCGCGACAAAGAAATCGCACGCGTCATGGAAATTTTAAACCGCCGCAACAAAAACAACCCGGTGTTGATTGGGGAGCCGGGCGTCGGGAAAACGGCCATCGTTGAAGGGCTTGCGCTGAAAATTGCCGAAGGGCAAGTGCCAGAAAAACTGTTAAACAAGGAAGTGTACTTGCTTGATGTCGCTTCGCTTGTTGCCAACACCGGCATCCGCGGCCAGTTTGAAGAGCGGATGAAACGGCTCATCGCCGAACTGCAAGAGCGGAAAAACATCATTTTGTTCATTGACGAAATCCATCTGCTCGTCGGCGCTGGCGCCGCTGAAGGCTCCATGGACGCTGGCAACATTTTAAAACCGGCGCTTGCCCGGGGCGAACTGCAAGTCGTCGGGGCGACGACACTCAAAGAATACCGGCAAATTGAAAAAGACGCGGCTCTTGAGCGCCGCTTCCAACCGGTCATCGTCCACGAGCCGACCGTTGAGGAAGCGATCGCCATCTTAAAAGGCATTCAGCCAAAATACGAACAATTCCATCATGTCCGCTATACGGACGAAGCGATCGAAGCATGCGTGAAATTGTCGCACCGCTACATTCAAGACCGCTTCCTCCCGGACAAGGCGATCGACTTGCTTGACGAGGCCGGCTCGAAAGCGAACTTGCGCCTCGGCCCGACCGATGAAAAGCAACTGCAAGAGCGATTGATCCAAATCGCGAAAGAAAAAGAACAAGCGGCGAAAGAGGAAAACTATGAACTGGCGGCGAAACTGCGCGCTGAAGAGCTGAAGCTTGAGAAACAACTCGAGCAAGGCGTCACCCAAGAACGCCCTGTCGTGGATGCCGCCGACATCGAGCAAATCATTGCCGAGAAAACCGGTATCCCGGTCGGCAAACTGCAAGCCGATGAAAAAGAAAAAATGAAACATCTCGAAGAAAACTTGGCGAAAAAAGTAATCGGCCAAGCGGAAGCGGTGAAAAAAGTCGCCAAGGCGATCCGCCGCAGCCGCGCCGGCTTGAAAGCGAAACACCGCCCGATCGGTTCGTTCTTGTTTGTCGGCCCGACCGGCGTCGGGAAAACGGAGCTCGCCAAAACGCTCGCTGAGGAGCTGTTTGGCACAAAAGACGCCATGATTCGCCTCGATATGAGCGAATACATGGAGAAACATTCGGTCTCGAAGCTGATCGGTTCGCCGCCGGGCTATGTCGGCTTTGAAGAAGCCGGCCAGCTGACAGAAAAAGTGCGCCGCAATCCGTACAGCATCATCTTGCTCGACGAGATTGAAAAAGCGCACCCGGATGTACAGCACATCTTCCTGCAAATTTTGGAAGACGGCCGCTTAACCGACAGCCAAGGCCGCACCGTCAGCTTCAAAGACACCGTCATCATCGCGACAAGCAACGCCGGTGTGACCGACAAAAAAATCACCGTCGGCTTTGAAAAAGAGGGCAACGGACAAACAAGCGTCCTTGACTCGTTGAGCGCCTACTTCAAGCCGGAGTTCTTGAACCGCTTCGACGCCATCATCGAGTTCAAGCCGCTCGAAAAAGCGCACTTGCTCGAAATTGTCGATTTGATGCTCGCCGACGTCAAAGCGGCGATGCGCGAACAAGGTATTGAACTCGAAGTGACGGAAGCGGCGAAAGAAAAACTGGCCGAACTCGGCTACCATCCAGCCTTTGGCGCCCGTCCGCTCCGCCGCGTCATCCAAGAGCATGTCGAAGACAACATCGCCGATTGCCTGCTTGACGCAAGCAGTCCCGTGCGCGCAATCCGCATCGACGTTGAAGGAGACGCCATTGTGGCGAAAATCGAATCATAACTTACAACAGAGGATCCGCCGAACATCAATTTTGCTTTCGGCGGATCTTTCTTTCCAATGGACCGTTTATCAAACCGATTTTTCACCTCGATTCAGTCAAGCACACTTTTAGTGAAGGGGTGAATATTTTATAAAATAATTTTTTTGGAAATATTATTGACACTTACTTTTTTTTTGCTAAAAATAAGTTATAAATTCTAAATATTAGGAGGGATTGTGATGTTCAAAAGAAAGATGATTCAAACCATTAGTCCGATTCTTTTGGCTGGATTGCTTTCTCTTACCCCATTTAATAAGACAGAAGCAGAAATCAATCCAACCTATATCCCTTATGATGGATATGAATACGTTCACAGCACAGATACAAGAGGGCTGACCATTTATTGGGCTCATACCCATGTAAACAACAAATCTACTACTGACACTGTTTCCCACACAGTCAAGAGAGAAGCGTATGCAACCGCTACTGTTTCTTCGTCGTCCACATTTAACGAGATGGTCCTGGAAGTAGGAATTAGTACGGAAGTAAGTTTAGGAGCGCGGGTGGAAAAAACAACAACTGTTACTTGGACGATCCCTCCTTATTCCACCTATACCCTTCGATATGGAAGCCGTTGGGTGAAAGCGACCGGTAAAGAAAATTACTACAGCAGAGGAACTCTCATCAGCTCGAAAACCGTCAGCGGACAATGGACATATGAGGGATATTCCGACAGCATTAAACAAAACTAAACACTCATGAATGGTGATTTTATGAGCAAAAAATTTTTCCATCCCCTTTTCATCTGCTTTCTCTTGCTGGCGGCGTGCGAACGCGGACACGACCCCGCCCCTGTTGCGCCGCATCCGGTGGAGAAAGCGAAGCAGGAACATGAAAAAGCGGAGACGGAACAAAAGCCGTTATCGTTGGAACAGAAATTTCTCCCTCCGCATTTTCTAGTCAATCAATTTATTGCAAAGGCGACAAGTCGATCGATCGAGCTGACGATTCATTACACCATCTCGGAACAGCTGTACCGTTTGCTTGAACAGTATCGAGATTACTATTTCGTCATTCAATATCCAGAGGAACTCTCGCGTCTGACCCATGTTGACCGTTCCAACGCTGTCAAAGGCCCTTTGCCGGCAAACGGACAGTTATCATATACCATCACCATTTCTTCCACTTGGACAAATGATATACCAAAAGATTTGATCAATCGAATCAATCATGGAGACTTGCGGTACAATCTTCTCATTTTGGACAAAGAACGGTTCCCCGTGCATATTTTCAATGATGTTCAATGGTACCAATCGTTCGACCCAAACAAAGGATCCAGCGTCATTTCGGAAGACGGTGGTGCAAGAAAATGACGGCCGTTCGGTCAAACGTTTTCATCGACCGCACGTCCGTTTCTTGAGGTCAGACTCTTTCGCACGAATAAAGGATTTTCGCTGTAAAAAGGGGCGGTCGCCATCGCCTCTTTTTCTTTTTCCGTCTTTTCTCCAGGAACGAAAAAATTTTGCTATAATGAAGAAAAACGCAAGGGGGCATCGCGATTGCCAAACGAAATGGAGACGATCATCATTCAGACGCTCCGCCCGGCTCTTCACCCGTTCGTCATCTACCTGTTCGGTTCAGCCGCCCGTGGGACGCTGCGCCCAGACAGCGATGTCGACATCGCCTTTGTCAGCGACGGCGAACCGCATGATCCGTATGAGCTGTTTCGGCTCGCCGGGGAGTTGGCTGACAAGTTAGGGCGCGATGTCGATCTTGTCGATTTGCGCCAAGCCAGCACCGTGTTTCAAGCGCAAGTCGTCTCAAGCGCAAAGGTGATCGATTGTGGCGACGAACGGAAACGAATGGAGTTTGAAATGAAAACGTTGAAAATGTATGCAAAGCTGAATGAAGAGAGGGAGCCGGTGTTAAAACGAATTGCGGAAAGTGGGTCGGTGTATGAAAAATGATGTGATTTTGAATAAGATCAGCATCATTGAACGATGCCTAAAACGAATTGACGAGGAATATGACCACGACCCAAAAATTTACAGATTCACGAACGAGAAAGCCCACGCTCTTTAGGCGTGGGATGAAAGTGAGCCGTTTTCTTCATATGGAAATGGTATCCTGTCATTGTTGCAAGGAGGTGAATCCATGCCAACCATCACACTAAAGCTGGAATTGCACAACCCAACGAAAGTCAAACAGGACATGTATGAACGGATGACAGAAGTGAATACCGCGTTTGCCAATTGGCTGTTGAATCATCCCGAACTGAATCAAGCAACGAGCAAAATTTTTAAGGAGTTTTCGCCGCAGCGGTTTCCTTCTGCCGTCGTGAATCAGACGATTCGAGAAGTGAAGTCCCAAAAGAAAAACCAGAAAACAAAGAAGTTTCGAACATTCTGGTGTTGCTTTAACAATCAAAACGTGAAGGTGGAAAAGAAAGGAGCGTTCTACACGGTTTCCTTCCCCACACTGGAGAAGCGAATTGGCGTGCCGGTCGTCACGCGCTCCTATCAAGAAGCATGGCTGAACCGGCTGATCAATGGAACCGCCAAACAAGGGGCCGCCAAGCTGTACAAAAAGAGAAAAAAATGGTATTTAGCGATCGCGATCACCTTTGAAGTCAAGCCGCGTCACGAAACAAAGGTGATGGGGGTTGACCTTGGGCTTCGCTATATCGCCGTGGCCAGCGTGGGAACGAAATCGTTGTTTTTCAAAGGGAACCAATGCGCCTTTGTGCGCCGACGATATGCGGCTTTGCGGCGCAAATGGCAAAAAGCCAAGAAACTTCGCGCGGTGCGAAAAATCGGAAACAAAGAATCCCGTTGGATGAAGGATGTCAACCACAAAATTAGCCGTCAAATTGTCCATTTTGCGCTCGCCAACGGTGTTGGCGTGATTCGGATGGAAGAGTTGACAGGGATTCGCAAGCGGGCAGCATCGGCCAAAGAAACGGGGCGAAGTCTTCATGCTTGGGCGTTTCATCAACTGCAAACGATGATTGCCTATAAAGCCGAAATGGCAGGCATTCGGGTGGAGTGGGTGAAGCCGACCTACACGAGCCAAACGTGTAAATGCGGACATCGAGAGAAAGCGAACCGGAACGGCATCCGCTTTCAGTGTAAAACATGCGGATACACCATCCACGCCGACTTGAATGGCGCGATCAACATCGCCAAAGCGATTTCGGGCTTCGCCTCCTAACCTAGCGCACTGGTCACAGGTGCGCCGCCCATGGGGGTACATCGTAACCCGATGGGACGGGGTGATGACACACCCCTAAACTTGGGCGTGGCCCGAACCAGAAATGGAGGAGGGCGCCAACGACCCAAGAATCCCACGGCTTTAGCCGTGTGGAGTGTCAAAAAATTATACAAAGCAAGACTCGATCATTCTCAATTTACAGCGGGCGTGCGAGGCCTGCATCGATTTGGCCATGCATATCGTGGCCGAGCAGAAATTCGGACTGCCGCAGCATAGCCGCGATGCGTTCTCCCTTCTTGAAGAACACGGCGTGATCTCTTCCGCTGTAAGCAAAAAGATGAAGGCGATGGTCGGATTCCGCAACATCGCCGTTCACGACTACCAACAACTGAACCTTGGCATCTTGCAAGCCATCGTCGAACACCATCTTGATGATTTCAAACAATTTACGAAAGCCATCCTCGATTATGCCAAGAAAAACAGCTAGGCCGGCTTCCGCGCGGAAGCCGGCCGTTTAGCGCCGCAGACCGTTCATCAACACGTGAATCGTCCGCTCCATCTCCGCCTCATCGTCCCAATTGTGGTCAGGCAAAAGGAGAAAACGAGCGGCCAAAAAGCCGGCGAGCGATGTGATCGTCAAGCGGATGACCGAATCAACCGGCAGCTCGGCCAACTCACCTTTTTCTTGAAAATGGCGGACAATGCGGGCGAATTTTGGATACACGTGCTCGGTAAACACGCGTTGAAAGCACTGTTTAATCTCGGAATGAAAGGCAACCTCCTGCCAAAGCACGCGAATCGCCGGCAAATACGTTTTCACAAAGGTGTAGCGGTTGGCGAGCACCGCGCGCAAAAACTGTTCGTACGTCTCATATTCGTTGTCAAACACTTCACGGACAAACTCTTTCGCCAAAAACGGGGCGACGGAATGAAACAACGTCGGCGTGACGATGGCCAGCAATAAATCTTTTTTCGTCTTATAGTGGCGGAAGATCGTGCCTTCCGCCACCCCAGCCTTTTTGGCGATTTCACTCGTCGACGTCGCCGCATAGCCTTTCTCGGCGAACATTTCAACGGCAGCTTCCAAAATTTTTAGCTGCTTTTCGCTGAACTGCCCTTCCTTGCCGCCGATTTGCAACAATTCCTGAATCCATGAATGCTCGCTCATGACTCTACTCCTTACAGCTTGCGGTATTTTTTCAATGCTACTACATTTAATAGCATAAACAGCAACGTAAAGCCAAGCAGCACGTACACATCCACGGCGATGGCGCCAAAGCCCTCTCCCCGCACCATAATATCGCGCAGCGCATCCGCCCCGTAGGTGAGCGGCATGATGACGCTTAAGGAACGAAGCCATTGTTCCATCGTGTCGAGATTGAACAAACCCGAGAAAAACACTTGCGGCACGATGACAAGCGGGATAAACTGCACCATTTGCAGCTCGTTGTTGGCGAACGCCGACAGCAGCATCCCAAGCGCCAGCGCTGTCATCGCCAGCAAAAACGTAATGAGCAGCACATACCAAAACGAACCTTCCATCATCATGTCCAACACATCAATGGCAAACCATGAAATTAAGCTCGCTTGAATCGTGGTAAACAATCCGAACCCGATCATGTAGCCAACGCCCATTTCCCAGCGCCTGAGCGGCGTCGCCATCAGCCGCTCGAGCGTCCCGTTCGTCCGCTCGCGCAAAAATGACACTCCAGCAATCAAAAAGACAAAAAAGAAGACGAAAAAGCCGATCAGCACGGGGCCGAAATAATCAAATGACGCCATGTCGCTTGATCCGTGCCAATACGTTGTTTTCAGCTGAAACGGGGGCTTGGGCGCCATGGACTGAAACGCCTTTTGCACCGCGGCCATCACCGCCTGATTGGCCGTCGGGTCGCTTCCTTCCAGCGTAAGGTGCGGAGCGCTTCCGCTCATGTCAAGCCACGCGTCAATGTCTTGATCGTCCAGCTGCTTTCGCGCTTGTTTTGCTGACAGCTCTTTCACGTTCGCTCCTGCTTCTTTCAACTTGTCAACAACCACCTCAGGCACGTGTTCGCTGACGGCAATGGCTGGTTTGTATTCTTCGCCATTAAACACCAAATCCATTAACAACAAGACGAACATCGGCGCGACAATCATGAGCGCCAGCGTGCGCTTGTCGCGGAAAAACTGGCGGATGATGCGGACGACAATGGCCAACACTCTCATCGACGGACACCTCCAAACGTCAAAAACGCTTGCTCAATCGTTTCCGCGCCTGCTTCCTGTTTCAATTCATCCGGGCGGCCGACGGCGATCAGACGGCCTTCGCGAATCATGCCAAGCCGCCCGCACTTTTCCGCTTCATCCATCACATGGGTCGTGACGACAATGGTTGTGCCGCGCTGGCGAATCCGCTCAAGCTCCGCCCAAATCGATTGGCGCAGCACCGGATCGATGCCGACCGTCGGCTCATCCAAAATAAGCACGTCCGGTTCATGAAGCAAGGCGATCGCCAGCGACAACCGACGCTTCATCCCTCCTGAATATTGGTGCACCGGCTTTTTTCGATCATTCGTTAAGTTGACAAGCGCCAACATGTCATCGATCCGCTCTTTTTGTTTTTTCCCTCGCAACCCGTAGATGGAAGCAAAAAATTGCATGTTCTCCAGCGCGGTCAATTCTCCGTACAGGGCATCCGACTGGGCCATAAAGCCGATCCGCTTCATGGCGCCAAGATTGGGCATATTCACGCCGAGCACGCGAATCGTCCCTTCACTCGCTTGATCAATGCCGGCGATCATGCGCACCAACGTCGTTTTTCCTGCACCCGACGGGCCGAGCAGACCGAAAATTTCTCCCGCGCGGACATCCAACGACACATCGTGGATGACCACTTTTTTTCCAAACGCTTGGAGACACGCTCGACTTGAATACATGGATTGGCGGTCATTGCTTTTCTCCCCTTTGCATAGTAGTGAGTAATCACTCACAAAATACATTTTTTAAGCTGCCGACGGTTCGGCAGTCCACCTACTGTTCCATCAATTGGACGTCTCGCCAGCCGTAGCACCACTCCCATAATGCTTTTCCACCGATTTCCACCCTTTCCTCGGCCAGTTTTTCACCGCCAAGCCGTTCGTAAAAACCGCGTGACGGATTGTCGGCAAGCACCCAGACGACCAGCGAATGAATGCCTTTTTGCGCCAAATGGCGGATCAACGCTTGAACGAGTTGCCGGCCGAGCCCTTTTCCTTGCACCTCTTTAAGCAAATAAATCGCATACAGCTCCCCGTCATACTTCGCTATCAGACCGTCGGCTGCCCGATTTGGTCCGCCGGAGACGAATCCAACGACGCGTCCGTTTTCCTCGGCGACAAACACGGAATGGTCCGATTGGCTGAGCACCTTCTCCCATAACGTTTGTTTTTCTCCCACTGCCAACGTCTCCAAGTACGCGTCCGGCACGATGCCGCTGTACGTCGTCTTCCAACTTTCGACGTGGACCGAAGCGATGGCCAGTGCGTCGACCCATGTGGCTTTACGGATCATCGTTTTCCCCCTTTTCCCCAGTTTGATAGAAGTTTTCAAATTGAACGCTCTCCCACCTACGCTTGAGCTTTGAGGTGAGAGATTGTTGGAAACACCCGCCCCACAGCAGGCTGTCAACCAAGCCATCCCCGCCCAACACGTGGAAGTGGGGGTCTTCTCGGCGCGAGATGATAAAGAAAAGCAGGGCGGTGCTGTTCCCGCCCGCCTTCTTTGCTTCTTTTTACAAGGCTTTGTCATCGACGCTGTCCAACCACCGCTCGATATGGCCGACGACCGAAGCGACCGCCCCGTCAGCAAACGGCGACTTTAGGTTGGCGCTTTTGACGAGCTCAGTAAACGGCCGGCTGCCGCCCAATCGGCAAAGCGCCACATAGTCGCGCCACGCCGAAGACCGGTCGTCTTGCGCTCGCTTCCAAAACTGGAACGCACACACTTGAGCCAATGTATAATCAATGTAATAAAACGGGTCGGTGTAAATGTGCCCTTGCCGTTGCCAAAATCCGCCGCGCTCAAGGTAGTCATGGCCGTCGTAGTCTCTTGTCGGCAAGTACGTTTTTTCTATGTCACGCCAGACTCTCTTCCGCTCAGCCGGCGTCATGCCCGGATTCTCGTAGACAGCGTGCTGGAACTCATCGACCGCAACGCCGTACGGCAAAAACAACAGCGCGTCGCTCAAATGGGCGAACCGGTATTTGTCGGCGTCTTCGGCGAAAAAGAGCTCCATCCACGGCCATGTGAAAAACTCCATGCTCATCGAGTGGATTTCACACGCCTCAAGCGTCGGCCAGTTGTATTCCGGAATGTCGTAATGGCGACTCTCATACACTTGGAACGCATGCCCGGCTTCATGGGTGAGTACGTCAATGTCGCCCGAGGTGCCGGTAAAATTGGAGAAAATAAACGGCGCCTTATAGTCATCGATATAGGTACAATAGCCGCCGCCAGCCTTGCCTTTTTTCGCCACAAGATCCATGAGCTCGTGTTCGACCATATAGCGGAAAAACTCGCCTGTTTCCGTCGACAGCTCTTCATACATTTGCCGGCCGTTTTTGACGATCCAATCGGCGTCCCCTTTTGGCGCTGGATTGCCGGTCGGGAACATAAACGGCTCGTCATAATAGTAAAGCTTCTCCACCTGAATCCGTTGCCGCTGGCGCTCGCGCAGCTTTGAAGCGAGCGGGACGATGTGCGTTTTCACTTGCCGGCGGAAGTGGGCGACCATGTCGGCATTGTAATCGGTTCGGCCTAAACGGGCATAGCCGAGCTCAACAAAATTTTTGAACCCCAGCTTCCGGGCGATCGCCGTGCGGACGTGGACAAGCTCATCATACAGCTCATCGAGCTCCTTTTCATGGTCAGTGAAAAACGAAAACCGCGCTTCGTTGGCCCGTTTGCGCATCGTGCGGTCCGGCGACTCAACAAACGGCTGCAGCTGGGCGAGCGTCCGCTCCTCGCCTTCAAACATGATTTTCGCCGATGCGATGAGCTTCGTATATTCGCTTGCCAGCTTGTTTTCTTTTTGCAAATCCTCGACAATCGCCGACGCGTACGTTTTCAGCTGCGTTTCCGCCAAGGCAAACAGCTGTTTCCCCCACACCTCTTCAAGATCACTGCGAAACGGCGAAGCGACGAGCGCACGGTAATAGTCGTTGACAAGCCCCTTGACGACTGGCTCCGTTTCGTCGAAAAAGTCTTGCTCTTTTTTATAAAATTCATCGTTCGTATCGATCGTATGGCGAATATGGCAAAGGTTCGCCATCGTACTGTAGCGGCGGCGCAGCTCATTGATCCGCTTCATCGCCTCGTGCTGCAAGGCGGCGCTCCCCGCACGGCGGAACGAATCGAGCGCTTCTTGAAACGATGCCTGCAATTGAGTGATGTCCGGCCGCTCATAACGAAACTCAGAAAACTTCATGCTCATCCCCTTCTTTCCTGATCACCTTTTCACGGAATATGATGATGGGAAAAGATCCATCCCCAGTGAAATGAACCTTTTCCATGTTTCACCGACCAATTGTATATTCGTCGGAGTTCAAAAATATCCTCTTTTTCCAAACCCTAAAATACATTTCCATTTTACCCCACACAAACCATACTGAGCAATAATCATGTATGGTAGTAAAAAAGAGTGTCTATGAACATCCAACGTCTTGATCCACTCTTTCCAACAAAAAGATATTGACGATATTTGTCGAATTAAGTAATATAATGTCGGCAACCATATACCCCCTCTCCACTTTAATGGGATAGAGGCTGCGGTGAACAAAAGTAGCGCTGCCGAGGCCCGGAGCGGTCCATGACGCAGCGGGAAAGGGTTCACCGCCGAAGTTTGCGTCGCGCTCCGGCGGCGCAAGCTGGGCCTGCGGCCGAACAGGCGCAGGACTGCCATCGCCTGCGGCGGTGGAGCGCTATCGCCATTCAGTGTGGATGCGAATCTATCATGCACCCGCTGAAGAGGCGCGGGTGCTTTCTTTTATGGAAGGAGCGTTTTCATCTTGGACAATCAGCGAAAACTTGGAATTTGGGTATTAACGGCGCTCGTCGTTGGCAATATGGTTGGTTCCGGCATTTTTATGCTGCCGCGCTCGTTGGCGGAGGCGGCGAGCCCCATCGGCGTGATGCTCGCCTGGCTGCTGACCGGAGCCGGCGTCCTAATGACGGCGCTTGTTTTCGGCAACTTGGCGATCCGTAAGCCCGACTTAGGCGGCGGACCGCAAATTTACGCGAAGGAGCTGTTTCCGAAAGGCTCCAATCTCTCGATTTTATCGGGATTTATGTCATCATGGGGCTACTGGGTCGGCAACTTTGCCGGCAACGTCGCGATCATTACGACATTTACAAGCTACTTGTCGACGTTTTTCCCGGTGCTGACAAGCAGTAAAACGGTGCTTGAGATCGGCTCGTTTGCGCTGAAACTGGGGAATTTGCTGACATTTCTCGTCTGCACGGCGCTCCTTTGGGGGATGCATTTCCTCATTTTGCGCGGTGTAGAAGACGCCGGGAAGCTGAATTTTGTGGCGACAGCAGCGAAAGTGCTCGGCTTTTTCCTGTTTATCATCATCACGCTGTTTGCGTTTGACAAAGCAGTCATCGGCCCGCTTGACGCTCCTCGCTATGACGGGGACGGACAGCCGATCGGTTTGCTTGGGCAAATCAACAACGCCGCTTTATCGACGCTCTGGGCGTTTGTCGGCGTCGAATCGGCGATGGTGTTCGCTTCCCGTGCGCGCAAACAGGCCGATGTGAAGTGGGCGACAATCGCCGGCCTGCTCATCGCCTTAGCCATTTACATCGGCATCAGCTTTTTGGTGATGGGCATCTTGCCGCAAAATAAACTCATTCAGTCGGAAAAACCGCTCGTTGACGCCATCATTGCCATCGTCGGACCGGCGGGCGGCTACGTGCTGGCTGGTCTTGGGCTCATCAGCCTGCTCGGCTCAACGCTCGGCTGGATATTGTTGAGCGCCGAAGTGCCGTACCAAGCGGCAAAACAAGGGCTGTTTCTGCCGGTGTTTTTGAAGGAAAACAAGAAAAACGTACCGAGCTTCTCGCTTACGTTGTCGAACGTCTTGGCGCAATTGTTTATTTTCTCGACCGTTTCCCACTCGATGGCCGCGGCGTTTGACTTCGTCATTTACATCGCCACGCTCGCCTATCTCGTTCCGTATTTGATCGCTTCCGTCTTTCAGTTGAAACTCACGCTCACCGGCGAAACGTACATGGCGGCGCGCGAGCGGCTGGCTGACGGCATCATTGCGGCGCTGGCGACGGTGTATTCCATCTGGGTCGTCATCGCCGGCACGTCGGACTTAAAAACATTTCTGCTCGGCGTCGCCTTGCTCGCCAGCGGCTTGATCTTCTACCCACAAGTGAGAAAAGCAGCACGGCAGGCGAACGAAAAACAAAAATTATCAGCACAGGCGTGTTGATTATCCAATAAAATCCAAAGGGTATAGAAAAAAGAGCACCTTTCCTGTAGAATGTGAGTAACGACACAAACAAACCCAGGAGGTGCTCTCTATGAACAAGCATACCACACTCCCGAATTTGATGCAAAAACTTGTTTCGGATGAAGAGATTCAACTGATTGCCGAAGCGGTTGGGTATCGTGATTCGTCTCGAACCTTTACGTTGCGCGAGTTGATTCACTTCTTCCTGCTGGCCGCCATGCATCAATGGAAAAGCTTTCGCCATGGAGCTGACGTGGGGCCTCTGTATGGATTGCCGCGATTCCATTATTCCACAGTATCCAAGAAAGCGAAAGAAGTTCCCTATGACATCATGAAACGCTTGTTGGCGTTGATCATTTCCAAGTGCAACCGCCAAACCCGCCGCTCGCTTCGGTTTCCCAAACCGCTTCGGGTGGTGGATTCGACGACCGTCACGGTCGGGAAAAACCGCCTCCCATGGGCTCCGTATCACGGCGAACGCGCCGGAGTGAAGCTGCACGTCGCGTATTCGCCGGAATCCTCGTTGCCGGCAGACGTGGTGGAAACGACCGGACTGCGTCATGATGGCCCGGTGGGAGAACAGTTGACGAACGCTCAACAAGTGCTGGTGGAAGACCGGGCGTATTTCAAAATCGAACGCCTCGATCGATTTGTGGAGCAGCATCAGCTCTTTGTCATTCGGATGAAGGACAACATCGAACTTCATCAGAAAAAAAGCTTGAAACGCCTTTCCAGCACATCCTCATCGGTTCAAGCCGACTTCACGTGCCAGTTGGGGACGAAACAATGCCGCTCCACCAAGCGTCACCGGGTGGTGATCTTTCGAGATGCGAATGGCCGCGACATTCGGGTCGTGACGAACCTCTTCCATGCGTCTGCGGAAACCATTGCCGACATGTACCAACAACGTTGGACTGTTGAGGTCTTTTTCCGTTGGGTGAAGCAATATCTGAATGTCCCGACCTTGTTTGGCACGACGGAAAATGCGGTATACAATCAGCTGTTTGCGGCGTTCATCGCGTATGTGTTGCTGCGATGGCTGTATGATCAAACCAAAAAACAGACGAACGTCTCTCTTTCCTTCATTTCGTTCGTTCGCCGTTTTTTCTCTGGGCAGCTTCCTCTCGATTGGAAATCCGGGATGGCCGCTGCTTTGTTTGAGTATGCCCAAATTTATGGAAGGCGTATGTATAATTTTGGATAATCAACACTCGTGTTATCAGCATAACCAAAAACGGGCGTCCGGTCCATCCGGCGTTCGTTTTTTTATTGAGGGGCAGGATTTTTCTTTCGAAAAACGAAGTAATAGGTTGACCGTGCATTTTTTGTGAAAGAAGGGATGAGGCATGAACAACGAACATCAATCCAAACGCCGCGGCATAACGGTGGAAGATTTGCTTCGCCTCCGCTCGGTGCGCGACCCGCACTACGCGCCGGACGGGACGCGCGTCGTGTTTGTGGAAAAATCGATTGATGAGGAAAAACAATACCGCTCCCATTTATGGTTATGGACGGCAGACGGCTCCGTCCGTCAATGGACGTTCGGGCCGCGGCGCGACATGAAGCCGCGCTTTTCCCCGAACGGCGAAACGATCGCGTTTTTGTCTGACCGCTCCGGGCGCACGCAGCTTTGGCTTTTGCCCGCCAATGGCGGCGAGGCACGCCAACTGACGTTTTTCAAAAACGGTGTGCGCGATTACGTTTGGTCGCCGGACGGGACGTTTCTCATCGTCCTAACGACGCTTGGCGACGAAGAAACGATCGAAGACCGGGAAGAATCGAAAAAGGAGGAAACGAAGCCAGCTGACCTGAAGCCGCGCGTTGTGGAGCGTCTCTATTATAAATCAGACGCGTCGGGTTTTCTTGACGGCAAGCGGGACGTGCTGGTGCGCATCGATGCGGCGTCAGGAAAAACCGAAGCGTTGACGGGCCGCGAGGAAGAAATCGGTTCGTTTGCGATTTCACCCAATGGACGGACGCTCGCCTTTGTTGCCAACCGAAACGATGATCCGGACAAAACCTTTACGCGCGACATTGTTTTGCTTGATCTCGAGTCGAAAGCGGAAACGAACTTGACGAACGGATGCGGTACATTCGCTTCGCTCGCCTGGTCGCCGGACGGAACGAAGCTCGCCGCCATCGGCCATGATCTTGCTTATCTCGGGGCTACGCTTCACCGGCTTTACGTCTTTGAGCCGGAGCGTGGAACGAAGCGGGTGCTGACCGCCGATTGGGACGTCCATCTCGGCGATGCCATGGTCGGCGACACACACGCTGATGCGAAAGGCCCGGGCCCGATTTGGGCGAGCGACGGGAGCGGCCTGTATGTCACCGCCTCGGAGCGCGGACGCGTCAACTTGTATTTCGTCCCGCACGACGGCCCGATCGTTCCGATGATCGAAGGCGACTTCCATTTATACGGTTTAGCCATCCACCCAAGCGAACAGCAAGCCATCGCCGCCATGAGCGAGCCGACGGTCATTGGCGATTTGTATATGATCTCGCTCGAAGACGGAACGAAAACACGGCTTACGCGTGCCAATGAAGCGCTCGAAAACGAAGTGGTGTTCGCCGATGCCGAACCGTTTACGTATCGATCGACGGATGGTTGGGAGATTCAAGGCTGGATCATGAAACCGCCCGGGCTTGGCAAAGGGGAAAAGGCGCCGCTTGTCGTCGAAATTCACGGCGGACCGCATGCGATGTACGGATTTACATTTTTCCATGAATTTCAACTGCTCGTTTCGCGTGGTTATGCGGTTTTGTTCACGAACCCGCGCGGTAGCCACGGATATGGACAGGCATTCGTCAATGCCGTGCGCGGCGACTATGGCGGCATGGATTATGAAGACATTATGGCCGGCGTCGACGCCGCGATCAGCAAGTTCGACTTCATTGACGAGACACGGCTTGGCGTCACCGGCGGCAGCTACGGCGGGTTTATGACCAATTGGATCGTCGGGCATACCGACCGTTTCAAAGCGGCTGTCACCCAGCGTTCCATTTCCAACTGGCTCAGTTTCTCCGGAGTGAGTGACATCGGCTACTTTTTTACGAAATGGGAAGTCGGCTGCGACATCTGGGAAGACGCCGAGCGGCTTTGGCATCACTCGCCGCTCAAATACGTCAAACATATGCGCACGCCGCTGTTGATTTTGCACAGCGAGCGCGATTACCGCTGCCCGATCGAGCAGGCGGAACAGCTGTTTATCGCATTGAAACAACTCGGGCGGGAAACAAAACTTGTCCGCTTCCCGGACGCCAACCACGATTTGTCGCGCACCGGCAACCCGGTGCTCCGGCTTGAGCGGCTTCGCCATATCGTCGAATGGTTTGACCGTTATTTGAAAGGATCGCTGCATTAACCCGAAAGGAGGAGCCGCCATGCACGCACTCGTCATCGGTGGGACAGGCATGTTGGCTGACGTGTCGCTTTGGCTTGTGCGGGAAGGATATCATGTGTCCGTCATCGCCCGCCACCGCGCACGGATGAAGCAGCTCATCGACCGCACTGGACAGATGGCGTCCATCACCCCGCTTCTTGTCGATTATCGCGATCAAGAAACGCTATGTTCTTTTATTTGCCAAACGATCAGAGAAAATGGAACATTTGATCTGATCATCGCGTGGGTGCATACGGATGAAACGCAGGCGCTGTCCTCCATCATTTGGAAAAATAGCAGACACCCCAGTCCTTGGCGGCTGTTTCACGTGCTCGGCAGCCGCGCCGATCCAACCGAGATGAAACAGAAACTCTGTTTGCCTGCCGCTTGCCTGTACCGGCAAGTTCAGCTCGGCTTTGTCGTGGAAGAACATGGTTCGCGCTGGCTCACCCATCAAGAAATCAGCGGCGGCATCATCGATGCCATCCGGCATGATGCGCCGTTTCATCTTGTCGGCACACTAGAGCCATCCAAGAAGCGTCCGCGTTAACGGGAAGCGCCCTCTCGGGACGAACGAGAGGGCGCATTGTCTCCCATTGCTGCGGATGATTTCACGACGGAAGCAGTTCGACATAATCGCCGGTTTTCAAGCCAGCCGCGTTCGCTTCATCCGTGTCAATGTGCATATCTAAAGCAAAATCTTCACTGACGCGGATGATGACTTCATCGAAAATGAGCGCCCGTTCCCCTTGTGTTTTCACTTTCACGACTTGTTTGTCGCGGACGCCAAACGTTTCCGCATCTTTCGGCGTCATATGAATGTGCCGCTTGGCGATGATCACCCCTTTGTCGACGGTCACTGTCCCCTTCGGCCCGTGAATCGTGATGCCCGGCGTCCCGTCAATGTCGCCGGATAAGCGGACCGGCGGCGCGACACCGAGCTTAAAGCTGTCCGTTTTTGAAATCTCGAGCTGGGTGAGCGAACGGACCGGGCCGAGGACGCGGACGTTTTCGATTTTCCCTTTCGGTCCTTCGACCGTCACCGTTTCTTTGGCGGCGAACTGACCGGGCTGCGACAGCGGCTTGAGCATCGTCAGCTCGGCGTCTTCGCCAAACAGCGCCGCCATATGCTCTTTCGATAAATGAATGTGGCGGTTGGACACCCCAACGGGAATCATCAATGGCGATCTCTCCTTTTTCTTGCAGTGTTATTTTCTTTATATAACGTATCCATTTTCAGCAAAATTAAAGAGACTGACGCGAGGTCAGTCTCTGCTTTTTGCGCCGTAGCCTAATTTTTTCAGCAACACGATCGCCTGTTCCTTTTCTTCCGGCGTCAGCGCCGCCACCGTTTCATGGATGGTCTCGGCATGTTCGGGGAACACGCGCTGGATGAACTGCCGGCCGCTGTCGGTGATCGACGCATACGTCACGCGGCGATCCCGCTCACAGGCGCGGCGGATGATCAGCCCCTTGCTTTCAAGCTTGTCGATGACATACGTGATGCTGCCGCTGGCGAGCAAAATTTTTTCCCCGATTTGCTGGAGCGGCTGATCGCCTTTATGGTAAAGCAGTTCGAGCACCGCAAATTCGGTCGGATTGACGCCGAACGATTGAATCGACTTGTTTACTTGGTCGCTGATCGACCGGTATGCCCGCGATAACACGATGAATAATTTTAATGACTGCTGCAACGCCTGCTCCTTTTGTTCCATAGCATCCAACCCTTTAAAGTTGACATTTTCTTACTTTCATTATACTGGAACAGCGAATTCCCGGGCAACCGTTTTTTGTTCGCGATGATGCATTTTCCTCGCCAACGGCTTTCGCTTCGGCTATGATAATTTATTATATGTCGGCGCTTGGGCGACTGTCACATTCCACTGAACGATGCATATGTGAAGAAGGAGAAAGGGTGTCAGGGAGGGAAGTGGATGAACCAAGTGTTGGCCGGAAGCGTGCTCTCCGCCTTATCAACCGGGCTTGGCGCCGTGCCGATTTTGTTTATGGCCAAATCGCTCACCCACCGGTGGCGTGATGTGCTGCTGGCCTTTTCCGCCGGCATTATGATGGCGGCTTCGATGGAAAGCCTCATCCCCGAAGCATTGCGTACCGGCGGCTTTGGTGCGCTGGCCATCGGACTGGCGGCAGGTGTGCTCGTATTGACGCTGCTTGAAATGACTGTCCCTCACATCGACTTGGAACATACGAAAAGCGGCTTACAATTTGATGAAAAAGCGATGCTCATCATTGCTGCCATTGCCTTGCACAATCTTCCGGAAGGACTGTCGGTCGGGGTGAGCTACGCCTCGGACAGCTCTTCGCAAATCGGCAATTTAATCGCCCTGGCGATTGGCTTGCAAAATGCACCGGAAGGGTTTTTGGTCGCTTTGTTTTTAGTCAACCAGCAAATCGGCCGCTTTCAAGCGTTTCTCATTGCCACGTTGACCGGAGCGGTGGAAATCGTCACATCGTTGCTTGGTTTTTACTTAACCTCCCTCTTTCGCGGGCTCGTTCCGTACGGGTTGGCGTTTGCCGCCGGGGCGATGCTGTTTATCATTTACAAAGAGCTCATTCCCGAAAGCCATGGCGATGGAAATGAACGGACATCGACGTATGCGTTTATTGTCGGCATTTTGTTTATGATTTTTCTAACACAATCGATTTAACGAAAACACCCCGCCGCCTGTATATAAGCAGCGGGGCGTTCGTTGTTATTGGACAGCTTCCTCTTTTTCTTCATACGGATGAGCGACCCAGCCGGACGGGTCGATAAACAAGCGGACAGCAACGACCCGACGGTCATCCATGAGCGTAAAGTAGTGCGGATTCCCTTCCGGCACGGAAATGACGTCGCCGGCTTCAAGCTCTACATCAAAATAGCCGGTTTCTTTGTCGCCTTTGATGATGAAAATGCCATGGCCGGCCGTAATGGCGCGCACTTCATCTTCCGTATGGATGTGCACTTGTTCAAATTTTTTCAGCAGTTCATCCAAGTTCGGCGTCGCGTCGGACAGGGCGACGATATCCCACGTTTTGTAGCCGCGGCGCGCCGCCAAATCTTCAATTTCATCTTTGAACGTCGCTAAAATTTCATTTTTTTCTTCATCCGTAAGTACGTATTTGTCGCGCAAGTGCTCCGGCAGTTTCGTGATGTCCCAATGTTCATACAACACCCCTTGACTGTTCAAAAACGCGCGCACATTCTCTTCCCCTTCAATCACTTGGCCCGTTTTTCTCACTTTGATGACTGCCATTGTTCACATCCCCCTTTGGAAAAATGCATATGGATTAGCCAACCGGCAGGCCGGTCCGCTGCAAAAGCAGCCGTTTCACCTGCCAGCGGAACAAAAACTCCCATGCTTCCAAATGTTTTTTCGCTTCAAACGCCGTACGCCCCCAGACCGTGATGCCGTGGTTTTGGATCAACACGGCGCCGGCGTCGCCATGAACATAGTTCGCAAACTCCCGAGCGAGCGTCGGAATGTCGGCGTAATTGTCAATGATCGGGATGCGCACTGCGGCATTTTCCTCCCAAATGCCGAACGCCTTGATGATTTCTTGGCCGGAAAAAACGGCTTCCCCGTTTTGCGCATACAGTTCAGAAATCAAGTTGTTGTCCACGGTATGAACGTGCAGGACGCAGCCGGCATTCGTCCGTCCGTAAATTTCCGCGTGCAAGAGCGTCTCGGCCGATGGCTTCAAGTGCGTGTCCTCCGCCGGTTTTCCGGCGGCGTCAACGAGCAGAAAATCCTCGTCCGTTTGCTTCCGCTTATCCTTGCCGCTCGCCGTCACCAAAAACGTCAACGGGTCGTCCGTCACCTTGATCGACAAATTGCCGCTTGTCGCGAAAAACCAGTCGCGGGCGGCGAGCTCGGCTTTCACTTCCGCGAGCTCGTTCCACTTTTTCACGACGATGCTCATACGATCACCTCCATTCGCTGCAACGCATCAATCACGTCAAAAAACGTCGCAAACGGCGCATGCGGCAAGCCGAGCTCTTGGCATTTTTGGAGCAGAAAATCGCGCGCCAGCACGTAATCCGCTTGCTTCGCCACCGCTAAATCCGTAATCGAATCGCCGATGACGACATGGTACCCGTCCGGGCGGGCAAGCTTGCGAAGGAGCGATGGCTTGCAGCAGCCGCAGCCGTTTTGGCACTCACCGTCGCACGCATGCGGCCATGTAATGCGAATCGTCTCGCCGCTGAAATCGGAGCCGTTGCAAAAAATGCGCTCCGGTTCAATGAGCCCTTCAAGCAGCGGATAGACGAAAAAGTCAATGCCGCCGCTGACGATATAAAGCGGGATTCCCCGCTCTTTCGTAAACGCGACAAACTCTCGGAATCCCGCGCGCAACCGGGCGGTGCACCGCAGGAAATCCACAATTTCATCCTTCAACGTGGACGGAAGGAGGGAAAACATCTTCCCGACTCCTTCCTGAACGGAAATGCGCTCAGCGAGAACGTCGTCTTTTAACGCCTCCCACTCCGGCGGAGCGAACTGTTTCATAATGGCGATGATGTTGTCGTTTTCCGTAATTGTGCCGTCAAAATCACAAAAGAGAACGAGCTGTTTCGTCATGCTTCCACCTCAACGACGCCCCAGCGGTCGATCGCTTTTTGCAGCGCTTCGTTTTCTGCTGCCGCCGCACGAAGCGGACGGCCGGCCAGCACCGCGTCGATCGCCGCGCGAAACGCCCGTCCGCCACCGATCGCCCCGTCCGGATGGCCGTGGATGCCGCCGCCGGCGTTGACGATGCTGTCAAGGCCGAAATCGCGGATGATGAGCGGCACCAATCCCGGGTGAATGCCGGCCGACGGCACCGGAAACGCCCGAGCGAACGGCTCTTGGTCGTCGGTGAGCGCCCTTGCGATGCCAAGCGCCTGCTCACGCTCCAAGGCGACGCTGCCATACGGCGACGGGAACAGGACAAAGTCGGCGCCGGCGAGCCGCAAAAGCTTTCCAAGCCAAAGTGAAGGAGCCACCCCATAAAACTCCGACGGCGTAACGGCGCCGCTGAACGCCGGGTGAGCCATAATCGGCACCGCAATCTCCTCGTCTTCACGCAACGCTTGCAGCACGTCAAGCCCATAAGCGAAGACGTTAAACAACAGCACATCGGCGCCAAGCTCGGCGGCTCGTTTCGCTTTGTCCTTTAACGCAAACGTTTTGCCGGTCAAGTTGACGGCATACAACGTCCGCTTGCCCGTTTGTTCGTACACTTCCTGAAGCGCCGCTTTGCCCTCGGTGATCCGCTTTTCAAACGGCAACAGCTCGCTGTCAAACAAAATTTCATCGTCTTTGACCAGGTCAACGCCGCCGAGCGCCTGTTTTTTCAATTCCGACGTCAAGTACGCCAAATCACGGCCGATGATGCCTTTAAAAATGCTCATCAACAGTGGGCGGTTATGCACCCCGACTTTCTCGTGAATGCCGGCGATGCCAAAGCGCGGCCCGGGAAACTGTTGCTTCCATTCATCCGGAAACTCTAAATCAAGCAGCCGCACTTCCCCATCAAGCGACAATTTGCCAAACGTCGTCACCAACAGAGCCGGCAAATCGGCGCTGAAGTTGACTGTCGGGTAGGCGATTTTCACGATCGCCCGCTTCAGCCGCTTGCCGAAATACGCGTTTACCCGCTCGCTTTCGTCAAGCTCTTCGATCGCAACGACTTCCCCTTTATGTTTGCGGAGCTGTTCTTGCTCTAATGCCGGCAAATCCGTCCATGTGCCAACCGTCAAGCCGAGCGCGATCCCTTCCGCCTTTTTCCGAATGTCTGTTTCATCATGAAGCAAATACGTTGCAATCACTGCACTCATCGTTCATCCCTCTCAATCTCGAAATAAAAACGCCTCTTCATAAGAAGAGGCGTCACTCATCCATGGCGCTCTTCTTATCTCTCAGCGTTTCCGCTGCAAGAATTAGCACCGTGCTTGGCGCGCGCCAAGCCGGTTGCCGGGCTTCATTGGGCTCGTCCCTCCGCCTGCTCTTGATAAGAAAGCCTGCTTGTTTATGCACTTGTCAAACGATTGGCAAATTTACTTTGAATTATGACATCACCGATTGGCGTTGTCAATCATTTTTCAAAAATTTTTTTCAAACAATCCGAGGCGGCCGATCCGCTCCGCTGCTTCGCGAAGCCGCGCTTCATCGGTCAAGAGGCCGACGCGCACATACCCTTCGCCGTGCTCGCCGAACCCGATGCCCGGTGCGACGGCGACATGCGCCCGCTCAAGCAGCATGTCGGCAAACTGTGCGGATGATATGCCTTTTGGCAGCGGAAGCCAAGCGAAAAACGACCCGGATGGCGCCGGCGCTTCCCAGCCGATCTCGCAGAGCGCAGCGATGAACGCATTGCGGCGCGCCTCATACAATGCGACCAGCTCCGTGACACAATCTTGCGGACCAAGGAGCGCAGCAGCGGCCGCTTCCTGGATGGCGCCGAACAAGCTGACATACAAATGATCCTGAAGCAGCTCAAGCGCCCGAATGATCCGCTCGTTGCCGACGGCAAACGCCACACGCCAGCCGGCCATATTGTATGTTTTCGAAAACGTATAAATTTCGACGCCGACGTCTTTCGCCCCATCGACTTCCAGGAAGCTGACCGGTTTCCGGCCGTCAAAGCCGATCGCCCCATAAGCGAAATCGTGCACGACGGCAATGCCGTACTTGGCGGCAAACGCCACCGTCTCCGCGAAAAATTCCTTTGTCGCCGTCGCGCCGGTCGGATTGTTCGGATAGTTTAAAAACATGAGCTTCGCTCGGTCGGCCACTGCCGCCGGAATGGCTTCATAGTCCGGCAAAAAACCGTTTTCCGCAACAAGCGGCATCATTTCCATCCGCGCGCGGGCAAGCGCGATCCCCGACCAATAGTCCGGATAGCCCGGATCCGGGACAAGCACCACATCGCCCGGGTTGACGAGGCAAAGCGGCAGCTCGACAAGCCCGGCCTTGCCGCCGAACAAAATGGCGACTTCGCGGTCTGGATCGATGTTCACCCCGTATTCACGCGCGTAAAACGCGGCGATGGCTTCTTTCAAAAAGAAGTAGCCTTGAAACGGCGAATATTTATGATATTTCGGATTGGCCGCCGCCCGCTGCATCGCCTCAACGATATGCTTTGGCGTCGGCTGATCCGGGTTGCCTTGCCCTAAATTGATCACGTCGCATCCGGCCTTGATTTTCTCCCCGACTTTCGCGACAAGCGAGGCGAAAAATTGCTTCGGCAACTGCTCAAGCAGCTCGGAAAAAGGAATTTCGATCGTCATCGCCCACACCTTCTTAAAAAATTCTTGAAATTCTAGTGCAACATCATATATCGTAAAAAGCAAAATGTAAAGCAAAATTTTTTCGAGGTGAAAACTCATGACGATCCGCATCGCCTGCCTTCAGCTTGACATTGCGTTTGGCGACCCGCACGAAAACGAACGGCGGGCCGAACGCGCCGTGGAATCCGCCGCGAAGGACGGTGCCGACATCATCGTGCTTCCAGAATTATGGACGACCGGCTACGATTTGAAGCGCTTAGGTGAGATTGCCGATGACAACGCCGAACGGACGAAAGCGTTCGCCTCCCGCCTAGCGCAAGCACACAGCATCCATCTCGTCGCCGGCTCGGTCGCCAAAAAAACCGCAACCGGCGTGACGAACACGATGATCGTTGCAGACCGGAGCGGTCAAATCGTCAGTGAATATAGCAAACTCCATCTGTTCCAATTGATGGATGAACATTTGTATTTGCAGCCGGGAAGCAGCTTAGGCTTGTTTTCGCTCGACGGGCTTTCATGCGCCGGGGTCATTTGCTATGATATCCGCTTTCCGGAGTGGATTCGCGCCCATGTTTTGGCTGGGGCGGAAGTGCTTTTTGTCGTCGCCGAATGGCCGCTTCCCCGCCTGCACCATTGGCGGACGCTCCTGATGGCGCGGGCGATTGAAAACCAATGCTACGTCATCGCCTGCAACCGGGCGGGGCGCGACCCGAACAACGTGTTCGCCGGCCATTCGCTCATCATCGACCCATGGGGCGAAGTGATCGCCGAGGCGGATGAGAAGCCTGGCATTGTCGCGGCGGACATTGATCCCGCGCTCGTTGCGGACGTCCGTACGCGCATCCCGGTGTTTGCCGACCGCCGGCCGCATGACTACGAAGCGGCAAAAAAATTTTTCAAAACGTATTGACAATCGATTGATCGACCATGTATCATTCGAATCAAACAACCAAACGATTGATAACATCGTGAAAATTGCAAAAACTGAATACGAGAAATCGGTACTCTTATCAAGAGTTGGCTGAGGGAATTGGCCCAATGAAGCCCAGCAACCGACCGTAATACTATCGTGAGATAGGGCGCACGCCAAGGGCGGCGCCGGAAGCGTCATGCTTCCGCAGGGCACGGTGCTAAGTCCAACAGAAAGACCGATGTCTTTCTGAAAGATAAGAGGCGCGAAGAACGAATGAATCTTCAAGCCTCTTTCCGTATGCGAAAGAGGCTTTTTCATTTGCCGGAAACGCCGAGTTTTTAGCGCGCGTCAGAACCGGCATTTGAAAACGAGCGAAATGAAAAAAGGGGGAACAAGGAAATGACCACTGTTCAAACATCGGTTTACGAACCGCTGACCGAACCGAAGGCGGTGGCGCTCGCTGTCCGCCTCGGCTTATTCCGCGACGGGGCGCCGCTTGCATGCCGCGAGATCGGCGACGGGAACTTGAACCTTGTCTTTCATATCGTCGATCAAGAAACGAAACAAGGCGTCATCATCAAACAAGCGTTGCCGTACGCCAAAGTGGTCGGCGAAAGCTGGCCGCTCACGTTAAAGCGCGCCGTCATTGAAAGCAACGCGCTGCGCACGTTTGCGAGCTACGTGCCGCAATACGTGCCGAAAGTCTACTATTCTGACGAATCGCTCGCCATTACGGTGATGGAAGACTTATCCCGTTTGCAAATCGCCCGCAAAGGGCTGATCGAAGGGAAAACGTATCCGCTTTTGTCCCAGCATATCGGCGAGTTTGTCGCCAAAACGGCGTTTTATACGTCTGACTTCGGCATGAACCAGCAAGAGAAAAAGAAATTGGCGCAAAGCTTCGTCAATCCGGAACTGTGCAAAATTACCGAAGACCTCGTCTTCACCGACCCGTTTTTTGACCATGAAACGAACAACTTTGAAGACGAATTGCGCCCAGACGTTGAAGCGCTTTGGCGCGATGACCGCCTCCACCTAGAAGCAGCAAAGCTGAAGCGCAAGTTTTTAACCGAAGCCGATGTGCTCTTGCATGGCGATTTGCATACCGGCAGCATTTTCGCCAGCGATGACGAAACGAAAGTGATCGACCCGGAATTCGCCTTTTACGGTCCGATCGGGTTTGACCTTGGCCAATTTTTCGCCAATTTGCTGTTAAATGCGTTGTCCCGCCCTGAATTAGAGCGCCAACCGCTCTTTGACCACATCAACCGGACATGGGACGTCTTTGCGTCCGTGTTCTCAAACCTTTGGCGCACCGAGAGCGTGGAAACGTACGCCGCGACGCCGGGCTTGCTCGAGGACGTGCTTCGGCACGCGTTCATCGACGCCGTCGGCTTTGCCGGCTGCGAAGTCATCCGCCGGACGATCGGCCTCGCCCACGTCGCCGACCTTGACGGCATTGAGCAAAAAGAGGTGCGCCTTGCTGCCAAGCGGCATGCGCTCCGCCTCGGCCGCCGCTTGATCGTAGAGCGGGCTGAATTGACGGGAACAGACGGCTTCCGCCGGCTGTTTGCCGAAACGGAACGATAATGACATACAATCGTCCGGGTCTCGATGCAAGATGCGCGGCGCTGACCCGGACAAACCAAAAAAAGAGAAAGGAAGATGGCGATGAGCACCTTTGCCATCCCACGCTCCGTTGAATGGCGCGAGACACATGTGACGATTTTAAACCAACAAAAGCTTCCGTCCATCATCGAATATATCGACTTGCACACTCTGGAAGACGTCTATGAGGCGATTGCCACGCTGAAAGTGCGCGGCGCGCCGGCGATCGGCATCACCGCCGCCTATGGCCTGGCGCTTGCCGCTTTAAGCTATGACACCGAATCGCTCGATGAATTCCGCCGCCGCTTGAAACGAGATCGTGACTACCTAGCCAGCGCCCGGCCGACCGCCGTCAACTTGTTTTGGGCGCTCGATCGGCTCGTCACCGCTGCGGCCGACGCCCTTTCCGTCAACGAGGCAAAAACGGCGCTCATCCATAAGGCGATCCGCATTCAAGTGGAAGATGAGGATGTGTGCCGCCGCATCGGCGAATACGCGTTGTCGCTCTTTCGTCCGGGCGATCGGGTGATGACGATCTGCAACGCCGGCTCGATCGCCACCGCCCGCTACGGAACGGCGCTCGCCCCGTTTTATTTGGCGAAAGAAAAAGGAATTGAACTATCCGTTTACGCTCTCGAGACGCGGCCGGTGTTGCAAGGGGCGCGCCTGACCGCTTGGGAACTGATGCAAGCGGGCGTTGATGTGACGCTCATCACCGACAACATGGCAGCGCAAACGATCAAGGCGAAAGGCATTGGCGCCATCATCGTCGGCGCCGACCGGATCGCGCAAAACGGCGATACGGCGAACAAAATCGGCACGTTCGGCCTGGCCTTGCTCGCGAAGTCGTTTGGCATTCCGTTTTACGTCGCTGCGCCGTTGTCCACGATCGATTTGGCGACGAAAACAGGTGCGGACATCCCGATCGAAGAGCGCCATCCGGATGAAGTGACCCACATCGCCGGCGTGCGCATCGCCCCGGAAGGCGTCAACGTATACAATCCGGCGTTTGACGTGACGCCAAACGAACTCATTACCGCGATCATCACCGAAAAAGGCATCGTCCGCGGCGACTACAGCGCAACACTGCCATCATTATTCACAAAGGAGGAGCAACATGAAGCGATTTAAGGCCTTATCTTTCCTTTTTCTTCTTTTCTTTGCCGTGTTCTCGATCTCAGCCGGCTGCACAAACGAGCAAGATGCCGTGAGCTCCAAGCCAGCCAACGAAGCGAAGACCACAAACAACAAAACGGAAACGACATCCAGCCACTCGACGGCAACAAGCGACGAGCAAGCGTCCATTCCGGAAAAGCTGAAAAAGCCGGTGAAAATCGCCGCCATTATGCAAATGTCGATCGGCACGTTCTCATCGCAATACATCGCCGGCGTCAAAGAACAAGTGCAAAAATTCGGCGGCGAAGTGCAAATTTACAACGCCGACAACGATTTGACGAAAATGGCATCGTACGTCGAGACGGCCATTACGCAAAATGTTGACGCCATTTTGCTTGACCACGGCCGCGCCGATGCGCTCGAGGGTCCGGTGAAAAAAGCGGTCGAAAAAGGAATCCCGGTCGTCGCATTTGATAACGACCTAAACATTCCGGGCGTCACCGTCATCGACCAAGACGACTACAGCCTCGCTTGGAAAACATTAAAAACGCTCGCGGAAGACTTAAACGGGGAAGGCAACATCGTCACGATTTGGGTCGGCGGCTTTACCCCGATGGAACGCCGCCATGTCATTTATGACGCGTTCAAAAAACGCTATCCGAACATTAAAGAAATCGCCAAGTTCGGCACGGCGAGCGCCAACACAGCTTTGGACACACAAACGCAGATGGAAGCGATTTTGAAAAAATATCCGAACAAAGGCGACATTGACGCTGTCTTCGCAACTTGGGACGAGTTCGCCAAAGGGGCGACGCGCGCCATCGAGCAAGCCGGGCGCACGGAAATTAAAGTGTACGGCATCGATTTAAGCGATGAAGACTTGCAAATGATCCAAAAACCGAACAGCCCGTGGGTGGCGACAACGGCGACCGACCCAGCCGAAGTCGGCCGCGTCCAAGTGCGCTTCGCGTATCAAAAAATTGCCGGCGAAAAAACGCCGAACATTTACTCGCTCGAGCCGCATTTAGTGAAACGGTCCGACCTTCCGGACAAACAAGTGTCGATGAATGAGCTATCGCAATACATTCCGGGCTGGGGGCAATCGAATGTCGCCATCTCGCCGTGGATGAAAACGTTGGAGGCTCAGGTGAACAAAAAATGAACGGGTTGTCAATGCGGGGCATGGAAAAATCGTTTGGCGCCGTGCGCGTGCTTGACGGCGTGAACTTTGACGTCCGCCCGGGCGAAGTTCACGCCCTTTTAGGCATGAACGGCGCCGGCAAAAGCACGCTCATGAACATTTTGGCCGGCGCCATTCCGCCCGATGCTGGTACGATCACGATCGACGGTACGATATACACGTTTTCATCGCCGCGCGAAGCAAAACAAGCCGGCATCGGCCTCGTCGTTCAAGAAGTCGACACAGCGCTCTTTCCCGGCTTGCCGATTTACGAAAATGTAGCGGCGGACGAGTTCGTCCATGTGAAGCAACGGCCGATTCGCTCGTTGCGTCAAGAAAAAGAGCGGGCCGCCGCCCTGCTTCGCCGCGTCGGCCTGTCGTTGCCGCCGACGAAATTGGTTCGCGACTGCTCGCTCCATGAAAAGCAGCTGATTGTGCTCGCCAAAGTGCTGTCATCCAACGCGCGCTATATCATCCTAGACGAACCGACGGCCGCCTTAAGCGAGGCGGAAACAAGGCGTCTGTTTGCCATCATCGATGAACTGAAGCAGCAAGGCGTCGGCTTTATTTACATCTCTCATAAGCTGAAAGAAGTTCAGGAGATCGCTGACCGGCTGACGATTTTGCGCGACGGCCGCGTCGTCTATCACGGCGGCGCCCGCAGCCTGCCGCTTGAGGACATCGTCCTTCATATGACTGGAACGAAGCGGACCGCCGCCGCGAAACAAGCACGCACATACGGAAGCGACATCGCGTTTGCCGCCCGCGGAATTTTGATCGACAAAACCGGGACAACAGTCGACCTATACGCCCACCGCGGCGAAATCGTCGGCATCGCTGGCCTCGTCGGCGCCGGCAAGACGGAGCTTGCCGAAAGCCTCATCGCCCACCGGAACACATCCGGCGAGTGGGAGATTGATGGCAGACGCTATGTGTTCTCATCGCCTTATGAAGCCATCGACGCCGGCCTTTGCCTCATCCCGGAAGAACGGCGCAAACAAGGGTTGTTTTTGCCCGAGTCAGTGAAAACGAACTTGACCGTCCGCCTTCTTTCCCGCCTGTCGCGCTGGCAATGGATCAGCCGGGCGAAAGAAGCGGCTGAAGCCGACGGGCTCGTCCGCTCGCTAGGTGTTCATCCGCCGTCAAGCACCACCGTCGTTCGCCACTTGAGCGGCGGCAATCAACAAAAAGTCGTCATCGGCAAATGGCTCAACACAAACGCACGCGTCTTTTTGTTTGACGAACCGACCAAAGGGATCGACGTCCATGCGAAGCAAGAGGTGTTTTCCATCATTCGCTCCCTCGCCGATCAAGGGAAAACGGTGTTGTATTTCTCAAGCGAATTTCATGAGCTGCTGGAAGTTTGTGACACAGTTTATATCATGGTCGATGGCCGGTTGCTCGCCCGCCTGCCGGCCGCTGAACTGACGTATGAACAGCTCGTTTACTATTGCAGCGGAGGTGAGATCCATGAGCCAGCCAGCCGTTTCCGCGACGCCGTCGAAAAAAACGGCGCCGTCCATTCTTGAATTGTTGTATAAACACGGCACCTTGTTGGCCATTCTTGCCGTTATCGCCTACTTCGGCATCACGCAAGACCGATTTTTTACGTATGAAAACTTCAGTGACATTTTGCGGTCCATTTCGATCGTGACGCTCGTGGCGATCGGCATTACGTTTTCGCTCATCGTCGATGGCTTCGATTTGTCCGTCGGCTCGACGGTGAGCCTAGCAACGATCGCGAGCGCAGCGGCGCTCGTTTTATATCGCCAAGAAATTTTCGTCACCTTGCTCGTGCCGCTGTTGCTCGGCATTGCCGTTGGGCTTTTGAACTCGCTATTGATCGTCAAATTCAAGCTGCCGGACTTGCTCGCGACGTTGGCGACGATGTACGCCATTAACGGCGTGCAGCTCACCTATACGAAAGGGTTTTCGATCTACAACGACATGCCGCTGCCCGATGGCGGCACGGCGCCGGGCAAATTCATTCCTTCCTTTTTATTTATCGGCCAAGGAGAGCTGTTCGGCGTGCCGTTTTCTGTCTTGCTTATGCTGTTTGTCGTCATTGCCGCTCATCTGTTTTTAACGTACACGAAACCCGGCCGCCTCTTTTATTTGACCGGGGAAAACCGCGAGGCGGCAAGGCTCTCAGGCATCCCGGTCAACCGCTATCGGACATATGCATACGTCATCAGCGGGTTTTTTGCGGCCTTAGGCGGCATCGTCCTTGCCTCGCGCATCGGCACCGGGCAAGTGTCGGCCGGCGCCTCGCTTTTAATGGACAGCGTCGCCGCCGCCTACATCGGCTTTTCCGTCTTTGGCGCCGGCAAGCCGAACGTCATCGGCACATTGTTCGGCTCGATTTTAATGGGCGTGTTGCTGAACGGCTTGACGATGATGAACGTTCCGTATTACGCCCAAGACATTATAAAAGGCGCCATTTTAGTCGGCGCCCTCGCCTTGTCGCATTGGCAAAAAAAATAACGCCCGATCTCCGCCCCCGTGGATGTCGCCCCCGGGGGCAGACGCGTTTTTCTAGGCAAGCGGCTAGGCACTTTCCTTCCCGCCTGCTCAACGCAGCGTCTGTGTCTTTCCTCGTCTGCACGCAACGCCGCCCGAACCGATGCCTGTTCCGCGAACTGAAAAGCAACCGCCTCTCTGCTTGTAGCGCCGCTCAAGCTCCAACAGCTTCGCCTTCACATCGGTGCGGCTTCCGGCATAGCCAATGAGAGCGCCGTTTTTGCCGACAACACGGTGGCACGGAACGAGAATCGACAGTTCATTCGCCCGGTTTGCCTGGCCGACGGCGCGCACCGCTTTCGGGCGGCCGATTTGCGCGGCGATGTCAGCGTATGTCGCCGTCTCGCCATACGGGATGCGGCAAAGCGCCGCCCACACCTCTTCTTGGAAGGCTGTTCCCTTCCACTTCAGCGGCAAGTCAAATGCTTGGCGTCGACCGTGGAAATACTCATCCAGCTGCCTAAGCGCGCGTTCAAGAAGCGGCGACTGGCTTTTGACAGCCGGATGTTCGCCGGCGAACGCGCGCCATTCTTCTGGAAACAGCTCGACTTTGACAATCGCGTCGCCGTCGGAGGCGATGTAAATGTCGCCGAGCAGCTCTGAGCGGTATACTGCATATTCAATCGTCATCGTCGTCCTCTCTTTCCATTCGTTCGATCGGCAGCGTGATATGGAACGTCGTGCCGACGCCGACTTCGCTTTCCACTTCAATTTTCCCTTGGTGCTCTTCTATGATTTTATAGCTGACCATCAAGCCGAGGCCGGTGCCGCGTTCTTTCGTCGTATAAAACGGCTCGCCAAGCTTTTTGATTTTATCTTTTGGAATGCCGCATCCTTGGTCGGTGATGGAGATGCGCACATAGCACCCGGCGCGGGTGATGCGCACCGTAATGTCCCCGCCTTTTGGCATCACTTCGATGGCGTTTTTCAAAATATTGATGAACACTTGCTTCAGCTGGTTCGGCTCGCAATACACCGGCGGCAGCCCGCGCTCGAAGTCGGCGATGATTTGCACGTTGTGCATCATCGCTTGGGCGCTGATCAAATCGATCGTATCTTGCATAATTTTGCAGATATCATTTTGTTTGTACTGCACCGCCTGGGGCTTCGCTAGGACAAGAAACTCGGTGATGATCGACTCAATCCGCTTCAATTCCGACATAATGACATTAAAATACATCGAATAGTCGCCGTCAATGCTTCCTTGCAACAGCTGAATGAAGCCCTTTAGCGCCGTCATCGGATTGCGGATTTCATGGGCGATGCCGGCAGCCAATTCCCCGACGACGTTGAGCGTATCCGACTTGCGCAGCTGCAGCTCCATCTCCTTGCGCTCGGTCACATCGCGCAGCATCATCATCCCGACGCCGGGAATCACTTCCTTTTTCAGTGAAAACTCAATAATTCTCCCTTTTCCCTCGTCGAAAAATTCGACCTCGCCGCTCGCTTCGCCGGTGCGTTGGCATTGTTGAAGCAGCTTATTGAGCTGGCGGCGCGCCCGCTCCGGAACGAGCTCGACCACCATCCGGCCAAGCAGCGCCTCCTTTTCGGCGGAAAAAATGCCGCAGACAACCGGATTGGCGTCGATGATCCGATGCTGCGCATCCCAAAGCAAAATGCCATCCATCGCATGATCGAAAATGCTCCGGAACTTTTGCTCGCTTTCGCGCAGCTCGCGCTCGATTTTCCGCCGCTCGCTCACATTGCGGAAAATCGTCAGGTGGTACCCGTCGATCGCTCCTTTTTTCATTGTGAACTCGAGCTGCTTATCCTCACCGTTCGGCATATGAAACGTCAGCTCGTCACGGATTTCCCCTTTGCGGCGGAACTCGCTGAAAATGCGTTTCACCTTTTCGTCCCCATAGTCGACAAAATCAAACAAATTGCGGCGCACAAGCAAATTCAAGGGCAGCTCAAACGTCCGGCTCGCCGCCGGATTGGCGTTCAATATGTAGCCAAAATCGTCCCAAATGAGGATCGCCTCATGCGCTTGTTCGAAAATAGCCCGGAACCGTTCTTCGCTTTTTTGCAACTTGATTTCCATATTTTTTCTTTCTGTCACATCGCGCATAATGGCCATGTAAAACCCGCTATAGACGTTGGAAGTCGCCGTCAGCTCAAACATTTTCACCGTTCCGTCCGGGCGGACAAGCGACAACTCGCCTTTGGCCGTTCCCTTTTCTTTCACTTCCGCGAGCAGCCGAGCGAACTCATTGGCGCATTCGCGGGCGACGAACTGCTGAAACGACAAATTGAGCAGTTTGCCTTTTTCCAAGTTCAAGCTCATCGAAAACGCCGGATTGACATCGATAAACCGCCCAAATTCATCGAAAATGACGATGCCGTCAACGGCGCGGTTGAATACGTCGCGAAACAAAAACTCATGAATGATGCGTTCGCGCTCAAGCGCCTTATGGGCTGAGATGTCGCGCATCATGACAAGGTCAAATTCGTCGAACACATCCTTTTTCATCGAAAATTCCACATGCTTCACTTTGCCGTCCGGCAGCTTGATGAGCAGTTCATCGCTGAACGAACCGAACTTTTGCAGCATCGAGCGCTGAAACAGCAAAATATCGGGCGGCACGAGTTCGAGGAACGAAGAAAACGAATGGCCGATCAACGAAAACTTATCCATCTCAAACAGCTTGCACGCCGCTTCGTTCACATCGACAAATTCACCGTTTTTATTTAAAATAACGATCGCATCGAGCGACCGCTCGAAAATGACCGAATAGCTGTTCAACCGCTCTTTTAGCCGCCGATTTTCCTCTTCAAGCAACCGCACATCCGGCGATGCATTTTGTTCTTCCCGAGGAGAAAGGCTTTGGGCCATATCCATCTCTCCTTGTCTATTCAAACCATATCAACTAAATATATATTCGCTATGGAAAAATTTACTCCTCCTTTAATTCACGAAGATTTTCGAAAAATCTTTTCCGCAATGTTCGACAAGTTTTTTTGCTTCTTTGTTTGGCTAAACTGCATTATAATAATAAGGTTAGTATGAATCATAGATGCAGCGAAAAAGGGCAACAGATCCTTGACGAAAAAACAACTTTGTCTATTTTCTCGGCTGACAAAACCAAACCTGTAACTTTCCTCCGTCGCGCCAAGAAGCGATGGAAGATCGAACAATCACCCACTTTACGCCCTATGCGTCGGTCAGGAAGCGTTGTTGCTCACCCGCCCGACAGTCAATCAAAGGCCGATTGGCTCTGTAAAAGCTGCAAATGAAAAAGTTTCAAATTGCATCTATCAGCAAAGGGGTTTTGCTGCGATGAACATCGTCTGTACAACATTAAACGCGAAATACATTCATATGAATTTGGCCATCCGCTATTTAAAAGCATACGCACAGCCAGAGTTTGACGTCAAGCTCGTTGAATATACGATCAAAGACCCGGTGCTGAACATTGTGACGGATTTGTACCAACGCCGTCCGGATGTCGTCGGTTTCAGCTGCTACATTTGGAATATTGAAGAGACGATCAAAGTCGTTAAGCTGTTGAAAAAAGCAGCTCCGGACGTCATCATCGTCGCTGGCGGCCCGGAAGTGTCGTACGATGTGCGCGAATGGATGGAACAAGTGCCGGAGTTTGATTTTATCGTCATCGGTGAAGGAGAAGAAACGTTTAAACAGCTGCTCTTTGCCTTAGAAGGCCGCAAAGAAGTGGCTGATGTCGCGGGGCTGGCGTTTCGCGATGGAGACCGCATCGTCATGAATCCACAACGGAACAAGCTCCGCCTTGCTGATATGCCGTCGCCGTTTCGCTTTCCGGAAGACATCCCACATCTTCCGAACCGGATCATCTATGTGGAGACAAGCCGCGGCTGCCCGTTCAGCTGCCAATTTTGCCTGTCCTCGATTGAAGTAGGTGTCCGCTATTTTGACCGTGAAAAAATTAAGGATGATTTGCGCTATTTAATGAAGCACGGAGCGCGGACGATCAAGTTCGTCGACCGGACGTTCAACATCAGCCGCAGCTATGCAATGGACATGTTTCGCTTTTTAATTGACGAACATGTACCGGGAACGGTATTTCAGTTTGAAATTACCGCCGACATTATGCGCCCGGAGGTCATCGAGTTTTTAAACAAGGAGGCGCCGCCCGGGCTGTTCCGCTTTGAAATCGGCGTCCAGTCGACAAACGACGAAGTGAACCGTCTCATTATGCGCAAGCAAAACTTCGCCAAGCTGGCGCGAACGGTGACGATGATTAAAGAAGGCGGGAAAATCGCCCAGCATTTGGATTTGATCGCCGGTCTGCCCGAAGAAGACTACAACTCGTTCCGAAAGACGTTTAACGACGTGTTCGCCCTTCGCCCGGAAGAACTGCAGCTTGGCTTTTTGAAACTGCTGCGCGGCACTGGGCTGCGCCTGCGCGCCGAGGAGTACGGCTATGTGTATATGGACCATGCGCCATACGAAGTGCTCGCCAACAACGTCTTGTCGTTTGATGACGTCATCCGCATCAAGCAAGTGGAAGACGTGCTCGAAAAGTATTGGAACGCCCATCGAATGGACGAAACGATCGAGTACTTGGTGACCGATGTGTTCCCATCGCCGTTTGACTTTTTCCAGCAGTTTGGCGCGTATTGGGATGAGCGCGGCTGGGCGCGCATCGGCCATCAGCTTGAGGATTTATTCCGCCGCTTGCATGAGTTTTTACGTACGTGTGCGTCAGATGCCTTGCCTGTCGCCGAATCGCTCATGAAATACGACTACTTGCGTGGACAAAAGCATAAGCCGCGCAAGCCGTGGTGGGAAGAAAAAACGGAGAAAACGACGCGCACGACCGTCTACCGCGCGCTGCTTGAGCGCCCCGAGGCGCTTGGGGAGGACTTTGCCGCCCTCGGGCTCGGGGAAAAGGAATTGTTTAAACATACGGTCGTTGAAATCGTGCCGGTCGATGTCGGCCGCTATATCGCCGCGAAGCAGCTCTCGTTTGCGCCAACGGCCATCGTCGCCTATTTCGACCCGTCTGGCACAGGAGCTACGGTCTTTTCTGCACCGCTTTCCACCCTGTTCACGTCATCCGCATCGGCTTGAACGCCCAAGCGAAAAAGAGCGCTGTTTCCAGCGCTCTTCTTTGTCCGCCCACCGATCCAATCCCATCAAAACGGCGGCCTCACCGCGGCGGCTCTTTTTGTTTTGTCTCCTTCTCCTTTGCTTGCTTTTGCTCCTCGATCAGCCAAAACGGCTGATAAGCAGCGAAATCGCCCCATTCAAACGCTATTTCTTCATTCGTTCGAGCGGGCCGCTCCTTATGCTCTTTACCCATCGCCGCCTCCTTGGCGCCCTTTTTTCGAATTGCGGTTCGCGCCGCGGATCATGTCCTCCTCGCCGGCGTATTGTGCCGCAAATTCGGTATCCGGCAAACTTTCCGTTGGCGTTTTATTGTTGTTTTTCGCTGCGTCAAATTTCACTTTTCGCTTCATCATCGTTTCGTCTCCTCCTCATCAACCGTTTTCCGCTCATAAGCGACAAGCACAATTTCTTCTCCTGTTTCTTCACGCAGCCGCTGTTCGAGCTGCTGGAGTTGGCGAAGCGTCCCGTCATGAAGACGGGCGACTGGAAATGCGACGTTGGCCACACCCATCCTCCTTTCGCATTTTTTCTTATCATGCCTCGTTCAGGTGCGTTTTATCATAGTTCCGAAAGAAGACTCCCGCTTCAAGCAAAGCGAAGCGGGAGTAGTTCACGCGTCTCCATAGCCGGTACATCTTCCGTCTGTCATCATCTGATCCAGAGGCTTTCATTCGGCAAGAAAGAGGGAAATTGAAAACGCCCCACTGTCCCATATTTCCCTTCATGACAGCTTTTCTCTTTGAGCGTGTTCTGGATGAATGAGCCAAACAGCCATGCTACCGGCGATCAGTGCTAGTGCGCTGAGCACCAAAAGAAGCCAACTTGCACCATTTTTCATCAGCCATGCCGCCAGCGGCGGTCCGGCAGCCACCCCGATAAATCGAAGTGAACTGTAAAATGACGTCACCGTCCCACGCTCGCTTCTCTCAATTCCTTCCGTAATCAGCGCATCCAGGCATGGAAGCGCGGCGCCAATGCCGATGCCGGCAGCCGAAAACAACGCCATCCAAACAGAGAGAGACGGATGAAACGAAATGATGGCCAACGATGCAGCTGACAAGAGGCAACCGGCGACCGCTCCCCATTTCATCCGTTTTTTCCGGTCGCCAATCGCCTTCCCAGCGGCAAATGAGGCGAGGCAGAGCGCTCCGAGCGGGATGGCGAGCATCCATCCTTTCTTGATTCCATCAATGCGATAAACGTCTTCAAGACGGTTGGAAAGAAAAAACAAAAAGGCAAATAACACGAGCATCAATAAACCACCGATCATAAAAACACCAACAAGCCAGCGCCCTTCACGGCGGAAAATCGCCGCCACCGCTGCGGCAAAATCCCGAAACGGCTGCGGCTGCTCCCGCCGCACCGACGCTTGGACGGACCAAATCATCAGCGCCGCTGACAGCAGACAAAAGACGGGAAACGAAAAAAACGGCAAAAACCAAACAATCCCGGCCAGCATCGCCCCGAGAATCGGGCTCAACACTTTGCCAAACGTATTCGCCGTTTCAACCACTCCCAACCAGCGGCTCGCCTCATCATCATCCGGAAACAAATCACCAACAAGCGGCAAAACGATCGGAAACGCCCCTGCCGCCCCGAGCCCTTGCAACATGCGCCCGGCAATCATCCATCCGTACGGGTCTTCCATCCGCCAAGCGGCCCACCCGGCCAGCCCCCCGCCAGCGGCCGCCAACAAGAGGCTCGGAATGATTACCTTTTTCCTCCCGATGCGGTCGCTCATATAACCGGTCAGCGGAATCAATAAAATGGCGACAACGGAATACATCGTAACGAACAAACTCGATTGCAGCGGCGTAATGCCGAGCTCTCTTTCCATCACCGGCAGCACCGGGATAAGCATCGAATTGCCCAACGTCATCACAAGCGGAATTGAGGCGAGCGCAGCGACCGCCCATCCCCGCCCAGTCTGTCTTTCCGTCCGTTTTGGCAGCCGCATCGTCCATTCCATCGCTTTAGGTTCCTTTCCTACTTGAGTCTATATTTCACCTAATATGATGTACGTTTTTTCGTACAGCATGCGGCTTAAAAGTGTAAATGGCCCTCACTCAAATGACTGATCGTCTGTTCTCTGCATGCATATGAGTGAGCCGAAAACAAATAGGGATGGAAGCTTGTGAATCGCGTTTTGGCTCCTCCCCCTTTAATTCCCACCAATACCTTGTGGTCCATTCGCCTATACTAATCATGCCACACCAAAATAATAATGATAAAGGAGGCAGACACTATGGCACGCGGAAGCAACAAACTGCTTGTTCCAGGCATCGAACAAGCGTTGGAACAAATTAAGTACGAAATCGCCCAAGAGTTTGGCGTACAGCTCGGGGCTGGCACGGTTTCGCGCGCCAACGGCTCCGTCGGCGGAGAAATTACGAAACGGCTTGTCGCCCAAGCGCAAAGCGAGCTGGCAGGCCGAAAAACGGAATAAAGCCGAGCGGAATCACTCGGCTTTTTTCGTTTTGGCATCCATCGCTTTCGAATGGCGGTGGGCGTCGGCTGGGCGGCGATGTCCCTCCTTGCCGCTGTCGCCCCCATTCTCCTTTTTCTTTTCATAATGAGCGCCTGGCCGCAGCGGACGGGCGTTCCCATGGCTTTTCCATTTCGCATAACTCTCTTTTTCAGGAGAAAGGCTTCCTTTGGTCGGATGAGAATGTTTCTGCTTGCGCGGCGGCTGTTTTTCGTTTTTTGATGGCTTCGGGTTTGACTCGTTATGGTTCTGTTTCTTTGACGGCTGTTGTGTCGGTTGTTCTTTGGCCGCTGGCGTTTTGTTTTCTTTTTCTCCGCCTTTGGCCTTATCTTTCCAATCTTCTCCTTTCCGGCCGTTTCCATCTGCCGAGCGGACAGATGCTGGCGCAGCCGGTTTCACCTTTTTCTCGATTTGCAATAGTTTTCCGGTTGTCATCCCCCGTTTGACAGCTTGGTTGCGCACTGCCATCGTACTATTGGCCGTGGTAATGACAATCCGGTCATCCGCCACTGACCGCTGGATTTCCGCGAGCGCTGCAGACAGCTTCCGCGCCGAAGAGGCGTCGCGCTCCCTCTCCACCGTCGTAATAAGCACTTCCCCGCCTTTCTTTAAATACCCCTTTTGTTCGCTTAACGCAATGATTTGTTTCGTTACCGAAGAAAACGGTTGACGTTTCCATGAAGGAAGCGCCGCCAGCACCTTCTTTCCTTCCTCATTGTAAGCCTTCAGCGTCAACACGCGCAGCTCCGCGTCGACGCCCGCTTCCATGCTTGGGTTGATGTCGATCGACATGTATGCGTACACCGCATTGGAAGGCCATTGAATCCAAGTCGCCAGAAGCACCGTGGCCGCCGTTAGAACGCTTATGAGCGCATATCGAAACGAACGGCGGCGAAACGGAAAAGGACGGCCAACCGCATTCGCTTTGACCTCTTCTCCAATCTCGCATTCTTTTTCTTTTTTCAATCGGAGAAATTCCCCTTCCGGCGTCAATACAGTGACGAACTCTTCATCCAACTCCAGAACACTTATACAAGCCGGACTGACGCTCGTTCTTTATACTATTCGCACATCGTAAACCAAATATGGCCGTCGTTCAAAGGGAATTTTTTCAAAATGTGCAAGTGAACACAGGTCCCCAAAAGAACCCAACGCCGCCGAGCACACGCCTTCCAGCGGCAAAAAATCAGGTGTTTTTCCCATCTTAATGAAAAAGGGGTGAAACGCGGTGTTGCCGAAAAGTTTGACGAAATGGAAAAAGGGGCTGTTTCCCCATTGGGACAGCCCCCTTTTCATTGTTTGGCCGCTCATCCAGCCTTTTCTTCAGTCCGTGCCATTTCATTCAGCTCACTATGCTTGCGGCCGTAGATAAAGTAAATAACTAAACCGATCAACAACCACGAGACAAAACCGATCCATGTCGTCGCCGGAAGCTGAAGAACGAGGTAGCCGCAGAATAAGACAGCCAAAATCGGAACGACCGGGACAAACGGAACGCGGAATGCCCGCTTTAAGTCCGGTTGCGTTTTACGCAACACCAACACGCCGATCGAGACGGTGATAAAGGCAAAGAGCGTACCGATGTTCGTCAGTTCCGCCAATTTGTTGAGCGGGATGATGCCGGCGAATACCGAAACGGCCGCTCCAGTCAGCCACGTGTTCACATACGGCACTTGGCGGGTCGGGCTGATGCGAGCAAACACTTTCGGCAGCAAACCGTCGCGGCTGATGGCGTAGAAGAGACGCGTCTGCCCATACATCATCACAAGGAGCACGGTCGTAATGCCGGCGATCGCTCCAAGCGAAATAAAGCCGGCGACCCAGTCTTGGTGGATATAGTTTAACGCAAACGCCACCGGGTTTTTCACGTTGAGCTGCTCGTACGGAACGATGCCTGTCAATACGAGCGAAACCGCAATATACAACAATGTGCACACAAGCAACGAGACGATGATGCCAATCGGCATGTTGCGCTGCGGATTGCGCACTTCCTCCGCCGCAGTCGACACTGCATCAAAGCCGATGTAAGCGAAAAACACCGTCGCGGCGCCGGTCGCCACGCCAGAGAATCCATACGGCATAAACGGCGTCCAGTTTTCCGGCTTGACATACCAAACGCCAACCGCCAAGAAAAGCAAGATGACAGCCACTTTAATAAAGACGACGATCGTATTGAAACGGGCTGATTTTTTTGCGCCCAAGTTCAACAAAAATGTAATGAACAAAATGATGAGAATGGCCGGCAAATCGATGAACGTTCCTTTCGCCGGATCATACGCACTCGTCAACGCCTTCGGCAGCTCGATGCCAAAACCAGCAAGCAGCCCTTGAAAATAGCCGGACCAACCGACGGCGACCGCCGACGAAGCAACCCCGTATTCCAAAATCAAATCCCAGCCTAAAATCCAAGCGAATAATTCACCGAATGTCGCATAGCTGTATGTGTATGCGCTCCCAGACACTGGGACCGTCGAGGCGAACTCAGCGTAACAAAGCGCCGCAAACACGCATGCCAATCCGGATAAAATGAACGAAAGAACAAGAGCTGGACCGGCATGTTCCGCCGCCGCCACCCCGGTCAGGACGAAAATGCCTGTCCCAATAATGGCGCCGATGCCGAGCATCGTCAAGTCGAAGGCGCCTAGCTCTTTTCGCAGCGAGGCTCCTTTCACTCCCGATTCTTTCATGAGCAACTGAATCGGTTTTTTACGAAACAAATTCATAGATGTCTCCCCTTGTCGTTTTTTGTAGAAAATTGTTGAATTTTATTGTCGAATACAGTTGTCATTCTACATGATCCTTGTTTTTTTGTAAAGTGCGAAAATAAGAAAAACAACAAAAAAATTTTTCCCTTTGACGCAGCAAAGCTAAAAAAACTATTTTAATAAATATCAAAAAAAACAATTTACAAATTTTTCAGATAAATATATAATAAGTGTGTGACAAATTTGTGACAGAAGGGAGGAAGATTGCCCCTGTTGTATTACAGGTTCTGTCGCTCCGCTTTTATGAAAACGCTTTAAACACGAACGAGGAGGGATCACTATGGCAGTGAAAAAGGAATCGTTGGCTGGACAGGCGGGCATCAACTATGAAGCAATCGCCCAATCCGCTTCGTTCCGTGGGCTCGTTCAGGCGAAGAAACGATTTATCATTCCAGCGACCATCTTTTTCTTCGTCTTTTACTTCGCCCTTCCAGTGTTGACGTCCTACTCGAAAGCGTTGAATGCGCCGGCGGTCGGGCCGGTCAGCTGGGCTTGGCTGTTTGCCTTTGCGCAATTTGTCATGACATGGGCCTTATGCATCCTTTATTCGAAGCGCGCTGCGCAATTGGATGAAATCGTCGAGCAAGTGAAGCGAGAAGCGCAGGAAGGGGGAAACGCCTAATGCACGGGTTGGCCTTTTTCCTCTTCCTCGTCATCGTCGCCTTGACGCTCGTCATTACGTACTACGCCTCAAAGCGAACGAAAACGACGAGCGAATTTTACACCGCTGACAGCAGCCTCACCGGTTGGCAAAACGGGCTCGCCATCGCCGGCGACTATATGTCCGCGGCATCCTTCTTAGGAATTGCCGGCATGATCGCACTGACTGGATTTGACGGCTTCTTTTACAGCATCGGCTTCCTTGTCGCCTATCTTGTCGTCTTATACATCGTTGCCGAGCCGCTTCGCAACCTCGGCAAGTACACGATGGCCGATATGATCGCCGCCCGTTTTGATGATAAGAAAGTGCGCGGCGTCGCTGCTTTGAATACGATCGCCATCTCGATCTTCTATATGATCGCCCAGCTTGTCGGCGCCGGCGGCCTCATCAAGCTTCTGTTGGGCTTAGACTACGTTTATTCCGTCTTGATCGTCGGCGTTTTGATGACGGTGTACGTCGTCTTCGGCGGCATGACAGCAACGAGCTGGGTGCAAATCGTCAAAGCCGTCTTATTGATGGTCGGTACGTTTATCATTTCCATCATCGTCTTTGCTAAATTCGATTTCAGCATCGCCAAAATGTTCCATGAAGTCAAAACCGCGACACCGCTTGGCGAAGCGTTTTTAAACCCGGGCAACAAGTTTAAAGATCCTCTTGACACGATTTCATTAAACTTGGCGCTCGTTTTGGGGACGGCCGGGCTGCCGCACATTTTGATCCGCTTCTTTACGGTCAAAGACGCCCCGACTGCGCGCAAATCGGTCGTTTATGCGACATGGATCATCGGGATTTTCTACGTAATGACGATCTTTTTAGGGTTTGGCGCCGCCGCGTTTGTCGGCTATGACAAAATCGTCGCCGCCAACCCGGCCGGCAATATGGCCGCCCCGCTGTTGGCAGAAGCCCTTGGCGGAGATTTCTTGTTCGCTTTCGTCTCTGCCGTAGCGTTTGCGACCATTTTGGCGGTTGTCGCCGGGCTTGTTCTGTCAGCCGCCTCGGCGTTTGCCCATGACTTTTACAGCCATATTTTGCGGCGCGGCCAAGCGACGGAAAAAGAACAAATGCTCGCTGCCCGCTGGGCATCGGTCGGCGTTTCCGTATTATCGATTTTGTTAGCGCTGTTCGCGCAAAAAATGAACGTCGCCTTCCTCGTGTCGCTCGCGTTTGCCGTCGCGGCGAGCGCCAACTTGCCGACGATCGTCTTTACGATTTTCTGGCGCCGCTTTAACACCACCGGAGCAATTACAGGTATGCTGGTCGGGCTCATCAGCGCCTTAGTGCTCGTCTTCTTCAGCCCGAACGTCTGGTCGCCGCAGCCGGGTGCCGCCATTTTCGTTGGCGAACCGCTCTTTAAGCTTGCCAACCCCGGCATCATCTCGATTCCGCTCGGCTTTATCGGCGCCATCGTCGGCACGCTCGTCTCGTCGAAAAAAGCAGATGAAAAGAAATATACGGAAATTGTCGTCAAAGCGAATACCGGGATCGGGCGCGTGTAACACAACGAAGAAGGGGCTGATCCAAAACGCGAATGCGTTTTGGGTCAGCCCCAATTAGCAGTATTTCATCAATTTTTTGCTCAACTCCAAGAAATTTTCGGCATCACTAACGTCAACGTCAATAGTCCTTATTATCCTTTTTCTCTTCCTTTTTATGTAAACTCCGCATAAGGTTGGATGTGATCAGCTTTATGCCGTCGGCGCACGATGGAACAACTTGGCAAACTGCGTATACCGCTCAACTTGGCGGCGGTCGACGTCATAGCCGATGCCCGGGGCGTTCGGCACGCGGATCAAGCCGTTGTGCACCTCGACTTCCGGCGTGATAATATCCCGCTCCCAATAATGGGACGACGCGGCGGTGTCGCCGGGAAGCGCGAAGTTTTCCAACGTCGTGATCGCAATATTGTGGGCGCGCCCGACCCCTGCTTCCAGCATCCCCCCGCACCAGACCGGAACGCCTCGCTCAGCGCAAAGATCGTGGATGCGCTTCGCCTCCCAAAGCCCGCCGACGCGCCCGATTTTGATGTTGATGATGCGGCAGCTGCCAAGGTCAAGCGCCTTGCGCGCATCGTCATATGAACGAATGCTTTCATCAAGGCAAATCGGCGTCTTAAGAAGCGGCTGCAGCCGGACGTGATCGACAAGATCGTCAGCGGCGAGCGGCTGTTCGATCATCATCAGCCCAAATTCATCAAGCGCCTGAAGCCGCTTGGCGTCAGCGAGCGTATACGCCGAATTGGCATCCGCCATGAGCGGCACGTCAGGAAACGCGCGCCGCACGTCGCGAATGACATCAACATCCCATCCCGGTTTGATCTTCACTTTGATCCGCCGGTACCCTTGCGCCACATACCGCTCAATCACCTGAAGCAGATCGTCGACCGTCGGCTGGATGCCGATGCTGACGCCGACTTCAATTTCCTTTTTCGTTCCCCCGAGAGCTTGACAAAGCGGAACGCCAAGCCGCTTGGCATACAAATCCCATACCGCTCCCTCAAGCGCCGCTTTCGCCATGTTGTTTTGGCGGATGGCGGCAAAGCGCTCTGGCAATTCCGCTGGATGCCTAAGCGGCTTCGAAAACAAGAGCGGCACGAGAAACTCTTCAAGCATATGCCAGTTCGTTTTCACCGTTTCCTCGCTGTACCATGGGACGGAAAACGCGACCGATTCGCCCCAGCCGGAAACGCCGTCGCAATCCACGACTTCCACTAAAATAAACTCTTTCGTTTGAAACGTGCCAAAGCTCGTTGTAAACGGCGCCTTCAACTCCATTTGCAAATGGCGCAATATGACGTACTCGATGTTGATCGTCATTCCTCTTCCCCTTTCTGCGGCAGCCATTCGTTTCTCCTCACCCATATGTAGTGCATCGCCGGCTCCCCGGAACGGCGCCAAGCGCCGGCGGCAATCCAGCCTTCCGTGAGCAGCCGCTGAAACAGAGAGCGCGTCGCCAGCCGCCACTCAAGCGCCAGCGCGAGATCCCGCTCTTTCAGTTGCGGAAAGTCAAGCGGAACAGCAGCCAACAACAACGGCGCCGCTGTTTCATCGATGTCTCTGGGCACCGGCCGCAACAGGCCGTCAGCCCTTTGACCTGCCTCGAGCACCGTCAGACCTCTGTCCTTGAGAAGATCAGCTTTAGCCAAGCTCCGCTCCCCGGTCGGGCGCTCATCAAGCCGCCATTCGACAATGAAACGGTCGGACGGCAGTTGACCGTTCAACGCGTCATTCATTTCGCCGTAGCAGTTTTCCACATACTCGACGCCAAGGGCCCCAAGCTTGGCCAAGTTCAAATAGCCGTTCCGACTTTGCAGCGGATCGTACGTCCAACGGATGCTCCGGTAGCCGCGCCGCCGCGCTTCTTCTGCCTGCTTCATTTTCAATCGGTAGCCAATCCCTTGATCACGAAACGGAGCGGCAATCCCCATCATATGGGAACAAAGATACACTTCCCCGTTTCGAAACCCAGGAAAGCTGTAGACAAAGCCGACAAGCTTCCCGTCCGCATACGCCCCGATGATAATGCCCCCGTTTTTCGCCACCGTCAGCGTTTGATGGAGCGGAACCGGCGCCGTTCCCCAAATCTCCTCCTCAAGCTTGGCCATTTCTTTTAACTGTTCGATCGTCTCAAGGATTTGCAGCGACAGAGGCATGCTCGTTCTCCCCCTGCGGCGCAAACGTCGCAAATGTGTTCATCACAACCCGCGCCAAAATTTCCACGCCAGAAAGCAAATCATCGCGCCGGAACGTCATGTTCGGGTGATGGAGCCCCGGACGCAAGTCGCAGCCCAATCCGAGCATCGTTGTTTTCAGCTCCGGTTTTTTAAAGGAATAAAAATGGAAATCCTCTCCTCCCGACGTCACGACCGGCGGAACGCATTTTTCCGTCCCCAAAGTCGTGATAATCGCCTCCTCCATCAGCCGCACAGCATCTGGATCAGGATCAGCGGCGACGATGCGCGTCCGCTCAACAAGCTCAATATCAGCTCCGTAAATCGCAGCGACCCCGTTGATCACATGGCGCAACCCCTCGACGAGCCGCTCCATCGCCTCGTTCGTTTGCGCCCGCAAATCAAGGGCAAACTCCGCGTAGTCCGGGATCGTGTTCGCATCTTTTTCACCGGCGTGAAACTTCGTCATTTTGATCGACGCTGGCACTTGTGGGTCGATATGAATTTTGCCGAGCTCTTGGACAATGGCGCTGCCGACTTCAATGACGTTGACGCCTAAATGCGGCCGCGCGGCATGTGCCGCCACGCCGCGAATCCGCCCTTCGATGCATTGCGCCGCCCCATGGATGATCGCCGGCGCCGCATATCCGCCTTTCACTTCTTGAATCGGCCGCAGATGAATGCCGTATAAAAACGACACGCCGTCAACCGCCCCTTTTTCGATCAGCTTTAACGCCCCTGTTCCTTTCTCCTCGGCCGGCTGGAACAAAAACCGCAGCGTCCCCGGCGGCTCATAGCCGATGCGGCGAAGCAGTTTCGCCACCCCGAGCACGATCGTCATATGGGCGTCATGCCCGCACGCATGGTTCGGCTGCCAAACGCCGTTCACTTCTTGCCAAAGGGCGTCCATATCGCTGCGCACCCCGACCGTAAACGGGCCGGCGCCGATTTCTGCCACCACGCCCGGACAATCGGCAAACGTCCGCACCCGATACCCTTCGCGCTCCAACTCCCGCCGAAGAAATTCGGTCGTTTGCCACTCTTCCCAACTGATTTCTGGATGGCGATGAAGGTGATCGAAAATCTCCCATAGCTCCGCTTTCATCTGCTCGATGATTTCTTTCATTCCGCTCTCCCCCGCTGTTTAAAAATCGATAGAAAAAACATAGTTATATTCATTATAATATTCAAACAAACAAATACAACGATAGGCAAACGATTGGAAAAAACAGACACGTGCAATTAAGGGCGACGCTTTACCAGTTGGTTGACGACCTCAGAAAAAATGAGCCCCATCGCAATCGCCCCAGAAATCATGAACGCTTTTGCCGCTAGTGAAATCGCCGCATTGTAATCGTTCATGACAACATGGCGCATCGCCTCAAACGCTGTTCCGCCCGGCACGAGCGGAAGAATGCCAGGGACGATAAAAATCGTCGCCGGCGTTCGATAGCGGCGGGCAAACCCGCTGCTTAAAAAAGCGACGAAAAACGCCGCAACAAACGTGGCGGCGACACCGTCTATCCCCGACCGGGCAGCGGCCATATACATCGCCCAGCCGCTCATGCCGACAAATCCGCTGTGCGGCAGCAATCGTTTCGGAATATTGAAAATGACGCCAAACAGCGATGACGCCACAAAGCTAAGCAACAGCTGCACAATCATCATCGATACTCCCTGCTAACGAATCGATAAAATAAAGGCAATGCCGGTGCCGATCGCAAACGCGGTTAAAAACGCCTCTGCACCGCGCGACAAACCGGCGATCAAATGGCCGGCCATCAAGTCGCGCACCGCATTGGTAATCGCCAGCCCCGGGACAAGCGGCATCACTGAGCCAATCATCATGTTTCCTACGTCTCCGACCAATCCAGCCCTTTCCATCAACAGCACGATCCCACCGGCGACAAAAGAGGCAAAAAATTCAGCGAAGAACCGGATTTTCACGAGCCGATGCATCATTTCAAAACACCAAAACGCCATTCCACCGGAAAGAAGGGAAGGAAGAAAATGATTCATGCCGCCTAGCAACGAGGCAAAACAAGCGCTCGCCGCCGCTGCGGCAGCAGTTTGCTGCCAAAACGGATAACCGAGCGGCTGCCGCTGAACACGTTCCAACTCTTTTCGCGCTCCATCGAGCGACAGTTCACCGCTGCTGATGCGGCGGGAAATGTGGTTGACAAACGCCACCTTGGATAAATCGGTCGATCGCTCGGAAATGCGAATAAAACGTGTTACGTTCGTTCCCTCAACGGAAAACATGATGCCCGTTGGGGTCACATAGCTGTGAGAGCGGGAAACACCGAACGAAGCGGCGATGCGCGTCATTGTATCTTCCACCCGATACGTCTCCCCGCCGCTTTCAAGCATTAATTTTCCCGCCAATAAACAAACATCAACAATGTCATCCACCCGCTCCGTCATGACCGGTTTGCTCCTTTCGTTTTCGCCCGGCACGGCATTGGCCATCCCGTTTTCCCTTGCCGGTGCTCATCGCAAAAACAAACTCCCACCAAACAAATTGGCAGGAGCCTCCTTGGATATCGTCTTTACCAAACTTGTTTCCATTATATCAAATAGGCGGCTGACCGCCAAACTGTGAATGAAATCTCACCGTTTCCCTTTCTTTCCTATTTTTCTGCCTCTTTCGTCTTATTTTTCGCTCCCACAGTCGAAAAAAGGCGCGCCAACGGCGAAATCGTTATAGCGAAAGCCAAAGCAAAAGGAGGAACAATGATGATGAACAAGCGATTTTCGCTCCCTCGCATGCTGTCAACAAGCGCACTCGCCGTAGTTGCTGCGCTCGCTCCTTACAGCCCAGCGGTGTTCGCCAACACGGGAGTCGAAGGACAAACAGAAGGCAGCACAGCGACCGAAACAGCGGTTTGTTTCATTTTTCCTCTCGTCAAAATAAGAAAAATCCGAACCCGCCGACCGGATTCGGATCCTCTGTCATTCCTCGCCAATAATTTTGACTTCCAATTCGAGATCGACTCCGAATTTTTCCTTCACGGTTTTGCGCACCATTTCGATCGTCGCGATGTAATCGGCAGCTGTCGCATTGTTTTTGTTAATAATGAATCCTGCATGCTTCGTCGACACTTCCGCGCCGCCAAACCCTTTCCCTTGCAGGCCGCTGTCTTGGATCAGCTTGCCGGCAAAATAGCCCGGCGGACGCTTGAACACGCTGCCGACAGACGGATATTCAAGCGGTTGCTTCGATTCACGTTGGAACGTTAAATCGTCCATTTTCGCCTTAATTTGCGCATAATCGCCCGGCTGCAGCGCAAAGACGACTTCGAGCACAATATCATGCGTCCGGCTGATAATGCTTGTTCGATACCCAAGCTCCAGCTCCTCGTTCTTTAACGTTTTCAACTCGCCGGCGAGCGTCGCCACTTTGACATGATGAAGCACATCTTTCACTTCACCGCCGTATGCCCCGGCGTTCATCATGATCGCCCCGCCGACCGACCCTGGGATGCCGCAGGCAAACTCCAAACCGGTAAGGCTTTGTTCCAGCGCAAACCGCGACACCGCTTTAATGTCCGCCCCGCTTTGTGCGATCACGTCGTTTCCTTCGCGCCAAATGCGGTTCAAATGCTTCAGCTGCATGACAATGCCGCGCAGTCCGCCATCGCGGATAATGACGTTCGAACCGTTGCCAAGGAGCGTAAACGGCAAGCCGTACTCTTCTTTCAGCCGCAACACCTCGATGACTTGCTCGTACGTCTCCGGCCAGACGAGAAAATCCGCCTTGCCGCCAATTCGGACCAATGTATGGTTTTTCATCGGTTCATCGCGCAAGACATTCTCTTTTCCACAAATCTCTACGAGTCTTTGATAAATGTGTTCCGCACGTTCCATCGTTCTGTCACCTTCTTTATTCTTCCATGCCGCTTGGCGGCATTCATCCATACCGTTTCCATTATCGCCGGAATCGCGCCGCATATCAAGTGGGCAATGTTCCTGATTCTGTTTTATTCCGGACTAGGCGAAAAGGTGACATCGGACGAAAAAGGGCAAAACCAAAAACCGGACAGGCGACCGTCGGGAAAATGGGCTCCCCGTTTCGCGGCAAGACGGCAGAAACGAAAGCGCCATGTCGATGCGCCAAATCGACGCCTTGTTAAACCCAACACTTAGCGAAAGATGTGTGCTCTACGTTTGTTGAGGCGCTGAATAGCATGCTCGATGCACCGCTTTCCTTCGCCGCGTCGGTGCCAACGGATGAAAAAGAACACCAAAAAGATCATGTAAAACTCGCGCAATACGCTGCGCCGCCAGCCGCCTCGGCTCCCGCTCACCCATTGGCTGGGACGCGGCGGCAGCTGACGGTCGGCAGCTTAAAAGACATATAAGGAAGGAGAGGAAATATGGACAAAACGAAGCTGTACCTTTCCGACATTCATCTCCCACTTATTTTTGGGCTGCGCCCTGCACAAAATGGAAGTGGGAGTCTTCTGTCGGGAAATGATAAACCGGCTGCTGCTTTCAAAGCAGCTGGTCAATTTTTTATCCATGTAACCGTTCTCATCCGTTTCCTCTATTGCCGTCCTCTTCCCGTCATGGTATGATGATAGGAAATCAAAAAAACGGAGGGGATGCCGATGAGATACATCACCTTAACGGACGTCTTTGTTCATCCCGTTGCGCAAAAATATTTAAAACGATCCGGCCTCGCCCATGCCATCGCGGCGGCGTACCATGCCTACTACCTTGCCCTCCGCCACGGCGTCGACCCCGATTTGGCAACGAAAGCCGCGCTCCTTCATGATATCGGCCACTACACATGGTACAAAAACGGCCGGTGGGATTACGAACAATACCGGCAAAACGACATCCACGCCATCAAAGGGGCCGAGCGCGCCCATAAACTGCTCATTCGCCTTGGCGAACACCCGCGCAACGCCAAAGAAATCGCGCTGGCGATTTTGCTTCACACCGATTCGTACCTCCCGGAAGGCGAATGGAAACGAACGCCGCTCCAAGCCATCGTTAAATGGGCCGACGAGGCCGACGAAGAGCCGGGCGGACGCCATCATTACCGAACGATCAGCGAAGATGTGGCGTGGAAAAAAATCCGCCAACTTGATGAACTCGTCAGTAGCCAGTTAAGAAAAGAGCGGCTCGGAGATATTGTTTGACCGCTTGTCTCACATTAACGTTCTCCCTTAACAAACGCAAGGCGCCGCCAACCATGTACGTTCCAAATAGAAACAGCTCACCCTTTCAGACAGGTGAGCTGCTTGCGTGTCAGCGGCATTGGTCAATGCAAGCGATTAACCGCTTCTCAATGTCGGCCGCGATTTCCTTAATCGCCAGCTCGTTTACCATGCCAACGAGCATCGTCGGTTTCGGCATGCCGATTTTCGTTGTGCCGTTTTCTTGGTAGACGACGAGCTTGCACGGCAAAAAGTAGCCGACAAGAACGTTTTCATTTAGCACCCGCGCCGCTTCTTGCGGGTTGCACACTTCCAAAATGACCATCGGCGTGGAAAAATCGAGCCCTTTCTCTTGCAGCTTTTCGGTCACGCTGAACCGCCAGAGCACGCCAAACCCTTCTTGTTTCAAGCTTTCTTCCAAACGCTCGATCGTTTCATTCATGCCCGTTGACACGTCAACCGTGTAATGGAACATCGCTCATTCTTCCCTTCATTATGTTTTCCCGCTGTTTAGCATGCCCAAATGGATCGCGCACCATCACGCAGAAAACGGACAGCGAAACATGATCAGTTCCAGCATTCACATGCCTTTTCCCGTGACCCGTCGCCTTTCAAGCGCTTCGATCATAAAATATCCACCCAAATTTTCACCGCCGTCGCCAAAATCAACACGGCAAGGATGACTTGCAGCACTTTTGTGTTCATTTTTTGCCCCGCTTTCGCCCCTAACGGCGAGGCAATCAGGCTCGCTATGACCATGATGAGAGCCGGAAGGTAATCGACTTGGCCGGTGGCGATTTTCCCGAACGTGGAGCCAATTGAGGAAATGAATGTCACCGCCAATGAGGTGGCGATCGTCATTCGCGTCGGGATTTTCAGGACAACGAGCATGATCGGCACAAGCAGAAAGGCACCCGCCGCCCCGACAATGCCGGAGCCGACGCCGATCAGAAATGCCAAGGCTGCCGCCAACCATTTGTTGAACGTCACTTGGTCAAGCGGAATGTCATCGATCCCTTTTTTCGGCACAAACATCATGATGGCTGCTAACGCCGCCAAGACGCCGTAAACGACGTTAATCGTTCCTTCGCTCATCAGCTTCGAGCCATAACCGCCGACAAAACTGCCGATAAGGATGCTCACCCCCATATATAGAATCAGCGATTTGTTCAAATAGCCGCTTTTTCGATACGCCCATACACCGCCGATCGTGGCGAAAAATACTTGCACCGCGCTGATCCCCGACACTTCATGGGCGCTGAACGCCGCCAGCCCAAACAACGGCGGAAGATACAACAACATGGGATATTTAATAATCGATCCGCCAATCCCGACCATGCCAGAAATAAACGAACCGATAAAGCCGATTAAAAAGATGACAATCATAAACGCAAGCGAAACATCCATCAACCATCCCTCCATTTTGTTTTAAAAAGGGGACGATGCACGTCCCCCATAATCTGTGTCGCTCCTTTATGCATGGGTATGATGCAGTGCACAGCGGTTTGGACCGATCTCAAGCTCCCGTTGCGTTTCGATATCAACGGTTTTGAGCCCGCGGTTGATGGCGACAATGTCTTCAAAGTTCGGCGGTGTTTCCGTATTGGCGCTTTGGATGACAAGATCGATAAATTCGTCTTTTGGTTTGTTTTGCATCATCTCATTGCGCGCGCGGATGCGGCCCAACGTATCGCCAACATACCCCTCCGCATTGATTTCTTCATCTAAATTGGCGTAGTGAGCCGGCAAGACGATCACATCATCGGCCATGGCCGCGACTTTTTCATACACGGTGTCATACAAATCCGCCGCCCATTCCGCCACCTTGCCGCCAAGGTCCGGCCGACCGAGTCCGCCGACAAAGATGGTGTCGCCGGAGAACAACCATTGGCCGTTGACAAAGAAGGAGACGCTGCCCGGCGTATGCCCCGGTGTTTTCACTGCCAACACTTCCAAATGAACGTTTTCGAAGTCGATCGTTTCATGTTGCTCAAGCGGCTCGAAATCAAACACCGCTCCTTCGCTTTTCATCAAGTAGTAAGCAGCGCCTGTCCGTTCCGCCAGCGCCTTGCCGCCGGACAAGTGATCGGCATGCAAGTGCGAGTCCACGATATGAGTGATCTTTACCCCTTCTTGTTGGGCCACTTGTTCGTACACGTCAATAAACCGCAGCGGATCGACGACAAGCGCTTCGCTTCCGGAAAGGACCATATACGACAGGCAGCCTTTGCCGACGCGGATGAATTGGTAAATTTTCAATTGATCGTCTTCGTATACTTTGGCTTGATGGAGATGCTCGCTCCACGCTTGCATTCCACCAGCGAGCGTATAAACGTTGTCAAACCCGGCTTCCGCCAGCTGTTCGGCGACAAATTCCGATGACCCGCCTTTCGCGCACACAACGACGATGTCTTTGTCTTTCGGAAGACGGCCGACAATCGAGTCAACCCCATCGATCAACTCAAAATACGGAACGTTCAAATACTCAAAGTTTTCCCCTTCGATTTTCCAATCGCGAAAATCACTTTCGTTGCGAACATCCAAGATGAACAGCGATTGTTTGTTTAACACCTTTTCCGTCATTTGTTGCACCGTCATTTCTTTAACCATAATTAACATCCTCCCTCTTTGATGATATTAATATACCCTACAGAGTATATTTTTTATCCAAAAAGGCCGCTCAATTACGATTGAGCGGAATCGAGCGGCCCGTTCCATTGCGACATGCCTGGAACGACGTTCCGCACATGTTCGAATCCTTGCTCGGCCAGCTTTTGCGCGGCCAAATCGCTCCGTGTTCCTGTGCGGCAAACGACGTAAATCGTTTTGTCTTTCGGAAGTTCCTCCATCCGGCGATCGAGCTCTCCAAGCGGAATCGAAACGGCGCCCGGAATATGGCCAAACGCGTACTCCGCCGGTTCGCGGACATCCAAGACAAACGTCTCGGGATCATGAAGCTTTTCTTGCAGTTCTTCGTTGGAGACGACATGCGGAAATGCCGTTTCGCTGCGCGTTTCATTCTCCGTTGACTTGCGGATGTAATGCTTCAGGACACCGTCTTCTTCAATCGTTCCCAAATATTGATGCCCTGTGCTTTCCGCCCATGCTTTGATATCGGCTTTGGAACCCTTATCCGTCGCCTGCACTTCAAGCACTTGGCCCGGCTCCAATTCGTTGATCGCCTTTTTCGTGCGGACGATCGGCATCGGGCAGGACAATCCTTTCGCATCGACGGTCATATCGACTTTGATCATTTGCTGATTCCCTCCTTGACTGTTTATTCGACAGGCCCTTCCCAGGCAAGCATGCCGCCTGTCATGTTAACGACGCGGTAACCGCGGCTGTCAAGAAACTCCGCCGCACGGCCGCTTCGCCCGCCGGAACGGCAGACAAGAATATATTCTTCATTTTTGTCGAGTTCATGCATGCGAAAACCGATCAAACTGAGCGGAATGTTGATCGCTCCGGGAATTTTGCCTGTGGCGACTTCATCCGGCTCGCGCACGTCGATGATGTGAAGAAGTTCTCCCGCGCGAAGCTGTTCCTCCACTTCTTTTGGCGTGATCGTTTTCATCGTCATCCTCCTCTACTGCCAAGCGTTTAGGCCTCCTTTGACGTTTGTCACAGAACGAAATCCAAGCTTCTTTAAGACCTTGCTCGCTTTTTGGCTTCGCATCCCGCTTTGGCAAATGACAATGACTTCTTTCTCCTTGGATAATTCATGGGCACGCGCTGTTAATTCATGAAGCGGGATGTTCCGAAACCCCGGCAAATGATAAGAGCGAAACTCCATCGGCGTACGCACATCAATATATTGCACGCCAGGTTGTTTCAGCCGCCGCTTTAATTCAGTCGTTGTGATCATTTGCACCCCTCTTGGGGGAATGAAGCGGCTAGCGAGAAACCAAGCAAGCAAAACGAACAGGATAATGTTGATCACTGTTTGTGCCATACGATTCCCTCATGAGTCAAGATGATTAAATGAATAAGTTCACATTTCCTTCGGAAGCGTCAGCCAAATACGCAGCCACCCCAGCAAACTCAATGCCATCGATCAATTCCTCCGGCTTCAGCCCAAGCAAATCGACAGTCATTTGGCAGGCGACGAGTTTCACGCCTTGCTCTTTCGCCATCTCGATCAACTGAGGAAGCGGCATGGCGTTATGTTTCTTGATCACCTTTTTGATCAGCTTTGGGCCGATGCCGGCAAAATTCATGCGCGACAGCCCCATGCGGTCCGCGCCGCGCGGCATCATCTTCGCAAACATCTTTTCGAGAAACCCTTTTTGCACCGGAACCGGCGCCTCTTTCCGCAAGGCGTTGAGCCCCCAGAACGTATGAAAAATCGTCACGTCATGATCGTATGCAGCGGCGCCGTTGGCGATGATGTAGGCCGCCATCGCCTTGTCGTAGTCGCCGCTGAACAAAATGATCGTCGTCTTTTTCTTTGGCTGTGCCATCTCGCTGCCTCCTTTCTGCATACCTATACAGGTATATAAAAACGCAAAAATTATCCTTTTTGAATCCAGAACGTCAACACACCGTTTTCCTCTTTCATATCAATGACCGTATGGCCGCTTGTTTTCGCCCACGCAGGCAAATCGTTTTTTGCCCCTTTATCGGTCGTGTGCACTTCCAGCACTTGTCCCGATTCCAATTCGTCCATTGCCTTTTTGGCTCTCACCACCGGCATCGGGCAGGCAAGTCCTTTAGCATCCAATACTTTCGCTACGTTCATTGTGATGACCTCCTTGATCTCATAAATTTTATTACCATTACCCCTATGGGTATATTACTACAAGAAAAAGAACGTTGTCAACATCTTTTTTGTTGATCAACGCATTAACGGCTTTTCACAAGCAGCTCCACCGCTTCTTTCACGAGATGATCTGTCTTTTCCCCTTTTTCCATGCTTTCACGCAGACAGTGCTCTAAATTCGTGCTGACGATCACGGCAATCGCGCGGTCGATGGCATTGCGCGCCGCCGACAGTTGGGAAACGACGCTTTTGCAGTCTTTCCCTTGTTCCATCATGCCAAGAACGCCTTTAATTTGTCCTTCAATCCGTTTTAAGCGGTTTTTGATTTCTTTATTGTATTCCATCGGTCAGTTCGTCCCCTTTCTCGGCAATCGCAAGCGGCGATCGAATAGCTTTTCACCTCATAGCCATAGCGGCGCAACAGACGGATGCCGACGTTTTTTTCGATGGCATCCTGGACGATGATATGCAGCGGCTGCCGCGGGATATGCCGAGCATGCCGTTTCAAATACGCCACTGGAATATGCAACGCTTGGCCAAATATGGGGCCATTGCTTTCATTATAATCGCGCAAGTCGACAAGAAGCAAGCCGTCCGGAACCTCTCCTACCGGAAGGCACGGAATATTTTTCACAGGATAATAGCGTCGGTACAACGCAGCCGTCAAAAGAAAAAGAAAAAATAACAAACTACTGCCTATCAACAGTTCACCCCCTCTGTTTATCCTATGCATGATCATTATATACCCCATTCAGTATAAGGGCAACAAGAATCATTTTCCTTACCAATCGGCTATTCCCAGCGAATCAAAAGACCATAGACAGCCGGGTGAAAACGGACAAGTTCCACATCGCTCGCCTTTTGTTTCATATAGGAAAGCAGTTCATCCGACGGAATCCGCTCATGAAGGGGCGGTCCCATTTCGCTTTCAACTGCTTCCCATTCAATCAAAAGAAATCGTCCATTCGGCTTCATCACGCGGCGGATCTCATCGATGGCGGCCTCTTTTTGTTCCACTTCATGAAAGACGAACGCCATGATTCCTTTATCCATCGAATGAGATGGAAGTGAAGTGGAAGAAACATCCGCCACCCGGTATTCGATGTTAGTGATTGCCAACTGCTCGGTTCGTTGTTTTAACAATTCGATCATCTCTGGCTGCACATCGACCGCGTATACTTTTCCGTTTGTCGCCTGCGCCAGCGGAATCGTAAAATAGCCATTCCCGGCGCCGAGATCAACGACCATGTCATCCGGTTTTACAGACAACATCGAAATCGCCTGTTGCGGGTCAATCCACTCTTTCCGTTTCGGGTCAAGCAGTCGATCAGCTTTTTCATGATGAAAACGATGCCCTGCCATCTTGTTCCCTCCCAATTTTCCTAATGAAATGATATCCGAAAAAGAGCTGTGAAGAAAAGAAAAACAGCCGGCAGAGAAACGCCGGACTGTTTTTCTCTACCGAACGGCGCAACGGTTTGGGCCGATTTCCATCTCCCGTTGTTCGTCTTCTGTCGGATGCAGTTTCCCCATATTCGTCTGACGGATTTCCTTATAAGCATTCGGCTGCGGCGGCAAGTTTTCCGTGACAGTTCGGCGGAATTCTTCATCGCTGGAAATATTTAACCCATGGTTTTTCTCGTAAAGCACGCCTAATCGTTCCGCTACACTGCCATCTTCGTTCATTTCATTCGGGCCCATGTAGTGCGCCGGCAACACAATCAAGTCGTCGGCAAGCTGTTTGTAGCGCTGGTAAAGCGTCTCCCGCAGATCGCCAACCCAGTCTTGCGCCTTTCCTGCCAGATCCGGACGGCCGATTGAGTCGATGAACAAAATATCGCCGGTTAACAAATATTGATCGTCCACAATAAACGATGTGCTGCCGATCGTATGTCCCGGCGAATACAGCGCTTCAATCACGACATGGCCGACGCGGATGCGGTCTCCATCTTGAATCGGTGTGTAGGAGAATGTCACCTCTTCGGCGTCTTTCGGCGGCAAATAATAGACCGCGCCTAGTTCTTCGGCCAATTTGCGTCCGCCAGAAATATGATCGGCATGCAAGTGTGTGTCGAACACATGCTTGATCGCAATGCCATGATCCTTCGCAAAACGGACGTACACGTCTGTCATGCGGTTCGTATCGATCAACGCCCCCTCGCCGTTCGATTCGACGAGATACGAGAGACACCCTTTGCCGAGGCGGATGAATTGGTAAATCGTTCCTCCGTTTTTCAACTCGCCGATTTTCACTGGTTCCAAATGCTCGCTCCACGCCTTCATGCCGCCTTCGATCGAATAAACGTCCATATAGCCCGCCGCTTCCAACTGTTCTGCCACAAACTCAGACGAGCCGCCCTTCGCGCAAACGGCATAAATCGTTTTGCTTTTGTCTTTCGGCAAACGGTCCAAATACGGTTCGATACCGTCCAACACGTCAAAATACGGAATATTGACGACCTCAACACCCTTCCCTTCAATCCGCCAATCGGCAAAATCTTCGGGGTTGCGAGCGTCCACAATGAACAGCTCCTCGCCGCGAATGATCTTATTGGCGATCTCTTTGACCGAAATCGTTTTCGTCAACGATACCCCCTCCTTCCGCCATCGCTCTATCATTCGCATATGATTTTCAGCGATGATTCGCCTCATTCCACAACGCCATAATCGTTTCCCGATCATACCCGAGCACCCAGCGGCCGTTAATCTCGATTTGCGGCACGCCCATTTGCCCGGTCGTTTCCACCAGTCTCCGCGCCGCTTTCGGATCCAACTCAACATTCACTTCCCGAAACGGAATGCCTTGGGCGCGCAAAAAGTTTTTCGCCATTACACAATACGGGCATGTAGTTGTTGTATAGACAGTGACTTGTGCCATATTCTCCTTCCTCCTCTCCCTCATTAGAAGGCCAATGTAATGTCCGCGTCTTTCGCGAACTGCAGGAACGTCGCCGCCCCCGCTACTTCAATGCCATCGACAAATTGATCTTTGTCAAGCCCCATCACATCCATCGTCATTTGGCAGGCGATCAGTTTTACACCCATTTCTTGTGCCATTTGAAGCAATTCTTCAATCGATGGAACGTTCGCTTTTTGGAACCCTTGTTGCAAATGTTCTTTCCCTTCAGGAATCGGCAATTGCTTGTGCGCTTCTTTATGGATGAGATTCAACCCCTCAAACGTGAAGAACACCCCGACTTCCGCGTCTGCCGCCGCAGCAGCTGTCGCGATGTTGAACACCTTGTACGCATCAAACAACCCGCCATTGGCTGCAATAATCGCTACTTTCATCAAAATAACCTCCTTATGTTTTTCGTTATTATATTTTAGTGCCTGCCTCAGTTTTATACACATACACACGTTTGTAGTTATATACATATACGTGTATATGTATCACAGAAATAATATTATCGGATTGTTTTTCTTTTGTCAACAGGAAGATACACGTCCCCGAAAAAAATGAAAAAGCGGCGAAACAAAGACCGCTTTTAAATTATACCTTTCGTACAGTAAAAAATTTTCGCAGCAGCCATGGCCCTGGCGCAAATCCTAATGCCAGCTCCCATGCACCGACGCCTGCAATCTGAAATTGGCGGGCCAAATTCATTTTCTGTCCCATGCTTCTGACATCTTCAAACCATACCTCATGAATGTTTCCAAGTTCATCAGTATATCGAAAAAACGGCGATTCATACTGAAGTGAATATTGAATCGATGATCGGTAACGCATGGCGGTTAAAACCGCCTCTTGGTTGGAGAGAGCATCCGCCGATGTCCCAGGCTGGTATGGAATGATCCAATCGTATCCATATAACGGGAGTCCGAGCAAGATTTTTTTTCGGGGGATGCGCTCGACGGCAAACTGAAGCGTCGATCTCACCTCACTAATGGGAGCGACTGGACCAGGTTCACTTGTTAAATGATGCCAATCGTACGCCATAATAAACATATAGTCGACGACAGCGCCAATGCCGCCGTAATCGTAGCCTCTGAGCCAAGGGATCTCCTCGCTCGTTTTCGCTGGAACGGCGATCGTCAAAACATATCCAGCCGGTTTTAACCGATCGCGCAGCTGTCGCAAAAAACCAGTAAACAAATCACGATCCTCGCCGCGAACTTGCTCGAAGTCAATATTGACGCCACCATAGCCTTTTCGTGATACTAAATAAAAGATGTTCTCAACCAAATTCGCCCTTGCTTTCGGATTGTTCAGCACTTGGCTCGCCAGTCTCGTACTAAATCCTTTCGATGTTAAGTTCGTCACCACCACAATGGGCGTCACACGGTTTTGCCATGCTGTTTCAATCGCTGCGGCGTCATCCCGCATAGTAATAATGTCGCCATTAGGGGCAAAACGATATTCGAACAAGGCAATGTATGATGAATACGGGGCAAAATCCCGCACGAGCGCCCGATCTAAGTTCGGTTCACGGAGAGTGTAATACGCTAACGTTATGGCTTGATACCAGGAAATATCAGGAATATAAATTTTCATTCCTGGAAGCATTCTGTACGGGTCCACCGCCGGATTGGCTGCCCGCAACTGTTCGACCGTCACAAACGCTCTCCGTGCAATGGCGCTTAGCGTGTCCCCTGGCTGCACTGTATACGTATAGCTGGGAACAAGCAATGCCTGACCAGGAACAATATTCGTTTCAACTAAGCCATTGACAAGGCGCAGACGTTCCAGCGGATAATCGTATCGCCTGCTGATTGAAAAAAGCGTATCTCCAGGTTGAACAATGTGAATAAACACGATCATCCCTCCATTGAATCAACAAAGCTTCGGCGCCGGTATGATAAATATATATATGCTTATTGCCCGCAACCGCACCTTGTCTTGCCATCTTCTGCCCCCCATGTATGTACACTGCCCCCCCATTGCGGCACGTATGATGCCGCTGAATCGTTTCTCCTCTTTTTTCCTTTTACTGGACATTGCCTCCCTTCTTCCTCTCTGTAAGGCAAGTGAGGGGCGTCTTGTATCGCGGACTCCTCCTTGTATGTAATTCTCCAATACATCCTAGTATCGATTTGATTGAGCGAACCACGACAGTCAATTGCTGTTCTTTTGTTTTATTCATTTGCTTGTGCGCTGCTCTTAACCCTAAAACAGGACAAAACAAAAAGCGGCAAACAAGCCGCTGTTAAAGCAAGGTAAAAAAATAATATCCAAACAATACGGTAATCAACAACAATAGAGAAGCTAAAAACCAAATTAACGGACGCGACGGCCGGAACGTTTGCTCATTTATTTGTTTCGTCTTCACGACATAACTAACGGTAGAAAACACAATCGTGCAGACGGAAATGACCACCGCCAATGCTCCGATCAATTGGACAATGGTCGTGGACAATGCGTTGCTCGTTGATTTTTCATGCAAATTGATCATTAAAAAAGCAATTCCAATAATGGCAATCGAGGTGCGAATCCAGGCGAGAAACGTCCGCTCGTTCGCCAAGTGTTGCTGAATATATTTGGAATCTTCTGTCGTCTGTCGTTTTGCCTCTCTCATCATCTCTTCCCCTTTATACATTTATTGGATCGACTTCATCTGATCCACCAGCCAGTCATAACTCATCGGTCCAATCATTTTTTCGTATAATCCCTTGCGAGTCAATGAGATAGCTTGCCGGAATCGCATGAGCCAGGTATTGTCGGGATACCTCTCCTTTTTCGTCAAGAACGACCGTAAATGTAATGCCATACTCCTGAATGAACCGCGCAACCTGTTCCAGCTGTTTTTCCGATTGAGTTAAATTGACCGCGACAATCTCCACCCCTTCATCTTTATATCGTTCATAAAACTTCTGCATATCCGGCATTTCCGCTCGACAAGGTGGACACCAAGTCGCCCACATGTTCACATCACCCTTTTGCCGCGAAGGTCAGATAGTCTCACTTCCTTCCCATCAAGCGTCCGCAATGCAAAATCCGACGCTTGATTTCCCACCTCAATCCCTTCAACGATTTCACTTTCATGTTGCGTTCCATCCTCCACCGGGGAAGCAACTTGATTCGACAACGTATCGTAAACCGCCCATCCTGCCAAAACAAACAATACAAGCACAACAACGATTTTTCGCAACGTTTTTACTCCCTCCAGCATAATACGTTTCGTTGCCATACGGTCCACAACATGACAGCAACGGTCAAAAATAATTGGTACAAATGAATAGGATCGGAAGCAAACCAACTATGATCCAACGATGAACCGTATCGCCTTTCAAACAAATAATAAACAAAGCGGCCTCCTAAATAAAAACTATCAGCGAGTTCACTAACAAATGCATAGGGATTTTTCGGTGATAGGCGCGAAACATCGTCACGATTACAGCCGTTGCCACCCCAAGCATGACACCGCGATTTCCACTTGGCAAATACAGCACCCCGAACGGATTGCGCCATAACAAAGAAGGGGTTGCGAACAGCGGGTAGAGCTTCCAAACAAGTCAATAGATCAACACACTTCACAGCCTACTTTGTCACGGTTTCTTCAAAGTTTCATCCATCCGCACATGTGAATAGACCCCCGCTAGAAACGGAAACAACGCTACAATCCCAATCGACCATGTCACGCCTACTACATCTGCTATAACCCCTGCGGCAAGAGCCCCAAACGCATAACCGCTATCTCTCCAAAAGCGATATACCCCCATCGATGACGCGCGCCAATTCGGTGACGCAACATCCCCGATCACCGCTTGCAAAGTCGGGTAAACCATCGCGGTACCCAAACCTAAAAAAATCGCCCCCAAAACCCATAAAGAAAAATGGTTGACAACTAAAAGAAACCAGAGCGAAAAAGCTTGCACCCACATGCCATAGGTAACCAGCTTCTTTCTTCCGATTTTGTCACTCAACGCCCCCGTAAACAGTTGAAAAAAACCCCACGCGGCTGGATATATCGCCACAATCGCACCGATCTCACTTACACTTAATCCGACTGTCGAAAAATATAAAGGAAACAACCCCCACGCCATTCCGTCTTTCAAATTAGTCGACAATCCAGAAAAGCTCGCACTAGAGAGAGTAGGATCTTTCCATGATGTCAAACGAAAGATCTCTCTAGAGGATAAAGAACGGTCTGGCATTGCCGAACCATGATCCTGAACTTGCGTCTTTAGGTGTTGTTCCGTATCCTTCACAATGAGAGACAGCAACATTCCGACCATCGCGATGCCGATTCCTACATAAAACGGTTCGGGACTTAATGAATAGCGGGAAGCCATAAATCCTGATACCGCTGCCATCATGGCGACGCCCGAGTAACCCGCAAACTCATTTAATCCGACCGCTGTTCCTCTTTGGTTCGCTTTCGCAATGTCAATCTTCATGTTCACCGTCATAGACCAAGTCAAACCTTGGTTAATGCCTAATAAAATGTTCGCAAATACAATGACCCACCACGCATGGGCGTAAATTGTAAGAATCGGCACGAAAAGACCAATCGCCCAACCGATCAAAAGGACTCGTTTTCTTCCAAATCGATCTGCAATTTGACCGGCAAAATAATTCACAATCGCCTTGGAAAAACCGAAACTAATGATAAAAGAAAGAGCGGCGCTTGTCGAAGCCAAACCAAACTGTTTCTCACCTAATAAAGGAAGGATCGTTCGCTCGATCCCTACCATTGATCCAACAAACAAATTGATCACGACTAATAACGTGAATTGAAGAAAGTTTTCCATAATCCCATTTTTCCGCTCCACCATTCGACATTCACCTCTTCTTCATCGGTGCAACCATCTCTTCTTTCCAACCAGAACGAACGGATTTGGCAAACATCATTGTGTTTCACCAGCCTTCTAAAAAGCGTATAAGCTCCTTTTTGCAAAATCGATGATGCCTGCTCTACAAGCTGAACTATGATGCCAAAATGTTCCCCACACGTTTTAACCGACCACCATTTTGTATATTTTCCCCACCTTTTCACGCAATAAATCCATATGCACAAAACGCGCTTCTCGAAAAACCTCTTTTCCATCGACAAATAAAAGTAAAACGGGAGCCGTGAAAACCGAAAAACGCCCGGCTGCTTCTTTCACATCGTCTACGACAATATGCCCCAGTTGAATCAACGGGAATTCTTCCATTAATTCTCCCACTTTCGGATAAAGCGCATGGCAAACCCCGCAACTTTGACTAGAAAGAAACAAAAACGCCAGCTCATTTTCATCAATAAAACGGTCAATCATGTCCATATTCGTTAACGCTGCAAATTCCCTCACACGAATCCCCTCATTTTCTTGCTTTTTCGAAACATCTTGGAAAAGACCATCGAGCCACTTTTTCGGGCATCGTTTATAGCTTCACATCTTCCATGACTCTCCCAAGCTCTTCACGCACTTCTTTGACGTATATGTGCAGTTTTTCATCTTGCACTCGCTGAATGATATTATCTAATGCGATGGAAATACTGTAGAGCGATTGCCCGACACCGTCATGCAATTCTTGAGCAAGACGTTTATGTTCTTGTTCTTTTGCTTCTGTTAATTTTTTCACCATCCACTTTGAACGACGCGCCTCTTCTTCTTTTTTCTTTGCCGTTTGATCACGCAAAACAAGCAAATAATATTTCGCCTTATCTTGTTCGAGAATGAGCTCTGTGCTCATTTCTACATCAATCCACTGTCCATGATCGGTCGGCATTTCGGATACAAAATACGGAACTTCTTCTGTGGCAATTAAGTAACACCGTTCTTCTCCTTCTTTCACTTTGCGTTGTTGACAAAATGAACAATACGGCACTTTTTCACCAAGTTGCCAACCAGTGAGCCGCTTGGCGGCTGGATTCATCTCAACAATTGTTCGTTCATGATCCATGACAATAATTCCATCTTGAATATACGCAAAATGGTCGCGTGTTGACAACGCTGGAACTTCTTCTTCATTTACATACGCAGGGCCGATTTTGTTCACTTTCTTCATCATTGCAAAATATTTGGGCGGCTCCGGTTGACCTGTAAGCAATAGTTTCACAAACTCTTCTTCATCCGCCACTTTCAGCGCCCAGTTGGTCAGCTTTTCATATCCAACCGTTGAAACAGGAACGGCACCAAGAGCTTTCCCGCACGCACTTCCCGCTCCGTGCGCCGGCTATACCTGTAAATAATCTGGGAGCGCTTTGAATTTTTTCAGCGACTCAAACATTTGGCGAGCGCCAACATCCGCTGTGCCAGAAACCCCTGCCGCTTTTTCAAGCAGATCTGGACGGCCAACGTCACCAACAAATACGAAATCACCTGTAAAAATGCCCATCGGCTTTGTCGCACCGCCGCCTTTATCGGTTAAGATAAAGGAAACGTGCTCTGGTGTATGACCAGGTGTATGCAGCACTTGAAATTCAACATTCCCTACTGTAAAAACACTTCCCTCTTTCACAAGTTCGTGGTCAACTTCATCTAAATATTCATATTTCCAATTTTCATCTCCTTCATCCGATAAATACAGCTTTGCCCCGCAGCGTTTTACTAATTCTTTTGCTCCTGAAACGAAGTCAGCGTGAATGTGTGTTTCTGTTGCCGCAACAATTTGCAACCCTTCTTTTTTCGCGGTGTCGATGTACCAATCTATATTGCGACCTGGATCGATGACGATCGCTTCTCCTGTACGTTGACATCCAACTAAATAAGACATATGCGCTAATTGCTCATCGAAAAATAGATGTTCAAATGTTGCTTTTTTTGTATCTCCATCAATTTCAACTAACTCCACACGATATTTTGTCTCAATATTTTTTCGTTGAATGACTTGTTCGAGCGTATCAGCATATCGTTTCACAGCGAAAATATTTGGCAAACCAGAAGCAAAAATGATATTTGTATGCTCACGCACACCTGATTGACGGAAATAATCGTCAGCTAGATACATAATTTTTTGTGGTGCGCCGCCACATTTTACTGGTGTGCTTGGTTGGGTAAAAATCGCTGTACCGCCACGGAAGTTGCGAATGTTCTCCCATGTGCTTTGAACGTAATCATATGAATAGTTGCTGCAAACTCCATTTTTGCCAATTGTTTCTTTTAGCCCTTTGATTTGATCCCAATAAATTTCAATTCCTGCAGCTACAACTAAATAGTCGTAACGAACCGTTGAACCTTCTTTCGTTTCTAACGTATTGTTTTCTGGCGAGAATGTATAGACCGCTTCCTTCAGCCATTTTGCTCCCTCTGGGATGAGCGATGCTTGCTCGCGAACAGAGTCTTCCACTTTGGCTGCCCCGCCACCAACGAGCGTCCAAAGCGATTGATAGTAATGTTTATCCGATGGGTCAATAAGCAACACCTGCCCATGTAATTGACGATTTTTTCTCAACAACCGCGCTGCGATTGAAATTCCTGCTGAACCCGCTCCAACAATGGCTACTTTTGCATCATACACGTTCGCCACCATTCATCACTCCCTTTGTATTCGAATTTCAAATTTGTTTTAATTAACTTAATTACATTGTATATGTAACAAATTTATATACCCATAGGGGATTTCCCTTATCTTTTTTTGACATAAACATGAAAAAGAGTGACTTTCGGAACAAGGCATGGGCACGGCAGGAATGCGTCCGATGAGCTACTCGGAGGGCGTGATGAGCCGGCTGGCGTGCCAGGTGAAATATCGCGGCAGTTGGAAAGACCGAGGGGCTTCAGACATTTCTTCGAGCCATGATCGCCCAGATCATTGTTTGGCAGAACGATATGTAGTTGTACAGCAAAAATACCAAACCAATATATGGTAGTTTAGCGTCTTAATGGAACAAGCATATACCATAACCGGGAAAATTGACAAGGCAGCGGAATGGAATTTTCTCTTCTGCCAACCATCGTTTTTTGTTCATATTCCGTTCATAAAATCCTGTTTTAAAAATCAAAGCGGACCTGTTTCCCCGCTTTCGCTTCACTGGAAAGGAATGAGAGTCTCGGTTCAGATGATAAAAAAGCGTCCCGGTTGAGCCCGGGACCGCTTCCTCGCTACACCTCCAAAACGGACACTGACTGTTTCTCGTTTTGCATGGATCGGACAAAATCATACTTCTTTTCCACATAGACTTGATGCCAAATCATAAACGCCAACACCGTCCACAGCTTGCGGCTATGGTCCGCCTTGTGGCGGGCATGCTCATCCAGCAGCCGATAGAGCACGTCCTTATGGAACAGATGATCCGTCTCGCTTTCGTTGATGAGCTGTCTCGCCCAGTCATACATTTCGTTTTTCAGCCAGTGGCGAATCGGCACCGGGAACCCTAATTTTTTTCGGTTTAACACATGATCCGGCACAATGCCCTCGGCCGCTTTACGCAAAATATATTTCGTCGTGCCGTTGGCTGTTTTCATGTCAGGGGCGATTTTGGCCGCGACGTCAAACACCTTTTTGTCTAAAAAGGGAACGCGCAGCTCAAGCGAATGGGCCATCGTCATTTTGTCCGCTTTGACTAAAATATCACCCCTTAGCCATGTATGAAGGTCAATATACTGCATCCGGTTGACGGGCGGGTAATGAAGCGTTTCGCGGTAAAAAGGAGCCGTCACCGCCGTATATTCGCGCCCCTCTTGGTACGTTTTGAGTAACGCCGCTTTTTCCTTTTCGCTATAGATTTTGGCATTGCCGACATACCGTTCTTCGAGCGGTGTTGTGCCGCGCTCCAAAAAGCTTTTTCCTTTCATCCCGTCCGGAAGCAGCTTCGCGATCATCCGCAACACGGCTTTTACGATGCTTGGCATTCGCGCAAACAGCCGCAACGACTCTGGTTCGCGGTAGATGTTGTAGCCGCCAAACAGCTCGTCCGCCCCCTCGCCGGAAAGCACAACTGTGACATGCTTTCTCGCCTCACGGGCGACAAAATACAACGGCACAGCCGCAGGATCAGCCAGCGGATCATCCATATACCACATGATTTTCGGCAATTCATCGATATACTCCTGCGGCGAAATGACATAGCTAATATTGTCCACCCCAAGCTTCTCCGCCGTTTCTTGGGCGACATCAATTTCGCTGAACCCTTCCCGCTCAAACCCGACAGAAAACGTCTTTAGGTGCGGATGGAATTGTTTCGCGATGGCGACGATGAACGATGAATCAATGCCCCCCGACAAAAACGCGCCGACCGGCACATCGCTGCGCATATGGACGCTGACCGAATCAAACAGCGCATCGCGGATTTGCTTGACAAGCTCCTCTTCCGATTGACGAATCGGATCGAAGGATGCCTTCCAATAACGATGAATCGTGAGCGGTTCCCCGACTTTTTTCTTGATATAATGCCCCGGCTCCAGCTTGTAAATGCCGGCCGACATCGTCATCGGCTCAGGAACATATTGGAACGTTAAATAATGCTGCAGGGAATCGCAGTCCAACGCTTCCTGTCCCAGAGCCAGCAAGATGCTTTTCTTTTCCGAAGCGAAAAATGTGCGCCCTCCTTGCTCCGCATAAAAAAATGGCTTAATGCCAAACGGATCCCGCGCCGCAAACACCGTTTTCTCTTGCTTGTCCCAAATGACAAACGCAAACATCCCGCGCAGTTTTTCGACCGCTTTTTCTTTTTCCGCGCTGTAAAGGGCAACAATCGCCTCGGTATCCGAATGCGTCGCAAACGAATATCCTTTCGCCGCCAGCTCTTCCCGCAATTCAATATAGTTGTAAATTTCCCCGTTAAAAATGATCCAATATCGATCGTTTTCATAAGACAGCGGCTGATGCCCCGCCTCCAGATCGATGATGCTCAGCCGCCGAAAGCCAAAACTCACGTATTCATCAAAAAAATACCCCTCATCGTCGGGGCCGCGATGGGTAATCAGGCGGTTCATCTCCATCAACACTGTTTTCCATGTTTGCTCAATCGCTCTCGGGCGATCATGAATACAACCAATAAAACCGCACATAGTAATGATTGTCCCCCCACTTTGCTAAGAAGAATCGATGTATATACAGAACAAAAACAACACCAAAAGCTATTTTGTTCAATTTTAAAAAAATGACATTTTTTGCTTTAACAGGCTCTTCACCACAAAGTGTACTTGACAAAGAAAGACGATCATGATAGAGAAAACCAAAACAGCATTTTTCCTTTTTATACCACACATCTCTTTGAGCAACATTGCTATCATGTTTGTCTTTAAAAGTCAAGTACATCTTTTGGTGATGAACCTTTAACAATTAAGAAAGAGAAAGATTTATACAAAGACACTTTCATTCTAACGTACACAAAATCAAGTTTCAAAAACAATCTGTTTCCATTTTTTCAGGAAAACTGCTTGCAAGATTTTCAGTTTCCCCATATATTAACGATAAAATATGGAGAAAGTATGAATTTCATAGTTTCTGCATACTTACTTGTTAATATAAAAACAGCCACTTTTCACAAAGGGGTTGAGAATGGCTTGTTAGCGTTTATCCTTTTTTTGACTTTTCTCATTATTTCCCTTTGTTTTGTTCTCTTGAGAAGACCTCTAAACGGGAGGATGGATCAACTGTCGCTCGGATTGTATATTTCCTGTTTCTTGCTATTGGCCGCCTCATTATCCTATTATGCAAGCTCGGCCCAGACAGGCGATGCCATCAAAGCCTTCGTACAGAAAAGAAACAGCAGAGAAACCGATCCGCCCCCCATCAATCAAGTGAAGGAGGCGAATCGATCAGCTGCTCCTTCAAAGAAACAAATTCTAAGGACATCCGTCCTTATTGACGCTCCCCTTTTGTCTCAGCTTCCGGAACTGCCAAGAGGATGCGAGGTGACCAGCTTGGCCATGCTCTTGAATCATGCGGGCATTCGCGTCGATAAGATGACGTTGGCGAAACAAATCAAGAAAAACCCTACTCCATATCAAGTGAGGAATGGCCAAGTGTTTTACGGACACCCAAATGAAGGGTTTGTCGGCGATATGTATACGTTATCGAAGCCTGGATACGGCGTGTACCACAAGCCGATCAAGCAGTTGGCTGAATGGTACTTGCCAAACCAAATCGTCGACTTAACAGGGCAATCGTTTGAGATCATCTATACATACTTGGCCAAAGGCACACCAGTTTGGGTGATTACGAACACCACCTTTCGTCCTCTTCCTCCCTCTGCCTTTCGGGAATGGCAAACCCCGCAAGGCCCGATCAAAATCACGTACCGGGAACATGCGGTGCTCATTACGGGATATGATGAGCAGTATATTTATTTCAATGATCCATTGACCGCTGTCAAAAACCAAAAAGCGCCGAAACAAGACTTTATCGACGCTTGGGTTCAAATGGGACGGCAGGCGATTACCTACCACCGTTAGACATCGGTGAATCCGAATCGCTTGCCTTTTTTACATTTCAGTTGAACGATTTTCTCCATACATTTTGCACATCTATTTTTTATCATATAATTGCATCTCGCACTACAAGCTTAAGGAGGGAAAATGACATGAAGAAATGGCTGCTTGGCGCCATTTTCGCAGGAGTAGCAGCGATTGGCGCAGCTTGCTCAAACCCATCTTCGATGCAGGGACACGACATGTCCGGCATGAATATGAAAAAAGAAGATGCTTCCGCAGAAACGAGCAAGCAGCAATTGCCTTTAGCAACCAATACAGAAGTATTATCCGGGAAAGAAATTCACCTTACTGCGAAGGAAGCATTATTACAAATCAACGATCAAGTCAAACTCCCGGTATACACGTATAATGGATCCGTGCCTGGTGCACAAATCCGCGTGAAGCAAGGGGATAAGGTGAAAATTGTTTTAAAAAATGAATTGCCAGAACCGGTTACGATTCACTGGCACGGCTATCCTGTTCCAAATAACCAAGATGGAGTACCGGGTGTCACGATGGACGCCATTAAACCGGGTGAAACGTTTACGTATGAATTTACAGCAACCGTGCCGGGAACGTATTTTTACCACTCCCATCAAAAAAGCGCAGAGCAAGTGGACAAAGGACTGTACGGAACATTAATCGTAGAACCGAAAAATGAAGAAAAAGTCGATCGAGATTACACGCTTGTATTAGATGAATGGATGAGCGACCCGAATGCGGAAAACAGTATGAATATGAGCGGAAATATGGATATGAGCGGCATGGATCATAGTAATATGAATAATGGAAATAACTCTGATCATCAACAAATGGATATGAACAGCATGGGACATAACATGAATATGTACGATATTTTCACGATTAACGGAAAAAGCGGGGCTGCTGTCCAACCGTTAAAAGTGAAAAAAGGCGAAAAAGTGCGACTTCGTCTTGTCAATGCAGGGTACATGTCCCACAAGCTTCATTTGCATGGACATGAGTTTAAAATTGTCGCAACAGACGGACAGCCATTAAAAGATCCGCAACCAATCAAAGATGAACTGTTGAATATCGCTCCGGGTGAGCGCTACGACATTGAGTTTATCGCCAATAACCCGGGTGAATGGCTTCTGGAATGTCACGGAAATATGAAAGGCACCGATGGCATGAAAGTGAAAATTCAATACGAAGGACAAGCAAACAATACGGACAAAGCGAACGCAAAAGAAAATCTCCCTATGGTAGATATTACAAAATACGGAAAATATGAGACAGGTCCATTTACGTTAGACCAAAAATATGATGTAGAGTACACGATGGATTTAGGAACCGCCATGGGCAAAAATGGCATGATTTTCACGATTAATGGTAAAACGTATCCTGACACAGCGCCGATCAATGTGAAGACAGGAGATTTAGTAAAAGTCAGAATTGTGAACAATTCACCAAAAGATGTACACCCAATGCATTTACATGGCCATTTCTTCCAAGTGTTAAGCAAAAACGGCAAGCCAGTCACAGGCTCTCCATTGATGAAGGATTCGTTAAATGTAAACCCTGGTGAAGAATATGTCGTCGCGTTTAAAGCGGATAATCCGGGAAATTGGATGTTCCATTGCCATGACTTGCACCATGCTTCAGCGGGAATGGTCACAGAAGTAAAATATACCGACTACAAATCGGACTATACCCCAGATCCGAATGACACAACGAATAAAGGTGAATAAAAAAGCTGAAGGGGCTGACCCAAAACACAAATGCGTTTTGGGTCAGTCCCTCTTTGTCTTATTACCATATATAGGTGTAAACTACCCGCCACCTACGCTTCGCTTAGAGGGCTGACGATTTAGTGAAAAATGCTGGCTGATCCTAGCCGTTTTTCCATTTGAGAAGCATTGTGAAATCAGCTTTCTTTTCCGGTGAAATACCGCTGATTGGCGCGCGGAAACCTTTTTTCACTGGTCTTCTAGGCCAACCCCTTTTTTGAATAACGAGCTATCCCCAAACGGCGCATACGGTTTGAATTGAAGTCTAACTTTCATTTAGCAATCGTTCAACGTGCTGTTTTAATACAGGGATCTTATTTCGAACGACATCCCACACAATTCGATAATTAATGGAGAAATAACTGTGGATCAGCATATCCCTCATGCCAGCCATCTTTCTCCATTCGATATATGGGGATGCTTGCCTGATTTCGTCTGGAATGTTTTTCGCTGCTTCTCCAATCACTAATATGTTTTTAATGACTGCATCTGATACTAAATCATTATCTAAAAAGTCATCATAAGAAAGCCCTTGGGTGAATCATTATCTAAAAAGTCATCATAAGAAAGCCCTTGGGTGTACTTCTCAATTTTCTCTGCAGCAGCCAAAATATCTTGCCAAAAGACGCTAGGATCCCTCTGCATACTTAACACTCCTTAAAATAGTCGGCTTTAATCCTGGTTTGATATCATCTACAATCACTAAATCCACTGGTTTTTGAAAATGATCTTCCAAACTCAGTTTCAACTCCATATAATGATCAAACGTCACCGCATTATCCATAAATTCTACCAACACATCAATGTCACTCGATTCCCTTTGTTCCCCCCGACTGTACAAGCCAAATAACCCGATCCGCTTCACACCATACTTTTTCTTCCATAAATCTAAACATTTCGACATTTCATTAAGGATGTCTTGTTGCGATAGCAAATAAATCCCCCCTTTTTTCCGCGCCTGTTATTTTCATTATAACATCCCGCTTTCCCGATATTCTTCAAGAAGAGAAAAAACTTTCCCCAGCCGAGAACTCGTTTAGGCGATGACAATGTCCCGCTACGTTCTAGATAAAAAAGTGCCCCGTCATCACTTCGGGGCACCTTCCGTATGTTATTTCACATCATATCCTTGCTCTTCAATCACTTCTTTCAGTTTTTCTACGCTGACCTTTGTTTCATCATACTCCACATCGACCGTACCTTCTTGCAAATGCACCTCTACACGGCTGACGCCATCCAACGCTTGAAGTGCATTCGTCACAGCCGCTTTGCAATGTCCGCATGTCATGCCTTGCACTTGCAACGTAATCGTCATCATCCATTCCTCCTTAAATGTTTATATTTTCACGCGCTTCAAACGAAGCGCGTTGGTAACAACCGACACCGAGCTGAACGCCATCGCTGCCCCCGCGATCCATGGTTCCAATAATCCGAATGCGGCGACCGGAATGCCGATCGTATTATAAAACAACGCCCAGAACAGATTTTGCCGAATGTTTTTCATCGTTTGGCGGCTCAACTCAATGGCTTTCGGGATATGGCGCAAATCGCCGCCGACCAAGGTCACGTCCGCGGTCTCGATGGCGACATCAGCTCCCGTGCCAATCGCCATCCCAATATCCGCTTTCGCAAGAGCTGGAGCGTCATTAATTCCATCACCGACCATCGCCACTCGTTTCCCTTGCTTTTGCAATTCCTCGACGATGTTCGCTTTGTCTTCCGGGAGCACCTCGGCGTACACATGCTCAATGCCTACTTCATTGGCGATCGCTTCAGCCGTCCGCTGATTGTCCCCTGTTGCCATATATACATCGATGCCCATTTGTTTTAATGTTTGAATCGCTTCTTTAGAGCTTTCTTTCACCGTATCCGCGACCGCAATGATGCCGGCAAGCTGTCCATCGATGGCAACGAGCATCACTGTTTTCCCTTGTTTTTCAAGCTCTACCATTTTATCTTCATGCACAGAAATCGCTACAGAGCGTTCCTTCATCAATTTTCGCGTCCCAATAAGGATGCTTTTTCCGTCAATAACCGCTTCAATTCCGTGGCCGGTAATGGCGGAAAAGCGTTCCAACGTTTTTGGCGAAATCGCCTGTTTCTTCCCGTATTCCACAATCGCATGAGCGAGCGGATGCTCCGAAGCGCTCTCGGCGGAAACCGCATAATCGAGCATGTCCTCGCGGAAGGCCAGCACATCGGTGACTTCCGGTTTTCCTTTTGTCACTGTTCCTGTTTTATCCAGTAATACGGCATTGATTTTATGCGTTCCCTCTAGGTACTCACCTCCTTTAAAGAGAATTCCCTGTTCTGCCCCTTTGCCGGTGCCGACCATAATCGATGTCGGTGTGGCCAAACCGAGCGCACAAGGGCACGCGATGACAAGAACGGCGATGGCCGCCTCAAGCGCTTTCGCCAAATCACCCGGCGCAGCAAAGAAGTACCAAATCATAAATGCAACAACCGCAATTCCTACAACAATTGGTACGAAAATACCAGCCAGGACATCCGCCATCCGCTGAATCGGAGCTTTCGAACCTTGTGCCTCTTCGACGATTTTAATGATATTGGCAAGTGCTGTATCTTTTCCTACTTTTTCTGCTCGAATGGTCAGCACCCCATTTGTATTAATGGTCGCTCCGATCACATAGTCGCCTTCCTTCTTATCAACCGGAATCGATTCACCGGTAATCATCGATTCGTCTACGGAGGATGCTCCGGCGATGACAGTACCGTCCACCGGGATTTTTTCTCCTGGCTTGACAAGGATCGTATCGCCGATCACCACTTCCTCGAGCGGAACTTTTATTTCTTCCCCATTACGGATGACAGTAGCTTCCTTTGCCTGCAGGCTCAACAGCTTAGAGATAGCTTCTGTTGTTCGCCCTTTCGCAAGAGCCTCAAAGTATTTTCCGACAAGCACAAGCGTAATCAAGACGGCACTCGTTTCAAAATATAATCTTGGCATATATTCAGGATTCCCAAGTGTCCGAAAAGCTTCATACAAGCTGTAAAAGTACGCGGCTGATGTTCCAAGCGCCACTAGGACGTCCATGTTCGCGCTCTTGTTTCGTAACGCCCGGTACGCCCCGACATAGAAAGGACCGCCGATGTAGAACTGAACCGGTGTAGCTAAAAGAAGCTGGAACCACGGATTCATCAAGAGATGCGGCATCGGCAAGCCAATAGCAAACGGCATATGGGCAAGCATCGTATAAAGCAGCGGCAACGATAAGATGATGGAAATAGCGAGTTGCCGCTGTTTTTGTTTAAGCCGCTCTTCCTTCCGGCCAGCATCGTCTTGTTCTTCGTTTCGAATTTGCCCCTTATACCCAAGCTTTTTGATTTTCTCTAAAATGTCTTCGACAGATGTAACGCCTTCCTTGTATTCGACAACCGCACTGTTTGTCGCTAAGTTTACAGCAGCGCTTGTAACACCTTCCATCCGATTTAACCCTTTTTCAATCCGTGTCGCACATGCCGCACATGTCATGCCTTCAATATCGAGCGTCACTTTTTCTGTCGCAACGCCATACCCCAAATTCTCAATCTTTGTTTCGATATCGGCGATCATTTGTTTCGATGGATCATATTTAATCGTTGCTTTTTCCATTGCCAAATTGACATTGGCTTCTACTCCATCCATCTTATTTAATACTTTCTCAATCCGATTCGCACACGCGGCACATGTCATGCCGGTCACTCTAAGTGTCACATGCTTTTGTTCACTCATAATGCTTCCCACTCCTTTCACTTTGAGAACTGTTTAATGACATCCATTAATTCGCGAATGGATTCTTCTCCGCTTCCTTCGCGGATCGCTTTCGACACACAATGGCTGACATGGCGTTCTAACAAATTCAATCCGACTTTATTTAACGCGGCCGTAATCGCAGAAATTTGCACTAAAATATCGATGCAATACCGATTGTCCTCCACCATTTTTTGCACACCGCGCACTTGTCCTTCAATGCGCTTCAAGCGCTTGATGATGCTTTCGATTTCCTGTTCCGTTCGTGGAACCATTTTTTTATCCATATTATGATCTTCATAATGGTTCATCAAACATCACCTCTTTTAATTACATTATACCGGTAATGGGTATAAAACGCAACAGAGATACCTTATACAAATCATGTTCACCACAAAACCGTAATCAATACCTGTGCAGGAAAAAAACCGCTTTCCACAAAAAATTCACAATTTTAATTGGCATAGGATTCGCTGCGGGCTGGACTCCCTGCACAGGTCCAATTCTTGTATCAGTGATCGCGTTGGCGGCTACCAAACCGAGTGCAGCCATGTTATATACGTTCGCCTATGTATTAGCGTTTGCCGCACCTTTTTTCATCATGTCGTTTTTTATCGGCAAGTTAAATTGGATAAAAAAATATAACACTGTCATCGTCAGAGTCTGGGGAATTCTGATGGTTATCATGGGAATTATGCTGTTTCTTGATTGGATGAAAAAGATTATCATCTTTTTTACCGATTTGTTTGGAGGATTCACAGGTTTTTAATATCAAAAATATCCTACTGAGTGGATAGTCACAATTCCTGTCACTTCCACTCAGCAGGAACCATCATTTACCTTTTATTGAATTCCTGAAATCATGCGATCCATCGTTTCATAAGACATAGGACCTATATACTTATCTCTAATAACCCCGTTTTTATCGATGATATACGAAGTGGGGATCGTTATTGCACCGTATAGATTTCCAATTTCCCCTTGCTCATCAAGCACAACTTTAAATGTCACTCCCTTATTTTTCACAAAATCGTTCACCGCGTCAGAACCTCGTTCGCTATTCGTTAAGTTGACTGCCAAAATTTCTACATTGTTATTTTTATTGTTTTCGTAGAACTTTTGCATTTCCGGCATTTCAGCTCTGCAAGGCGGACACCAAGTAGCCCAAAAATTCAATATCACCGTTTTTCCACGCAAATCAGACAATTGTATGTTGTCGCCTGTAATTGAACGCAATTCAAAATCTGGGGCAATTTCTCCTTTATTCGTACCGATTTTTCCCGAATCCAATGAAGTAGATAGAACCGATTTTGATTTAACCTTTCCCACTTCATGTTGACTGTTAAAAATAGAAGATACAGCAATACTTACCACCATCACACCTAAAGCCAGTTGATTAGCCGTCCTTCCCCGTCCTTTATTCCTCTCCTCAAGAACTTCTTCTCTTTCTCGCCTCTCTAACCAATATGAAATACATATAAAAACGATAACGAGAGATCCATACAACCATACTTCTTTTGATACGATTCCTGTATTTACAAAATATTTTTTATACATGGCTAGTTCGAATTGAATGAGATGGAACCATATAAGAAGTTGCAATAAAGTTTTTTGAGCTTTGACTCGTGATGCTACTATAAAAAAACAAATCGCTGCTATTGCTTGCAAAATGATGAAATAATTCTGGGAATTTTCCATTACTCGGATCCATGCAAAGGTGCTAAAATAGCCAAAATATGCTGGAACCATTGCCCGCGTATAAGAAACCACAGGAATATTCTGCTTTTTTACATATAACCAAGTATAGACCGTGATAAAAACAATCGCCATACTAATGCCAACATATCCCCCGTTAAAATAAAGGATTGTCATCGGATTTTGTAAAACTGAATTCGGATGTAAAACGACATAACTAAATTTCCAAATGAGTACACCGTTAATAAAACTGTTAAAAATTAAATCCATGATGTTTCGTTCTATTTTTAATACTTTAATACCATAATAAAACATGACATAACTTATCAATAAGCCGCTGATAAGCAAAAGATTTTCGCCCTGAACGACTATATTGCCGAATTGCAATATACATTCCCCCAAAATTCATATTTCTATCGGTATTAGAAAGGATTCTTCGTTGCGACGAAAAAATACAACTATAACTACATCACCCTAACCATCTTGAAACGTTCTTCCAAACATTGTTACTGCATCATCTTCTTTAAAACCAATAAGTGATGGTATCTAACACGCCAAGCAATACCATCACAATTCCAGCGGTTTGCTGAATGAGCTTCCCTACCCGTCTTCCTTTTTTCATGACAGCACCGCTCAATCCTAAGTACCAAAGGATGAGGATGAAGAAAATAACCGGTACAGAAGTTCCGACGGCAAAGACGCTCGGCAACAACACTCCATAAGACGTTGAGTATACGAGAGGCATTAGAGTAACAAAAAATAGAACAAACATCGTTGGACAAAAAGCCAACGAAAAGCCAAATCCCATGAAAAACGAACCGATTTTTCCTTTTCTCCATCTCTCCGGCACTCTGAACAAAGTGACATTCCAATACATTTTAAAAAGCCCTAACAAATACAAGCCTACGAGAACAAGAATCGGACCAATCAGCTTTCTTAACCATGGAAAGTATAGTGTCAGTGTACTTTGAATCTCCTTCCCCATCAGCCAGACGATCAAGCCTAACCCGGAAAAAGCGATGATCTTTCCGAAAATAAATAAAAGCAGTTCTTTCCAAGCGATCCCCCTTTGCAGAGATTGGTTGCTGTACAACGTGATCGCTCCCAAGTTGCTAGTCAGTTGGCACGGAGCCATCGCTCCGACTATGCCAAGAAGAAACGCTGACAAAACAGGAAGCGCTGTTGTGCTGTTAGCCATATTAAGAAACGGCTGGCTTAGCAGGCTGCTGATTTGGCTTAGAAATGAATACACTCTTCTTCTCACCCTCTCCATCCGTTATTTATATTGTAACAGTGAATTTTGCAAAAATTGTGGAGCGATATATTTTTAGGCAAACAAAAAGACATGCGCCCGCATGTCTTTTTATATTTTCCCTTTCGATGCTAGTTTTGTCCAGCTTCCACCGTTATTTTTTGTCATGAAAATATCCCCATTCATCGTAGCGATCACTATTTCGTTGTCATTTGCTGGATTAGAGGTGATATACATAATATAATCTTTTTCATCCAACACAGGAACGGAAAGAACTTCCTCTTGTTTTGTATCTAATGATTGTTTGATTAGGATAGACTTATTGTTCTCTACAGCTGCAAACAAAATGGATTTTTCTTGGAATGCAAACGTCGTCGTATTGATTTTTCGAGTGAACCGTTCAAACGTATTCCCATTATCTCTTGAAACAAAAATTCCTTCAGATGTACTAATTCCAACCATATTTTCGTCCGTTGGGTGGGCAGCGATCGTTCCTGCTGCAGTTTGCGGCAGGCCGTTCAATTGACTTTGCGACCACGTTTTGCCGTCGTCTTTACTGTAAAACACCCCTTGTCCGAGCGTTTTGTTTTCTTCATGGTTCACAATATAAATGGTATGGCTTTTATAGCCCACTGTCATATAATGAAAATCAGATTCTTTATAAAATCCTAAATTCATCAATGTTTGTCCATTATCAAAACTTTTCACAAGACCAAGTGGATTTCCTAACGATGAACCTTCTTCCGGATGCCCTGATGAATAAAAGCCGTCGTCTGTAGCCGAAAAGCCCATATAATCATGCTTATTAGAAATCGCTTCATACCATTTATTATTTTGGTAAACGAATAAACCTTCATGTGTAGCGAAGTAAGTCGCATTTTGATTGCCTGCATAACCGATTCCGTGTAAATGTTCGATCTTCCCTTCTTTTTTTTCTTTAAAGAAAGGATTATTGGTAACAGATACATTCGATTTTGCTTGTTCTTTGCTTGTAATAAAGGCCTGCTCTTTTTCGTTGGATGATGAACAAGCGCTTAGAAGAAGAATGGCAGATGTAATGATCATTGCTCTCGTCATTTTTGTCATGGTTGATTCCCCTTTTTGTGTATGATGTAGACATTGTACATTTTATAACAGAAACATTTGCAAAATGTATGGCGTTTTGTTTCTCTCAATAGTGATATGAACAACTTCTTTGTCACTCTTCATAAATCCTTTTAAGTTTTGTTAGCTTGAGCCTTTTTTCGAGTGATTTTCTTCCAAGTAAATATAAATAAAAAAACAGACAGAAATGTCGATATCACTTTCACCGATTTCGAGAAATGCAGCGCCAATCACAACGCTAAGAAAAACTTGTAGATTCCTTGATGATGTGCTAATTGATTCATGAGACATGAACCTCCTTGTGTGAATGGGTTTTGAGCACATCTATTTTACCCAAGGAGTCGGGTTCATGTCTCCTTTTTTATTTGGTTGTCAATTTATGTTAGTGAATTTGCTCATCTACAGTAATATAACAAAAAAGCCAAGTGTGTACTAAAAGCGAGCGCTTTTAGTACACACTTCTCGCCACTCATTTACTTTTTAATTGTTCCTTTAATCGTTCATTGTCTGCCTGTAATTGTGTAATCTGATCCTGTAATTCCTTGATGGAATGATGATCAGAAGAGTGATGATCATGATGCTTATGATGCTTATGTCCTCTCATACAAAATAGCATCATTAAAGGACACAGTAACAATATTAAAAAATTAAGCCAATTCATCCGTCTCTCTCCTCTTCCGCTTAGTTTACCTTTTATGAAAAAACCACTATGTCATCTTTTAATCCTGGACAACTACTTTCCCGCGATACATCCCCATTTGACATTGAAACGAATATTCTCCGCTTTCTTTTGGCAGAAATTCAACCGTCACCTTTTCCCCAACAGGGAGAACCGCACTTTTGTTGAATTCAGGAAATACAACCATTTCCGAACAAGAGTTTTCCTCTTTTCGAATAAATTGAAACTTCACCGGCTTTCCTTTTTTGACTACAACAATATGTGGAGTATAGCCGCCTTTGACGATTATTTCTGCTTCTTGATATCCAGATGGAGTGAAGGTAGCTTTGTATCCGCCCTTTTTAGGCCCCCAGAAAAACCAAGCAATGAAAACAATAAGGAGCAGCCCACTCACATTAACGATCATTTGAGTCATATCCATCAATCATACCTCCTTTGGTTGAAAACGTTTCAAGCGATTGGCGTTTGCCACAACAGTAACAGAGCTAAACGCCATTGCCGCTGCGGCTACAAGCGGAGACAATAATGAACCGGTCAATGGATAAAGCGCGCCAAGAGCGATTGGGATGCCTAATGCATTATAAATGAACGCGCCAATTAAATTTTGATATACATTTCTCATCGTTGCCCGACTAATTTGAATCGCTTGCACTACCGATTTTAAACTTCCTTTAACAAGGGTAATATCACTCGCTTCAATCGCTACATCCGTACCGGTTCCGATTGCCATTCCGATATCTGCCTGCGTAAGCGCCGGGGCATCATTGATTCCATCTCCCACCATCGCTACTTTTTTCCCATCTGCTTGCAGTTTCCGGACAATTTCTGCTTTATTCTGCGGGAGCACATCGGAGATGACATTGGTAATCCCTACCTTCTTCGCGATTGCACGCGCCGTTCGCTCGTTATCCCCCGTAACCATGATTACCTCTAATCCAATGTTTTTCATTGCCGTAATTGCCTCTAAAGAATCTTGTTTCACCGTATCCGCTACGGAGATGACTCCTTCCGGTTTTCCATCAATCGCCAGAAACATAGGTGTTTTTCCTTCGTCCGCCAATCTTTCGGCATGTTGTATATAAGCTTCTGTTGCAATATTGCCTTTCTTCATGAGTTTCAAGTTTCCGAATAGAACATGGCGATCATCAATCCATCCTTGCACACCATGCCCCGGTATAGCTTCAAAGTTCTCGGTTTTTCCTAGCAATATATTTTTCTCTTTAGCCGCTTCAAGTATTGCACCTGCTAACGGATGTTCCGATCCTTGTTCAAGCGTTGCCGCGAAATAAATTAATTCTTCTTCTTTGAGTGATCCTACAGGGATCACATCGGTTAACGAAGGTTTGCCCATGGTGATCGTCCCCGTCTTATCTAAAACGATGGTCGTTAATTTCTGGGCGATTTGCAGCGCTTCGCCGGAACGGATGAGAATCCCGTTTTCCGCTCCTTTACCTATCCCGGTTGTTAAAGACATAGGAGTGGCCATTCCTAATGCACAAGGGCAGGCAATAATGAGCGTCGTCACTAAAACAATTAGAGCATACATACTTGAAGGCGAAGGACCGAAATTAAACCAAATTAAGTACCCAATGATAGCCAAAATGATTACACTCGGAGTAAAAATCGCAGAAACTTTATCAACAATTCGTTGGACAGGGATGCGGGAGCCTTGAGCTTGCCTCACCATGTTGATGATATTAGATAATGCGGTATCATCCGGCGACTTTGTCACCTGAAATGTAAAGCTCCCTGTTTTATTCATCGTGCCGCCAAATACTTCGTCACCTTGAACTTTCTGTACAGGCAACGATTCGCCGGTCAACATCGATTCATCAACGGCTGAACTTCCGTCAAGAATGATTCCGTCCACCGGTATCTTCTCACCGGGCCGTACAACAACGATATCCCCGATCTGAATCTGCGATACAGGAATTTCTGTTTCCACTCCTTCTTTTAACACCCGAGCCGTCTTAGGTTGTAAACCAATGAGTCTTTTAATCGCTTCAGATGATTTGCCCTTCGCTTTTTCTTCCATCGCCATTCCTAATACGACTAACGCAGTGACAACCGTTGAAACATCGTAATATACTTCCGCCATCGATGGATCTGGAAATAAGTCCGGCCAAAGCAAGGCGACAACCGAATAAATCCATGCCGCACTGATCCCGATGGCAATCAGTGTATGCATATTGGCTGAACGTTGTTTTAATCCTTCCCATGCACCAATGAAAAACTGGCTTCCGCTGTAAATCATCACGATTAAGGCTGCTACTGCCATGAGCAACCTGCTAAACCAGAGTTGACTGCTTCCCATAGGCAACAAATTTCTTATGATTGGAAAAAAATCTGGATATGACACCAATATAACAGGAACTGACAATATTCCGGCAAACCACCATTTTTTCATTAGTTCTCGATACAATTGTTCATCATTTTCGTGTTTTTCTCCCTCTTCTGTTTGATGTGAGGTATCCGAGTGTATCGAAGAACTGAAAGTGTTGGATTCGTGATGGCATGAATGTTTCTCTTGATGGTGAACGCGATGATGGCTGTGGCTGTGGTGATGCTTGTCATGATGGTGATCATGTTGGTGATCATGATGGTGATGGGTGCAAGAATGGTTATTTCTTCTCTCCATAAATTCCCCTCCGCATTGTTTTCTTTGTGAATAATATTAAGAACGAAACATGGAGATTTTATGGAGAAATTTAGAAAATTAGGTGACACTTGAAACCGTGATGAATCTATTCATATGTGAATAAAAAGAAATAAAATCCTTTTAATCACCTTTTTGATAATGATGAACAGCTTTTTATGTGACGCCCCCCTATTTCTTTCTCTCTGCTCTCTGATATCCCGAAAAAAACAAAAAAGGTTGGGGGGCGTAGATATACAAACAATGTCCTCTTATTCTGACCTTTTCAAGCCCTCAACAGAGACGCAAATGTCATGTGTACATTCGTTGCAAAGAATGGCGAAATAAATTGATGCTTGGGTAGCTTAGCCACCAGCATCAGGCATGGTAGTCTCCCCCCAACCGTCCATAATGCTTGTTTTCACTAGGGTTAGATTCTTCAGGATGCACACGGCTCCATGTGGGCTATCCGTTCTGCCTCATGCTTCTTAACCATGAAATGCAACAGATTTTTTATCCAGCAAAGTGAAATGTTTAGATACTATCCAACATTTCTTGAAATTTTGTCTAAAACACCTATGTCAGTCCCAAATTTGCACATCGCATCACAATCACATCGGAGTTCAGAAAATAAAATGTAAGAAATTTGACAAGCGTTTGAATGTCGAATGGAAGGCCTTAAAAGTTGTGCTTTAATTTCTTTTTCGCGTTTATCTGGGGCAACTAAATAAAATTTAGTCTTGTTTTCGCTCATAGTTAAAGCCAAATCATAGAGTCTTAAAATTCCAGAAT
>NZ_MQMG01000004.1 GCF_001908025.1 Geobacillus proteiniphilus
GCATGTGTCGGGAGGTGGGAAAGATGGAAGATCGACGGGAAGACATGGAACTGCTCGAGAAGATCGCCGAAGGCTCGCGCGCCGCCTTTGACCGTTTTTACGAAAAATACGCTCCGATGGTCTATCATATCGCTCTTCGGATCGTCGGCGACGAGGTGGAGGCGGAAGATGTCAGCCACGATGTGTTTCTCGAAATCTTGCAAAAACCGCACCAATTTGATCCGAAGCGGGGAAGCGTTCAAGCCTTTCTTGCCGTGAAAACGAAAAGCCGGTCGCTCGACCGCCTGCGCAAGAAACGGGATCTGTTAGTGAACCGCCTTGAAGAAGCGGCTTTAAAAGAAAAGGGGGCGGAATTTGATTTTCTCCGCCAACTGGAACAACAAGTCATCATAGACGCTTTAACCCATCTCCCCGAGGAGCAGCGGCAAGCCATCATTCACTTTTACTTTCATGGGGAAACACAGCGGGAAATCGCCGCCGCGATGAACAAACCGTTAGGCTCCGTCAAGTCGCTCATCCGCTACGGCTTGCGCAATTTGCGGAAACAAAAAGAGCTGTTCCACTGGATGGAGGCTGGCAGAGGTGAAGAACAGCATGAAGCATAGCCATATTTCGGAAGCAAAAATCGTGGACTGGCTGTTAGGCATGCTGCCAGAGCAAGAAAAAGAAGACGTGTCCAACCATCTAAAGCAGTGCCTTGAATGCCAACGCTTGCTTGAAGCGTGGAAAAGCGTCGGGCTTAAGGAGGAAGCCCAATATGAAGCACCCCCCCTTTCTCATAAAGAGCGAATTTGGGCCCAAGCAGAAGCGCAAAAACAAACAAAGCGGATGCGGCGCGGTCTCCGCATGGCAGGCGGGCTGATCGGTGCGGCTTTGGCCGTCTTCCTTTTCGCTTTGCGCCTTTCCGCTTCGAACGACAGGCCGGCCGTTTCCCATGACGGATCGGATGAGCCATATCGATACCAGATTGTCGAACAAAATACCGACATTCCGATCGAGCGAATCATCCATAATCCCAAAACGAAACAAATTCCGATTGAACCATCGGCGCTCTTTCAACAGATGGACGGCACGATTTGGCTCAATGACGATACGAAGGAAATGCTGATGGAAATTGAAGGGTTGCCGCCGTTTGCGACTCGCGATTATCAATTGTGGATCATTTACACCAACAACGAGGTCAAAGGGGAACTGTTGACGATCCGCCACGGAGCGGCGCGCATTTTGATCACCGGCGAGGATGTCAAACAGTTCAAGCAAATTAAAGCGAGCCTCGAACCAAAGGGAGGAAGCGCGGCGCCGACCGGGCCGGAGACATTTATTGTCGATTTGGACCACGAATGATCTTTCAACAATAAAAACGGGGAAGGCGTCCGCTCCTTCCCCTTGCGTGTAAGAAAAACGGCCATTTCCCCAAATCGATGATCGCCGCAAAAAAGCTTTCGCGAACGAAAAAACTGTTGTCGCGCCGCATCCCTTATTCCCCCATTGTTCAAACAAGCCGCCAACGTCTGAAGGGTGGTGAAAAACAACCATTTTCCCCTAAACCGATGATTCTTGAGTTGTGAGAAGTGCAACATGTATAAGCTTTCTCAATTTGAGAAGCGGCGTGATTCAACGGCATTTTCTGTTAAATCACCAGCCTTCTAGACACTGCCTGAAGAAAAGCCCGTCTGTCACGCAACCGCCGTTGTACAAAAGCAGCCTTCCGTGCCTAGCACTGACTTCGCTCTTTTGTCCGCCACGCTTTCGGAATGTAAATGCAATACGGCTCGCTTTCCAAATAGTCCCCCGTCACCGCGTACGCCCGCGAGCGTGAGCCGCCGCACACATATCGGAACTCGCAGACGCCGCATTTTCCTTTATATTTGTCCGGATTGCGCAAGTCTTGGAAAATCGGCGAGTACCGGTAAATGTCAGCAAGCGGCGTTTCCCGGACGTTCCCTGCTTTGACCGGCAGCAGCCCGCTCGGATAGACGTCGCCGATATGGGAGATAAAGACGAAGCCGTTGCCGTCGTTTACTCCTTTCGGCGCGCGGCCGAGCCCGTCAACTTGCCCGATCAACCCTTTGTTCAAAACGTCTTCGTAGCGGATGCCTCCTTTTGCCGTTTTTCCTTCGCGCATTTTCGCCTGCAGCACGACGCGGCGGTAATGCTGGCCCGCCGTCGTTTTGATATCAAACGGAACGCGCTTGCTCGTTTCATACAACCAGCGAAACACCCGCTCATGCTCGATGGGGGAAATCATGTCCTCCTCCTTCCCCCTGCCTGTCGGCACAAGGAAAAAGACGCTCCAAAGGACGCATTTCAGCTTCTCCACCAACGCCACCATTTCATCAAGCACATGAACGTTGTACCGCGAAATGACGGTGTTGATTTGCACGGGAATGTCGAGTTCATGCAAGTATTGAATCGCACGGATCGTGAGAGCAAACGAGCCGCTCGTGCCGCGGAAATGGTCGTGAATCTCGGCGTTCGGGCCATCAAGGCTGAACGCCCAACGCGACAGGCCGATCTCTTTTGCCTTGCGGATCGCCTCTTTCGTCACATTCGGCGTCGCGCTCGGCGTCATCGACACGCGCAATCCTTTGTCAATCGCGTACTTCGCCAAATCGTACACATCCGGGCGCATGAGCGGATCGCCGCCCGTAAAGACGAGCATCGGCTGATCCATCTCGTAAATCTCATCGATCAGTTTTTTCCCTTCCTCAAACGTCAACTCGCGCGGATCGCGATGGTATTGCGCTTCGGCGCGGCAATGAAGGCACTTGAGTTGGCACGCCCTTGTCAACTCCCAAATGACGATAAACGGGTTTTCATTGAAATCGCGCATCCAATTCCCTCCTTGGCCTCCATTGTACCGCAACATTCAGGCGCGTTATGTGATATGGATCACATTTAGACCTCAACGCTAATTCCATCTTATCTTTCGATTAGCTCAACTGGAACCCCGAAACTGTGGTCAGCCAAAATGGAGGAAACTGCATCCCGTTCCTCCTTTGTATGATAAACAATGCGGATGAGCGCTTCATCCGCTTGATCTCCGCACGGCGCCTCCACCTTCACGCTTACTCCCTTTCCTACGCGCTCCAAGCGAGCTGCGAGATCCCGATGCTGACTCAACGCCTCTCTGACTTCCGATCGGCTCGGCAGTTTTCCGCATTCAGGACGAGCAACGTCCTGTTTGCCTGGGAACGGGATAAGCGACAAACCAATCCCCCCTCCCGCTACTAAAAGTCCGCCGACCAACACAATGGCAACGCCAATGCCCCACCATCGTTTTTTCGTCATCTTGATTCGCCCCCTTTCTTCTCATCTGCCATGCCGCATTCCCTTTAGCGCATGCTCAGCATGGGCGGCTCGCATCATTTTCTCATCGTGGGTCGCGACAATAACCGTTCTCCCTTGCTTCGCCAATAATTGAAGCAGCTCAATGACGCGATCGCCATTGGCCTCATCAAGAGAAGCCGTCGGCTCATCCGCCAAAATGACTTGTGCATCTTTATAGAGAGCGCGTGCGATCGCCAAGCGTCGCTTTTCGCCTCCACTTAGACGGGCGGCCAGTTCTCGTTCTCTTCCATCCAACCCTGTTTCCGATAACACTTTGCGCACCCGCTCCTCATCGCCGACAACTTTCGAACGAAACAAACTCGAAGTCATCGTGATATTAAACGCAACTGATTCTTCCTCAATAATTCCGTAATCTTGGAGAATGAATGCCGCATGGTGTTTCCAAAACAGCCGCCGCTGCTTCGCTCCCCAACTCGTTGTATCGACACCATCAATCAATACACGACCGCTTGTCGGCCGCAAAAGCAATCCAAGCACATGGAGAAGCGTCGTTTTGCCCGCTCCGCTTGGACCAACAAGCGCCGTCAAGGCTCCAGGGGAGCATACGACACTTTCGTTCTCCATAATCGTTCGCTCATTGATAATCATCGTCACTTGATCGGCCTCAATTCTCATGGCAGTCAAGCCTTCCTCCTTCTTTCTACAACTGACGCAGGGAGTTTTTCGCAAACACCCAAGCTGCCGCACCAATATGTACGAGCGGCAAAGCAAGCAGCACAAGCGCCCCCGTTAGACAAACCGGCAACCAGCCGTTTATTCCTTGCAACAGCATAATCAGCATGACCACGATCCCCCCTAACACCCACTCTTTCACGATTCGCCCGCGCGACACCGCCCACCAAGATGCCCCAGCAAGCCGAAGAGGAAAATCGCGTTTTGCTTTTAACACAGCCATAATAAACGCACTAATGGCGGAGGCAATAGCCAAGGCCGCTAAAAGACCAACAATCGATCCAATTCTAAGCCACACGAAATAGGCATAAAGCTGCGCGCGCAAAATTCCTTCCTCCGCCATATAGTTGACGCGGATCCGGTTCTGAAGGCCGCGTTCAGATACGAGTTTCTGTGTTTCCTCTAGTCCGACAAAACTCAACTCCGACGAAGAAGCGACAGAGATCAAAAAGTTGTCATTGAATAATGAATGGACATGAGGGGCAACCAACAATAACACCTCCTTCGGCCGGGCAAACTCAAGCTGTCCGCCAAAGCGGACAAATGGAAAAGGGGACGATCCGGTCAAACGACACATCTTGACCTCATGCCATATGGCTTGAGCCTGTTGCTGGTTTCTTACATATAACGGGATGGAGAGTTCGACAAATTGTCTCACGTCCTTTGGAATCTGTTCCAGCGCAAGAGGAACCAAAGATAGCCCTTTGTTCTTTTTGCGAACGATATCCAACCATCGCTCATTCACGATAACCATGTAACGGTACGGCGCAATGGTCATGCCATCGATGGCGAAATCGTCTTCCGTCCACGCTTTCGATAACACTACGCGATCGTCGGCCTCCGCTTGTCGAACCATGTCCCCCACCGATGGTTGCAACATCTGAAACAACTGCTCGATTTCCGCTCCCCCCGCTCTTCCTGGACGGGACGGGAACACCAACACCGCTTGATCAGCCAACGACTTCCACATGATTTGTTCCTGTGCTGTTTTTCTAGCATTCGTATAAGCTGAAACCGCCGGTGAGACAGCGGAAAGGACGAAAGCAAATACAGCGAGTTTCAATACAGCCGAACTTCTGGCCAAACGCTTGACAGCAGGTTCGCGCATCGCCAACATCTCTGGATTCGGCCATGAGGCAACAGAAAAAATCAACGCGCAAGCCATTGTCAAAGAGATCACCATCGCCTCAGCCAAAAGCAACACTTTACTATAGTAAGGCACGAATCCCCATCCATAGACAAAGCCGACATAAAGAGCGGCCAAGACGTCCAATATAGCGGCGGCCAAAACCATAGCCAGCAAAAAGTGGCTGAAATCCTCGCATTGGATGCGCGACGTCGGAACTCCCGCCAACACACGCAACGCGCGCCCTTTCGCTTTGACCGCCAGCCAGTATAAAGCTAATGACACCATCAGCGCCGAAACAGCCAACAGCGCCACACCAAAATCGCTTTGCACGATCAAAAATTGGAGAATGGTCAACAGAGTCTCTTCGTTCCACTTCTGATCGACCCGATGCGACGCCAGCCAATGTTTCAACTCGTCTATATGATCGGTTTTCCCTGTCACCAAATAATCGCCATTGGCAAACGAATGGGCCAACGCGCGGCGATCGCGGATCTCCGCATCTGGCTCATGGCCAAAACGCTGAATTCTCTTTGGAAAATCCCCTTTCTCCCCCACTTGAACAAAGATCTGTCCCGACTGATCCCCCCGTAAATCTGGCGCGATTTTCATCAATCCTAATTCCCATCGATCGCTCATCGCCCCCAACTGTTGAAACACATCTTCCTGACGCAAATCAGACTGGCTAAAATCCAATGTCACTTTCGCTTTCACATCCAGCTGTTCCGGAAAAAAGCGGTCATGGACATCCGAAACAACAATCGCTACGAAAGCTAAGAGAAGAAACTGCACAGCGGAAACAGCGACCACGATTTTTTTATGCATGAGCCTCATTCCTTCCCTAATCCATCATCCCCCGGAAGAGAAAGACCCCATCCCGCTCGGGAAGGGGTGAAAGAAAAGCTTCCCGTCAAACCGATTCACTATTTGCAAATTCTATAATAATAGGCGTCATCGGACCATGGAAAATTAAGAGCCTATCCCTTCACTTTTTCAAGTTTAAAACGGTTGATTCTGTACACTTCATCGCAAAGAACATCAATATCCTCTTGATTATGGCTGGTAAGCAAAATCGTCCTCCCTTCTTCCCTAAATTTCCGAAGCAAATGGCGGATAGTTTCAACGCTGTCAGCATCTAGAGCATTGAATGGTTCATCTAAAATCAGTGTTTGTTGATCTTCCATAATGGCTTGAGCAATGGCGAGCTTTTGTTTCATTCCAAGTGAGTAATGTTTTACCTTTTGCGTCGATTCCGGATTTAAACCAACCATCCTCATCGTTTGCTTTATTTTGTCATCATTGATTTTGTTTCTAATGAGAGCCAATGCTTTTAGATTATCAAACCCTGTCTTTCCCGCTATATACCCAGGCCGATCAATGATAATTCCAAAATTACTGGGAAATCGTTTATTGGCACCCAGCTCTTCCCCGTCCACGATCACGCTGCCGTGATCAGGGAACATAAATCCGCATATTAGTTTAAATAATACGGACTTTCCTGAACCGTTAGGACCAATAATTCCATAAATTTTCCCCTTTTCCACTGCAAAATTCACGTTTTCAAAAATTGTTGCTCCTTTAAAAGATTTACTGACTTGACTCAGTAGGATATGCGACAACTTCCTCACTCCTTTTTAGAAATCAAGATCTTGTTTATGAAAGACATACAGCAAGAAAACAATCTCTAAAACATTCCATAAAGATAGAACTATGCTTATGCGATAAACCGAGTAATCTGCGAATAAATACGCCATGCTATTCAATCCGGATGGAACTATCCCCCAATTATTAAGACCCGGTAACATAAAGAATGAAAGTATGGCGAGCCCCACTAAACTATAAAACGTTTCTTTACTCAACCAAGAAATAAGAAACACAAATAGTACATAAAATGAAATTTGAAGATAGCCATTGACAAAAAAATGATAAAACACTTCAAGCAACGTGACCGAGCGATCAATCGAAACATAGAAGTCAAAAGAGAAACGCTTCAAAGAAGAAATGAATAAAGCAAGCAATGCTAAGGCGAATAAATATAATCCAATATATAACATGATCTTATGATACCATCTCCAAAACCATCGGGTGATAGACTGATAACGCAAAAGCTTGTAATACCCCATTTCCGACAATTCCTTCTGCAAGTACAATTGGACCCAATAGATGAATCCAAAATACAGAACCCAATAACATAAAAACGACTTGAAATAGAACGCTTGATTGGAACCACCTATAAACATGAAAAGAAATTGGTCCCAAATAGTTTCTCCTGCTTTTTCTCGCATACCGGACCATAATGCCATGACAATCAAGGCAATGAAAACGACATACCTCCAGCTATATCCTTTCATGTTCAAATCTAGTCGATTGACCATCCATATAAGCAGGATCATCAATCCTGTGACCATTGTAAAAGATCCCCATATATTTCCGAACTGTACAGCTCCCGAATGCAAAATCAAGTAATTGCATAAATTGAATAAGGAATGGTGAGGAAGAAGTTTAAATGACACTCCTCCATATACCCATATAAGAATCGCAGTAAATACGATAATACCCCTTTTTTTCCATTTTACATAAATGATGGCCAAAATAAGGTGAATGCAGCTAACACTTAGAATTAGCAACGCAAAATGCAACAACAATGCTAAAAAGGGGCTGTCTATAAATTTTTGCAATATTTGCGTTTCACTTAAAGAACCATCCAGCTTACTAAACGGACTCCAGCCAGCGAAAGAAGGAGCACCGATTGACAAAACTCCGCTCACTGCTCCCCAAACGATCATGGATATGCTGAGGCTTTGAATAAATCGAACTAATGTTGCATACACCCAACTTCGATAAGAACCAAATCGTATCAAAACCGTATAATCAAAATCAGATATAATAATCGAAATAGAACGATATAGAAAAACGGGTAAAATGAAATACAAAATAAGGTAAATATTACCGAAGAAGCTATGTAACAAATCCCATTTATTCAACAATAGTTTTGTTTGAAACGAAGCAACATACATATGCTCTTTCGCTCTTAATCCATATATGTAAATAACTGCTCCAAAGAGAATCCACTTGAATGTCAGCAATTCATTTACAAAATCCTTCCATTTATTCTTTACTGTCCTAGTCATGATGCTTATGCAACCTTTCCTTTAGATAGAATATCAATAGAATCACAACGAAACATAAGACGATAAATGGCACGAATACTGTCCATAAAGGTTGTTGTTGTATACTAAAAGGAAAAATCGTATAAGTAGGGGAAAATTGATCATATCCAAAAACTTGCGTAATAAAATTTCCCAACAAGTAATAGACAAACGGAATGGAAAACCCTACAAAAGGCTTCTCTAAAATCATGACGAGCAACAATCCCATTGTCGCATACATCATTCCATTCAGCCCTACCCATAGTGAGTAAAGAATTCCATATGGCAACGTGCCAAGGGCAAGCAGCTGCTCAAACGTTGTATAAGGGATAGGATTGCCATCTGTTGGATATAAACGAACAATTCCTAAATAAGGTTCAATATACATAGAAAATACAAAAGGGACGAATACGATCAAAAAGGCGAGCAAAAAAGACAGGATCGCATTGACGATCAATTTGCTAAAGAAGTAAGTCGTCAAAGGGATGCGGATACGTACATATGGAATAAAATGATTTTTCTGTTCACTTGGAAAAGAAATCGCATACACGAGAACCATGATGATCGGAAAAAGCAGCGGCACAAAATTCGAATTCAAACGCAGAAAAAGATCCAATTGTCTATAGTAAAGGTAATGATCCTTTATCAACATAAATTGGATGGCAGGCAGGACCAACACTAATGCAGCCCAAACCATACATTGACGCCAGGTAAAGACTCTGATGAATTCAACTTTCACTTGATGGCCCAACATTTTTTACACCCTTTCCCAGACTCGTTTTCATATTTAAAGAGAATGGACCATCCAAACGGTTTGGCCCATTCTCATGATGAATCAATTGCTTCTCCACTCCCCTTTTACCCTTACGTCTACCAATTGAGTAATATCCGAACTAAACTCAACTCTCGCATCCTTGCCTGATTTGATCGAATTAGGCAGTTTGAATGGACCCCCAACCGTGGCAATACGAACCCAAGGTCCAGTTCCCCCGCTATAAGAATGCACTCTTGCATCCAGTGCTTTTCCAAGTATAGATACTTTCAAATCAGCTGATGCGCCGGTAGTCGATTTGGTTTGTTGAGGAGTAAACGCATTATCATTGAACCCTGGGACAATAACGTCATAATCATCATACGTTGTTCCAGCCTGAGCCACGCCTCCTGCGGCAAGAAGTCCTGCAGCTAAAGTAAGCACAGCAAATTTCTTTTTCATTTTTAACATAGTCCTCCTCATTATTTCAAAGATAACCGGCCGGCTTTACCCTTACTGTACCAAAATAAAATTAAAAAAACATCCGTATTTTCCACAAATTTCATTGCGGAAAATACCTATTTTTTGAAATTTCGTTTACAGAGATTGATCTTTATTGTAAAATTTTAACGAATGAAGTTGAGAGAAATGGCCTCATGGATCAAAACAGCACATCACTCATCCCCTGTAAAACTCCATGTTTCACCGCAACGTGTGTTCCAACCAAATGCGTCGCTACTCGCTGCGTTTTACGGGGGGAGGGGGAGAGACAATGGTGAAAATCAACATTTTGATCATAGGGGATCATGGCCTTGTCATGGATGGCATCCGTCAGCTTTTGGAACGCGAGCCCGACTTGGAAGTAGTGGGAGCCGTCTTCTCTCCAGCCGAACTAGAGAAGGAGATCGCTCACTTCCAGCCTGATATCATTGTCATCGATGCTCCGAGCCAAAGGCAGAACAACCTCATTTGGACAAAGAACATCTCATCACGATTCCCTGCAAGCAAAGTGGTCATGTTATCGGGGGATGCCAGCGCAGAATATGTACATGCCGTCCATGAGGCAGGCGCCTATGCTTTTGTATCCAAATGCGATTCTGCCGAAACACTGATTCACGCCATTCGGGAAAGCTATCGCGGGGTGAAATCATTCCCGACTGATCTTACTTTCCATGATGGCTCGCCTCTGACCGACATGGAGTTGGACGTTCTCGATCTCATTGCTAGAGACAAAACAAATCGCGAAATCGGCGAACAACTGAACATCAGTAAACGAACCGTGGAACACCACGTGTCTTCCATTTTGCGAAAACTTCACGTCAAATCGCGGGCGGGAGCAGTCGGAAAAGCGTTTAGGCTCGGATTGCTTGAGTAACCACGTTTGGACAAGTTTATTGACCCGCCATACGTCCAAAAAGTAAAGGAGTGGATGAAAATGAATAAAGTCTTTCGTTTGCTCGTAGAAGATCTAGAACAGGAAAAAGAGAAAGCGGTCAAACAAGCCGAAAAACAAAAAGCCATCGAAATCGCAAAAAACTTGCTTGACGTTCTGCCTATTCACGAAGTCGCGAAACGAACGGGGCTGACCGTCGCCGAAGTAGCGGACTTGGCGAAGGAAATGGACCAAAATCAACCCCCAGTCCAATGACGCAAAAGAGCCGAGGCCATGCGGTTCTTTTTTTCGCACTGTTGTCGTTTCATAAAATTCAAGGTCATCACCAAAAGGTGCACTTGACCTTTCATTGACATAGAAACGTTATTGTACAGGCGAAATCATTTTTAACTTGCGTATCATGAGCGTCTTTCTGTATCAAGTACATTTTGTGGTGAAGAGCCGGGAAAAAGAACCATTTCGTGGTCAAGGACGGCTCTTCCGATTAGCAAAAGATGTATGCTACGTCTGCTTTGGCCAAAATTCCCGCCCGTACCGATACTCTTCCTCAGTATTGACATTGCGCCATACGTCTTCATCCCCGGCAAGCTGCTTGGCATCAACATAGCGAACGCGTGCGCGGTCAAGGAGCGCCGCCATCCGCCGTTCGCCGGCGTCAAGCAGCTCGGCGATCAGGTGGCTAAGTCGCCGGTGGTATAAAGCAACCAACGGTTCGGGACGGCCGCCATGGAGCGGGACGATGGCGTCAAACGTCGGATCGATATAGGAACGAAGCCGCTCCGCCACTTCCCGCCGCATGTACGGCATGTCGCACGGCAGGACGAACACCCAGTCGGCTCGGCTCTGTTCCATGACGGTGTAAATGCCGGCAAGCGGCCCACAGCCGCGGTAGCGTTCCACATCCAGCAGCACCGGGATGTCCGTTTGCCGGCGGAATTCATCGATAAGCGACGGGTGGCTGACGATGTACAGTTCATCGGCGATCGGATCGAGCGCCGCGACGGACCAAGTGAAAAACGGGGCGCCTTGGTGCAGCGCAAACGCCTTCGGCCGCCCGAACCGGCGCGACTGGCCGCCGGCCAGCACCACTCCGGCAATGGTTCGTTTCATCGTGATTCCCCTTTCCGAACCTCGTCTGTTCTTACCGTACCATACGAGCCGACGAAAAAAAAGATTTCCGCCTGCCGACGGAAATCCCGATGGACGCCTAGTTATTTTTTTCTAATCGCCACCTGCCATACGTCCGGCCCTTCCTCAAGGTATTCCCATTTGACACTCCACACGCCTAAAGGGCGTGGGATTCTTGGGTCGTTTGCGCCCTCATCCATTTCTGGTTCGGACAACGCCCAAGTTCGGGGGTGTGTCATCACCCCGTCCCATCGGGTTAGGATGTACCCCAATGGGCGGCGCACCTGTGACCAGTGCGCTAGATTAGGCGCTCAAGCCCGAAATCGCTTTGGCGATGTTAATGGCGCCATTCAAGTCAGCGTGGAGAGTGTATCCGCACTTTTGGCATCGGAAGCGGATGCCGTTTCGGTTCGCTTTCTCTCGATGCCCGCATCGGCATTTTTGGCTTGTATAGGTCGGCTTCACCCACTCCACCCGAATGCCCACCATTTCCGCTTTATAGGCAATCATCGTTTGCAATTGATGGAACGCCCAAGAATGAAGGCTTCGTCCTGCTTCTTTGGCCGATGTTGCCCGTTTCCGAATCCCTGTCAAATCTTCCATCCGAATCACGCCAACACCGTTGGCGAGGGCAAAACGGACGATTTGACGGCTGATTTTATGGTTCATATCCTTCATCCAGCGGGACTCTTTACGGCCGATTTTGCGAATCATATGAAGCTTCTTGGCTTTGCCCAACTTTCGACGCAAAGCCGCATATCGTCGGCGAATGAAAGCGCATTGGCTGCCCTTAAAAAACAGCGATTTCGTTCCAACGCTGGCAACGGCAATATAGCGAAGTCCTAGTTCAACGCCCATTGCCTTCGTTTCTTCCCGTTGTTGGACTTCAACTGTGATCGCAACAGCCAAGTACCATTTCTTTCTCTTTTTGTAGAGCTTGGCTGCCCCTTGTTTGGCGGTTCCGTCCAACAATCGATTCAGCCATGCTTCTTGATAGGGGCGCGTGACCACCGGTACGCCAATTCGCTTCTCCAGTGTGGGGAATGAAACGGTGTAGAACTCTCCTTTCTTTTCCACCTTTGCGTTTTGATTGTTGAAGCAACACCATAATGTTCGAAACTTCTTTGTTTTCTGGTTTTTCTTTTGGGACTTCACTTCTCGAATCGTCTGATTCACGACGGCAGAAGGAAACCGCTGCGACGAAAACTCTTTAAATAGTTTGCTCGTCGCTTGATTCAGCTCGGGATGATTCAACAGCCAATTCGCAAACGCTGTATTCACTTCTGTCATCCGTTCATACATTTCTTGTTTGACTTTCGTTGGTTTGTGCAGTTCCAGCCTTAGTGTGATCGTGGGCATGGATTCACCTCCTTGCGACGATTACATGATACCGTTTTTTCATAATCATTCAATATAAGAAAACGGCTCGCTTTCATCCCCCCCTAAAGGAGTGGGCTTTCTCGCTCGCAGGTCTGTAAACTGATCCGGACGCTCCATCATGAATTGGTATTGCAATGGACGCGGGTCATGGTCATTCGTCAGCTCCATCACTTCCCCCGGCTTCAAACTGTCAAACAGCCGAAAAATTGCCGGATGGCGATCGCGCGGCGGATAGTCCGGGGCGTGGATTTTTGCGGCAAATTGGTTCATAACATTGGCCTCCTTTGTAGTATAATGAATTATATACTTTATCATAACCGCTTGAACCTTGGGGGGTAGTGACGAGCGTCACAGCCCGAAGGTGAACATGTTCAATCCCCATGAAAGGAGAAATGGCGGTTGGAAGAGCTTGTTGGCTTTTGCGCGCAATGCGGCAAGCCGATCCATTGTCTGCATGGGTTTTTAAACGGCGTCGTCAGCCGAGAAACAGAGACGTTGTACTGCTTTCCATGCCATGACAAACAAAAGGAAAACGAACACGCCAAGCCAGACAAATGCCACAAGTAATTGAAAACGTTCACAAATGAAATGCACAGCGGAATCCCGCTGTGCGTTTTTGTTATTCTTCCTCCGCCAAATTCGCCACCGGCAGCTCTTCTCCCTCTCCATGCGTCGGTTTGCGCAAATGGAACATCGCTTTGATGGCAAAGGCAAGCAGCGCGACGACGCTGATTAAAAAGATCGTATCCGGAACGAAGCGGACAAGCAGCAAGTTTTGGACAATGTCTTGCTTGAGGAACGAAGGCGAACGCGACGCCCAATAGCCGTGTTCGAACGCTTCTTTGATTTGCAATATCCCGACCGGGAGAAGCGTGATGAGAACCATGCCAGCCAGGCCGATGTTCAGCATCCAGCATGAGAATTTCAGCCATTTGTCGTTCCACACTTCCGGTTTGACGATGTTGCGCAGCGATTGACACTCCACACGCCTAAAGGGCGTGGGATTCTTGGGTCGTTAGCGTCCTCATCCATTTCTGGTTTGGACAACGCCCAAGTTCGGGGGTGTGTCATCACCCCGTCCCATCGGGTTAGGATGTACCCCAATGGGCGGCGCACCTGTGACCAGTGCGCTAGGTTAGGCGGCGAAGCCCGAAATCGCTTTGGCGATGTTGATGGCGCCATTCAAGTCGGCATGAATCGTATATCCGCATTTTTTGCATTGGAAGTGGATGCCGTTTCGGTTCGCTTTCTCTCGATGCCCGCATCGGCATGTTTGGCTTGTATAGGTCGGCTTCACCCACTCCACCCGAATGCCCGCCATTTCCGCTTTATAGGCAATCATCGTTTGCAATTGATGGAACGCCCAAGAATGAAGGCTTCGTCCTGCTTCTTTGGCCGATGTTGCCCGTTTCCGAATCCCTGTCAAATCTTCCATCCGAATCACGCCAACACCGTTGGCGAGGGCAAAACGAACAATTTGACGGCTGATTTTGTGGTTTCGATCCTTCATCCAGCGGGACTCTTTATCACCGATTTTGCGAATCATATGGAGCTTCTTCGCTTGGCCCAACGTTCGCCGCAAAGCCGCATATCGTCGGCGAATGAAAGCGCATTGGCTGCCCTTAAAAAACAGCGATTTCGTTCCCACGCTGGCAACGGCGATATAGCGAAGTCCTAGGTCAACGCCCATTGCCTTCGTTTCTTCCCGTTGTTGGACTTCAACTGTGATCGCAACAGCCAAGTACCATTTCTTTCTCTTTTTGTAGAGCTTGGCTGCCCCTTGTTTGACGGTTCCATCGAGCAGCCGATTCAGCCATGCTTCTTGATAGGGACGCGTGACCACCGGCACGCCAATTCGCTTCTCCAGTGTGGGGAATGAAACGGTGTAGAACTCTCCTTTCTTTTCAACCTTTACGTTTTGATTGTTAAAGCAACACCATAATGTTCGAAACTTCTTTGTTTTCTGGTTTTTCTTTTGGGACTTCACTTCTCGAATCGTCTGATTCGCGACGGCAGAAGGAAACTGCTGCGACGAAAACTCTTTAAATAGTTTGCTCGTCGCTTGATTCAGCTCGGGATGATTCAACAGCCAATTCGCAAACGCTGTATTCACTTCTGTCATCCGTTCGTACATGTCTTGTTTGACTTTCGTTGGTTTGTGCAATTCCAGCCTTAGTGTGATCGTCGGCATGAATTCACCTCCTTGCGACGATGACAGGATACCATTTTTTTCATAATCATTCAATATAAGAAAACGGCTCGCTTTCATCCCTCCCCTAAAGGAGTGGGCTTTCTCGCTCGCAGGTCTGCAAGCGGAAAATTTGCGGTGACAGCGGCCGGCATTGTCGCATTTGCCGTAAGCCTGGCGGCAGCGTCAAACGGGCGCTCGAGCAAATCGACGGCGTCCGCGACGTGCGCGTCCAAGTGACTTGGAATCCGCCATGGACGCCGGAACGGATGAGCGAAGAAGCGCTCCGGCAACTTGGGCATTTTTCCTGAAACGGTCCACTGTTCCATCCCCTTTTAGCCGTTCGCCCGCGTTGGGCGGGCGGTTTTTATTTCCACTTTTTTTTCGTCCATATCGGTCTACAAAACCATGGGCGGATTTTGGATTCTGCATTCCGAAGATAAAAACTCCCCTTTGCGCTGTTGCTTTTTGAATCATGATCTTCATAACATTAATCCCAGTATCGTTCCATCAATGATACCGACCAAGCAGGTTGCCTTACTTCGCCTTTGGGTAAGAACTCCTTCATAACCGGTTTAATATCAATAATAGGAGTGCCATCTATTGCATCTAATCCTCTTACCTTCAATGTTCGCCCTTTATGTTCTAACAATTCAACGGTTGTTAAACCTAATTTATTCGGTCGATTTTTACCTCTTTGAGCGAAAATCCCGACCTTTGGATATTCTTTATTATTTCTTGGATGCCTTGCCCCATATTGAATTTTGTCATCTGTAACTCGGTCAAAATAGAAAATAATATCTAAATGCGAAAACTCACTGATACCTTGTAAAGCTGAATCATCGATCTTCTCTGATAATTCAATTATTGAAATAACATTCCCCCAATGATCATCTTCAACATCTTTGCGGTTATTTTTAACAAATGCGATTGGTGTAATGGTATATTGCATCATATCCCCCCTGTTTAACTATTAAACTGCCGTTAGCCAAACTTATTGGCACTCTTTAGGGATGGAGGATTAACAACAGAGCGCAAACAAAACGACACGGAACGACGGGCATTTCCGTGTCGTTTGTTTTTCTCCTCCATGAGACCCGCCTCCGGCTGGCGTTCGATCCGCTATTCAAGCAACACGTTCCACAACCATGCCAGCAAAGGAACGATGACAAAAAAGGCGAAGGCAATGTATCCGACATATTGAATCCACCGGGGAAATCCTCGCCAATCGAGGGCTTCCCGCTTCATCGCCCCTCCCGCAGCGATCCGATCCAACTCTTCGGTCGGCGAAAACACCCGGTCGTCCACCCGTTGAATCTCCTCTGTCCGTTGCGTTTCATGCCTCTCTTCTTGTCGAGATCCCTTCATGACGCCCCCTCTTCCCCATGATTTTCACGAACAGACCAAAACGATGTTTCTATCTAACATCCAGCATCCTCAAACGTTCGACCTAATCAGCGGTTGATGTTTTCCTCTTCATGATACCGTTTCTCATCGTCAGAAAGCAACCATATTTTCCACGCCTTTCATGAGGGAAGACCAATACACTCCTTCGAAGTTGGGAGAGGCGCCGAAGCGGTCCTTTCCTCGCTGCCCGGAGCCTCCGCTCATTCCTTCACCCGCAGCAGGCGCATGCTGTTTAAAGTCACGAGCAGCGTCGCGCCCATGTCGGCGAACACTACGAGCCAAAGGGTGAGCCAGCCCGGGACGGCGGCGGCGAGCGCCAACGCTTTGAGTCCTAAGGCGACGGCGATGTTTTGCCGGATGACGGCAAGTGTTCGGCGCCCAAGGTGGACGGTGTACGGCAGCTGGCGCAAATCGTCGGCCATGAGCACAACATCGGCTGTTTCCAAGGCGGCATCCGTCCCCGCCCCGCCCATCGCCACACCGACATCAGCCGCGGCCAAGGCAGGGGCGTCGTTCACCCCGTCGCCGACCATGGCGGTGATGCCGCAGCGCTGTTTCAGCTCGCGGATCGCCGAAAGCTTCTGTTCCGGAAGCAGCCCGGCGCGAATGTCCGATACACCCGCTTGACGGCCGATGGCCTGTGCCGTTTGCTCGTGGTCGCCCGTCACCATTGCCACTTCCGCCACGCCAAGGCGCTGCAATGCAGCGACAACGCCCGGTGCGGACGGCCGCAGTGGATCGGCCGCGGCAATAAGACCCAACACCCGATCGGCCGTGCCGACGGCCATCACGGTTTTTCCTTCTTTGCGGAAGGCGGTGATTCGCTCTTCCGCTTCATCCGGCAGCTCACCGATCAAGCTGGTGAACAAGGCCGGGCTGCCGATATAATACGTTTCGTTTCCGACGGCGGCCTTGACTCCCTTTCCGGTCAACGACTGAAACGCATCAACCGGCGCGTCAAGAAACGGCGCTCCCTCCTCTTCCGCTTTGCGGACGATGGCAGAAGCCAAAGGGTGCTGCGACCGTTTTTCGATGGCGGCGGCGATGGCCAACAGCTGCTCGCGTGTTCCTTCATATACGATGACATCGGTCACGGCCGGTTTCCCTTTCGTCAACGTCCCGGTTTTATCGAAAGCAATGGCTCGCAGCCGGCCGATTTGTTCGAGATGCACGCCGCTTTTGATGAGCACGCCGCGCCGGGCCGCGTTTCCGATGGCCGTCACAATCGCCACCGGCGTCGAGATGACGAGCGCGCACGGGCAGCCGATGACAAGAATGGCAAGACCGCGGTACACCCAATCAAGCCAGTCACCGCCCATCACAAGCGGCGGCACAATGGCGATCAGAAGCGCGATCACGATCATAAACGGCGTATAATAGCGAGCGAACCGGTCGATGAAGGCCTGCGACGGAGCCCGCTCCGCTTGCGCCTCTTCGACGAGGTCAATCATTTTCGCCAATGTCGTCTCATCCGCCCTCTTCGTCACCTCGACTTCGAGGAACCCTTCCCCGTTAAGCGTCCCGGCAAACACCGCAGCGCCGGGTGCTTTTTCTGCCGGCAAACTTTCGCCGGTAATCGCCGCCTCATTGACCGTTGACGCACCATTCACGACAACGCCGTCCAAGGCGATTTTCTCCCCTGGTTTGACGATCATCACATCCCCGATGCGAACGTCCTCAACCCGAACCGTCATTTCCTCCGCACCGCGCCGAATGGTCGCCTCCGCCGGCGCCATTTCCATCAGCGACTCAATCGATCGGCGCGCCCGGTCCATCGAATAGCGCTCGAGCGCTTCACTGATGGCGAACAAAATGACAACAACCGCCCCTTCTTGCCATTCGCCAATGGCCGCCGCGCCAAGAATGGCGATCGTCATTAACGTTTTCATGTCAAACTGCCAGCGGAGCAGATTGCGAAGCCCGGTCCGAAACAGCGAGTAGCCGCCGATCACGATCGCGGCGACATAGGCAGCCACCGCCAACCAGCCGCTGTCCGTTGTCGACGTTGCCCAGCCAATGGCCAGCAACGCGGCGGCAATGCAGACGTTCCGATTCTCTTTCTTCTTCCAAAACGGCTCCTGCCTGGCCGGGCGTTCACGTTCTTCACGAATGGTCAATTGTTCAAACGCCCCCGCTTGCTCAAGTTCATCAATCGTTGCTTCGCCCCAAACGGTGAGCTTGGCGGCGCCAAAGTTCACTTTCGCCTCTTTCACGCCGGGCAGGGACTTCACGTTCCGCTCAAATTGGGCCGCGCAGTTTGTGCACGTCAGTCCTTGCACGCGGTATGTTTTTGCCTCGAGCCGATTCAATGTTTGTTCATTCCCCACGGCCGTCCCCCTCTTTCTGATGGGCGAGCGCGACAAGCAGCAGCTCGCGGATATGATCATCATCCAGCGAGTAAAAGGCAAGTTTCCCCTCTTTTCGATATTTCACAATTCCTTGTTTGTACAAGATGCGCAAATGATGGGATGCCGTCGCCACCGTCGCACCGATCACGTTTGCGAGGTCACAGACGCACAGCTCCTCTTCACCGCAAAGCGCATACACGATTTTCGCCCGGTTTTCATCGGCAAGCGCCTTAAAAAAAGGGACAATCGCGGCAATGTTTTCATCGCGAAGCCGCCGCTGAACCCGCTCGACTTTCTCTTCGTCATAACAGTAAATGTCGCAAACATCATCGCGATGCATTTCTTCCCGCTCCTCGCCAACATTCAAATGTTTGTTTGAATATAGAATAGCATATTTCCTTCCTATATTCAAATATTCATTTGAATGAGAAATGTGCGCAAACGAAAAATCCGCCATCTTTCGAAAGGCGGATTTCGTTTTGGAAAGCTGACTTCCATTTGCCCTGTCCATGTGTCCACTGTCATCGCCGTCGCTTACACATGCTCGCGAAACCAGCGCACCGTCTCCAAAAACGCTTCACGCGTCACTTTATGGCCGGCGTGCGGGTCGGCGATGAACTGCAGCCGGTCTTCGTTTCCTTTATAAAATGGCTTAATTTGCTTGTAAAATTCATATGTATAACTATACGGGACGACTTGGTCGGCTTTCCCGTGCCAGATGAACAGCGGCCGCCCGGCGAGTGTTTCCGGCTGCTTGGATAAATCGTAGCGGGCGAGCTTTTCTTTTTCGAGCGCAAGCAGCGTCGGCGGCATCGGGATGTCGATTTGGCGCCGCTTCGCTTCTTCCATCATCGCGTCAAAAAAGGCGCTGTAGTTCGGGCAGCCCATGAGCGCCACCGCCGCCCTCACCCACGGATAGACGGCGAGCGCGCCGAATGTAACGATGCCGCCCATCGATGTCCCAGCAAGCCCGATCCGTTCGGAATCCGCCAGCCCGCGGCTGACAAGGTCGTTTTTCATCTCCTCGATTTCGGTGATCGTGCGCACGACAATGTCCCAAAACGACAGCTGCAATTTCCGTTCGCTCAAGCCTTCGTCCCGCTCGCCGTGAAACAGCGCGTCGGGAAGCACAGCGCGATAGCCTGCCTCGGCAAGCAAGTAGCCGAAATGCAAATTATGCTCTTTCGCGCTTGTAAAGCCGTGGATAAAGAAAATAAGCGGCAGCCGTTCGTCCCGCTTTTCCGGCTTGACAACATGAAGCACCGGCACATCAGCCAGCCGTTCTTTTTCAACGATGACCATGGCAGTCCAAACCCCTTCTGTCTTTTTCCATCGCTGTATAGTGTATCATATAGACAGCGATTTTGGAAAAGAGTTACACTAGAAAGCGGAAAGAATTACAAAGCAAAGGAGTCGAGCATGAAACGATATTTGATCGCGCTGGATTTAGACGGAACGCTGCTGAAAGAGGACAAAACGATTTCTCCGTTCACGAAAGACATCATCGGCCGCGCCATCGACGCTGGCCATCTCGTCGTCATCGCCACAGGCCGGCCGTACCGGGCGAGCCGCATGTATTACGAGGAACTCGGGCTTACGACGCCGATCATCAATTTCAACGGCGCGTTTGTCCACCATCCACGCCAGCCGTCGTGGGAGATGCGCCATTTTCCGTTACCGTTGGCGATCGTGAAAGACATTGTCGAACTTGGGGAAACGTATCGAATCAAAAACATTTTGGCGGAAGTGATGGACGACGTCTATTTCCACGAACATGACGACGTCTTGCTCGACATCGTCCGCCTCGGCAACCCGACCGTGGAAATCGGCGACTTGCGCCTTTCGCTTGGCAAAGACCCGACGAGCGTGCTCGTGTATACGGATGGCGACCATATCGAGCAAATCCAATCGCATTTGTCGCACGTCTACGCCAACGTCGTGCATCACCGGCGCTGGAGCGAACCGTGGCATGTCATTGAAATCATCCGCCATGGCGTCCATAAAGCGGCTGGATTGAAACAAGTGGCGGACTACTTCGGCATCCCGCGGGAGCGCGTTATCGCTTTTGGCGATGAAGACAACGATCTCGAAATGATCGATTGGGCTGGTCTTGGCGTCGCCATGGGCAATGCCATTGAGCCGCTAAAAACCGTAGCCGATGACATGACAGCGAGCAATGAAGAAGACGGTATCGGTTTGTACTTGCAAGACGTTCTAGGCCTGTAGCTTTCCTCCTATTCAAAAAGCTCCGCCGCGAATGCCGTCTTGCCGCCCTTCCGATGCCATCGGCCCATGAGATTCTCCATCGAGCGAAACGAGTGAATGAGCGGTTGTTTGTAACGAATTTCCTTACTACTGTTCCCCCCATGCGGTTACACTATACGTGACGCAACGTGCGTCTTCATTTTTTAAAGGGGGAATCGGTCATGGGCAAACGAAACAAATCGAAGCGTTTCGTCCAGCAAAGCGTCGATGCGGTTGAACGGCATGACAAGCGAATCCCTTATCACTTGACGTACGCCGAGGCGGAAGCGCGCAAGGCGGAAAAAGCGGTCGAAACGTCGCTTGGAGGCGCGTAACGATGGGCAATCGTCTATTTCAGGAAGCGCGCAAAGCAGTCGCGCAGGCGAAACAAGCCGCCAGCGGCAAGATTGACATGAGCGTGGACCGCGCCATTGCCATCGCCAAAAACGCCTTGTCATCCGCGTACGCGCATTCCAACACGGCGGAAAAAGCGCAGTTGCGTCAATTTCAAGCTGAGCTTGATCAAATCACCCAATGAAAGGCTGCGGGCCATCCGCAGCCTTCTTTCTGATTCATCGTCTTTTACTTTCCATATTGTGTTTCCACGCCAAAACCGATACACTAAACCTATGAACCGTCATTCATCCCGCCCAAGGAGGGAACGGATATGTCCATTCAAATCATCACCGACAGCGGAGCGGATTTACCGCAGTCGTACATTCGCGAGCACCGCATCGCGTTTTTGCCGCTTGTCGTTTATTGGAACGGTCAAGATTACGAAGACGGCATTACGATCGAACCGAAGCAAGTATATGACGCCATGCGCCAAGGGCATACGGTGAAAACGGCACAGCCGAGCCCGCTGGCGATGAAGGAACTGTTTTTGCCATACGCCAAAGAAAATCGGCCATGTTTGTACATCGCCTTTTCATCGAAATTATCCGGTACATACCAAACGGCGATGGCCGTGCGCAGCGAGCTGCTTGATGAATATCCGGAATTTCGCCTGACGATCATCGACTCGAAATGCGCCTCTCTTGGCCAAGGGCTCGCCGTCATGAAAGCGGTCGAGCTGGCGGAGCGAAACACACCGTACAACTTGCTTTGTGAAACGATCGAATCGTACTGCCGCCATATGGAGCACATTTTCACCGTCGACAACTTGGACTACCTCGCGCGCGGCGGCCGCATCAGCAAAGCCGCCGCGGCGTTCGGCGGGCTGCTCAACATCAAGCCGCTTCTCCATGTCGAAGACGGAGCGCTTGTCCCGCTTGAAAAACTGCGCGGGCGGAAAAAAGTGTTGAAACGAATGGTCGAGTTGATGGGTGAACGCGGCGACGATCTGCAAAAGCAAACGATCGGCATCAGCCACGCGGATGACGAAGAAACGGCGCTTGAGCTGAAGCGGATGATCGAAGAAACACACGGCTGCACGCGCTTTTTCCTCTCCGACATCGGCAGCGCCATCGGCGCCCACGCCGGGCCGGGGACGATTGCGTTGTTCTTTTTGAACAAGTATATGGAAATATAACACGGTTCGCCGTGACAAAGGCGCCTCTGACAGCCTAGGCGCCTTTGTTCATCATCGGAGTTGATCGAGAAGATTGTAGTAGTAGTATGTTTTGGACCGCATCCGCCCATCCGAAAAAATGAGCTTCTGCTCCTCAAACCGATTCAAATAGCGCCGAACCGTCGCTTCCGGCAAACCGGTCAACTCCGCCATCTGCTTAGCGGTAAAAATCGGATGCTGGAACATGACATTGACAACGGTTCGAATATTCTGGCTGTTCACAAGCGCGCTCGCCTTTTCCAAATCCTCTTCATACAAATCGTTTACTTTTTGAATCAATCGAACATTTTGTTTTGCTTGTAAATGGACGCATTGCAAGAAAAACTGAATCCATGGCGTCCAGTCGCCTTTGTAACGGGTATCATTCAAATAGCGGTAATTTCCATAAACTACCTCACCGCATTTCAATATCGTTCCTTTCCATTTGCCCATACTAATGGCGAACGACCGAAGCAAAAGGAGGGCTACCGATGCCAAACACAAGCGACAACGACAAAAAAGCGCGCGACAACCAAGCGAAGCGCCATGAGAAAAACATGATGCGCGAGAAAAACCGCGAAGCCGGGAAGTTCGCGTATTCGAAGAAGACGGATCATTTATGATGGGCATAAAACGAAAGGCGGCTCAATCGCCGCTTTTTTGTTTTGTCTTCCTTCATTTCCACACCATTCCCTATTCCCAACCAAAAGGCGACATGGACCTTCTAGTCCTTTGCTTATGGTTGCCTTCCTCCCCACCATTTTCTATAATGAAAGTACATCACACGCCCGGGAGGTCGCATATGTCGAAAGAAAGTTCGTTCGATATCGTATCGAAAGTCGATTTGGCGGAAGTGGCGAACGCCATCAACATCGCCATGAAAGAAATCAAGACGCGCTATGACTTCAAAGGAAGCAAAAGCGACATTTCGCTCGAGAAAGACGAGCTCGTTCTCATCTCCGACGACGAGTTTAAGCTTGAGCAGCTGAAAGATGTGCTCATCGGCAAGCTCATTAAGCGCGGGGTGGCGACGAAAAACATCCAATACGGCAAAATCGAGCCGGCCGCAGGCGGCACGGTGCGCCAGCGCGCCAAGCTCGTCCAAGGGATCGACAAAGAGAATGCGAAAAAGATCAACACGATCATCAAAAACACCGGCTTGAAAGTGAAAAGCCAAGTGCAAGACGACCAAATCCGCGTCAGCGGCAAAAGCAAAGACGACTTGCAAAAGGTGATCGCCGCCATTCGCGAAGCCGATTTGCCGATTGACGTGCAGTTTGTAAACTACCGCTGAAACAGGCAGAAGCGCGCTGCTGCCTGTTTTTTCATAAATAGAAACCTTTCGTTATGGGGGAGGAAGCAAGCGTGTCTGATTGGGGGATGATCGTTTCGTTTCTTCTCGGTTTTTCCTTTCAATGGGTAGCCAAAAAGTTAGAAAAATGGAACGCAGCCTTATACGCCCGCCTATTCGCTGCATTGATTGGAGCTGTTTGGGCATGGTGCGGTTTTGTTCAAGGCGGATTGCTGCAGTCTGTTGCGATGCTCGGCGCGTTTTGGCTCAGTTACGAAGTCATCCCGCTGCCGAAACAAAACCGCGTGCCAACATATGACATCATTACCGAACTGCAATCGAAAGGAGCAAAAGAAATTCTTGTTCCACGCGAAAAAAAGCGAGCGTTGCTTGACATCGGCTTCTCCTCCTTATTCATCGGCATCGCCATTCCTTACTTTTGGATCGGCTCTCCATCTCCCGTTGTAGAGCTGTTTCTCCTATACGGCTTTTTATCGATGGCGACACGGCTTTTCAAACGGATGGCGCTTTTTCGTTCGCTCCGCCTGTTTTATGACCAAAACGACCATGCGCTCTATCTCATCTCTTCCGTTGAGGCGAAACGATATCCATTGGATCAGTGCGTTGACATCCAAGTGTATACAGCCCCGGATATTTTGCAGCTATTCCATCTGTTTCACTTGTTCTCCCCTCATGCCGACTATACGGTCAACATGGGAAAAACGTGGAAGCTGTCGTTTGACGGGGAACGAGTGTATCTCAATCCTGGATCGCTGGCATCAATGAACATCTTTCCAAAACCGTTGTCTTCGCAGAAAGAGATTCGCATCCAGCCGTTTTATCATCCAAGCAATTGGAAGCGGATGCTTGGAAAAGCGTATTTTTCTGCTGTTGTCAAAGGGGTCGGAGCTTACGCCGCCCTTCTTGCCTTGCTGGCGTATTGGAAAGTCGATTCCATCACCATTATCGCCGCCATTCTCTTTTTTTGGGCAATCAACCTATTCATTTCTGATCGAGTTTTGAAAATCGCTCTCGATATGAAACCGGTCACGAATCCACCTATCCAGCACATCATTCGGACCATTTGCGCACGGGCCGGCCTCCCCCGTCTTGCAGTTTATACAACAGAGTCAAGCGACTACAACGGCTTTGCGGCAGGCCCTTACATCGGTCGATCGCTGATCGCCTTGACATCGGAAACGTTGAAACTTCCGCGCGATGCGTTGGCAGGGGTCATCGCCCACGAAGCCGTCCATGTCAAAAAGCGGGACGTTTTAACATTCTTCAGTCGAGAAGTCTCCCACTTCTAAATCTTGCGAAGCTTGATGAAAGTGGGAGATGAATCGACTTCGGACAAGGACAGGCTTTTGCCTGTTCAATTGTCCGACCCTGTGGTAAAATAAACCTATGCCGTTCTTTCATAACTGGATATAGGAGGTTGCATGGAGAAAATAAAATGCGAAAACCAAGCGGATCCTTCCATGCGTAAAATATCCAAGGTACAAAAGAACTCCGAATTGTCGGACATCTAGGGTTGGAACGACCCGAAGTCACGCTCAGGGAGACGAAAGGCGGCTTTCGTCGTGGAACTGAGAAGCTCCCACTTCAAGCTTTAGCTAAGTGGTGAGTAGTTCACACAGGTAACCATCATCAGACGCCAACCACCCTTCCGATCAGAACACCGGCAACAATGATCACCAACGCCGCCCCGACAATCGGTTCGACAAGGCGCATCGCCTCTCCTTCCCCGCTGGGGCGGCCGATCACTGCAGCACCCAAAGCAAGACTGAAGAAGTGATTCTTAATCTGTTATCGATATTTCCGAATGGCGGGCATCCAATATGTGCATCTTCACCGTGCCACCAAGATAGTGTCGTACCGAATAAGCCAGTTCCTCTAATGCTTGATGAAGCGCCTCATGCCTCGTATCATCAATCGATTCGATGCAAAGAAAGGCATGCTTCGTCTGTTCGGTGAGCATTGTTCGTTGGGCTTCCCGCCAATTCCAGCAGCGGCATATGGCGCCCACGTCATCTTTATACACGATTTCTCCTTCATATGGCGGGTCGTTTTCCTCTCCTCCCAACGGGATGAACGGTTCATGACCATCCGCCAGCGCCAGCCGGATGTCGCCGACAAACTTGTCGATATCCTCTCCTCCGCATGGAAGCCCGTAACGCAATGAAACAGAATTATAAATATCCACAAGCGGATTGATCGTTCGGATGTGCTGACCGTTTTTCACTCTTTTCAACAGCGCTTCAACCGAACAACGCGCCCCTTTTTTCGTTCTGAATCGTCGAAACGCCTCTCGCCAAACACCGATGACGGGGTTGCGGCTCAACTCTTCAAACTCTAGGAATTTCCGCGCCTCTTTCTCCGCCTCCTGCAGCATTTGTTCGTAAACGCTGGCATTCTTGATGCTGTTGTCAATCCCTTGGGCAACGACCACACCGATTTTGGCATGGGGAAATATGGCCCAAACATCGTCTTCAACAACAAAACGTGTCATCATTCACTCCTCCATTCTCTTACGGTTTCGAAGGGCTCGCCAATGCGGAGAATAGTCCTAACAAGATATAACAACAGCCCGCCACCCGGTTCATCACCTTCATGCTTCCTTTCTTGGCAGCCAGCCGTTTGCGGATGCCCGCGGCCAACATGGCGTACAAGCTGTCATTTAGCAAGGCGAGAACAACAAATATCGCCCCTAAAAGCAAAAATTGACCAGCCACCAATCCAGCAGAAGGCGAAATAAATTGCGGAAAAAAGGCAAGAAAAAAGAGCGCTGTTTTTGGATTGGTCACTTCGACAAATAGAGATTCGTAAAACACTTGCGCCAATGTTTTCTCCTTGGCCTTCGTGTTCGGGATTTCCTCATCCTTGGTGGAAGCAAAAAATAACGTTTTGCCTCCCAAATAGATAAGATAAACGGCTCCTAAATATTTGATCATCGTAAAGGCAGCCGCCGATGTCATCAAAATCGCGGAAACGCCCACGGCTCCAAGGACAACATGGACAGCGCCACCCAATGCCACGCCAAACACCGCTACAACTCCTGCTTTCGTTCCTTGACCGATGCTTCTAGCCACAATGTACAATACCGCCGGTCCGGGGACGATGAGCAGTGCCGCGGCTGCCACTATAAACACACCGATCGTCGAAAGCCCCATCCTCACATCTCACTCCTTCATTTTCTATTTCACTGCTGTTGCTTTTTCATCAGGGAAGCGATTCGCTTTTCGTTTTCAAATGGCATTTGCTCGAGTTGCTTGATGATCCGTTCTTGTCGGTATGCAGGATGATTTTGGCTTAACTTGGCTTTTCCCTCGATTCGCTTGATGATGATTTTGAAGGCTTGAATTCCTTTGTTCATGCCGGACAGCATCCCGGCATCGACCTCTGACAGCTGGTAACGGCTGCCCGGCGCTTCGTATTTTTCTACCATATCGTGCAGCGACTGCATGATTTCTTCTTCATCGTCGATCAACTCCACGTTCCCGTACACATGGACAGCCACATAATTCCATGTTGGCACCGCCTGGTTCGTTTCATACCAGGAAGGAGAAATATAACAATGCGGACCGTGGAAAATCGCCAAGACCGTCTGACGTTGAATGTCGTTCCATTGCGGATTAGAACGGGCAAAATGGCCGTACAAACACGTTTTCTCCCGATCGAGCAACAGCGGCAAATGGGTAGCAAACAGCTCCCCTTGATGCATCGACACCAAGGTGGCAAAACTGTTCTCCTCGATCACCTCATAGACGACAGACATATCGTTGATGGCAAAATGCTTCGGAATATACATCAGTCCTCTCCCCCATCTTTTCAATTACAGCATTCCATTCTTCACAATGTATAATATAATCAAAACTGACATAAAAAAAGTGACAATAACAAAAAAATAAACATGTCAGGAGGATGAACATGAAGACGATCATTTTTGACTTGAAGGACGGCTCGCCTAAATACAAGCAAATCTACGAAAAATTGAAATCATTGATTGAACAAGGCGACATTCAAGCCAATGAGCCGCTACCTTCCATTCGCCAACTCGCCGAATCATTGAATGTCAGCCGGAACACAACTTTAATGGCTTACGAACAGCTGGTAGCGGAAGGATATATTCGCGCGGAAAAACGAAAAGGGTATTTTGCCAATGAAGTGGAACCTCTTTTCATTCCAAAAGCCCGCATTTCTGCACGCCAATCGGCAAGGGAAGCAGCAACGTCCGTTGTTGTCGATTTTCGCGCCGATACCGTCGATGCCGATCATTTTCCCGTTAAAGCATGGAGAAGAATTTCCAATCAAGTATTGACGGCCAAAGGATGTTTCCGCTATGGGGATCCGTTTGGGGAATTATGCTTGCGCAAGCAAATCGCCATCTACCTTCTCGAATCCCGCGGGGTGATCACAGAGCCAAACGCCATCATCATCGGAAGCAGCACGCAGCAAATACTTCTCTCCCTTGGCCATATTCTAAAAGATGAGTTCAACAGCGTGATCGTCGAAGACCCTGGTTATGACGGCGCCAGAGAAGCGTTTTTGTTTCACCGCTTTCAGCTGGAAACGGTGCCTGTTTCCGAAACCGGCATCGATCTTTCACCGCTCGAGAACAGGCGATCGCGGCTCATCTATGTCACCCCTTCACATCAAAGCCCCATGGGAGTAAGCATGCCGATCCAGCAACGGCACAGGCTCATTCAATGGGTGAACAACGTCGATGGCTATATTATCGAGGACGATTACGACAGCGAATTCCGTTACACGCAAAAACCGTTTCCTGCTCTTGCCTCCATTGATTCTGCAAAAGTCATTTATCTGGGCAATTTCTCAAAATCGTTTCTGCCTGGGATTCGCTTAAGCTACATGGTGTTGCCGCCGTCGCTTTTGTACCGTTATCAGCAGCAGTTTCGCCTTTTCGAAAGCACTGCGTCCATCCTCAGCCAATTGGCGATGGCCAAATTTATGGAGGAGGGGGAATGGGGCCGCCATATTAAACGCATGCGCCTCGTGTACAAACGAAAAATGGAGCATTTAACATCATTACTGCGAAAAGCATTTGGGGATATGATCTCCATTATTGGCGAACAGTCCGGTTTATACGTGTTAATCAAAGTTCATTCCGATTGTTCAGAAGAACAGCTACTTCAACGCGCCCTATCGTGTGGGGTAAAAGTGTATCCCACTTCGCGCTATTTTGTGAACCAACGGCCAGACCAACCCATGATCAAGATCGGTTTTAGTGGCTTGTCGCTCGAGGATATTGAGCTTGGAGTAAAACTGCTCAAAAAAGCATGGTGTTGACGACGACTTCACGGAAAACGACCCTCTTTTTACACAAGCTCACGGAATCCCTGTCTTGGCATGTATTTTTTATCGGTTTCTAATGTCACGATAATTTTAAATATCTACATTTTTTGTATAATATACTTAAGTTTTAATAAAGAAAGAGAATATGTAAAACATGCTCCGTCTCAAGTCCCTTCGAGTTGGTAATAATCCTTTGGGTGTTTAGTGCAAAATAAAAATACACAGATCTGCAGAGAATTTGGCTTAGGCCAACTTGACATGGAGTGGGGGGCGTGATAGCCTTTTTAGGCATAGCCAGCCCTTGATATTGCTGGCTTCTTGGCTTTTTCATCACGCCCCCATAGGCTCCATATCAAGTTGTAATTCTCTGCACTTTTCCTTGCAAAACTCTGCACTTTTTCTTTGCAAAAAACACCTTTGGGGTGGTCCTCAAGATTTTTCAAGACCACCCTAGCTTATTAAATGGAAAGGGTAGAAAAAAATGATTGCCGTGCAAGACGTAAACAAAATCTATCCGCCAAACCGCCAAGTATTACATAATGTTTCCCTCGAACTGGTTGAAGGGGATCGACTTATTCTTTTAGGGCCGAATGGAGCCGGAAAGACTACTTTAATAAGGTGCATCATCGGGCTTACTGCACCAGACAGCGGTAGCATCTATGTAAATGGAGTGGATGTTGTCCGCCATCCAGATGAAGCGCGCGAGTCGATTGCGGTCGTATTTGAAGAAGCTGACAACTCCTATTCCTATTTAACTGTTTTGGAAAATCTCTTATACTTCGGCTTGCTGAACAAATGGAGTCGTGCTGAAGCAAAACGAAGAGCCGAACGAATGATGGCCGTGTTGAATCTAACCCCATACGCTGAGCGTCTTACCCAAACCCTTTCACGTGGGATGAAACAAAAACTGGCATTTGCGATCGCCTTAATGAAAGGAGCGCCGTTTTTGTTCCTTGATGAGCCAACTCTTGGCCTTGATGTTGAGTCGCAGCATCATATCCGAACAATGTTAACGGAAGAAAACCAATGGTGGAAAGCCGTTCTCATCACCACCCACGACATTCCTTTTGCCCACGCCGTTGGAAATAGGTTTGTCTTTATCCAAGACGGAAAAATCGTTTGGAGCGGCACAAAAGAACATTTTTCAACTCCAGACGACCTTGAAACTCATTTTTTGGCCGCTATTCGTTCCAATCTATCCGCCTAAGGAGGTGAGTCGGTTGTCCCCGCAAATTTTGAATGTAGTATTGGCGTCCTTTTTGAAAAAAAGAGCAGAGTATCGTCGGTATTGGTTCGATTTTACCGTTGGGCTTATCATTAAATTTGTCTTTTTTCTCGGCACGCTGTACGCAAGCCCGATACAGACCGGAAAAGAAGCGACGGTCAAACTGTTCGGTTTCAGCCTTTGGTACTTAAGCGCTCATTTGATCTCGAAGCTCGGCAACACGGTGATCGAAGAAGCGTATCTCGGCACCGCCGAGCAAGTGCTTTCCACCAAGACTGCTCCATGGAAAATTTTGATCGGCGTGGTGATCGCTGAAGTCGCGTTATCGTCCATGTGGGTGGCGCTCTTTTTCGTTTGTGCGGCTTTGATGATTGGATTTTCCGAAATTCTCTCGGGAATATTATCCATGATAACGGAGATCGTCGTATTTGGCGGCGTAAGCCTAATCGGGATGACGGGAATCGGTGTGTTCATTTTAGGACTGTCCCTTCGCTTAAAGCAAGTTGGGGCCGTTACCGAGGTGCTGCTTTATTATTTATTGATCTTCTCAGGATTTTTTCTATCTTCGAATTTATTGCCGACAGCTTTTCATATTCTCAACTACTTTTCTCCCCTTTCTTGGGCCGTGCAAGGAGTGAATGAAGGATGGCCCGTATTCTTTCCTGCTCTCGGCATCTCGCTATTATGGCTGGCCATGGGCTCATTGGTCTTGAAGCAACAATGGCATTGGGCGAGAAAAAACGGAAAAATCGGAAGCTACGTATAAAAGAGCGGACGTTATCCCTCACATTTCGCACCCTTTCGGCGAAAATCGAGAGGATGTTTTCGCGACCATGCCGAATGAATCCTCCGCACTCAGGGAAAGCAAAGGAGTTTTCATAACACGGACGTCTTGCGCGAAGGGGACTCTCTTTATTTACAACGCCGCCTGCGAACATCAATTTATCAACACGGGCAAAGAAGAGTGCCGCTATTATCTGATTATTCACTCGCCCGCTTCGAAAACATGACTCGGAGTCATGTCCGCCCAAAGCGTTGCCTTTTTTGATTTTTGCCATCACATGGCAAGAAATCACGACATCGATGGCGAATATAAAGAGATGACCTTTCTTTGACGGGGGGATGTGAATGAACATCGGCCAAGAATATTTGCGAGTGGTGCGCGCACGCTTTCTTGACATGAAAAAGACCGCCGAACGGGCTATGGACCAATGTTCGGAGGAACAGCTGTTCCATTGCTTTCATGAGGAGGCAAACAGCATCGCCATCATTGTCAAACATATGAGCGGAAATATGGTGTCGCGCTGGACAGACTTTTTGTCGTCGGATGGGGAAAAACCGGACCGAAACCGCGATGATGAGTTTATCAACGACTTCCATACGCGCAAAGAAGTCATGGCTTGCTGGGAAAAGGGGTGGTCTGCTTTCTTTCAGACGCTGAACGAACTGCAAGAAACGGATTTGTTGCGGACGGTCACGATCCGCGGCGAACCCCATTCCGTCATCGAAGCCATTGAGCGGCAAATGTACCATTATTCGTATCATATCGGGCAAATCGTCTATATCGCGAAACAGCTGAACGCAAACAACTGGAAAACACTGACCATACCAAGAAATCGAAAAACAACATAGGCAACTCCTTATTCGAATCATCATGCAAACGTCATCCACCTATTGGAACCGTCAACCGATAAAGGTGGATGGCTTCTTTTTGTTGCTTGTTGTTCCTTCCCAATCATATCGCTTATCGGGATCACAGTCAGCGCCTTGAAAGTTTCACAATACCGACCAACAAACAAACCATCCCTGCTCCCCACGCCAGCCCCGCCTTGCCAAGAAGGAGGGAGATTTCTTCGGATGCCTGCACATGGGTAAGGTCAAACTTGATTGCTCTCAATGCAAAGTAGGCAGCAATAGAGAACAGCAGAAAATGAGCAAACATCCAATGCCATGCGGAACGATGCAGCCGGTCCTTCCGCCAAAGAAAAACAACCGTTATGATGGCGACCAACATCACTCCGGAAAAACCACCGATGAGCAAATCCATCACATCTTCTTCCATGGGCAAGTGTTTATGCATGTTTCCGACCCCTTTCATCAAGGTGAGGTAATATTTTATACTTCTCTTTCCATTCCCCCTCTTCCTTTTTCCAAATATTCAAACATTCATCACAATCATCTTCGAGCAGAGAGTTCATGCGTTATTCGGCAATAAGAAAAGGTGTCCTATCTCTTTTGGGACACTCATTTGATAAGTTCGAATTTTCGAACAAAATTGCCGAACATTTGGAGAAAATGGACGAAATCTTGGCACGCTTCCCCTATCAAATTTCTTTAGGAGCTGTTGAAGCATGTTTATTTCTTCCAACCGTTTATTCGCAAATTCTGAGGAAGTCGACTTTTCAAATTGAGAACTTGCTTGTTTTAAATGTTCTTTCACTTTATCACCACCCCCTCTTCTTCACCATTATTACTTGGCACGATTTTTGCGTTTCATAGTAGGCGAAACCAAAAAACTTTATAAGGAGATGGTGAGAAATGAAAGCCGCCGTTGTTCACAAATTCAAGCAAAAACTTCAAATTGAAGAAGTGGAGAAACCAAAACTAGGATATGGCGAAGTGCTTGTGAAAATTGAAGCTTGTGGCGTCTGCCATACCGATTTGCATGCGGCTCATGGGGATTGGCCGGTAAAACCGAAACTTCCACTTATTCCTGGTCATGAAGGGGTAGGAATTGTTGTTGAGATCGGTGAGGGAGTGAAATCAATCCAAATTGGCGACCGTGTTGGCATTCCATGGTTATACTCAGCATGCGGTGAATGTGAATATTGTTTAAGCGGTCAAGAAACACTTTGTCCACATCAATTAAACGGTGGATACTCTGTCGATGGCAGTTATGCAGAATATTGCAAAGCCCCGGCCAATTATGTCGCACGAATTCCTAAAAACCTCGATCCCGTACAAGTTGCTCCTATTCTTTGTGCTGGGGTCACAACGTATAAAGCATTAAAAGTTTCAAATGCCAAGCCTGGCGAATGGGTCGCTATTTATGGAATCGGGGGATTGGGCCATATTGCTCTTCAATATGCCAAGGCAATGGGATTAAATGTTGTTGCTGTTGATATCAGTGATGAAAAGGCAGAACTTGCGGCAAAGTTGGGTGCTGATATTACGATCAATGGATTGCAAGAAGACCCTGTAGCAGCCATTCGTGAAAAAGTAGGCGGAGTACAAGCGGCTATTAGCGTTGCTGTAACGAAAAAAGCGTTCGAACAAGCTTATCAATCCGTGCGACGCGGCGGCTGCCTTGTCATAGTTGGACTGCCTCACGATGAACTGCCGATTCCTATTTTTGACACTGTATTAAATGGCGTTACGATAAAAGGTTCGATCGTCGGTACACGAAAAGATATGCAAGAAGCTCTAGATTTCGCCGCACGCGGAAAAGTTCGCCCTATTGTGGAAGCGGTACCATTAGAAAAAATTAACGAAGTATTTGAACGGATGGAAAAAGGTCAAATCAATGGCCGCGTTGTTTTAACAATGTAACACAAAGCAGCAGAAGAACAACCCTAAATTTCCTAGAGGAACGATGGAAAATAGCGATTTTTTCGGCATTGTCTGTTTTTGGTTTAGGAGTGGATTGATATCATAAGGTTTCCCATTTTGAGAAATCGACCTGTTCCACCACAACGCCTATCATCTGCTTTCTAGAAAACATTACGGTGCCTATTATATCAAGCTCTTAGGGGACGATTCCCCCTCCCCTAAGAGCAGCTACTTTATAAGACGCAATGGCCATAAGAGTATATCTGAATGGAAAATAGCTTAATTTAAACATCTTTCTGAAACTTTATGACACAAGGAGGATGCAAATGATTTACAGCAAACCAGGCGAAAAAGATGCAAAAGTTCAGTTCAAAACAAGATACGATAACTATATTAACGGAGAATGGATACCGCCTATTTCGGGTCGATATTTCCAAAATATTACACCCATAACAGGAGAAGTATTTTGTGAAGTAGCACGCTCGCAGGCTGAGGATATTGAATTGGCGTTAGATGCAGCACACGCGGCAAAAGAAGCTTGGGGAAAAACATCACCGGCTGACAGAGCGTTGATTTTAAATAAAATCGCTGATCGAATGGAAGAAAACTTAGAAATGTTAGCGGTTGCCGAAACATGGGATAACGGCAAACCAATCCGTGAAACATTAAACGCTGACCTTCCTTTAGCCATCGATCATTTTCGTTATTTCGCTGGAGCCATACGCGCTCAAGAAGGAACAATCAGCCAAATTGACGACGATACGATCGCGTACCATTTTTATGAACCACTCGGCGTTGTCGGGCAAATTATCCCATGGAATTTTCCATTATTGATGGCAGCATGGAAAATTGCTCCTGCGCTTGCTGCCGGAAACTGCATTGTGCTAAAACCAGCTGAACAAACTCCAACATCGATTATGGTGCTTATGGAGTTGATTGGTGATCTGTTGCCGCCTGGAGTGCTCAATGTTGTCAACGGGTTCGGATTAGAAGCTGGCAAACCATTAGCTTCTAGTCCACGTATCGCCAAAATCGCATTTACCGGTGAAACAACGACAGGGCGGCTGATTATGCAGTACGCTTCACAAAATATTATTCCTGTTACACTGGAATTGGGCGGCAAATCCCCAAACATCTTCTTTCCCGATGTAATGGAAAAAGACGATGACTTTTTAGATAAAGCGATTGAAGGATTTGTCATGTTCGCTTTAAACCAGGGCGAGGTTTGTACGTGCCCTTCTCGTGCTCTCATCCATGAGTCCATTTATGACGAATTTATGGAGCGCGCTCTTGAACGCGTGAAAAAGATTCGAACAGGAAATCCACTTGATACAAGCACAATGATGGGAGCACAAGCTTCAGCAGAACAAATGGAAAAAATTCTTGCATACATTGATATTGGAAAACAAGAGGGCGCCGAATGCCTAATTGGCGGCGAAAAAAACATAATCCCTGGATTCGAAAACGGGTATTATATCAAGCCAACCGTATTTAAAGGACATAATAAAATGCGTATTTTCCAAGAAGAAATTTTCGGTCCAGTAGTCTCAGTGACAACATTTAAAGATGAACAGGAAGCTTTGGAGATCGCTAATGATACGTTGTACGGCCTTGGTGCCGGGGTATGGACGAGAAACATCAACTTGGCTTACCGTTTCGGAAGAGGCATTCAGGCAGGAAGAGTTTGGACAAATTGCTACCATGCTTATCCGGCCCATGCTGCTTTTGGAGGATACAAACAATCTGGGATCGGCCGTGAAACCCATCATATGATGTTAGCGCACTATCAACAAACGAAAAATTTACTCGTTAGCTACAATCCAAAACCATTAGGATTTTTCTGATCAATCAAGCAACAAAAAGCTGATCCGAAAGTCGTTTACGCTTTTGGATCAGCTCCTTTTTCTTTTAATAAATATCTCAATGTTCGTACGCTGATATTTAATCGATCTGCTGCTTCTTTACGATTTCCTAACGTTTCTTTTAACATTTTCATTACAAAAGATCGGCCGATTTTAGTTTCTAGTTCTTTCACTGAAGATATTACTTGTTCAAGATCTAATCGATCACTGTTTTTCCATAGTGCTAGCACACCATTCATCCATTTTTGCAAATAAGCTTCTAAGTCTTCTACTTCATCTTTTGTACTTCGCTTGTTATTCGATACTTGCCCTAAATGCAACGGAACCTTAAGCTTCTCCGGCAAATAATCAACGGTGATCACCTCTGTTTCTCCTTCCGCTAGAGTTACCGCCCTTTTAACAACATTATACAATTCTCTCACATTCCCCGGCCAATGATACTGTTTCATACGGGAAATACAGTCCTCTGAAAACGATAGAGGTGTATTTAGTTTTTTTAAAAAATAATCAATCAAAATTGGAAGATCTTCGAGCCGCTCTCGAAGCGGAGGAATGGTAAGTTTCACAACATCTAATCTATATAATAAATCCTCTCTAAACGTCTTCTCCTCGACCGCTTTTGCCAGATTGACATGCGAAGCAGCAATAATGCGTGTATTCGTTTTGCGGATCGTTTCACCCCCGACGCGAATATACTCCCCTGTTTCTAGCACTCTTAACAGTTTTACTTGCGTCGCGAGAGACGCTTCTCCAATTTCATCTAAAAATAACGTGCCACGGTTAGCAATTTCAAAAATCCCCTTTTTCTCCTTTACCGCTCCTGTGAACGCTCCTTTTTCATGTCCAAACAATTCGCTTTCTAACAGTGTTTCCGAAACAGCGCCACAATTCACCCCAATAAAAGGCTGGTCATAGCGCATGCTCGCGTTGTGGATAAAATGAGCGAGCACTTCTTTTCCAGTCCCCGTCTCTCCTTCAATCAACACGTTCACATTTTTTTTCGCAATTTTATAAGCCAATTTAAGCAAATCATTCATCTCTTTATTTGTTCCAACAATGAAACCGAGCGTCTCAGCCAGCTTATACATATCATCTTGGGATGAAAGAGGACCATCACTTAATAATTCATCGATTAATCGCTCTAACTGTTCAATATCGTCAAACGGCTTTTCAATATAGTCGTTTGCTCCATGTTTAATCGCTTCAACCGCTGTCTTTACTGTGCTATAGCCTGTCATTACAACAGCTTTACAAGAAGGACATGAGCGTTTTAACTGTTTTAATAAATTTAAACCATTTGCATCTGGAAGTTTCACATCGATGAAAGCAAGATCAAACTTGTATTGTTGAATCAACTGAAAAAAATCTTCCCCACTAAATCCAAGCTTAACCTTGTTCCCTCTTCCTTCTAATAAATGTTGGAAAAACGTCCCAACTTCCCTTTCATCATCAATAACTAAAATATTCCCCACTCATCTCCCCCCTTATTTCTTTTTTGGAAGTTTTAATATAAACTCACTTCCTTTACCAAGTTCGCTGACCACCTCAATCGTTCCACCGTGCGCCTCAGCAATCCCTAAACTGACAGACAGCCCAAGTCCGGTTCCCTTCCCTGGCCTCTTCGTTGTAAAAAATGGATTAAAAATCTCCTGTAAATATTGTTCTTCTATTCCTTTTCCGTTGTCACGAACCGATAGAACAACCCAATGCTCTCCAGCTTCAACGATCGACTTTGTTTCTATAACAATGATTTTCTCTGGAATATCTATCTCTTCAAGCGCATCTTTAGCATTTATTAATAAATTTAAAACTATTTGGCTTATCTGTTGTACGTTTCCCTCAATCAATTCAATGGAAACGTCTAATCTTTTTTGAATAATAATATTTTGTTTACAAATTTGATCACCAATTAACCCTAATACTTGTTCAACGGCATCATTTATAGAACAGTCCTCGAATCTATATTCATCTTGCCTTGAAAATGTTAATAAATTTTGAATAATAGTTTTACAACGCTTCCCGCATGAATAAATATCAAATAGCAGTTTATATATACGATCATCTTTTGAAAAAGACCTCAACAACAGTTGGGCATTGCCAAGAATGGCGGTGAGAGGGTTATTCAATTCGTGCGCAATTCCAGCAGCCATTTCCCCAATTGCAGCTAACTTTCCTGATTGAACAAGTTGGGCTTCAATCTGCAATTTTTCAGTAATGTCATTGAGATACATAATAACAGCGTACATATTTTGTTTTTCATTTAAGACGGGATAAGAACGCAATTCACATACCCGCTGTTGGATGTGAATACGCCGATGAACAGGTTTTTTTGTTTCTAAAATTTCCACGATCGGGCTTTCCTTCGGATTGATTGATAACAATTTACATATATCCTTTTTATACAAGTCACCTTGAAAAAATTCGTTAGCTGCATCGTTATATCGCAAAACATTCCCTTCTAGGTCGATGAGGAATATCATTTCTGAAACAGCACGGAACGTTTCTTCCCATTCTTTTTTACTGGTAAGTACTTCATTATAAAGACGGGCATTTTCAATGCAAACTGCCAGTTGGTCGCAAAATTGCTGAAAAAAGGACAGATCATCTTCATCATACACCACTTTTTCCTTGCTTCCTATACTCAGTACCCCGATCACCTTCCCTTTGCTAATAAGGGGGATCAATAACACGCTGCGAATTCCCAAGGCGTTATATACAGCTACTTCGACATACAAATCTTCGTCTTCTTCTATTTGATAAAAAATTTTTTCGAGCGATTGTATGACTTGCCAATAGAGCGATCGCTCTTTTGGCAAAACAAAACCAATAGGAAAATACAAAGAGTGAGCGGGATATACATTTGTTAACACTAATTTATGATTTTCACATAACGATAAGCTGATTCGTTCCACTGGAAAAATTGTTTTCAATTTATCTATACTATTTTTTAACATTTCATCCATTGACATATCAATATTAAAACTTTTGGTAATATCATTAATAATCTCCAACTGCATATTTTTCTTTTTTAACTCTATCACCATCTTTTTTAATTCTGTGTAATAACTTTTTTTCGAAGATTGAACTCCTGTTAAAAGGCTAATGAGCTGTTGCCGGTCATTCATTTTGTTTACCACGCCTTTCTGAATATTCCTTCAATTTCTTCTACAGTGATATCACGAGGGTTGGTGATCATACATGCGTCATGAAAGGCAACCAAACTCATTTTCCGTATTTCTTCTTGTTTCACTCCTATATCAGATAATCGCTGTGGCACCCCAATATCCTCTGCCAATTGTTTTACATATTCAATTGTTTTTCTTCCCGCTTCCATATAAGACATGCCACGAGTATCCATTCCGAGAAAACAAGCAATATCAGCAAATTTTTTCGGATTCGCCAACAGATTGAACTCCATCACATGCGGAAGCAATATAGAGTTTATATCCCCATGAAGAAGAGGATACCTTCCCCCGACAGCATGGGACATTGCATGAACAGCGCCTAAAATCGCGTTAGAAAAAGCCAATCCTGCCTGCAAACTCGCCATTGCCATATTGGTTTTTGCCTCTTGGTTGATTTTAGAGGCGACAGAAGGGCGCAAATATTTTCCTACTAAAGAAATAGCGTTTTGAGCTTGAACGTCTGTAAGCGGTGTAGCTGCTAGACTTACATACGCCTCAATGCCATGCGTTAAAACATCTAATCCTGTTGAGGCAGTTAAATGAGCGCTTTTTGTCGACAATGTTTCTGGATCAATAATTGCAATATCAGGAATAAGAGATCGGGAAATGATCGTCATCTTTTTTTTCTCTTTTGTATTAACAATAACAGAAAATTGGGATACTTCTGATCCTGACCCTGCTGTTGTTGGAACCATCACTTGAGGAGGAAGGGGCAATTGAATTTTATCCACTCCCTCATATTCATGAATTTGTCCCCCGTTTGTAGCAAGAATGGCGACAGCCTTTGCGGCATCAATAGAACTGCCTCCACCGATTCCAATGATAGCATCGCATTCATTCTCAAGATATGCTTCACAGCCTTTTTTTACTTCTTCGTCCTTTGGATTTATTGTTACATCACAAAATGTCGTGTATTTTAATCCTACTTGCCTGCAACTCTTAATGACAACATCGAGCCAACCAGCTTCCGTAACACCTGGATCGCTGACAATCAACACATTTGTCGCACCAAGCCTTAGACAACTTTCCCCTACTTGATGAATGGAACCGTTACCAAAAATCACTTCGGGCATCACGAACTTATGAATGTTCATCCTCGTGCCCCCTTATTGGCCATCTGCATTTTATTGCTCAACAACCTTATGTTTTAAGCACTCATTCGACATCCCGGATGAGAAATCCTCCTGATTTTCTGCAGGAGAAGGAGAAATGAGAAAGCGAGCGCCAACCCTCGTGAATGAAGGCGTACGCTCGCTTCGCCGATAGAACGCTGCTTCGTTTGTTTATTTTTGCTGCATCTTAAACTCCAAAAACAGCTCGTTGTAGTAGGCGAGCATTCGCTTTCCTAAGTTTTCGTACACTTCGAGATGCCCTGCTGAATCCAAATCGGGGTAAAAGCGCCGATCGCCCGCGATGTCTTTTGGCAAATAGGCAAGCGCCTTTTTATTCGGCGTCGAATAGCCGACATACTCGGCGTTTTGCGCCGCGTGTTTCGGGTCGAGCATAAAATTGATAAACGCGTGCGCTCCTTCGATGTTTTTCGCTGTTTTCGGAATGACCATGTTGTCAAACCATAGGTTGGATCCTTCTTTCGGCACGACATAGTCGAGCTTGTCGTTTTCGGAAATAATTTCCGCCGCATCACCCGACCAAACGACGCCAATGGCCGCCTCTTCATTAGCGAGAAGCAGCTTGATTTCATCGCCGACAATCGCCTTCACATTCGGCATGAGTCGATCGAGTTTCCGCTTTGCTTCTTGCAAATGGGCTTTGTTCGTATCGTTAAGCGAATAGCCGAGGCTGTTTAACGCCATCCCCATCACTTCCCGCGCCCCATCGACAAGCAAAATTTGATTGCGCAAGTCCGGATCCCATAAGTCGTTCCAGCTTGTGATTGTCTTGCCGCCAAGCATCTCGCGGTTGTAGACGATGCCGACCGTTCCCCAAAAATACGGCACTGAATACCGGTTGTGCGGGTCAAACGGCAAGTTGAGGAACCGCGGTTCGATATATTGTAAATTCGGCAGCTTGTCGTGATCGAGCGGCAACAGCAGGTTTTCCTCGATCATTTTGCTGATGGCGTAGTCCGATGGAACGGCGACATCAAACGTCGCCCCGCCTTGGGCGATTTTCGCCATCATCGCCTCGTTGGAATCGAACGTTTGGTAAATCACTTTCCACCCTGTCTCTTTTTCAAACTCTCGAATGAGCGCAGGGTCGATGTAATCGCCCCAGTTGTAAACGGTCACCGTTTTGCCTCCGCCGTACCCTTCCGCTTCGTTCAACCGGTGGGTGATGAACATGAGGACGAACGCCGCGATGAACACGGCCGCAAACCCTTGGACAAGCCGTTTCACCTACTTTCGCCCCCCTATCCCGTACATTCGGCCGCCTTTTTGGCTGAGCACATAATAACCGATGACAAGCAGCATCGTAAATAAAAATAGCAGCGTCGACAGCGCATTGATCGATAAGGAAATGCCCTGGCGCGCCCGCGAATAAATTTCCACCGATAGAGTCGAGAAACCATTTCCCGTGACAAAAAACGTCACGGCAAAGTCATCGAGCGAATACGTAAGCGCCATGAAAAAGCCCGCCCATATGCTTGGCGCCAAAAACGGCAGCACGACGCTTGACAGCACTTGCCAAGGCCCTGCTCCTAAATCTCTAGCCGCATCAATCAGCGTCGGGCTCATTTCCTCGAGTTTCGGCAGCACCATCAACACGACAATCGGCACGCTAAAAGCAATATGAGACAACAGCACGGACGTAAACCCAAGCTTGATGCCGGCCACCGTAAACAGCAGCAAAAACGAAGCGCCGATGATGACATCCGGGCTGACGATCAGCACGTTGTTGAGGGCAAGAAGGGCGTTTTTCGTCCGCTGCCGCTTGACATAGTAAATGGCCAATGCCCCAATGACGCCTAAAATCGTCGCGATCGCCGCGGACAATAAGGCGATGACAAGCGTATTCAGCACGATCATCAACAATCGATCGTCCGACAATACATCGCGGTACCATTCCAAGGTGAACGATTGAAAATCGTGCATCGCTCCGCCGCTGTTGAACGAATAATACATCAAATACACAATCGGCGTATACATCACGGCAAACACAATCAAAAGATACACGCGCCCCCACCAATGCGTCCGTTTCATCGGCTTCCCTCTTTCCTTCCGGTTCCTGTCAGGACGACAATGACGGCCATCGCCGCCATTAAAACAACCGCGATCGTCGCCCCCATCCCCCAATCTTGCGTGACAAGGAAGTGCTGCTCAATAGCGGTGCCAAGCGTAATGACGCGGTTGCCTGCGACAAGGCGCGTAATCATAAACAATGACAGCGCCGGGATGAACACCGCTTGGCAGCCGGCCTTCACCCCGCCAAGCGTGAGCGGGAAGACGACGCGGCGGAACGTCGTCCAAGCCGAAGCGCCCAAATCGCGGGCGGCATCAATGAGTGACGGCGGCAATTCTTCAAGAGCATTAAAAATCGGCAGCACCATAAACGGAATAAAAATGTACACCGATACAAACACAAAGCTGAAATCGGTAAACAACAGCTGCCGCGGCCCGACGCCGAGCGTCTGCAACAGAGCGTTGGCCAACCCGTACGTGCCGAACAGCCCTAAAAACGCATACACCTTCAGCAGCAAATTCACCCACATCGGCAAAATAAGCAACAACAGCCATAACTGCTTGTGCCTCGTCTTTGTCAGCCAATAGGCGGTTGGATAGCCAATCAACAGCGACACAAGGGTAATCAAAAACGCGTACCAAAACGAATACGCCATCATTTTCAAATAAATGGGCGTCAACACTTTTTCATAATTCGCCACCGTCCAATGTCCGTCTATATCCAAAAACGATTCATATAATAAAAAGACGATCGGAGCGATGACAAACAACACCAACCAAATGCCATAAGGGACTAAATACCAGTTCCGCCACGCCCGTTCCGTCATGCGCCCTCATCCTCCCTTTCGACTCGCATGACGTGAATCGCTTCCGGTTCAAAACGAAGGCCGACCGTTTCCCCGACTTCCGCCTTTTTCGTCGAATGGACAAGCCATTCGTTGCCGTTTTCATCGTAGCCGCAAATTTCGTAATGGACGCCTCGGAATAAGAGCGAATCAACACGAATGACAATCTGGCCGTCTCCCGGCGCCACGAGTTCCAAATCTTCCGGGCGGATGACGACGTCGACCGGTTCGTTAGGCGCAAAACCGCGGTCGACACACTCAAACCGCTTGCCCGTGAACTCGACCAGAAAATCTTCGATCATGCGCCCCGATAAAATGTTCGATTCACCGATAAAATCGGCGACAAACCGGTTGATTGGTTCATCGTAAATCTCTTTTGGTGTCCCAAATTGCTGAATTTTACCTTTATTCAGAACAAAAATGTAATCGGACATCGCCAGCGCTTCTTCTTGATCATGCGTGACAAAAATAAACGTAATGCCCAATCGGCGTTGGAGCTCACGCAATTCGTACTGCATTTCCGTGCGCAGCTTCAAATCCAAGGCCGATAGCGGCTCATCCAAGAGCAAAACTTCTGGCTCATTCACAATCGCCCGCGCAATCGCGACGCGCTGGCGCTGACCGCCGGACATCTCTTGAATGCGGCGGCGCTCATAGCCTTCCAAGTTGACAAACCGGAGCGCTTCGCTCACTTTTTGGCGGATGTCCGCTTCTTTCATTTTTTTAATGCGCAAGCCAAAGGCGACATTTTCAAATACGTCCAAATGCGGGAACAAGGCGTAATCTTGAAAAACGGTATTGACTTGCCGCTTGTTCGGCGGGACGTGATGAATCGGCTTTCCATGGAAATAAATCGTTCCTTGCGTCGGTTCGATAAACCCCGCAATCAGCCGCAAAATCGTCGTCTTCCCGCACCCTGACGGGCCAAGCAGCGTATAAAACTTCCCGCGCTCCATCGCAAAACTCACATCATCCAATACCACCATGCCGTCGTATTCCTTTGTCACTCGCTCGAAGCGGATGATCTCTTCCCCGTTCACTTCCAGCCCCCCGTCTTCTTCATCTCCATCATTCCTAATTAGAACATAGAGACAATGAAAGTGCAATGACAAAACGATCGTTGAACGGTCTTCCCACCCATGCCAATGCTTAAGAAGCGAAAAATGGTCGACGATGCAATTGATAAGGCAACATACCGCCCGTTTTCCTCTCTTACAGAAGCTTGTCTGTCAGACATAATCAAGGGAGCGGAAAATGAATCCAATGAAAAGTCTAATATTTTGGCCTCTATCTGCTCAAACGTTTCTATTGAACATGGCAAAAACCAATTTTTTCTATTATAATATATCTATGAATTCTGTTAGGGAGGAATGAAATTGAAAAGCATTAAACCCGGCCGCGGCCCGTCGATGCAAGGACTCTTCGGCAGCATCGCCGCTGTGTTGTTCGGCATCTTTTGGATGGTGATGGCATTCTCCATCACCGCGGACTCGCCGTTTCCCGCCGCCCACTTTTTTCCGTTTTTCGGCCTTGTCGTCATCGCCATCGGCGTATTTCAAGCGTTTTACCATTACAAAAATGCGACGGGAAAACAACGCATGTCCTTATTGGACATTGTCGACAGCGAGGAAGAGCCCGACCCGCTGAACGTCCGATTTGGAAGCCATAAACAGCCAAACAAGCATTGCCCTCATTGCGGCGGGCATGTGCAGCACAATTTCCAATTTTGCCCCCGATGTGGGAAAGCGCTTCTCCCTTGATCCGAGAAATTCTTTTTTGAAATTTCCTTGCTTCACCGTATTGAATAATTTCGAAAAATACATTAAATTATATAGTAATCATCAAAACGCTACCGCACAATTGCATACGGATATTCTTATCAAGAGAGGGGGAGGGACTGGCCCGGTGAACCCTCAGCAACCTGGCCCGCGGCCAAGGTGCTAAATCCAGACAGGCGGAAGCCTGGAAGATAAGAAGAAGCGAATGAAAAGTCTTCTTCTTAGAAGGCTTTTTTCTTTTACTACGGAGAAACGGGGGAATCGAACGTGGGATTGCTGGATGAGTTGAAAGAACGCATTCTCATCGCTGACGGAGCGATGGGGACGCTTCTATATTCGCACGGCATTGACCGTTGTTTTGAAGAATTGAATCTATCCAATCCAGATGAAATCGTTCATATTCACGAGGCGTATATCGCCGCAGGCGCCGACGTCATTCAGACGAATACATACGGCGCCAACTACGTCAAACTCGCCCGCTACGGCCTTGAAGATGAGGTGCCGGCCATCAACCGCGCGGCGGTGCGGCTCGCCAGGCAAGCGGCAAACGGACGGGCATACGTGCTCGGGACGATCGGAGGGCTGCGCACGTTAAACAAAAGCGTCGTCACGCTCGAAGAAGTGAAGCGGACGTTTCGCGAGCAGCTGTTTGTCCTGCTGGCTGAAGGGGTCGACGGCGTGCTGCTGGAGACGTATTACGATTTGGAAGAGTTGGAGACGGTGCTTGCCATCGCCCGCAAAGAGACCGACTTGCCGCTTATCGCTCACGTCTCGCTCCATGAAGTCGGCGTCTTGCAAGATGGCACGCCGCTCGCGGACGCCCTTGCCCGCCTAGAGGCGCTCGGGGCCGATGTCGTCGGACTGAACTGTCGTCTCGGTCCGTATCATATGCTTCGGTCGCTCGAGGAAGTGCCATTGCCGGAACGCGCCTTTTTGTCGGCGTATCCGAACGCCAGCCTTCCGGATTACCGCGATGGGCGGCTTGTCTATGAGACGAACGCTGAATATTTCGAGGAAACGGCCAAAGCGTTCCGCGACCAAGGGGTGCGCTTGATCGGCGGGTGCTGCGGCACGACGCCGAAACATATCGAAGCGATGGCAAAAGCGCTCTCCGACCGAACGCCGGTGACGGAAAAAACGGTGAAACGGCGCGCGGTGTCTGTATCAGTGCAAGCGGAGCGGCCCGCCCCATCTCCCCTTCCCGAGCTTGCCCGCACGCGCCGCTCGGTCATTGTGGAGCTGGATCCGCCGAAAAAATTGGGGATTGACAAGTTTCTTGCCGGGGCGAAAGCGCTCCATGACGCCGGCATCGATGCGCTGACGTTGGCCGACAACTCGCTCGCCACGCCGCGCATCAGCAACGCCGCTGTCGCCACGATCATCAAGGAGCGGCTCGGCATCCGCCCGCTTGTGCATATTACATGCCGCGATCGCAATTTGATCGGCTTGCAGTCGCATTTGATGGGCTTGCATACGCTCGGCATCACCGACGTGCTCGCCATTACCGGCGACCCGTCGAAAATCGGCGACTTCCCAGGGGCGACGTCGGTGTATGATTTATCATCGTTCGATTTGATCCGCTTGATCCGCCAGTTTAACGAAGGGCTGTCGTACTCGGGCAAACCGCTTGGGCAAAAAACGAACTTCTCGATCGGCGCAGCGTTCAACCCGAACGTCCGCCATTTGGATAAAGCGGTCGAGCGGATGGAGAAAAAAATCCAATGCGGCGCCCATTATTTCTTGACCCAGCCGATTTACTCGGAAGAGAAAATCGTTGAAGTGTACGAAGCGACAAAGCATCTTGACACGCCGATTTACATCGGCATTATGCCGCTTGTGAGCGCGCGCAACGCCGAGTTTTTGCATCATGAAGTGCCGGGGATCACCCTTTCCGATGAGATTCGCGCCCGCATGGCCGCCTGCGGCGACGACCCGGTGCAAGCAGCGCGCGAAGGGATCGCCATCGCCAAATCGCTCATTGACGCTGCGTTCGATTTGTTTAACGGCATTTATTTGATCACGCCGTTTTTGCGCTATGACATGACGGTCGAGCTTGTCCGCTACATTCACGAAAAAGAAGCGGCCGCGAAAGAAAGGAAGGTTGTTCATGGCTAAGGTCACCTTAGAACAGCAGCTGAAGAAAAAAATTCTTGTCATCGACGGCGCGATGGGCACGATGATCCAAAGCGCCGACTTATCGGCCGCCGACTTTGGCGGCGAGGCGTATGAAGGGTGCAACGAATATTTGACATTGACCGCCCCGCATGTCATCCACCGCATTCATGAAGCGTACTTGGACGCCGGCGCTGATATCATTGAAACGAACACGTTCGGGGCGACACGCATCGTGCTTGACGAATATGGCCTCGGTCATTTGGCGCTTGAACTGAACATCGAAGCGGCCAAGCTCGCCAAACAAGCGGCTGAGTCGTTCTCCACCCCGGACTGGCCGCGCTTTGTCGCCGGTTCGATGGGCCCGACGACGAAAACGTTGTCGGTTACAGGCGGTGCAACGTTTGATGAACTCGTCGCCGCCTACGAAGAACAAGCGCGCGGACTGCTCTTAGGAGGCGTCGACCTTCTCCTGCTCGAGACGTGCCAAGATACGTTGAATGTCAAAGCCGGTTTTCTCGGCATTTCTAAGGCGTTTGAAGCGGTCGGCCGCCGCGTGCCGCTCATGATTTCCGGCACGATCGAACCGATGGGCACGACGCTTGCCGGGCAGGCGATCGATGCGTTTTTCATCTCTGTGCGCCATATGAAGCCGATCGCCGTCGGCTTAAACTGCGCAACCGGCCCGGAGTTTATGACCGACCATTTGCGCACGCTCGCCTCGCTCGCTGACACGGCGGTCAGCTGCTACCCGAACGCCGGGCTGCCGGATGAGGAAGGTCACTATCATGAAACGCCGAATATGCTGGCGGAGAAAATCCGCCGCTTTGCCGAAAAGGGATGGATCAACATCGTCGGCGGGTGCTGCGGCACGACGCCCGACCATATTCGCGCCATTGCCGAAGCGGTGCGTGATCTTCCACCGCGGGCAATCCCGTCTTCGTTTGATGTGCACGCCGTCTCGGGCATCGATGCGCTCATTTATGATGAAACGATGCGCCCGCTCTTTGTCGGCGAGCGGACAAACGTCATCGGTTCGCGCAAATTCAAGCGCCTCATCGCCGAAGGCAAGTACGAAGAAGCGACGGAAATCGCCCGCGCCCAAGTGAAAAACGGCGCCCATGTCATCGACATTTGCTTGGCCGACCCGGACCGCGACGAACTCTATGACATGGAACAGTTCGTCCGCGAAGTCGTGAAAAAAGTGAAAGTGCCGCTCGTCATCGACTCGACCGACGAGCGCGTCATTGAACGCGCCCTCACCTATTCGCAAGGAAAAGCGATCATTAACTCGATCAACTTGGAAGACGGCGAGGAGCGGTTTGCGAAAGTCGTTCCTCTCTTGCACAAATACGGCGCCGCCGTCGTCGTCGGCACGATCGATGAACAAGGGATGGCCGTCACCGCGGAGCGGAAACTTGAGATCGCCTTGCGTTCGTATGACTTGCTGGTGAACCGCTACGGCGTCCCCGAGCGCGACATCATTTTCGACCCGCTCGTCTTCCCGGTCGGCACCGGCGATGAGCAATACATCGGCGCGGCGAAAGAAACCATTGAGGGCATCCGCCTCATTAAAGAGCGGCTGCCTCATTGCTTGACGATGCTTGGAATCAGCAACGTCTCGTTCGGCTTGCCGCCGGCCGGACGCGAGGTGCTCAACTCCGTCTTTTTGTACCATTGCACGCAAGCCGGGCTCGATTACGCCATCGTCAACACCGAGAAATTGGAGCGGTTCGCCTCGATTCCGGAAGAGGAAGTGCGAATGGCTGAGGCGCTTCTTTTTGACACAAACGACGAAACATTAAACGCCTTTATCGAATTTTACCGAAGCAAAATCACCGCCGCCAAACCGGCGCAGACGAACTTGAGCTTGGAAGAGCGGCTCGCCCGCTACGTCATTGAAGGGTCGAAGGACGGGCTCATTCCCGATTTGGAAAAGGCGCTTGAGACCTACTCCGATCCGCTGTCCATCATCAACGGCCCGCTCATGGCCGGCATGGATGAAGTCGGGCGGCTGTTCAACAACAACCAGCTCATCGTCGCTGAAGTATTGCAAAGCGCGGAAGTGATGAAAGCAGCGGTCGCCTTTTTAGAGCCGTATATGGAAAAGAAAGAAGGAAGCACAAAAGGAAAAGTCATTCTCGCCACCGTCAAAGGCGATGTGCATGACATCGGCAAAAACTTGGTCGACATCATTTTAAGCAACAACGGCTACGAGGTAATCGACCTTGGCATTAAAGTCGCTCCGCAGCAACTTATTGAAGCGGTGCGCGAACATCAGCCGGACATCATCGGGTTGTCGGGCTTGCTTGTGAAATCGGCCCAACAGATGGTCGTCACCGCCCAAGACTTGCGCCAAGCCGGCATCTCGACCCCGATTTTAGTCGGCGGCGCCGCCTTGACGCGCAAATTTACTGAAAACAAAATCGCGCCTGAATATGACGGCGTGGTTCTGTACGCGAAAGACGCCATGGACGGGCTCGCCCTTGCCAACCAAATCCAGCAGGGCGAGATTGACTACAAGAAAAAAGAAACGGCCGAAAGCGAGCCAACGCGGCAAACGACTGTGGTCACAGCGGTCAAATCGACCGTCTCGACCGATGTGCCGGTCTACATCCCGGCCGATCTCGAGCGCCACGTGCTGCGAAATGTGCCGCTTGACCACATTTTGCCGTACGTCAACTGGCAAATGGTGCTCGGCCACCACCTCGGCTTGAAAGGAAAAGTGAAACGGCTGCTTGAAGAGAAAGACGAAAAAGCGTTGGCGTTAAAAGCGGTCGTCGACGAACTGCTCGCCGAAGCGAAAGAGCACCGCTGGATTCAGCCCGCCGGCGTCTACCGCTTCTTCCCGGCGCAAAGCGACGGCAACCGGGTTTACATTTACGATCCGACTGACGGCAAAACAGTGCTCGAGACGTTCGACTTCCCGCGCCAACCGCGGGCGCCGTATCTTTGCCTCGCCGATTATTTGAAATCGAAAGAAAGCGGCGAAATGGATTACGTCGGCTTGTTCGCCGTCACCGCCGGGCATGGCGTCCGCGAACTCGCCCAGCGCTGGAAGGAAGAAGGCGAATTTTTGAAAAGCCATGCCATCCAAGCGTTGGCGCTCGAGATTGCCGAAGGATTCGCCGAACGAATCCACCAAATTATGCGCGACCGTTGGGGCTTCCCGGACGACCCGGATTTCACGATGGAAGAGCGCTTCGCCGCCAAATACCAAGGCCAGCGCTATTCGTTCGGCTACCCGGCCTGTCCGAACTTGGAAGACCAAGAGAAGCTGTTTCGCCTGCTTCATCCGGAAGATGTCGGCATCCGCCTCACCGACGGCTACATGATGGAGCCCGAAGCATCGGTTTCGGCGATCGTCTTCGCCCATCCGGAAGCGAGGTATTTCAATGTGTTATAAGCAGGAAACGAGCTGGCGAATAGGCCGGCTCGTTTGTCGTTTTTCGTTGAATGCTCCACCCGAACGATATACAGTCACTTTTTTGTTTTTATTTGTTCACGATTCTCCAACTTTTTCAGCCATTCTTCTTTCGCTTGTCTACGAATACTCTTCCAATCCATCGGAGAATGGTCTCCTTTGGGAGGCATACTCCCAAATAACGAAATCAACTGATCTTCCTTTTTGATCATTCATCATCCCCTCCTTCATACTTAGGGAAAACATAATGTTTCAGTTCACTGACAAGGTGCTGAAGCCCGTCATTCCCACGAAATTTGCGATCTTGAGCTAAATAGACGGTAAAATCTTCTGCCTCTTTATTCGCCATCGTGAGTTCAAATCCCTTTAACTCATGTGCACATCCTCTTTTTGTTGATTTTTACTGTATTGATAATGGATTAATAAGGAAACTAAGTCCTCCTCTTGGCTCACCATATTTTTCATCATAGATGTCCACTTGACACATATTTCCCCTCCTCCGTCCCATACTAATGATGACAATACATGCCCAAGGAGGAGCAAATATGGTCACGAAGCAACAAACGACGCTGCCGCCGCAACACCAGACGCGCCAGCCGGGCCTGCAAACGGAGATGAACCCGCAGCCGGTCACCATCAAAGACACCTATAAAGGGAGCGGCAAGCTCGAAAACAGAGTCGCCATCATCAGCGGCGGCGACAGCGGCATCGGCCGGGCGGTCGCCGTCCATTTCGCCAAAGAAGGGGCCGATGTCGCCATTTTGTATTTGAACGAACATGAGGACGCAAAGGAAACAAAACGGCTTGTCGAACAGGAAGGAAAACGGTGTCTGGCGATTGCGGGAGACATTGGGGACGAAGCGTTTTGCAAAGAGGCGGTGAAACAGACAATCGAAGCGTTCGGCAAGCTCGATATCGTCGTCAACAACGCCGCCGAGCAGCATCCGCAGCCGAACTTTCTCAACATTACCGCAGCGCAGCTGGAAAAAACGTTTCGCACGAACGTATTCGGCTACTTTTTCCTAACGAAAGCGGCGCTCCCGCACTTAAAAAACGGAAGCGCCATTATCAACACCGCTTCGATCACCGCCTACGAAGGAAACGAGCAACTCATCGACTACTCGGCGACAAAAGGCGCGATCGTCGCCCTCACCCGCTCGCTCGCCAAAGCGCTCGTCGGCCAAGGCATCCGTGTCAACGGCGTCGCCCCGGGCCCGATTTGGACGCCGCTCATCCCATCCACCTTTCAAAGCGAGCAAGTCGCCGCGTTCGGCGCCAACACCCCGATGAAACGGCCCGGCCAGCCGAGCGAAGTCGCCCCGTGCTACGTCTTTTTGGCGAGCGACGAATCGTCGTACATGACCGGGCAAATGCTTCATGTAAATGGCGGCAAGTTCATCAGCGATTGACCGCGGCAGCCGCTGGCGCCAAACCTTTTTAACAAAATCACGTTACCTTTTCTCACAAAAATATGGCGTGATTGTAAAAAAACGAGTACGATAAAGCTACGATGTTCCTCTACTTCTTTACAAGGTGCCCCTCTTCTCTCACCCCCCCCCGAAATGGGGCGGGGTTTTTTGTCACATAACAAGCAGCCAATCCGGTTCAGACAAGTACGTTTGACATTCATTTAAGGCGTGTTGAGCCATCACCCCATCAATAAGACGGTGATCGTAAGTAAGGGACAGCGGCATCACAGAAGCAATCTCAATCGAATCATCGACGACCACCGGTTTTTTCTCAACTTTCCCGATTCCTAAAAGACAAGACTGTGGATAATGAATAATCGGCGTGAACCACGAACCATTGGCCGAGCCGATGTTCGAAACCGTGCATGTCCCTCCGCTCATCTCCACCGCTTGAATCGTTCCCGCTCTCGCCTTCGCCGTCAATTCTTCAATTTCTTTCGCAATTTGGAACAACGATTTTTGATCCGCATCACGAATCACCGGGACGAGCAATCCACGGTCAGTGTCAACCGCAAACCCAATGTGAATGAATTCGTGAATGACGATTTCTTCTCGTTCCTCATCAAGCGAGGCGTTGAGCATTGGATACTTTTTCAACACCGCCGCCAGCGCTTTTACCACATAGGCTAAATAGGTCAGTTTCACCCCTTGTTGCTCGGCTAGCGGTTGGATCCGTCGGCGATGTTGAACAAGACGGGTCGCATCGGCCTCGCCAAAATGGGTGACTTGCGGAATGGTCCGCATTGACCGCACCATCGCTTGGGCGATAGCCTTGCGGATGCCTGTCAGCGGCACTCGGCGCACTTTTTCCCGGCTTTCCTGCTTCTTGACAATCTCAACACTGGCAGCAGCCTCATCTGTTGCTTTTTGCTGCCGAACCGACAATGCTGCTTCAATATCGCTTTTCAATATTCTTCCGTTCTTTCCGCTTGGAGTGATTTCCTCTAAAGACACGTTCTGCTCGCGGGCAAACTTTCGCACTGACGGGGCAGCCACGAATGTTTTTTGAGGAGTCCTTTGTTTTCCCGCGCTCGCCGCACGACGAATATCCTCTTCCGTGATTTTGCCGTTCGCCCCCGTCGGTGTGACCGTACTCCAATCGACGCCAAGCTCCTTGGCCAGTTTTTTTTACGCGTGGGGTGATCTTGATCTCTGTCTGCGGATCTCCGCCGTCCGGAGCAAACGTTTCGACGGCAATGACGGCCAGTACTTCGCCGACCTTGGCCGTATCCCCTCGTTTCTTTTTGATCTCTTTTACTGTTCCCGACTCGGGAGCATGAATTTCTGAAACGGCCTTTTCTGTTTGCACTTCCACTAGCGTGGCTCCTTTTTCCACCGCATCTCCTTCGGAAACGTGCCAAAACGTAATGAAACTTTCATCGTGGGAATCGGATAGTTTGGGCAATGTCACTTCGACAACCATAAGCTGCCTCCCTTGGAACGAACTTTTCCTTATTCATTGACGAGTTGGATCGCCTCACGGAAAATTTTATCGGCATTTGGCAATACAAATTGTTCAAGCGGACGGCTATAAGGAATTGGCACATCCGGAACAGCAATCCGTTTCACCGGCGCCTCCAAATCATACAAACAATGTTCAGCGGCAATCGCGGCAATTTCCGCCGTCATCCCGTACGACAGATAGTCTTCATCAACAACAAGCAAGCGGTGTGTCTTTTTAACCGATTGAATGATCGTCTCTTTGTCCAACGGGACAAGAGAGCGCAAATCGATCACTTCCGCTTGAATGCCTTGTTGCTCAAGTCTTTTGGCCGCTTCGAGCGCCTGATGCACCGTCATTTGAATACCGACAATGGTGATATCCGTTCCCTCGCGAACAATATTTGCTTTCCCAAGCGGCACAGTATACGCCTCTTCCGGTACATGCCCGATCGAAGCATCAAGCTGATCCATCCAACCGAGCCCTTGCAAGGTTTTATGGAACATAAAGACAACAGGGTTATCATCGCGAATAGCGGAAATCATCATCCCTTTTAAATCATATGGCGTCGACGGAGCGACGACTTTCATCCCGGGAAGATGGGCAAAGGTGGCGTACAACGTTTGCGAGTGCTGGGCGGCATCACTGTAACCGCCTCCCACCGCCGTCATCAATACCATTGGCAGTTTCACCCTGCCGCCGGACATGTACGGAATTTTCGCCATATGGTTGTAAATTTGATCCATACAAACCCCAAAAAAGTCGACAAACATCAGCTCCACGATCGGCCGCATTCCTTCCGCAGCGGCGCCGATGGCAGCACCGATGAACGCGGTCTCAGAAATCGGCGTATCGATGACCCGTTCCGGTCCAAACTTTTGGAACAATCCCTCTGTCGCTCCAAAAATCCCACCGTATACTCCGACATCTTCTCCCATCACAAAGACGTTCGGATCTCTCTCCATCTCAAGGCGAATCGCTTCAGCCAGCGCCTTATTTCCCGTTAACAGCCGCTGTTTTGTTTGTTGCATATGGCAAAACTCCTTTCTCCTATGAAATTAGACAAACACATCTTCCAATGCCTCTTCCGGCTTGGGATAATCGCTTTCTCTCGCAAACGCGTACGCCTGATCGACCTCAAATGTCGCTTTGTTTTCCAACTGTGCAATCGTCTCCTCTGTTACCCCACATTCATTCAACAAATAGTTGCGAAGGCGAATAATGGGGTCTTTTTGGCGAAGCAACGTCACTTCATTTTTATCCCGGTATACTTCCGGATCGCCTTGGAAATGTCCTAAATAACGGTATGTTTCAATCTCAATAATCGACGGCCCTTGTCCAGTTCGTGCACGTTCAACCGCTTCTTTCGATACGTTGTACATATCAATCGGGTCGTTGTCTTTGACATAGTATCCTTTAATGCCATAGGCGGCTGCCCGTACATCATTCGAGGGAACCGCTGTAGACGCCGTTTTCGGCACAGAAATTCCATATTGATTGTTTTCAATGACAACAATTAATGGCAGTTTCCATAATGCCGCCATATTTAACGATTCATGAAATGCCCCTTGATTGGCGGCTCCTTCGCCGATAAACGCAACCGCCACCCAATCCGTCCCCCTTTTCTTGGCCGCCAGCGCCGCGCCAAGGGCATGAGGAATCCCAGCCCCAACGATCCCTCCGCAGGAAAATTTGACGTCAGGATCAAACAAATGCATATGGCCGCCCTTTCCTTTTCCTAGTCCAGTGGCTTTTCCGAAAATCTCTGCTGTCATCCGGTTCAAATCCACCCCTTTGGCAATCGCATGGTGATGCGGACGGTGAGGGGCAGTCACCGTATCTTCCTTTTTCAAGTGAACACACATCCCAGCTGCAGCCGGTTCTTGTCCAGTGGCCAAATGCATTTCCCCTGGCACCGGCCCCGCGCCGATATTAAACACAGGAGATTTCCCTTCGGCATACGCCTCCGCCATTTTGTCTTCATAGCAGCGAATTTTGTACATCGTTTCGTACATCCAAAGAAGATGATCCTTGGAAATGGCCAACTTCCTCTCCTCCTTCACTTGATTGGTACCGCTTTCATCATTTCTATAAAGCAAAAATCGTTCCAACGCTTGTTTCCTTTTCTTCGTCCGCCAAATTGTTTATCCAAAGCCGTCTTTTTGATCCAACCTAAACAAAAACAGCGACAAAGTGTTTCATTTTGTTTCACTTTGTCGCTACACTTTGATACAAAATGGGACAGTCAATACCTAATATTCCATTTATCCATTTGCCGGTAAAATGTGCTTCTCGATATGCCTAAATAACGGGCAGCTTTGGAAATGTTGCCGTTGCACTGCTTTAACGCCTCGATGATGGATTGCCTTTTCATCTCATTCCGGGAGATGGCTATGTTCTCCTCAACTTGAGACGAGCAGGACGGCTGAAAGATTTCTTCCGGCAAATCAGCCGCTGTCAATACCGGTTTTGTGCACTGATTCAGCACCCGCTCGATCATATTTTGCAACTCGCGAATATTTCCTGGCCAATCGTATTGCATAAGCGCCTCTAAGAAATCGGACCGTATCTCAGGAAACGGTTTATTTCGTTTGTGAGCCAGTTTTTCAATAAAATGACGGACGAGAAGCGGAATATCTTCTTTTCTTTTCCGAAGCGGCGGGAGAACAATCGGCATAACATTCAACCGGAAAAACAAGTCTTCGCGAAAGCTGCCTTTTTGCACTTCCTGGCGAAGGTCTTTGTTGGTCGCTGCGATGATTCTTACATCAACAGGGATCACTTTGTGCCCGCCAATTCTCATCACTTCCTTTTCTTGAATAACGCGCAAAAGCAACACTTGCATTTCCAAGGACATTTCGCCAATCTCATCCAAAAAAAGCGTTCCCCCATTGGCAAGCTCAAACTTTCCGGCGCTTCCCCCTTTTTTCGCTCCTGTGAATGCCCCGTCCACATATCCGAACAACTCACTGCCAAGGAGATCACGCGGTATGCCTCCACAGTTAATGGCAATAAACGGTTTGTTTCTCCGCTTGCTCTCATTATGAATCGCCTGAGCCACCATCTCTTTTCCTGTTCCGCTTTCCCCTAATATTAACACGTTGGAATCTGTCGCTGCGGCGAGCCTCGCTTCGTTCATTTTCTCAATGAAACACGGGTGTTGCCCGATCATATCCGCAAACGTGATTTTCGCTTGGTTTCCCGATAGGTGGTTGACAAACTGGCGTACCTTTTCAATTTCTTTTACAATGATCATCGATCCGATTCGTTCTTTTTTCTCGTAAATTGGAATCTTGTCAACTAACACATGGTGCACCGCGTTTGAAGGCTTGACGCTTAGATGCAGCTCTTGATTTTGCAAATGAAGCGGGTGGTTCGAACAGATAGTGGAATCATTGAAAAGATCGTCGAGCTTTTTCTCTTCTAGTTGCAGTTGTGGTATACGGAACAGCTTTTTTAACTGGTTGTTCGCCTTTACGATCTTCCCATCGCGATCGATGATTAAAATGCCTTCTTTCATATTGTTCGTTGTCGCTTCCAAAAACCGTTGCATCATCACGTTTTTTTCCGCATTCTCATGTAATTTTAGTTGATATTCAATCGCTTTTACGGCCGATACAACCATTCCTAGCGTATGAGAGTGCACTTTTTCATACGGTCCTGACATATTCAATACACCAATGATTCGACCGTCGGGATCATGGATGGGGGCAGCGGAACACGTCCATGACTGGCATATTTTCGTGTAATGTTCCTCAGCAAACACTTGAATCGGACGATCAATGGCGATCGATGTGCCAATGGCGTTGGTCCCCATCACTTGCTCGCTCCAGTCCGCCCCCGCGATAAACCCGATTTCTTCCGCCCTCGCTAAAGGCTCGCGATCGCCAATCGACAAAAGCAACTGTCCGTTTTCATTGCACAGGATCACCAAAAATCCAGATCCTTTGACAATCGAATACAACCCTTCCATTAACGGCAATGACCAATCGATCAAGGAGCGGTACTTTTCATTGTCGATTTCTTTAATCCACCCGTACGGCCGAAACGGATCAACCATCGCTTTTTTCGACCGAAGCCAAGAGTCTCGAATCATGGGCGGCAAATCGGGATCGAGCTCGTTATGAAATACGAACTTTTCCCACATGGATTTCACCTGTTCGCGGGTCACGATCATCTTGTGTTCACCTCCGTGTTTGCTTTGTTTTCTGTTTTCTCTTTCGCTCGCAAATTTCCTTTCTTGTATTTCGACGAAAGTGTAAAAAATGATCCCACATTCGTCCATGAGCAATTTGTTAAAAACGACCAAAGCTTTCGAGACAAGGGATGAATCCTGAACTGAGCGGTTGACCATGCCGCCTCACACCAATTAGGCAGCGATGGGAGGCTTTCTTCGTGCGCGAGACCTTTTAGGTGTATATGCGGCAATAGAAAAGGCGTCCCAACAGCTGATATGATCCCCTTATAGTAGACAGAAAAAAGAAAGTTATTCCTGTCTACTTGACAGAGGTCACTTCAAGCAACGGGACGCCTTCTAATCATCCGCCTTGTGTTCTTTTACCGCCTAGCGCATGACCCACGCTCAACGAGACGATGCGGGATGATGATGCGCTTGATCGGTTCATTCAGGTTGGTGATTTTTTCGATTAAACTTTTCGCTGCTTCATAGCCGAGCTGGAAAATGCCGATGTCGATCGACGTGAGCGGCGGGCGCGACATTTCGGCGAGCAGCGTGTTGTTGAAGCTGACGATCGACACGTCTTCTGGGACGCGAAGACCGATTTCATCAAGCGTCTTCAGCATCCCAAGAGCCATGAGATCATCGGCGACAACGAGCCCAGTCGGCGGCTCAGGCAAAGAAAGAAGCTCCTTCATCGCCTCTTGGCCGCCTTCCTGCAAAAATTCTTCATGGACGACATATTCCGGGCGGTACGGCAGCCCGGCTTCACTCAAGGCGGCGGCGTAGCCATTTTGGCGGTCGACGGTCACCAAATATTGCGGATTGCCGCCGACAAACGCGATGCGCTCATGGCCGTAGGCAATCAAGTAGTTCGTCGCATCTTTGCCCGCCTGGACGTTGTCGTTGTCGACATGGGTCACTTGTTCCGCTTTTTGGTGCGGCTTGCCGATGACGACGAATGGGAAGTCGTGCTTTTGCAAGTATTTCATCAGTTTATCGTTTTGACGAGAATAAAGCAAAATGACGCCGTCCACTCGCCGCCCTTGCAGCATCTCCACCACCCGTTCGTAAATATCGCTTTCTTTTTCCCCTGTCGACATTTGCAAGGCGTACCGCTTTTCATGGGCGGCTTTGCTGATGCCGCGGATGACTTCCGGGAAAAACGGGTTTTGCAGCGCTTGGTCGGCCGAGCTCGGCATGACGATGCCGATCACTTGCGTTGCTTGGTTCGCGAGGCTGCGGGCGATAAAGTTCGGATGATAGCCGAGCTCTTTCATCGCCGCGCGCACTTTTTGCTTCGTTTTCTCGCTGATGCGCGGGCTGTCGGCGATGACGCGCGACACGGTCGACGGCGCGACATTGGCCCTTTTCGCCACATCTTTAATCGTAACGGTCATAAGCCCCCTCCTTTCCATTTATTCATTGATCCGTTTTGCCCGTTTTTTCACCAAATATAAAAACAAAAGAAACAGCACGTAAACCGATACGATGGCGGCGATAAACGGGATGTTGATCCCCGTTTTTTCCCGCAGCTTGTATACTTCCGCGGTTTCGCGGTCGATCACAAGGTCGTAGCCGTCATCATCGCCGCGGACGAGATCGTCCAATAAAAAGCCGCGCAGCTCTTTGTTTTTTGGCAACTGGTCATTGGGGAGATGGACATGCTGCGTTTCGCTCGTATTGTTGATGGCGATGACCGTCGTTTCATCTTGATATTGCCGTTTAAACACCGCCATGCCATCTTTTTCATACAACAGCGTAAAATCGCCGCGCCGCAATGATGGCAGCTCTTGGCGAAGCGGGCCGATTTTTTTCAAGTAATCGATGATTTCTGGATCGGCGCGGAAATCCATCAGACGGCGGTTGTCCGGATCTTGGCCGCCGTTCATGGCGATTTCGGTCCCGTAATACATGATCGGAATGCCAGGGGCGGTGAACAAATACGTCATGGCCAGTTTAATGCGTGAAATCGGGTTGTTGCGGTTGTCAATCGCGAGCTTCGTAAACCGCACTGTATCATGGTTGTCCAAAAACGACCCAAGCAAATACGGTCGGTCGTAAAACGTTTTGTTGTATTCCCAGACATCATACAGCGGGCGCAGTGACGCATCGCGCCTAGCAAGCGACTGCTTCACCGCGCCATACAGCGGGTAATCGACAAATCCGTCGATGCCGTATTTGCCGTATTCCGCAATATAGCGGGGATCGTCGCTCCACACTTCACCAAGAAGGAAAAAGTCTTTTTTCACCGATTTGACTTCTTTCGCAAACTCCTGCCAAAACGATTTCGGCACGTGGCGCACTGTATCGAGCCGGTAGCCGTCAATGTCGGTCTCTTTAATCCACCATTTGGCAGCGTCAATTAAATACTTTTTGACCTCTGGATTTTCCTGCGCCAAATCAGGCAACCCATACACCCAGCCGTTTTCAAGCTGTGTTTGGTCGTTCCAGTCGAAAATCTCTTTTTTCGGGTGGAACCAATCTTTTTTCGTTGGGTCATTTAACCATGGGTGATTGTAACCGACATGGTTGGCGACAAAATCCAAAATGACTTTCATGTCGCGCTTATGCGCTTCTTTGACGAGTGTTTTCAAATCGCGCAGCGTGCCAAAGTGCGGATCGACTTGATAAAAATCTTCGATCCAATAGCCATGATAGCCGCCCGGCATGTTTTTAAAAATCGGCGTCAGCCAAATGGCGGTAAATCCCATCTCCTTGATGTAATCGAGTTTCGCCGTCACCCCTTTCAAGTCGCCGCCGAAATACCCTTTCGGATCGTTCACATTCACGTCCTGGTCGTTTGTCGGATCCATATTGTTAAACCGGTCGACCATAATGAAATAAATGGCTTCATCTTGCCACGTCCGTTCTTCTTTCTCCGCCGCCGCAGCCGGCATGGCATAAAAAAGAAGGAACGGAAGGACGAACAACATAAAGAGCCGATTCCCCATTTCCATTCCTCCCTTCCCGATTCATTTGCTCGTTCGGAAACGGGTAATCCCCCTATTATATGATAGCGGTTCTTACCCTTTTGTGCCACCAGCCGTTAAGCCAGAAATCAAATACCGCTGCAGGAACAAAAAGACGATGGCAATCGGGGCTGCAATCAAAATCGAGCCGGCGGCAAAGCGGGTGAAGTTGTTCGCGAACCGGTCGCTGATAAAGTTGAACAGCCCGACCGCCAGCGTAAATTTGTCCGGATCGCGCAAGACGATCGACGGCAGCAAAAAGTCGGTGAACGGCGCCATGAAGTTAAACAAGGCGACAACGGCTAAAATCGGCTTGGCAAGCGGCAGCATAATGCGGAAAAAGACGCCGAAGTGGCCGGCTCCATCCATGCGCGCCGCCTCATCCAGCTCGCGCGGAATTGTATCAAAGTAGCCTTTGACAAGCCACGCGTTAAACGGAATTTGCCCGCCGACATAAATAAGAATGAGCCCCCAAAGCGAATCGAGCAAATGGAGCATATTGAGCAAAATATAGATCGCCACCATCGCCATGAGCGATGGAAACATTTGCAAAACTAAAAACAAATACAGCCCCGTTTTCCGCCCGACGAATTTGTAGCGCGAAAACGCATAGGCGATGAGCGCCGTGAAAAAGACTGATAACACCGCATTGGCCGCAGCGACAAACAAGCTGTTTTTATACCAAAGCAAATAATCGCTCTGCGGGCTGGTAAATAACCATTTATAATGCTCGAACGTCCACTTCTCTGGGATGAGCGATGCCGAATACAGGCTTGTTCCTGGATTGAGCGACATGCTGATTGCCCAAAGGAGCGGATAGGCGATGACGACAAACATGAAGACGATAAACAAATAAATAAGCGCCACTTCCACGTGCGATTTCCATTTGCGGTTCATCAAATGTTCCCCTCCTCTTTAAAGGAACGGGTGCGCCGGAACTGGTAAATGGCAAACCCGCTGACAATGAAACCGATAATAAGCGAGATCGCCGCCGCCATATTGTAGTTGTTTGTCGTAAACGTCAAATCGTACACCCAAGAGATCAAAATGTCGGTGCCACCGGCGTTTTGCCCGCGCACGGCCGGGCCGCCGTCGTTGAACAAATAGATGATGTTAAAGTTGTTGAAATTGCCGGCATATTGCATAATCAACAGCGGCGCCGTCGCATACAAGACGTGCGGCAGCGTGATCGAACGAAACTTTTGCCAGCGCGTCGCTCCGTCGATGTCGGCCGCTTCGTACCAGTCGCGGGAAATGCTTTGCAAAACGCCGGTAAATAACGCAAATACGAACGGGAAGCCAAGCCACGTTTGAATCAAAATAAGCGCCACTTTCGTCCAAAACGGATCGGTCATCCACGGGATCGACACCCCAAACAAACTCAACACTTCGCGGTTGATGGCTCCGAATTTGTCGTTGAACATCGCCGCAAACACCAAAATCGTGACAAACGCTGGCACGGCCCACGGCAAAATCAACACCGTGCGGATGAACCGCTTAAACTTGATGCGCGGATCGTTGACAAGCAACGCCAAAAACAGTCCAAGGGCGATTTGCATCGTTGTCGCGACAACTGTCCAAACGATTGTCCACGCGAGGACGCTAAAAAACGTGCTTTTCCAAATCGGAATCGACACTAAGTTTTTGAAGTTTTCCAACCCAACCCAATTCAACAAATGGCGCGGCGGCGAGTGGTACAAGTTGTAGTCGGTAAATGCGAGCGACACCATAAACAACAGCGGCAGCACCACGATAAACAACAGCATCACAAGCCCGGGCGTCACAAAGATGTACGGAAACCCCCGATCCCACGCATGACGGCACGATTCGATCAGCGATGGAAACGGCTCGCCGCGTTGCCGGCGGCGGGCATCGTTGCGCGCATCAATGATGTTCGCAATGTGCAACGCGACCGCAAAAGCGATGATGATGACCGAAACCAATCCTTGAATCAAGAGAAAAATCGAATGATCAAGCATCGGGATTTCGCCAAGCGTGACGAGTCCCCACAGCCCGATGTTCAAAAAGTTATAAAACGTCATCAAAAAGGCCGCTTCAATGATGATAAACAAAATTCCTTTGACATACCGGCGGTTGTACAATTGCCCAAGGCCGGCAAACAACAGCGACAGCGCCATCGCCACCGCCGGCCGATGGCGGACGTTTGCTTCCGGCATCCGAACTCCCCCCTATCGTATGGATAAGAATGGTGGATAGGGCTGATCCTATCCACCACGACATCACGCGTTATTTTCCAGCGCCGCTGGCGGCGATTTTATCTTGAATCGTTTTGACCGCCTCACTCAGCACCGCTTTCGGGTTGTCGCCTTTCGCGATAAATTGCAAGGCATTGCCCATCGGCTCCCACACTTGCGACATTTCCGGCACGTTCGGCATCGGCTCGCCGTATTGGATTTGCTCCGCAAAGCCGGCGATCAGCGGGTCATTCGTAATTTTCTCATTCGTCAACGCTTTTTCATTCGCCGGCATTTCACCCGCCACTTCATAGTAATGGAGCGAATTTTCTTCGTTCGTCACAAATTTCATGAAATCGACCGCCCATTCTTTGTTTTGCGAATAGGCTGATAACATCCATGTTTTCACGCCGACGAACGATTTCGGATGCTCGCCGTTGTCTAAGACCGGCAGCGGCGCAGTCGCTAATTTGTCGCCCAACGCTTCTTTATACGACGCGATGTTCCATGGTCCGGTGATGGCAACCGCCACGTTCCCTTTTGTAAACAGCCCGTTCATAATATCGCCGGTAATTTCTTTCGGAATGTAGCCGTTTTTAAACCACGTTTGGACGAGCTCCGCCCCTTTGACGGCTCCATCATTAGCCAGCCCGATGTCGCTCGTATCGTATTTGCCGTTTTCATTTTTAAACACATAGCCGCCGTAGCCGGCAAAGAACGGATAAACGAAATAGAAGTTCGTCGCTTCCATTAAAAAGCCGTATTGATCTTTCGCCGCATTCGTTTTTTCCTTGGCGATGTTCATCGAGTCATCCATCGTTTTCGGCGCTTCCGGCACTAAATTTTTATTGTAGAACACGCCGTACGTTTCGACGACCATCGGCACGCCATACGTTTTCCCGTCATATGTTACCGCGTTGATGGCTGTCGGGCTGTACTCGCCTTTTGCATCGCCAAGGTCGAGCGGATCGGCCAGCCCCTGCAACACAATGTCGCCGATGCGGTCATGCGGTTGATAGAACACGTCCGGCCCTTTGCCAGCCGGTCCGTCGAGCGCCAGTTTTTTCGTTTGGTCGAGCATGCTGACGGCTACCATTTCGATTTTGATTCCGGTTTTTTCCGTGTACTTTTGAAAAATATCCTTCAGCGCTTGTTTTTGTTTTTCATCATCGTTCACCCACACGACGAGTTTCTCTGGCTTTTTGTCCTGTTCTGCCGTCTTTTGGTCGTTTCCTTTCGGCTGCTGGACATCGCGCTTGGGACCGCAGGCAGCCAGCACGCCAATCAACAACACGGCCATGAGAAATAAAGATAACGCTTTTCTCATAATCCCCCTCCTGTCATCATTACGGAATCTTAGCGGTACAATCATAAGGCAAACGTTTGCACAAATAAATTTTAATCCTTCCTATGAAAACGATTGCACCACTCATCTCCATTATAACGCCTATTTTTCATTTTACAAGCCTTTTTTCTATAAAATTTGACTTTTCTTTTCTCTTAACGTACTTTTTATTATAGCGAAGCATTAATGCAAACGATTGCTTCAGATAACAAAGGAGGAAAAAGCGAATGAGGAAAGAAGCCATCCACCACCGCTCAACCGACAATTTCGCTTATGCTTATGACAGCGAGACGCTCCATCTCCGGCTTCAAACAAAGAAAAATGATGTCGACCACGTCGAGCTGCTTTTTGGCGACCCGTACGAATGGCACGATGGCGCCTGGCAGTTTCAAACGATGCCGATGCGGAAAACGGGAAGCGACGGGTTGTTTGACTATTGGCTCGCCGAAGTCAAACCGCCATATCGACGGCTGCGCTATGGGTTTGTGCTTCGAGCTGGGGGCGAGAAACTGGTCTATACGGAAAAAGGATTTTACCATGAAGCTCCGAGCGACGACACCGCTTACTACTTTTGTTTCCCCTTTCTTCATCGGGTCGACCTATTCCAAGCGCCGGACTGGGTAAAAGACACAGTATGGTATCAAATTTTCCCCGAGCGGTTCGCCAACGGCAACCCGGCCATCAGTCCGAAAGGGGCGCGGCCGTGGGGAAGCGAGGACCCGACGCCGACGAGCTTTTTCGGCGGCGACTTGCAAGGAATCATCGATCACCTTGACTATTTGGCTGATCTCGGTATTACCGGCATTTACTTGACGCCGATTTTCCGCGCACCGTCGAATCATAAATACGACACCGCTGATTATTTTGAAATCGACCCGCACTTTGGGGACAAAGAGACATTGAAAACACTTGTCAAACGCTGCCATGAAAAAGGAATCCGCGTCATGCTCGATGCGGTCTTCAATCATTGCGGCTATGAGTTTGGCCCGTTTCAAGATGTGTTAAAAAACGGCGCAGCGTCTAGGTATAAAGATTGGTTCCATATTCGCGAGTTTCCGCTCCAAACGGAGCCGCGCCCGAATTACGACACGTTTGCGTTCGTGCCGCAAATGCCCAAGCTCAACACCGCCCATCCGGAAGTGAAGCGCTACTTGCTTGATGTCGCGACGTACTGGATTCGCGAGTTTGATATTGACGGCTGGCGGCTCGATGTGGCAAACGAAATCGATCATCAATTTTGGCGCGAGTTCCGGCAGGCGGTCAAGGCGCTAAAGCCCGATGTGTACATTCTCGGCGAGATTTGGCATGATGCCATGCCTTGGCTGCGCGGCGACCAGTTTGACGCCGTCATGAACTACCCGTTCACGGACGGGGCGCTTCGCTTTTTCGCGAAAGAGGAAATCAGCGCCCGCCAGTTTGCCGATATCATGATCCGACTTCTTCATTCGTATCCGAAACAGGTGAACGAAGCGGCATTCAACTTGCTTGGCAGCCATGATACACCAAGGCTGCTTACGGTTTGCGGCGGCGACGTCCGCAAAGCGAAGTTGTTGTTTTTGTTCCAGCTGACGTTCACCGGTTCGCCGTGCATTTACTATGGCGATGAGATCGGCATGACGGGCGGAAACGATCCGGAGTGCCGGAAATGTATGGTGTGGGATCCGGAGCACCAAAACCGCGAACTGTTGGCGCATGTCAAGCGGCTGATTGCGCTAAGGAAGCAGCACCGGGCGCTCCGGCGCGGAGATGTCTCCTTTCTTTCCGCCGACGACAACCCTAACCATCTCGTGTATGAAAAAATTGACGGCGCTGAAACCGTGCTCGTCATCATCAACCGAAGCAATGATGCCGCCGACATTCCGCTCCCGCTCGACCTTCGCGGAAAATGGCTTGTTGACCTCTTGACCGGAGAGCGGTTTGCGGCCGAGGCGGAAACGCTTTGCGCCTCTTTGCCTCCGTATGGGTTTGTGCTCTATAAAGTTGAAAGCTGGTAAGATGGCGCAGCCATGTGTTGCTTTGATCACAAACCGGTGCAGCGGTTCGCTGCGCCGGTTTTATGTACGCCTAGCCATGCGCCGGTATTCGGTCGGGGTCATCCCTTCCATCTTTTTGAATACACGCGAAAAATACGCGCCATCATCAATGCCGACCCGCTTGGCAACCGCCTCGACTGTTTCATTCGTTTCCGCAAGCCATTGCTTGGCTTTCGACAGGCGGTAATACGTCAAATAACGGCTAAATCCCATGCCCATCGTTTTTTGCATACAGCGGGTGATGTAATCGGGATGAAAACGGAGCCCTTTCGCAAGCATTTCGAGCGTAATCGGCTCGTTGAAATGTCGTTCGATGTACGCCACCGCCGCCGCACTGACTTGTTCCGCTGCACTTGGGACGGACAGCTCCTGCTTTTGCAAGTGCCAAAGAAATTCCACAAACAAAAGCAGCTGTCGGAGCGGCCGGTCCATATCCCGCTCCACGTTCGGCTCGACAAGTTGGGCGAGCAGCTGTTCGGCGCGCTCCCGTTGTTTCAGCTCCCCATATTGACGGATCGAAAGCCGGTATTGGATTGGCTCAGTGTACGTCGCCTCTTTTTCCATCACCGTTTGCCGGCTCGCCGGGCAGTCCGGAGCAACCGTGTAGTCCGGCAGCAAAAAGTGCAGCCAAACAAGCTCCGTTTTCTCTTCACACGGGCGGTGTCCGTAATGTTCGCGGCCGGGGATCAACAGCAAATATTGCCCGCTGCCGATGGCAAACTCGCGCCCGTTTTCCGTCATATACAAACAGCCTTGTTTCACATACAGCAAGTCAAATACGGTAAACGTGCGGCGAAAATGCCGTTTTCCTTTTGGAAATACGCTTTCCGCCCCTTTAATAAACACCGGCAGCGGTGGCAGCGAAAACGTAACATAATGCATTGTCCCCTCTCTCCTTGTCGGAAATGTGCAAGTGAAATCGCTTCTTTCTCTTTCCATTATGCAGCAAACTAGCTAAACTGAGTATATCGTTCAAGTCGGAATTTGAAAAAGGAGTTGTCTCAATATGCGCCAAGAGGCAAAAACATGGTCACTGTTCTCATTAACGTGGCCGATTTTTATTGAAACGTTGCTTTATATGGTCATGGGCAACGCTGATACACTTATGCTCAGCCAGTACTCGGATCATGCGGTCGCCGCCGTCGGGGTGGCGAACCAAATCATCGCGTTAACGATCGTGCTGTTCAACTTCGTTGCCTTGGCGACCGCCGTACTTGTCGCCCAATATTTAGGTGCCCGGCGGGAACAAGAGGCCATTGAAGTGTCGCTCGTTTCCCTTGCTGCCAACTTGCTGTTTGGTCTGTTGGTAAGTGCCATTCTTGCCGCGTTTAGCCGGCCGATTTTGCGGCTGATGGGGCTGCCGGCTGAGCTGTTTGACGAGGGGAGCAGCTATTTGGCGATTGTCGGCGGGTTTTTGTTCATCCAAGCGCTGATGATGACGGTCGGCGCCATCTTAAAAAGCTACGGCTTTACACGTGATACGATGTATGTCACGATCGGCATGAATGTACTCAATGTCATCGGAAACTACTTCCTTATTTTCGGCTCATTTGCTCTTCCTCCTCTTGGGGCGGAAGGAGCTGCTATTTCAACAGCAGCCAGCCGGTTGGCCGGCTTTGTTGTGCTCGTTGCCTTATTGCGCAAACGAACAGGTATTGCACTCGCGCCGCGTGCCTTTTGCGCCCTGCCGTTTCGCCACTTTCGTTCGCTATTGAAAATCGGTGTGCCGTCAGCCGGCGAGCACCTTTCCTACAATACAGCGCAAATGGTGATCACCTATTTGATTACGTGGCTGGGCGCCGAGGCGCTAACGGTACGAGTGTATACGCAAAACATTATGATGTTCGTCTTTTTGTTCGGCATCGCCATCAGCCAAGGGACGCAAATCCTTGTCGGCCATTTTGTTGGCGCCGGGCGGTATGAGGAAGCGTACGCCCGTTGTTTAAAAAGTTTGTACAGCGCCATTGGCATGTCCGTGTTGCTTGCTACAGCCGCCTATTGGTTCGCCGAACCGCTGCTCTCCTTCTTTACTGATGACGCGTCGATGATTGGGCTTGGGCGCAAACTGTTGCTTTTAACCATCATCCTTGAGCCGGGGCGGTCGTTTAATCTCGTCATCATCGGCTCGTTGCGGGCAGCCGGAGATGTGCAATTTCCGGTCTATATGGGCATTTTGTCGATGTGGGGCGTCGGGGTCACAGTGGCATACATCTTCGGCATTGCCCTTGGGTTTGGCCTTGTCGGCATTTGGCTGTCGTTCATCGCCGACGAATGGTTGCGCGGACTGTTGATGCTTCGGCGCTGGCGGTCGCGCGTCTGGATGAAAAAGACGGTGGCGCCGCAAGCGAAAATGGCATGAAGCCTCCCGCCACGAAAATAAGAGCTGCGCATCAGCGCAGCTCTTATTCTTTAATATGAATGCCGTAATGGTCAAACCAAACGTGCACTTGGCCAAGGTAGGCAAGCAGTTGCGGACCGGTCATCAGCTGTCCAAACCAAGGCACCTCGAATGACTTCCCTTCCGATTCAACGAGCGCCGTCAACTTTTCCTCGTCAAAAAACTCGTGTAAAATCGAAGAACGGTCGCGAAGCAGCTGTTCAAGCCATTGCTTCACCAGCTTCGTATACAATGGATGATGCGTTTTCGGGTACGGGCTTTTTTTCCGGTAGAGCACCTCTTCGGGAAGCAAGCCCTCGAGCGCTTTTCGCAAAAGGCCTTTTTCTCGGCCGCCGTACATTTTCATATCCCACGGAATGTTCCAAACGTATTCGACAATGCGATGGTCAGCGAACGGCACGCGCACTTCCAAGCTTGCTCCCATGCTCATCCGGTCTTTCCGGTCAAGCAGTGTCGTCATAAACCAAATCATATTTAAGTAAAACAGCTCACGCCGCTTCGCCTCCTCGGCGCTTTCCCCCTCGAGACGCGGCACTTCAGCAAGCGTTTGTTCATAACGCATTTGCACATAGTCGTCAAGGCGAAGCTTTTGCCGCCACTCATCTTTTAATAGACCCATGCGCGCGTCGACCGAACGCATCCACGGAAATCCTTTCCGAGACAAATCGTCCGGCCGATGAAACCATGGATAGCCGCCGAAAATTTCATCGGCGCACTCCCCTGATAAGCTGACGACAAACCGTTTGCGAATTTGTTTGCAAAACCAAAGAAGCGAAGAATCGACATCGGCCATGCCCGGAACGTCGCGGACGATGACGGCTTCATGCAAATGGCGGAACAGTTCTTCTTGCGTGATCACGCAGCGATGATGAACCGTTTGAAATTTGTTTGACACCTGTTCGATAAATGGCGCATCCGTGTTTGGTTGAAAATCGTTGGCTTGGAAATACTGGTCGTTTCCTTCATAATCGATCGAGTAGGTGTGCAGCGACCCTTTTCCATCTGCCGCGAAGGCATTAGCGGCAATCGCCGTAATGGCGCTTGAATCGACTCCACCGGATAGAAATGTGCAGACCGGCACATCGGAAACGAGTTGGCGCGTGACCGCATCCGTCAATAGAAAGCGCAGCTTTTCGACCGTTTCCTCGAACGAATCGCGGTGGACGTCGCTTTCGACATTCCAATACCGCCAAATGCGAAGCCCGCTGCGAGAGAACGTGAGCGCATGTGCCGGGCGCAGCTCTCGAATGCCGTCAAACACGCCGTGCCCCGGCGTGCGCGACGGTCCGAGGCCGAACACTTCGGCGAGTCCTTCATAATTGACTTCTGCCTTTACATCGGGATGGGCCAAAATGGCTTTCACTTCCGAGCCGAACAGCAGCCCCCCGCCATCTTCTCGATAAAACAAAGGTTTTACTCCGAGCCGGTCGCGCGCCATAAATAACAGCTCGCGCTCCTCGTCCCAAACGGCGAAGGCAAAAATGCCGTTGAGCCAATCGACGCATTGTTCCCTCCACTCCATGTACGCGGCAAGCAGCACTTCTGTATCAGAGTGGCCGTCAAATCGATAACCTTTGCGCAATAGTTCCTTGCGAATATCTTCTGTATTATACAGCTCGCCGTTATAGACGATCGTATAACGATGTCCGTTTTTTTGCCGGACCATCGGTTGTTTGCCGCCGGCCGGATCCACGACGACAAGCCGTTTATGGCCGAAGGCGACATGAGTGTCCAGCCATGTATTTGTATCATCCGGTCCACGTTTGGCGAGCGTCTCTGTCATGCTGTCAATGACCGTCCGCTCACGGCGCAAATCGCGCCCGAAATGGACCCAGCCAGTAATGCCACACATACAAACCAATCCTTTCTTTTTATCAAAGATGGCAAGTTCTCACCCGTTTCCATCATTTCGTCCGTTCTTTTTTCACGGCCGTTCCTAGCGATCGCTCCTTTGATTCACGATAGCTCTCCGCATCGGCATGATTCCATTTTATGCACCCCCCGTCATTTCGATGAATTGTCCGACGTCGGTCCCTTCACGAATAAATTAGCAAAAAAATGGAAAAACAGAGGAGTACAAGGAGGATGAGAGATATTGAACATCGAGGAACGGCTGCAATGCATTGTGGAACAGCCGCGGGCGTATGTGTATGGAACAGTGGAGTTCGTCAACGATGAATGGATCTTTTTCGACGAAGAAGAAGAGGAAGCCTCTTTAGTAGAAGAAATTGCCGAGCAAGGCATCGAATGGTTTCACTGCGGGCATTGGCTGTCCGGGCAATGGCAGGATCAGGGCGCGGTCGCCACGGATCTTGGCGTCTTTCCCCTCGAAAACGGCGATCGCATCCGTTTCCGCAAACGGCTGACTTATGCCTATCAACAATGGCTCGCTGCGCTTCCTGATTCAACCTTTTTCCAGTTTGTTCAATGGCTGAACAGCCTCGGATTTTCGCTGTATGACTGCTTATATTGCTACAACGGCCTATTGTTTGCCAAATCGTCTGGCGTGAATTTCATCATTTACGACAACACCGAACAAATTGGCAGCATCCACCATTATTACGAGCGCGGACGGGCGTCAAGCGACCGTTTTGAAATCACATTAAACAGCGGTGAGCGAGCCATTTGCGCCCAAATCGGCTGAATCGCCTGTTGATCCTCACGTCGTCAAAGTCCAACGGCGAGCTGTCAATGTTTTTTTACCGGCCATCCTTCCGCCCGAAGCGAAGCCTAGCAGCCGTTTTGCTTCAGGCGGAGTGCCGACGGGCGACAGCCGTCAACCGACGCGGTCGGAGGATCACTTTTGTTTTTCCGTCACATACGGCATCACTTCTTCAGCGAGAAGCGGCGGACAAATCACATATCCTTGCGCATACGTGCATTGCAAATCGCGAAGCCGATTGAGCTGTTCCGGCGTTTCCACCCCTTCAGCGATCGTCTCAAGCCCCAACCCGTGCCCCATCGTAATTATCGCCTTGACGATGGCCTCATCGGAAGCGTTGGCATGCAATTGTTCAATAAAGGCACGGTCAATTTTCAATATTGTCGCTGGCAACCGCTTTAAATAATGGAACGAGGAATATCCGGTGCCGAAATCATCGACGGCGATGCCGACGCCAAGCTTCCTCAACTCGTCTATTGTCCGGAGCGTGCTGGACAGATAACGGAGCATCGAATGTTCGGTCAATTCGAGATGCAAACAGGACGGAGACAAGCGCGATTGCTTCAGCGCTTGTTTTACATCGTTTACAAATCGCTCGTGTTGAAACTGGACAGGGGAGACGTTGACAAAAATGGCAAGTCGGTTATCTCCCATCATTTCCTGCCATTGTTTCGTCTGTCTGCAGGCGGTTTTCAGCACCCAGCGCCCAATCTCATGAATCAACCCGGTCTCTTCCGCCAAAGGGATGAATTCATCCGGCCGCACAAGCCCAAGCTTCGGGTGGCGCCAGCGGATCAGCGCCTCCGTCGCCTTCACCGCACCCGTATGTACGTCGACAATTGGTTGGTAGCAAAGAAATAATTCATTCTCTTCGATCGCCCTGCGCAAATGGCCGCCCATTTCCAATCGATGTATTGCTTCTTCGTTCATTTGCGCGCAGTAGCGCTCCACCCGGTTGCCGCCGCCTTTTTTAGCCATGTTGACAGCCATATCGGCGTGCCTAAGGAGCGCGTGTTCGTCCTCTCCGTCATCTGGAAACATCGCTAGACCAACGCTCGCTGTAACGAAAAATTCCTTTCCGTCGTACACAATCGGCCGCGCCACTTCGCGCACGATGCGGAGCGCCGCTTCCGTCGCCGCCTCGACCTCTGTTTTGAGCGGAAAAAGCAAGCAAAATTTGTCGCCGTGAAACCGGCCAAGCTCCGCACCAAGCGGCAAGACGCGGCGAATGCGCTCGACAAGCTGGCGCAAAATGTCATCTCCGGCGTAATGGCCGACGCTGTCGTTAATCCACTTAAATCGGTCCAAATCGATCAAAGCAACCGTCATCTTTCGTCGCTTCTGCTTGGCTTTGTCCAGCTGTTCGGAAAGCAATTCCATCCATTTTGTCCGGTTGGGCAAGTTCGTATCGGGGTCGTAGTATGCTAAATAAGAGATTTTCTCCTCCGCCTTTTTTTGCTCGGTAATGTTGCGTCCGATTCCGTAAATGCCGACCTTTTTGCCATCCACAATGATGGGAATGTTTTTCATTTGAAACAAAAGCCGTTCTCCCGATTTCGTCGGAATTTCCAAGTTATACGTTTGGATATTCCCCCGCAACGCTCGGTAAAAATAGCGGGTGACGCGGGGAATATCATTCGGATGAATGTACTTGAGCGAATTCGTATACAGAATTTCTTCTTTCTTGTAACCGAGCACTTGCTCAAAAGCAGGGTTGACGCTTGTCAAACGGCCGTGCAAATCTGTGGAATAGACAATGTCCGTGTTATGCTCAAACAACGATTTGTAGCGTTGCTCGGACATTTGCAGGCGGACGTGCAGCCGCTCCATATCGCGGGACGATGTTGACATGAGCTGCGCTAACGTCATCATTCCTTCTGGCGGCGATGGCCACGGTAACAGTCGGCCGCTCTCCGCCGAGGCCGCTGTTTCCGCCAGCGAAATGGCCGCAAATGCGGCCGGCCGCACCGCCGTATACGCATCTTTCACCAACACCTCGACGGCCGGAAACAGCGCTGCCTGTCCAAACGCCGCAGCCACGCCGTCAAACAGCCGGCGCGTATACCCACTCAGCGCCGCACTGTAGTAAAGCAGCATTCCTTCTGCTGGTTGCTTGGCCGTTTGCATCGCCACATCACGCGCGCTCCAGTAAAGGGACGCGGCATGAATATAGGCAAATCGCACCTTTTCTCCGTTATGGACATGGCCCCTTACTGCAACCGAGCCATCCTGGTTGACAGCGACAATCGGCAGGCAGACATCGCGTCCGTTCCGTTCGACAAGAAACGGGAATTCCATCCCAGAAAACGGAAGGCGTTCGATAAACTCTCTTCCTAAATACCGTTCCAAATAGCGCGACGCTTTTTGCCCGTTGAGCTCGTCAATCTGCTGATCGCGGCTTTTCGTGATGGAAAACGCCAAACCAATCGGCTCCCATAAAAACGGGGCGGCACAGTGGCCGCGAAGCGCTGTTCCGCTGAAAGAGACGGCGATTCCCCCGCGCTCAATCCGTCCGTCGGGCGAAAATAACACGCTGCCCTCGGGAAGCGCGCAACCGACGATGGCCATTCGTTCATTCGCAAGCGGCAAGTGGCGGAGCAAGGGCGGCAAAGCCGAGCGGTGATCGGAAAACACCAGAAGCAGCGCCGTGTCGCGATGAATGGCTGTCTCTGCAATGAGCGCCGCCAGTCCGTCTGGGCGGTCAAACTCATCAGCCGGCAGCACCAACGACGAAACAGCCGACGACATCATCGATGCGATGCCAACGGCAAGATTCGCCTCCCCAGCCATTGGCAGCGGCGCTGCCATCCCGACCATATGGGCGTGCGGCCAACGATGGGCTAACGCGGCAACGGCATGGCACACTGTTTCTTCATCGTTGCCGGCAATTTGGACAAACAGCGGCTCGTCCAAGGAAGAACTATGCTCCCTGAGCAAATGATCCAGCTCCTCGGCGCGGCGGCAGCAGAGCCAACGCATAAACCATTCATGCCCCCTCCGCTGACCAATTAGGTCAGAAAATTCGAAAAATGACATTTCTTTTACCATACCATATTTTCGCCTTCAACAAAAGCGGCAACCAACGTAAGGCTGCCGCTTCATTTTTAGAATAGGTCGAAGCCAAGCGGCAGCAACAAGCCAAGAAACAGCGTCACTGCAAGGGCAATGACCCATTGCGTCCATCCTGCCGCCGCGCTTTTTCCTTTTTTTCCAGCCATCAAAACCATTTCCATCGCTCCGATTACCCACAGCCCGGCGAGCGCCTTTAGCCAATAAAGCGCAGATATCGAAGCAATGCTATGCAGCAAAAGCAAGCCCGTCACAATTGTGAAGATGTAAAACAGCCGCAACACCATTTGCACGATTTTCGCCTTGCCCGCCCCCTGCCGTTGCATCAACACTGCAATGAAAAACAAAACAATCGTAATAAACCAGCTCGTAATATGGGCATGCGTCAACGTCTATCCCCTCCAACATTTGCTTGTTTATCCTCATCATAGCACGGGCGGCAGGAGATTGACAAACATCGTGGAAGCGAAAGAAAGGCGCCCTTCTCTTCAGAGGACGCCTTTTCGAACATTAGAGAGTTCCCGGCGTTTACTCCCCCACTTTATTGCGCAGCGTGCCGATGCCTTCCACCGTCACCTCAATGACATCGCCCGTTTGCAAAAAGCGAGGCGGGTTCATCCCTTTGCCGACCCCGGCCGGCGTTCCTGTGGCGATGATGTCGCCGGGTTCAAGCGTAATGCCTTTGGAGATCGTCTCGATGATCGATTCAATCGAAAAAATCAATTGCTGCGTGCTCGCTTGCTGGCGCACTTCGCCGTTGACCCGCGTCTCGATGCGCAAATTGTTTGGATTCGGCACAAACCGACTCGGCACAATCCATGGCCCCATCGGGCAAAACGCATCCAAGCTTTTGCCGAGAAAATATTGTTGGTGCCGCTCCTGCAAATCTCTTGCTGTCACATCGTTGATGATCGTGTATCCAAATACGTAATCCAGTGCATCTTCACGGCGAATCGCCCGCCCTCGTTTGCCGATGACGACCGCCAGCTCTCCTTCATAGTCCATCTCATCGGTGACATCGGCATGGCGCAAAATCATTTCCTCATGACCGATGACCGTCGTCGGCGCTTTCGTGAAGACGATCAAATGCTCCGGCACATCGGCGCCGCCAAGCTCAAGCGCATGATCGACATAGTTTTTGCCGATGCAAAAAATGTTTTTCGCCGGCCGCGGAATCGGGGCCAAAAGGCGGACATCGCCAAGGCGATGAACATACTCCGGCGCCGGATGGCGCAGCGCCCAGTCAACTACTTCTTGCGCCCGGGTGAAAAACGCCTCCCCTTGGGCAATCACCTCAAGCATAGTCGCAGGCATCGTCTCTGTCCCATTCATCGCCCGTTCGGCGCGGCGCAAATGAACAGCTTGCTCCTCTCCTTGCGGCACGGCTCCGACAAACGTTTCTCCATCGAAAAGTGCGGTGATCAGTTTCATCGTCTCTCCCCTTTCCACGTTATGCAGCGGACGCTTCGAGGACTTTTCTCCCCCGTCCGCCTTCGCCATTTTGGCATGTTGAGGATGATATTCGCCGTCAATGCGAAAAAGTCCTGTTTTTGTAGAATTTTGTCTAAATTAGGAAGTTTATCGCTTATTTTCCCGAATCGCTTCCTTTTTTCGTCGTGATATGTATAATAATGTTTAGTTTCCGCTAAGGCGTCGATTGCGACTTTCGTCATGCCACAAACATCCCATATCGGCTGCGGCATGGCTCAACCAACATTCGAAACGAATTGATGGTGAAGGAAATGGTTCTGTTGCAAATTGAAGAAAAACGGCAACAAATGATCGAATTGGCGCTCACCTATGGGTTTACGGCTAAAGAAACAATCGAATGCAGCCAAGAACTGGACCAATTGATCAACCAATACTTGCAGCAAACGAAGATGTTTGAGTCGCCTCCTCCGTCCGTTCAGTAAGCGGCGTTTTTTTTTATTGCCCCTGCCAGCGGCGAAACGGCGGCCGTGCTCCGTACGTCCCCCATCTCCACAACCATTCGATCGGCCCGTAACAAAAACGCGCAAGCCAGCAGCGGCTCAACCACACTTCGACAGCATACAATGCGAGCGCCAGCAGCACTTCCTGCCATACGCTTGTGCGCCCGTACCATCCAAGCCCATAACCGTAAAACAACGATGTGCAAACGAGCGATTGAGCAAGATAATGGGAAAGCGACATTTTCCCGGCATCCTGCCACCACCGCCAGACAGGTTTCCAATTGGATTTCCCACAGACAAACACCGCAGCCGCCGCGTAGAACACTGCCAATGCGGCACCGCCAAAGCTGTCTTGGATGTACATTGTCAAGTCGTTGGCCCCAGCCCAATACGGAATTGTTTTTAGGGCTAAACCAAGGCATATCGCCCACCTTATCAGGCGGCGCAGCTTGGCGGGCGAGTGACGGTCGGGTTCAAGCCAACGTTCGCAAGAGGCATAGCCGCCGAGTAAACAAAAGGGCAATACGGTCAACACCGTAAACAGCAGCCCGCCATCGCTGTTGACATAGGCCCAGTCATGCCAACGTTGCCAAAACACATCGCCAAACGTTCCGCTTTGATAATGACGAACCGCTGCGGCCGCCTCAGCCTCGTGGCCGCCAACTGTTTCCGTTCCTCCTGTCCACATGCTGAGGGCCATTAGCAGCGCCATGAGGCCGTGAAAAAGAAAAAAGACAGCAACAGCCGCCGTCCACCACCAGCGTGGCGGGGCGGCGAAAAAGAAAAGCATGATGAATCCGGCGACCGCATAGGGGATTAAAATATCGCCAAACCAAAGGCCAAACGCATGGACAGCGCCAATCCCAATCAAAAAAAGGAAGCGGCGCAAAAGAATCGGAATCGGCCGCTTTCCGCGGCTGCTGAGCCGGCGGAACACGGTCATCGCCCCGAACCCGAATAAAAACGCAAACAACGGATAGGCGCTCGCTTCAAACAACACGTCGACGACCGCGGCCAAAATTCGGTCAAAAGCACCGCCCCTGACGCTTTCGTCGTATAACGCTGGCGAAGAAAAATAACGCATGTTGACAAGCAAAATGCCGAACAAAGCGAACCCACGCAACACATCCGCCGCGGCGATTCGCTCTGACGATTCAACCATCGCATTCTCCCTTCTTTCCATCGCCTCACCGCCTGCGAAGCCGGGGACACCTTGCCGGGAAATCGCTTGACCAGCTCGCCTGTCACCTTATCGTTTCATTCGACTTGCTCTCCTCTGCTCGTCCCGAGGACACATGCCTGTGCCATCAGTTGACATAGCGGCCCGATTTTCCAACTGCATCCCAATATTGGCGGCGCAAATGCACCTTTTGGATTTTTCCGGAGGCTGTTTTTGGCAGCTCATCAACAAACGTGACGCCTGTAATGGCTTTGAAATGAGCCAGTTTTTCCCGTGAAAAGGCGATCAGCTCTTCCTCTGTCACATTGTGCCCCGGACGAACGACGACGAACGCATGCGGCGTTTCGCCCCATTTTTCGTGCGGCGCGGCAATGACGGCTGCCTCGAGCACGGCCGGATGATCATAAAGAGCCCCTTCGACTTCAATCGACGAAATATTTTCTCCTCCGCTAATAATAATATCCTTTTTCCGGTCGACGATATCAATATGCCCGTATTCATCGACGGTCGCCATATCGCCGGTATACAGCCAGCCGTCGCGAATCGTTGCGGCGGTCGCTTCTTCGTTTTTCCAATATCCTTTCATGACGCCATGGCTGCGAACGATCACTTCGCCGATCGCCCGGCCATTGCGGGGCACTTCGTCGCCGTTTTCATCGACCACTTTCACTTCGCAGCCGATCATTGGATAGCCGGCTTTAGCTTTGATCCGCTGCTTTTGTTCCAGCGTCAGCCCGTCAAGCTGCGGACGAATGAGCGAAATCGTGCTGAGCGGAGACGATTCGGTCATGCCGTACACTTGAATAAACTCCCAGCCGAGCTTCTCCTCGACGCGCGCGACAAACGCCGGCGGCGGTGCAGAACCGGCGATGACGACCCGTACGCCTTCCGGGACACTCGGTTGATATTGCTCATAATATTGCAGCAACATATTGAGCACGGTCGGGGCCATATGCATGACCGTCACTTGGTGAGTTTGGACAAGGTCAAAAATGGCTTTCGGGTCCACTTTACGCAGACCGATTTGTGTTGCCCCGTTGGCGGTGTAATAAAACGGAGCGCCCCAACCGTTGACGTGGAACATCGGCAGCACATGCAAATACGTATCGCGGTCAGACACACGCAAATGATGCATCGTCACAAGCGCATGCAAGTAGTTGTTCCGATGCGTCAGCATGACCCCTTTTGGATTGCCTGTCGTCCCGCTCGTATATAGCAAACTGCACACATCGTTCTCATCGATCATCGGGCGCGGAACCGGCGTAGCCGGCTGGGCAGCGAGCCATTCGTCGTAAGCGGTTTCATCCATTGCCGCGTCCGTTTTATGGTGGACAATGATCTCCTCGACTGTTTCAAGCTTGTTTTTGACCGGCGCAATCAGCCCGTACAGCTCCTGATCCACAAACAACACTTTCGTTTCGCTATGATTCAAAATGAAAACGTAATCGTCCGGTTTCAGACGCGTATTCAGCGGCACCATCACCCCTCCTACTTCAAACACACCGTAAAACCCTTCGAGCATCTCGAGCGTGTTGGGCGCCAAGTACGCCACGCGGTCGCCTTTGCGAACGCCAAGCCCCCGCAGTCCGTTGGCGAGCCTCGACACCCGTTCGCCAAGCTCACGATACGTCACCGTGCGCCCCGAGCAAACCATGGCTGCCTTATCCCCATAGAGAGCCACGGCGCGATCTAAAAAGTGATTGAGCACGAGCGGTACATTCATTCTCCCATCCCCCTGTTTTATGTTTTAGAAAATTAACAATTGTATTATATAACAAAGATGGCATAAAGAAAAAGGGGGGCCGTCCCAAAAGGTCGTAAAATGACTTTTGAGGCCAGCCCTCTTTCTTGGCTAGTCCGCTCCATTGCGCCAAAAAAGAACCCGTTTTCTTCTTTTTTGCCCAAAAACGAAAGCTAGGCGAATCCTTTCGGGACAACCGCTAGTTGTTTCCTTTCACCCCAGCGTCGGAGACGTCGGGATCAACCGTATTCGTAACACTGCAAAACGTATTCGTTTGCAAGAAATCGCCAGTATTGCTGCCGCCGGCACCTGAGTTTGTCTTCGATGTGCTTTTCGGAGCGATTTGCAGCACATCCCCCATGTTGACGGTGCCATTGCCGCTCACGTTCGTCACTTTGATCCCGCCAATGACGATTGCTGGCATCCCCTTTCCCCTTCCTTTCTGCCCGTTCCCTTTCTTTATCATACGCGGGAACTGCTCCCCTCGCTTGGACTCTCGCCCCGCATTGAACCGTTTTTTCTCAGTTTTCATACAATAACGATAGCGACACGACGAAAAAGGAGGGAGCTCTTCATGCCTTCATTTATCAGCGGACCGATTAAGATCACCCATGTCAGCGGCGACGGCACGGTGAATTTCGGCGACGTCTTGCAAATCACACCAAAGAGCACGTTGAAATCCAATACCGGCTCAGGCGGCGGCAACAACGGGGACTTCCTGCAGACGAATACGTTCGTCAGCTTTACAAACACCGGCGATCCGGATGTTTTCGACTCAAATAATGCCGCCAACAATTAAAGCGAACGTTTCGCAGCTTGCGCCCATACACTAGTATCAACGAAAAAAACAAGGAAGGGAGCATGCCCACATGCCGGCTTTTGTCGGAGTCGTCAAACTGAACAGCATCGGAAGCAGCGGCGTGTTCCATATTGGCGATGTGTTTGCGATTTCCCCGCAAAGCGTGACGAAAACGTTCGCTGGCGCCGGTTCGTTTAACACCGGCGACGGGCTTCATATCTATAACTATTACAGCAATACCAATACGAATGACGCCGATGTCGCCGATGAAAATATCGTCGGAAACGTTTGAAGGAGGAGAAGGAGGGTGCACGTTTACATCAGCCAAAGCATCTGCATCCACCAGTTGCGGATCGGCTCGGTCACCAATTCATCTGTTTTGCAAATCGGCAGCGCCGGAAGCATTCAAGCGCTCTCAACGCTTGCCAACACCGGCGGATTCACCGGTCCGGCCCCACAGGCGACCGTGCCGCCCGGTGCATCCGCTCCTCTCGTTCCTCTCCATTCAGCCACCCGCTAAATTCAGCGAAAAAAAGTGATGAGAGCGAAAGGCCGTCCATATATTGAAGTAAGAGGGCTCTTTGGAGAGGATGATGGTGCACAATGAGCATTTACGAGTATTTCGTCAAGCTGCACCGCTATTTATTATGGCAAACAAAAAAAATACGGGATCTGGAACGCCGTCTCCACGCACTCGAAGCCCGGCTTCGGGAAATGGAGGCTCAGCCGCGCACATCGATCGAACGAATTGAATATAAATTTGACCAGCTCAAAGTGGAAACGCTCGAAGGAACGCTAAACATCGGGATCGCTCCGCCCGGAGCCGGCGGTACAATTGAAGACTTTGCCGTCGAACCGGTCAAAACCGTAATTCCAAAGCCGGAACCGGTGCTGTTGCGCCCGATTCAAGAAAAAGTGGCCGCCTATCTCAACGGGGAAGCGTCGGAAACGTTAAAACGCCTTGAGCAGCAATACGGCCGCCGCCTCGACGATACGTACCGCCAGTTCATTTTGCAAGACATCGCCCGGCAAACAGACGAACGCATCCGCTTCTATTTGCAAGAGAAAGCCAACCATGGCTACGTTCCGTCCGGCGACCGCGATGAAGCAGTCGAAAATGAAATTTTTCAAAAAGTGAAAGCCGATATCGAACAATCGCTCGATGCGTTTTTGAAACATTTGCCTTCAAAGGAGGGATAGACGTGAATTATACAGTGATCAATCGTCATCTGCATGTTGGCGACATCCGCCTCGTGGCCGTCGCCAGTGCCTCGCTGTTTTTAATCGGCGACGCCGATGCGATTCACTTGTCATCAGCGTTTGACACACCGCCTGAATCACTTATCATCGGCCCGTTCGTCCCGCTTGTGCCGGCCCGAGGGGATACGCCGTGAAACGAACGTCAGTAGTGCAGGCATTTCATGCGGAAACGCTGATCATTGGCTCCGTACTGCAAATCGGCGACTCAGAGCGAATTTCCGCCCGCACGCGCTCCTTTGCCGTTCAGCGGCAATATGAACTGTTTTTTGGCCCAGAAGGAGAACAAATATTCCCTGTTTTTGCGAAGCCGATCCCGCGCTGGATTTCTCCACCGCCGGCAGCCGCACGCCAAACGCTCCATGAGTCCCCGGTCATTTCCGTTCAGTCTGTGCGCGTGCTCGCCATTTCTTCGTCCGCCATCGTCCATATCGGCTCGACCTCGACAGCGGAGGCAGAGGCAAGAATTAAACATATCCGCCAGCTGGCCGGCTCTGAGTCGAGCGCGCCAACAAGAGGGAGGGATTTATAATGCCTTCGTTTGTCGGCCCAATTAAAATCAACAACGTCAGCAGCGGAGCTGTCGTCCAAATGGGCGACTGTCTGTACATCGCGCCGAAAGTCGCCACGAAAACGCAAGCCGGATCCGGCGGGTTCAACACCGGCGATTTTGTGATGACGAACAACGCGATCAGCTTTACAAACGCGTTTGATCCAGATGTATCCGACCAAAACGTGGCCGCCAACAACTGAACGTTGCAGAAAACGAATCCCCTCACCTTTCACTTGCCAACATCAACCTTATCAGCCGAACGCTGCCGAAACCAAAAAGAGAAGGTGTCCCAAAAGGATCCGGACACCTTTGCTTATTTACCTCTATCTAAAAAACCATACATTGTGCTTGATCGAAAGGAAACCAACCTTTTGCGACCGCCTCCCTCCATTATTTCCCAAGAGCCCGTTCAGCTCAACGGGCTATCCATTTACAGATCAGCGAGCGAGAAAGCCCGCTCCTTGAGGGGTGGGATGAAAGCGAGCCGTTTTCTTCATATTATTGAATGATGATGAAAAAAGCGGTATCATGTAATCGTCGCAAGGAGGTGAATCCATGCCGACCATCACACTAAGGCTGGAGCTGCACAACCCAACGAAAGTGAAACAGGGCATGTATGAACGGATGACAGAAGTGAATACCGCGTTTGCCAATTGGCTGTTGAATCATCCCGAGCTGAATCAAGCGACGAGCAAACTATTTAAAGAGTTTTCGTCGCAGCGGTTTCCTTCCGCTGTCGTGAATCAGACGATTCGAGAAGTGAAGTCCCAAAAGAAAAACCAGAAAACAAAGAAGTTTCGAACATTATGGTGTTGCTTTAACAATCAAAACGTGAAGGTGGAAAAGAAAGGAGAGTTCTACACGGTTTCCTTCCCCACACTGGAGAAGCGAATTGGCGTGCCGGTCGTCACGCGTCCCTATCAAGAAGCATGGCTGAATCGGCTGCTCGATGGAACCGCTAAACAAGGGGCAGCCAAGCTCTACAAAAAGAGAAAGAAATGGTACTTGGCGATCGCGATCACCTTTGACGTGAAGCCGCGGCACGAAACAAAGGTGATGGGCGTTGACGTTGGGCTTCGCTATATCGCTGTGGCCAGCGTGGGAACGAAATCGTGGTTTTTCAAAGGGAACCAATGCGCCTTTGTACGCCGACGATATGCGGCTTTGCGAAGGAGATTAGGAAAAGCCAAGAAGCTCCATATGATTCGCAAAATCGGCCGTAAAGAGTCCCGCTGGATGAAGGATCAAAATCACAAAATCAGCCGTCAAATCGTGAATTTTGCGCTCGCCAACGGTGTTGGCGTGATTCGAATGGAAGAGTTGACGGGGATTCGCAAGCGGGCAACATCGGCCAAAGAAGCGGGGCGAAGCCTTCATGCTTGGGCGTTTCATCAACTGCAAACGATGATTGCCTATAAGGCGGAAATGGCGGGCATTCGCGTTGAGTGGGTGAATCCAACCTACACGAGCCAAACGTGTAAATGTGGTTATCGAGAGAAAGCGAACCGAAACGGCATCCGCTTTCGATGCCAAAGGTGTGGATACACTCTCCACGCCGACTTGAATGGCGCCATCAACATCGCCAAAGCGATTTCGGGCTTCGCCGTCTAACCTAGCGCACTGGTCACAGGTGCGCCGCCCATGGGGGTACATCCTAACCCGATGGGATGGGGTGATGACACACCCCTGAACTTGGGCGTTGTCCGAACCAGAAATGGATGAGGACGTGAGCGACCCAAGAATCCCACGCCTTTAGGCGTGCGGAGTGTCAAATCATTTCCAGCCAGTTTAGGCGTGCGGAGTGTCAAATCATTTCCAGCCAGACGCGCGTGCCACGTCCGGACGGTTCAGCCGGTTCGACGATGAGCCGTCGCGGCAGACGGTTGCGAATTTCTTGAACATGACTGATGACGCCGACCGCTAGTTGCTCGGTATGTAGCTTTTCCAAGGCGGAAATGACCGTCTCAAGCAGCTCAGCGTCGAGGGTGCCAAACCCTTCGTCCAAGAAGAAAAAGCGGAGCGGATACTCGCCGCGCAGCTGAATTTGCGCCGATAACGCCAACGCCAACGACAGTGACGTCAAAAATGTCTCCCCACCCGAGAGCGTCGATACCGGCCGTCTGACGCCGCCATTGGCATCATCGCGGATCAGAAACCCGCCTTGCGAATCCAATTCGAGCGAATACCGGTGCCGTGTCAGCCGCTGCAGCCGTTCCGAAGCCATGGCGGTTACTTGCTCGAGCTGCTCTTCAGCCATAAATTCGACAAAGCTGTTGCCGCGAAGCAGCGCCTGCAGCTGTTTATACCGCTCGATGCGCCGGCTGAGCTCCGCCTGCTTCTCCTCCAGTTCAACAAAGCGGCTATGTTTTTTTCTCAACTCTTCTACCTTCGCTTGAGCTGCCCCAAGCTGCTGCGTCATCGCCTCCACTTGCTCCTTCAACTCGGCGTATACACGCTGCATCGTCTCCCATTGTTCAGCGCTCACCGCCGCCCCCCCGATGGCGGCGGCCAGCTGGGCGAGGCGATGTTCGGCTTGCTCGATTTGGCGCCAATAGCGGCGGATTGCCTCATCCCATTCATCTCGCTGCGCTTTTTCCGCCTTCGCTTGCTTGACTTGTTCGGCATCGGCAAACATGGTGTCCAAAAGCGCGCCGCGCCAGCGAGCGAGCGCCTCTTCTTCGCGGCGGACGCCTTCTTCCCACGCCTGCTTGGCTGCTTTTGTTTCGCTTTCAAGCATTTGATATTCCCGCTGGGCTCGCTGCCAAGCCTCATACGCCTGTTGCTCGCCGTTTTGCAGCTGGCGCCATTCGTCCTCCGCCTTCTGAAGCTGCACGGCCGCAGGACCTTCCCCCGCCTTCTCGCCCCGTTGCCGCTCATATTCGTTCCATTGCTGCTGTTTGGCGCTAATCAGCGAGTCAAGACGCACCCGCTCCGTCTCAAGCCGGCTCCGCTCTTTGGCCGCTTCCTCTTTCGCCCGCTGTTTTTCCTCTAAAAACAGCACGCTGTCCTCCAGCCGCTTTTGCACGTCGCGCCGCACGTTTTCCCGTTCACACAGCTGTTCATACACCGCATCGATCGTCTCAAGCGAAAGGAAAGGATACATCTGCCGCCATTGCTGTTCAAGTTGCCGCCGCTCTTCCTCCAGCCGCTGCTTTTCAACTTGCAGCGCTTCGATGTCCGCCGCTATCCATTGGCACGCTTTCTCCGCTTCGCGCCGCGCTGACTCGGCTTCATTCCATTGGGCAAGCACCCGGTAGACCGCTTCTTTCAATTCAATGACATCTTGCGCAAGCGCCCGCACTTCCACAGTGAGGTCGACGGCCTCCTCCACCGAGCGGCTTTCGGCAAACACAAGCGGCGCTTCATGGCCTACCGCCAGCTCGGCAAGCTGCTCGAGCTGCGCCTTGAACGAAATGATCGTTTGCCAATCTTGTTCATACCGCTGCCGCTCTGCCTCAAGCTCGGACAGACGCTCAAGTTGGACATCGTGCGGTGCGGCGGCCGGATGCGGATGCTCGCGCGATCCGCACACTGGACACGGCTCGCCGGGACGGAGCCGCTCAGCCAAGGCGGAGGCGAGTTGCGCCGTCCGCGCTTCTTCGGCTCGCTGTCGCTCCGCCTCCATGGTTTTCTGCAAAGTATACAATTGTTTTTCAGCATCCTGCTGCCGCCAGCAGACGAAACGATACGTCCGCTCCACACGCCGGAACAGCTCTTGAAGCCGGGAGCCGACAGCGGCTGATCGGCGTTCCCGCTCCAACTTTTCCTCTTTCGCCCGACGCCAAACGGCCTCCTTTTGCTGAAGTTGGGCATCGACGCGAGCGATGGCTGACGCCGCTTGCTCAATATGCTGCTTCTGCCTGTACGCCCGCTCTGCCTCATCTTTTCCATCCAGCGCCTCTTCATGCTGTTTCAGTTCTTCTTTCAACTCCTGCTGCCGCTTCGCGCCGCGCTCATACCAGACCGACGCCTCTTCAAACCGGCGTGCAGCTGCCTTCTCCTGGGCAATGAGTCGCTTCCTCTCTTCACTAAGAGCTGCGAGCTCCTGTCCAAGCACTTCCATTTGCTGCTCAAGCTGCGCCGCCTGCCGCAACCGTTCCATCTGGACGAGCAATTCCGGTTCGCGCTGCGCCTTTTCTTGGCGCGCCCGTTCATAACGCCGCGCCGCTTCTTCATAGCTCAATTGGGCTTCCTCTAACCGACGCGCCAGTCCTTCATACCGACGAAACGCCTCTGCCCGCAAGCGACATGCCTGCTCGCACTGCTCCCAATACGGCCATATGCGCTCTGCTTGCTCGGCGCGCTCCTTTTTCGCCTCAAGCTCGCGGATGACGGATTCATGTTGGCGCAGCGCGGCGAGCTCTTGTTCGACCGCTTCTTTTTCTTGCTGCCACGCCCATCGTTGTTTTGTTCGTTCCACATCTGCTTCGACTTCCTCAAGCTCTTTTTTTCGCTTGGCAAACAGCCCCGCGAGCTCCCGCACATCCGCCTCTGCCTGCTCGAGCGCTGCTTTTGAAGCATCGCCGAGCCCCGCTTTTTCCGCTTCGATTTTTTCCCATTCTTGCTCAGCGGCGGCAAGCCGGTCTTTCAACTTTTTATTCAACTGATCGCCATACCGCTCAAGATGGAAGAGGCGCTGCAGCATTTGCCGCCGCTCCGACCCTTTGAGCGATAAAAACTCGGCAAATTTTCCTTGCGGCAAGACGACCGCCCGGGTGAAATCCTCCATCGTCAAGCCGAGCAATTGCTCGATCGCCTTGTCCACCTCCGATAGTTTATCGGCGAGCACGACCGGCTCGGACCGATGCTCGATCAGGCGGCAAACGGCGCTGCGCGTCCGCCATTCGTCCACTTTTTTTAAGCTTCGTTCGACTGTATACCGTTTCGCTCCTGCCGCATTTTCCAGCTCAAACGTAAACGAGACAAACAACTCTTGCTCCGCGTGGTTGATGATCGCCTGCGTGCGGTTGGCCGCCCGCTCGACGCTGCCGAACAAGGCGAGCGTCATGGCGTCTAAAATCGTTGATTTGCCGCTTCCAGTCGGCCCGAAAATGCCGAACACACCGCCCTCACACAGTGCGGTGAAATCAATCGTCTGCTTTTCACGAAAGCTATGAAGCCCGGCGATCGTCAGCGAGATCGGCTTCATTCTCCCTCCCCTTCCTTCTCTTCTTCCGCCGCCAGCTCCAAAAAGAGGCGGACAAGCTCTTCATCCGGCGTTTGTCCCCCAGTCTGACGTTCGTAAAAGCGGTGAAACATTTCTTCAAGTGAAAGCGGCTCGCGGCTCATTTCCATCATCTCTTCCACCCGATTGGGAAACACCGGGCGAATGTGGACAAATCCGGGATGAAGCTTACGCAGCCGATCAATTTCTTCCATTGTCAACGACTCGGTCACATGGATCTCCAAATCGATCCAGCTTGATCGGTCTCTTCCTTCCTCACACCAGCGGTATACTTGAGCGAGCCCCTCTGTCGCCTTCCAACGGATGAGCGGTTTGCCAGCAGCGAGCGGTATCTCCGCCACCTTGGCCGCCCCGCCTGGATGCACGTCAACGACCGTGACCGATTTGGCTTGACCGGCTTCGGAAAAGCTGTACGCCAACGGCGAGCCGGAATAGCGCGCGGCCGTCTTTGCCTGCTTGACATCCTGCGGCCGGTGCAGATGGCCAAGCGCCACATATTGCGCGGCTTTCGGCAGGCTCTCAGCCGCCACCGTATAAGCGCCGCCGACTTCAATCGGCCGCTCGGAATCGGACGTACGTCCGCCAGCAACGTAAAGATGGCTCATCGCGATATTGACGGTCTCCGCCGTGAACGAGGCGGCCATCGCCGCTAATAGGGCGCGGATGCGGTCATCGTACCGATCGCGCATCGTCGTCTCCTTACAGTCGGATGACAACAGCTCGGCGAGGCGCGATTCGGACGGATAGGCCAACGGAGCAAGCATCATCGTTTCGCCGCACGATGGAACGTCAATCCGGCAAACAGCCGCTTGCGGGCGGCCGAAAAGAAAAATGTTGTGCGCACACATCAACGTCCGGGCAGCGCTGATCCGGTCGGGGTGGTCGTGGTTGCCGCTGATGACTGCCACCGGGCGGCGTCCTTTGTCGGACAGGCGGGCGAGGCTTTCATAAAACAGTTGTTCCGCAGCCGCCGGCGGATTGACGGAGTCGAATACGTCGCCGGCCACAAGGATGATGTCGATTTGTTCTTTCTTGACAATCTCCACAAGCTCATCAACAAATGCCTCTTGCTCGGCCATCCGACTCCGCCCCTCGAGCGTTCTCCCAAAATGCCAGTCCGCGGTATGCAAAATCCGCATTCTCTCTTTCCCCCCTTGCATCACTCAACAGCCACAACAAACCCGCCGTCAAACGAATACAAATAGCATTCCGCCACCGGCGCACGCCAAATTTGCTCGATGGCCCGCCGGTACAAGCGCATTTGCGTCCCGTAGCGGCCGAGCAGAAAACGAGCCGCTTCTTCCTTTTGCCCAGCAAAACGGTGGACGACTTCATCCGTTTTATAGTCAATCATCACATAGCCGCATTCGTCGACAAACACGCAGTCGATCACCCCTTGCACGAGGACGCGCCGGCCGCTTTCCGTCCCTTCGCCGCCGTACAGTTCAGCCGCTTTAAGCCCCAAGCTGAACGGCACTTCACGGTGCACTTCGCGGGCGGCGCAAAGGCGGCGGCCAAGATCTGCAGTGAAAAAGGCAGCGATGGCCGCTGGATCGACCACCTCTGCTTGTTCTGCCGACAGCAGCTCTTTTTCGACAAGGCGGACGATCTGACTGCGGATCGACGATTCATCAAGCGGCGCCTGCAAATCAAGATGGCGCATGACGATATGGAGCGCCGTCCCTTTTTCGGCCGGCGTCAATGTTTTCTCCTGCATGAAACGCGGTCGAGAAAACACCGGAGCCGTCCCTTGTCGCGGCCGCCATTCGTCCGCTTGCTCGCCAAAGAGCACGCGATGTTCTTTCAGTTCTGACACCGATTGCTTGGCGCGCACGGCCGTTTCTTTCTCATACGAATACCGCCACAACAAGCGGCGTTTGACCTCCTTCCGCCACCCTCCTTCTACGGGAACGGGTCGTCCTTGTTCGAGGGCAAGAAGCACGCCGCCATCCATCTCCTCCCTCGCAGCCTCTGCGCCGCGCAAATCGGCGGCCGGCACGATGGAGACACGCCATACAGACGGGTGGGAGGCGACCTCTTCAGGCGCCTTCATTCCCGCAAGCGCCCCCCCATCACGATGACGGATGAGCGCCCGGCCGATCCAATCCAAGTAGGAGCGGGCCGAAGCCCGCACATCGTCGGGGAGAAGCCAGCCGCGTTCCGAAGCAGCGCTTTTCCATTTTTCAATCTCCTTGGCCGCATCGTTGACCGACGCCAACAAATACAGCTTCTCTTTTGCCCTTGTGAGCGCGACATACAAAATGCGCATCTCCTCAGCGAGCAGTTCAAGCCGCTTTTTCGTTTGGATGGCCAACAGCGGCAGCGTGGGATAACTGATGCGCAGCCGCGGGTGGACAAAGCGGGCGGCAAAACCCAGCTCTTTATCAAGCAAATACGGGTGATGCAAATCGCGCGTATGAAACGAACGCGCAAGCCCGGCGAGAAACACGATCGGAAATTCCAATCCTTTGCTGCTGTGAATCGTCATGATGCGCACGACGTCTTCCTGCTCGCCGAGCGGCCGGGCCGCCCCTAAATCGTCGCCGCGCTCTTGCAGCCGCTCGATGAAGCGAAGAAAGCGAAACAAGCCGCGAAACGACGTCGACTCGTACTGCCGCGCGCGGTCGTACAAAGCGCGCAAGTTCGCCTGCCGTTGCCTGCCGCCCGGCAGTGCGCCGACAAAATCGTAAAATTGCGTATCGCGGTACAGCAGCCAAATGAGATCAGCTAATGAGCGGCGGCGCGCCATCGTACGCCAGCTCTCGAGCCGCTCTAAGAAAGCCGCCGCTTTCCTTTGGGCGTTGGCCTCCTCTTCCGTTTCCGCCGGCTTTTGCCGAAACGAACAGAGCGCTTCATAAAACGTGCCTTTTGGATCGGCGAGGCGAATCATGGCGAGCTCATTCTCGTCAAAACGAAAGAGCGGCGACCGGAGCACCGCGGCGAGCGGAATGTCTTGGTACGGGTTGTCGATCACTTTTAACAGTGAGAGCATGATCGAAATTTCCGTCGCCTGAAAATAGCCGGATGACAAATCCGCGGCCGCCGGGATGCCTTGCGCCTGCAGCTGCTCGATCATCTGCGGCGCATGCGTCATCGAGCGGACAAGGATGACGATGTCACGGTACATGGCGCGCCGCGGCTGCCCGCTCGGACGATCGTATACATAAAACGGAGCGGAAACGATCTCTTTGATTTTTTTCGCCATCAGCCGCGCCTCGAGCTCCGCCGCTTCCCATTCAGCCGCTTCCTCTTCGTCCTCTTCCGCCGCACGCTGCCGGTTGATGATCATAACTTCCGGCGCCGCATCCTCCCCTTCCGGGTAATCAGCGCCGTATTTCAACTGCGCCGCTTCGTCGTAAACCATTTCGCCGACGGTTTCCCCCATGAGTTGCGCAAACAGAAAATTCGTCCCGTCAAGCACTTCGCGGCGGCTGCGGAAGTTGCTCGCAAGATCGATTTTCATCCCCCCTTCTTCTCCGTCTGCGGTGAATCGTTTGTATTTGTCCAGAAACAGCATCGGCTCGGCAAGGCGGAATCGGTAAATCGACTGTTTCACGTCGCCGACCATAAACAAATTGCCTGTTCGTTCGCTCCCTTTTTTCACCAGCTGCAAAATCGCTTCTTGAACGAGGTTCGTATCTTGATACTCGTCAACAAGCACTTCATCAAACTGCGCCTGGTATTCCAAGGCGGCGGGGGAAGGCTGCCATTCGCCCGTTTCCGGATCGCGCCGCCGCAAAATATGCAAACAATAATGTTCCAAGTCAGAAAAATCAACGATTCCTTTTTCCCGTTTCGCCGCTTGGAACATGACGGCAAAACGGCGGACAAGGTTAGCGATCGTTTCAACGATCGGCTTCATTTCCCGCATATGGCGGAGCCAAACGGATGGATCGAGCGAAAACACATTGTCGCGCAGCGCCTCCACTTTCTTTTTCGCCTGATCACGCAACGATTTGGCTTCGTCGATCAGCCGCTCGTCATAGTCCTTGCCGCGGCAGGCCGGCAGCCGCCCAAACGACAGCGCCTTTAGCGCGCGATGCAGCTCGGCCCACGGTCCAGAAAGACGCGTTTCCAAATCAGTGATCATATCTCGATCTTCGCGCAGCCGCTCCGCGTACGGACGCGGTCCGCCCGGCTCTTCAGCAAGCTCAAGCGCCCTTCGGATCAGCCGTTTGGCCGCCGCCAGCTCCATTGCCGCGTGTTGGGCAAGATAACGGGCTGGGGGCAGCGTCTCTACAGCCGCCTGCTCATCGACGTCATACATCGTGGCCAAACCGGCCAACCATTTATCCGGTTCCGGATGGGAGCGGGAAAATTCATAAAGGGCGACAATCATCTCCTGCAGCTCCGCATCGCTCCGGTCGCCCGTATAGGCATCCACGACAGCGAAAAACCGCTCGTTGTCCGGCTTTCCGTATTCCTCCTCAAGCAGCTCTTCAAGGACATCCTCTTTCAACAGCTCGATTTCCGTTTCATCCGCGATGCGAAACGACGGATCCAAATCAAGCAAATAGTAATATTTGCGAATGACATCCAAGCAAAAGGAATGGAGCGTCGAGATCGCGGCGCGGGGAAGCAGGCTGAGTTGACGTCGCAAATGGAGCGAATGCGGACGCTTGGCCAGTTCCCGCTCGAGCGCCTCGCCGATTCTTGCTTTCATCTCCGCGGCTGCCGCATTGGTAAATGTGACGACAAGCAATCGGTCGATATCGACCGCTCCTTCTTCCGCCGTCACTTTTTGAATGATCCGCTCGACAAGAACAGCCGTTTTCCCGGATCCGGCCGCCGCGGCGACGAGAATGTCTCGGCCGCCCGCGGCGATCGCCTTCCATTGTTCATCCGTCCATCGGCTCCCAGCCGGCTTCGGGCGAATCGTGGCGTTCATCATTCTTCCTTCCCTTCCGCTAGTTTTTCAATGACCGCTTCCTTCGTTTGCGGGGCAAGCTTCCGGTATTCGTTGCCGGAGAGCGCCTCATCAAATTGGCAGACCGGTTTAAATGAGCAAAACTCGCACGCCGTTTTATCTTTCAACTTGTACGGGGCGATCGACACGACGCCGTCGGCGATTTGCCCGCCGATGTCGATGAACAAACGGCGGACATGCTGGCGGAGCGCGGCAAAGTCGGATGGACTCGCCACCGACGAACGCGAATGGATCGACCCGCTTTTCGTAAGCTGAGCGGGCACAATCAGCGACCATTGTCCGTCTTCCGTTCGGCTGTCCATCAGTCGGATCGCCTCAACATCAGCGAGCAACAGCCCGCGCATCCGAAACGGCTCAAGCAACTTTTTCGCCATTTCCACCTCGTCATCCACCCATTGCTTCGCTTGAACGATCGGATTGTGGATGTGAAAATAAAGCACCCCGGCTGGCAAGGCCGGCTGTCCGACGAGCTGTTCGGCATACGTCAGCACGATGTCCAAGTAGGTGAACATTTGCAGCGCCAGGCCGTAATACACTTCCGTCAAATCGAGCGTTTTCGCACTCGATTTGTAATCGATAATGCGAAGAAGCACCCCTTGGCTGCTTTCCGCCTTATCGACGCGGTCGATCCGCCCAACAAGCTCCATCACTGTTCCGTCGGGAAGCCGAAACCGAAGCGGCGGCAGGTCGCCATTGGGGCCGAATGACAGCTCAAGTCCGATCGGAACGAATCCGCTCGCCCGCGCATGCTCGCTTAACACATGGGTTGTACGGGCAACGACGTGTTTTAATTTTCGTTTCATATATTCATAGCGATGAGAGCTTGAGAGCACTTGCTGCTGGATGAGCGGGGCGATCCGTTCGACCGCTTCGGCCGACAGCCGTTCACAGTCCGGCCTTGACAGTTCGCGCCAGTCAAGATGCTGTTCGCGCAGCCGGTCGGCGATTTGCTTGATGGCCGCATGAAACAACTGTCCGACATCCGGCGCCTCAAGTCGGAAGACGTTTCGCTCTTTTAGCCGCAGCCCATGCGAAGCGAAATGGGCGTACGGGCATTTTTGAAACTGCTCCATGCGTGAGACGCTCGCCTGAATTTTTTTGCCGTACAGCCGCCGGCTCCACTGTTTTTTGAGCGGCGCCGCTCCGTTTGTATAAAAGAGCGCGGAGATGGCATGACGCACCTGCTCCTTCCAGTCCGGATGGCCGATAAACGTGTTATACACATCCCACCAAAGCGGAGCGATGCCGTAGTTGCGCTTCCACGCTCGGAGCTGGCTGATCAAATACGTTTGCGTCGCCCGCGGCGCGGTCACGAACGCCTCCGCTTTTTCTGCCGGGGCGTCGAACGGGTCGTTGCCGCACAGATGCACCGGCGCATGCGGAAACAGTTCAGCCAGCTGCTTGATGAGCGGCGACGGCATCAGCGCCTTCCCTTCGCCATCAGCAAGCGGATACGTGACGTACAGCCGCCGGCTTGGACAAACGAGCGCCAAGTAAACAAAAAACGGATCATAAAACAGCTGCTCCCGCCCCCCCGGAGCGAGCGCTGCCCCAAGTTCGCGCAGCTGCTCGCGCTCCATTTCGGCCATCAGCCCGTCTTCCTTCACTTTCGCTGGAATAACGCCATCGTTGGCGCCGATCACAAACGCATATTGCACCCCAACTAAACGCGAGCGGTCAAGCTGAGCGACGATCACCTGGTCCATCGCCGGCGGTACAAGGGAGAACTCCAACCGATCGAGCCCAGCCTCGATAATCTTGACAAACTCAACGAGCGGCAGCGATTCTGTTCCGAGCATTTCTACATATTGATCAAGCAAATCGACGACGGCGTTCCACGCCTGTTCATGCTGGCGCGCCTCAACGAGGCGGCCGTCCGCTTCCGCTTGCGCGCTCATTTTCTCTAGTTTTTTTGGAATCTGCAATTCTTCCAAAAACAGATATAATGCCATACAAAACCCGCGTCCGTCCTCCGCCCGGCGCAGACGGCGCTCCAACCGGCGAAGCGGAGCGGCCAACGCCTCACGCCATTCATTGAGCTTGTCCTCAAACTGCCGCTCTTCGTCCGTCTGTGGTACGTTCAAACCGTCAAGCGCCTGATAGCGCCGATACGTCCAGCGCTCATTGTTTGTCCACTTATCCCCTTTGATTCCGTAAGCAAGCACATAGTTTTCGAGCTTGTCGGCCGCCTCGCGCCACATGTGCAGATCGCCATCCGCAGGAAAAAGCAAATCCGTTTTCACCGCCCGAAACACCGCTTCATATCGCCAACGCGTCACGACCGTCTCTAAGGCAGCGCGCACGAGTTCAATGAGCGGGTGGTGGTGCATCGGTTCTTTTTCATCCATAAAATACGGGATCCCAAAATCAAAAAACACCGTTTTCACCAGATCGCGGTACGCCTCCGTCTGGCGGATGATCAGCGCAATGTCGCGATAGCGCGCCCCTTCATCGCGGACAAGGCGGATGATTTCGCGTGCGACCGCTTCGATTTCCGCTCGGCGATTGGACGCCTCATAAAGATGGATGGCATCGGTCTTTGCACCATATGGAAGCAACGGGCGGCGGTGAAATTGCGCCTCAAGATGAACGAGCGCCCTGTCTTCATGGCGGCGGTTGGCCGAAAGCACGATCGGCTCTTCGATCGCAATCTCATTGCTTAGCGCCAACTCGCGCAACTGACGGTATGTTTGCGCCGGCAAATAAAAGAGATGAAGTTCGTCCGGCATTCCGTCGTCATACGGGCGGTCGATCGTCAAACAAACGGTGACGCGCCGGCAATGGCGAAGAAGCTGTTCGATGATCATATATTCTTGCGGCGCGAAATGATGAAAGCCGTCGATGTAAATATCGGCATCCCGCAAATAACTTGAGCGCGGAATATGCTCAGCGAGCAAGCGCAAATAATCTTCCGAATCAAGATAGTGGCCGATAAGACTCCGCTCAAGTTCCTCATACACAAGCGCGACATCGCTCAACTTGTCAGCGAGCAAGCGGCGGCCCGGCTGGCTTGGCCCATCCTCGAGCGCCTCGGCATGTCGGCGGAGTTCGCCCGGCGTCAGGCAATACCGTTTGCATTCGGTGATCATTTCGTTCAGCTGCTCAATAAAACCTTGTTTGTCCGCCGCGCGGCCAAACAGTTTCAGTTCTTGTTTGCGTTGCTCAATAATTTTGCGGATCATCATCTGCACGCCAACATCATGAATGTGATACCGGGTCATGCCGCCTGTTTCCTGCAGCACGCGCCAAGCGAGACGGGTGAAGCTGAACACTTGGGCGCGAATCATCCCGCCCACTCCCTCGGTATGTATCAACGCGTATTCGCATTGAAACGTCATTTGCTCCGGAACGAGATAGACGATCGCCCTTCCTTTTGGATCCTCTTGCAACTGGCGGCGAATTTCTTCGAGGCAGACAGCCGTTTTCCCACTTCCTGACCGCCCGAGCAAAAACCGCAGCGACATTGTATCCACCACCATTCGTTTCCTTTATTTGTTTTATTTTAGCACGTATGTTCGCTTTTGGGAAGAAAAAAACGCCCTTCCGGCTGCGGGCTATATGGAGGCAATCTGAAACGTTAACGTTTGTTTCTTTTTTGTGGAGCCAGCCGACATGTCAGCGACTGTCGGACGACTGAACAACCTCGCTTCCAAACCCATTTATTGGTCTGTGAATCTTCACTTCGTTTAAAAGCGAGTGACTTCTTTCAGGATTAAGGTTAAAACTGAAAGGCGAACTGTTTAAACGGCCAGTAGCGAAAGTCCACCTTGCCGACAATTTGGTTGATTTTCACAAACCCAAAATGGCGGCTGTCCCAGCTGCTAAGCCGGTTGTCGCCAAGAACGAAAATGCAGCCGGGAGGCACCCGTGTTTTCCCGGTCGCCTCCTCAAGCGTAAAATCCCCGGTCAGCCTGCCGTCAAGCAGCTTTTGTTTATACGGGCGCAAATACGGTTCGTCAACTTTTTTTCCGTTGACATACAAGATGTCGTTTTTGTACGCGATCTGATCGCCAGGCAGGCCGATAACCCGCTTCACGTAATCTTCCTTTTTGTTGGCGTGAAAAACGATAATGTCGAACCGGCGAATAGGCCCGATGTCGTAGGAAAGCTTATTGACGATCAACAAATTGCCGCTCTCTAGCGTCGGCATCATCGATTTTCCTTCCACCACGTAATTGCTGAACACGAACAACCGAAGCGTGGCGACAACGCAAACGGCAACAAACCATGGCCATCGGCGGCCTCGTTTTTCTTTTTGCTTGGTCACTCCCCGCCCTCCTCGCCGCCTTGTTCTTCCGTCAACGAAAATCGCGCTTCCACCCGTTTTCCGGCGTACCAAAGCAACAGAACGACTGCGGCGATCATCGCCGTGCGCAGCGGCTGATGGATGAGCGCCTTCAAGTCATAGCCGATAAAACTGATGGTAAACACCATGATCATCTTTCCTAGCAGCACCGCCAATACAAACTGCTGGCGGCTGATGCGCGACAGTCCGGCAACAATATTGACAAGCGCCGATGGGGTGAACGGAAAGCAATACAACAAAAACAGCGGACCAAATCCGTGTCGCTCAATCCAATGCATAAACTGCCGCACTTTCGGATGGCGGCGGACAAAGTGAAAAAAACGCTTCTGCCCCACTTTCCGCGTCAGCCAAAACACGATGAGCGAGCCAAGTGAAGCGCCTAGCCAAGAGATAAGAAACCCTTTCCATAGTCCAAACGCCGCTGCGTTCGCCATCACGAAGACGAACATGGGCAAAATGGGAAAAAACGACTCAAGCAACGTCGCTGCGATGCCGGGAAGCACGCCGAAAGAGCGGTATTGTTCGAGCAGGGAAAGGATGCTGTCGAGCGTGAACCATTGTTTGATTGTTTCCATATCCATGTCTATTCCCCATTCAAATGCCGTTTATATCTTTATTTTACACGTCCAGGCGCCTAATTTGAACTCATCTTTAGGAAAAACCATTTTTATCAATTTGTTCAGCTAACTCTGTTTTTCTTGCTGCATGCGAAATATGTATTGGAGTTTGCGCTCCCTCGCTTCCATCCGTTCGGACAGTTTCGTCCGGAGTTGAGCCGTTTTGTATAATTGATTGATAAACGATTTGTAGGAAACGTCGAGGAGTACACTTTTTCCGTTGCGGAAATAAACAACGGTCCGCTCATATTTGGCAGGCTCATACCGATAGACGTGCATGTGCGAGAGCCAAACGCAGCGGGAGTCACGCGGAGAGGCGGTTGGAAATACGTAAATTTCATTGGCCGGTTCAATGGCGATCGGCGCTTTATGAGTGATGCCGATGACGGCTTTCGTTCCTTCTTTCCTTCCTTGAAAGCTGCTTCCATAATAATCACAACTATGTTTAATAATATCGATCGGCGTTTGTTTGATGATATATTCGCCGTCCTCTTCAATGACTTTCGCGTATACATCGCTGTTTAAAAAGTATGGGAGAATCGCCATCGTATAACGGCTTACGATGAATTGTTCCAACACAATGAATTCATTGACTTTCATCCGTTCATCTCCTCCCTTAATCAACTCGCTCACTACTCCTATCATACCATCAACAGTTATATTTTTCTATATTTTGAAAAAAATCTAATGAAAAACCCATGACAATCGTCATGGGTGCTGCTAGGAATTTTCGAACGTTTGGCTGATTTCTTTGGCCGCCAAATATTCATTCGCCTGTTCCAACGCGGTATGTTCGCCGACCGAGTCGCCGGCATACGTCTCTTCATTCATCGACCATTGCTCAACATGAAGATCCGTACTGACGCGAAACTCGGCAGGCATCAGCTCCGGCAGGTTGCTTTTGTTTTTTTCCATCCCATCGCCTCCCTACGCCTATAGGATGCTCCATCTTTTTCCTTTTATACACGAAAAAAGCCCGGTCAAGCCGGGCTTTCGTCTTCGTTTGCGATCGGTCTGCATTACGCTGTCGTAAACTGTTCTTCTTCGGTTGATCCTTTCAAAGCGACGGTTGACGATTGGCCGCCGGAGATCACTTGGGCGACTTCGTCGAAATAGCCCGTGCCGACTTCGCGCTGATGGCGCGTCGCCGTGTAGCCGTACTTCTCGGCGGCAAATTCCGCTTGCTGCAGCTCGGCGTACGCCGCCATGCCGCGTTCTTTGTAGCCGCGCGCCAGTTCGAACATGCTGTAATTGAGCGCATGGAAGCCAGCCAAAGTGACAAATTGGAACTTGTATCCCATTTTACCGAGCTCTTGCTGGAATTTGGCGATCGTTTCGTCGTCCAATTTTTTCTTCCAGTTGAACGACGGCGAGCAGTTGTACGCCAGCAACTTGCCTGGGAATTTTTCATGAATCGCTTCGGCAAACCGGCGCGCCTCATCCAAATTCGGCTCGCTCGTCTCGCACCAAATGAGGTCGGCATACGGCGCATAGGCAAGTCCGCGGGCGATCGCTTGATCCAAACCGGCTCTTGTGCGATAGAAGCCTTCCGGTGTCCGTTCTCCAGTGATAAACTCTTGATCACGCGGGTCGATGTCGCTTGTGATCAAGTCAGCAGCGTTCGCGTCGGTGCGTGCGATGAGCACCGTCGGAACCCCCATGACATCGGCGGCCAACCGCGCCGCAATCAAGTTGCGAATCGCCGTTTGCGTCGGCAAAAGCACTTTGCCGCCTAAATGGCCGCATTTTTTCTCCGATGACAGCTGGTCTTCAAAATGGACGCCAGCCGCTCCGGCTTCAATCATTGCCTTCATGAGCTCAAAGACGTTCAGTTGGCCGCCGAACCCCGCCTCAGCGTCAGCGACGATCGGCACAAAGTAGTCCACGTCCCCGCTGCCTTCTAAGTATTGAATTTGATCCGCGCGCTGCAACGCTTGATTGATTCGCTTGACGACATGCGGAACGCTGTTGGACGGATACAGGCTTTGGTCCGGATACATCTGTCCGGCGAGGTTGGCGTCGGCCGCCACTTGCCAGCCGCTTAAATAAATCGCCTTCAAGCCTGCTTTCACTTGCTGCACCGCCTGATTTCCGGTCAGCGCGCCAAGGGCCGCGACGTAATCCTCTGTATGAAGCAGCTTCCATAATTTTTCCGCCCCGCGTCGAGCGAGCGTATACTCGATGTCAAGCGAGCCGCGCAGTTTAATGACATCCTCAGCGCTGTACGGACGGACGATCCCTTTCCAGCGCTCCTCATTTTTCCAACTTTCTTCTAATTGCCGGACACGTTCAGCAAATGACGCCATTTTTCCTTCCCCCATCTCTCTATTGTTATATTACATTATTATTATTTACGATTTTATTATATAACAGAAAAACGAAAGTGCAAGCCTTTTTTTTGAAACTTTTTTTAATTAGGAAAATAGTCGCATATTGTTCATAAACATCGCGATTTTTTCGCTAATCTTTTTGATATGATCATATTGAGGAGTGATGAATGGTGAAAAAATGGTATACGTTAGCTACCTCTCTTGTCATCATCGGCATCAGCGTCGGCATCCTGTACTTTGCTGTCTACCAGCCATCGACGATGCGGCTTCCAAATGACGTGACGATGGAAACAGCATGGGGAAAATCATATGAGTTTGGCGACCTTCCGCCGAAAGTGCGGCTTGTCGAGTTTATTTATACAAACTGTCCGGATGTTTGTCCGAATACGACAGCGCAAATGGCAAAACTGCGCGATCGCCTAAAAAAAGCCGGGGTATTTGGGAGCAAGGTGGAATTCATCACGATCACGATCGACCCGGCGCGCGATACGAATGAAAAGCTGCAGACATATGCCAATGCGTTTGGAGTCATGAGCGACGGACAAGGTTGGGTGTTTTTGCGCGGCAGTGAAGCAGACACGAAAAAAGTAGCGGACGCCTTCCACTTTCAATACCGCGACCCGGGCAACGGCATGATCGTACACACGACGCTCGCCTACTTGCTTGGCCGCAACGGGCGTGTCGTCAAACAAATCGGCATGGGGACATCTCGATTTCATGTCGATGAGGTATATGAGGCGATTATGGAGGAATTGTCATAACCAAACAGCGAGTTTGCATACCTGTCGCAAAAGGAAAAGAGGAAGCGATGTCCGCTTCCCTTTTTAAACAAATAACGAATACAGGCTGAGCGCCGCAACCGCCGCAAGCACGACGATCATGACGTTGGCCCCAAGCCAAGCTGTGATGACGGCCGCTGCAAAACCGATGACACCGAACCAAAGATCATCTTGGACGAAAAAAACGTCAGGAATAATGAGCGCCCCAAGCACCGCATACGGCACGTTTTTCAGCACTCCTTGCCAAAACGACGGCAGCTCGACGCCGCCGAGCAACACAAACGGCAACAGGCGCGGCAAATAAGTAACGACCCCCATGCCGATGATCATCCATACGATCGTGCTATTCACCGCCGTTTCCCCCTTCCTTCGTCAGCCATTGAACGATGATGGCCGACAACAATGTAGCCAAAACGATCGACCAGCCTTTAGACAAGTGAAGAGCAAACGTGCCGATCGAGTTGAATAAAGCCGACAGCCCCGCCAGCCAGACGATTTTCCGCTGCTTTTTCAACGCTGGAACAAGCAGGCCGATAAACATGGCATACAAGGCAATCGACATGCTTTCTTGCAAACTTTCCGGCAAACCGGACCCAGCGGCATAACCGATGCCCGAGTTGACGACCCAACTGCCATACGCCATGGCAATGAGCCCAAACATATACGAGGCGTTGATCGTTCCTTCTTTCATCGCCGCCACCGAAAACGTTTCATCGGTAATGCCAAAGGCGTACAGCGCTTTTTTCCAAAGTGCATCCGGCTCAGCCTTTTCATTAAGGGACGCCGACATTAAAAAATGGCGAATGTTTAATATGAATGTCGTCAACACGATTTCAAACACCCCGGTGCCAGCGGTAAGCAGACTTAACGCGATATATTGCGAGGCGCCGGCGAAGACGACAATGCTCATGAGCACGGTCTCGGCGAACGTCAGTCCGGTTGTTTTGGCGAGCAGCCCAAACGCCAGCGCGATCGGCATATAGCCGATGGCGATCGCTACTCCTGCTTGCACCCCTTGGCGAAACGGCGCCATCTTGCCGGCTGCCCATGTCGTTTCCATCCATTCATCCCCT